>DATMSP010000022.1:0-105317 GCA_035565295.1 Cellvibrio sp. | reverse complement strand
ATGGCTGTAAAAAATGGACATTACAATATCGTTGAAATGTTATTGGCTGCAGGAGCAAATCCAGATTTGCCAAGAAAAGACGGGGCTTCACCAAAAAAATTAGCTGAAGCAGCTGTATTTCAAGCAAAAATTATACAAGATCTTTTTAATAAAAAATAATCCTTGCAGTCCGCTCTGGAATAAGAATTATATGTGTAGTTGCATGATTTTCCAAATTGTGTGGCTGAAATTGAGCGCTAGAATCGTATCTTTCGATTTGAGGATTTATTGCTTAGTGGTCATTACTTTGAAACCTCAGTTTATTTTTTAGCAGTAAGAGCAAGTTTTGTATGAACATTAAAAATATGACAGCTCTCATCATCATCGATCAGCAAAAAGGCATTGCTAGTCCAAAGCTTGGCTATCGCAATAATCAAGGCGCTGAATCAGTGATGCTTAACCTACTGTCGCAGTGGAGAAAATTGGGTTGGCCTATATTTCATATAAAGCATAGCTCTGCAGATCCTGAATCTGTTTTTTGGCCTGAACAAGAAGGCTTTGAATTCAAGCCAGGATTTTTTCCTTTACTTAATGAAGTAATGATAGAAAAGAAAACTCCTTGCACATTTTCAAACACAAATCTGGAAGTCTTACTTAAGGAGAAAGGCTTAAAATCTATAATTGTTGTAGGTGCGTCTACTAATAATTCTGTAGAGGCAACGGTGAGAACGGGGGCTTGTAAAGGCTTTTCGGTAACTGTTATTGAAGATGCCTGTTTTGCTTTTTCAAAAATGGATTATTTTGGTAGAGAAAGAACTGCTGAAGAAGTTCATGCTATGTCATTGGCAAATTTAGAAAACGAATATGCATCAATAATTCAATCATCAGAAGTAAAACTCTAACAAACGACTGTGCTGTCAATACATATATTTTAGACACGACAGTATTCTTTTACATCGCTGATCGCTGTGTTTTAAAGCCGGTTTAATAACTCCTTGAAAATTGGCACATCATAAAACTATGTGTGACAACGCACGGTTGACTACAAGCTGAAGAGTTAAAACAAACTTGTAGCCAACAACTTTCCAAGGAGAAACTGCTATGTCACGCAAAATGATTGATCAGGAGTGTATCGATAATTGTTTCCGCTGTAGCGAGATCTGTTTTGCAACCGCCATGAATCAATGCTTACCTGCAGGCGGCAAGCATCTTGAGCCGGAGCATTTCAAACTTATGCTGAATTGCGCCAAAGTCTGCGAGACCTGTGCTTGTCTGCAACTGAGTGGCTCTCAGTTCAGTCACCATCTTTGCAAGGCTTGTGCAGATATCTGTGAAGCCTGCGCCCGTAGTTGCGAGCAAATTGGCGATATGGACGAATGCGTCAGGATATGTCGTACCTGTGCTGAAAGCTGTCGCAGGATGGTGGCTTAAGGTATAGATATTGGGCAAGGCTTTGTGCAGTTGCTATCAATTGGCTTATTCTAGTTCGCCTTAGGCAGAATTGTTGCGCTGACCGCCCTGCCAAATTTTCAAACACTATTGTCGATGACCCCTTAGTCGCAGGGATTAAGGGGTATCTGTGTTATTTGACTGTTTAAGGCGTAAATTTGACCGTTTTCTAACTAATGTTTTTTGTGGAAAAAGCTATGATAAATCCAACCTAAAAAAGCCGTGGAGGTTGTAGTGAATTGTTTATTCAGTAAATTGGTTTTTCCATTATCCCTGCTGCTATCGGCTTCTGTTATGGCAGATACATTCAAGCTGAGCAGTACGGAAATCGCGCAAGGGAAATTTATGAGCGCTGCTCAGGAGTTTCAGGGGTTTGGATGCAGTGGCCGCAATTTATCGCCGCAACTCTCCTGGACTGGTGCTCCCGAGGGAACAGAGGCGTTTGCGATTTCGGTCTATGATCCGGATGCTCCCACTGGCAGTGGTTGGTGGCATTGGCAGTTGGTGAATATTCCCAAGAATGTGACCTCTCTGACTTCCGGCGCTGGGGATTTAAGCAAGAACTTAACTCCTGCAGGCAGTACCAATGTTAAAAACGATTATGGTGTGATGGGTTTTGGCGGGGCATGTCCACCTAAAGGACATGGCGTTCATCGCTATCAGTTTACTGTCTACGCGCTGTCTAAAAAGCTTGACTTGCCGGAAGGTGCATCGGGTGCTCTTACGGGTTATATGGTGCGCGCTAATTCTTTGGGATCAAGCACCATAGAGGCATTGTATAAGCGGGATTAATTTCGGTTTACATTTCCAATGCTATTTTCCTGTATTACAACCCGTAGTACAGGAAAATAATTCAGTATAAATTGCGCAGCTTTGTGTTAAGCGGGTAAGATTCGGGGTTGGATACTTATAATGTCCTTAACGGTAATCAGCTTTTTTCAATACATCCATGAAAGAATCCTCAACACTAATAGAAATAGCAAGAGAAAACTCACAATTGAGGGATAACTTGCCATTTGCAGTCTATGCCTCAGCGAAAGAGCAGCGTATTGCCAATGTTCCTATTATCAAGCCACTGTTGATATTTATTTTGTCTGGCGTAAAAAAAATCGGCAGCGGAAATGATGTTGTATGCCCTGCGGGAACTTTTGTCTTCCTAGCTAATAGCTCCACAATAGATATGCGGAATATTCCTGAGGATGAGGAGTATTTCGCCGTGTTAATAGAGTTCGATTATTCTGATTTTCATCAATTCAAGGAAAAAGCCGGCAGCAAGAAAAAACATTTTCAGGGTGACATAAATCCTGTTTTAGAAAAAGCACTACAGCAATATCTCGAATGGGCTATTGTTTCGCCTTCGTCAGCATTGGAATTCAGGAAAAGGGAGATTCTTCAACTTATTTATCAAATGGGTTACACAGAAGTGCGTTCCATCGCGGAACCGCCGAGCATCAGCCATCAAATATATAAAATCATTCATGACAATCTTTCGGATGACTGGAGTGCGGAACGCCTGGCTGCGCACCTGGCCATGAGTGAATCCACCTTGCGACGAAGGCTCAAGGCTGAGGGAAGCAGTGTTCAGCTTATCAAAAATCGCACAAAGTTGGGCTATGCACTTCACTTGGTGCAAACGAGTCGCGAACATATAGGGCGTATTTCAGAGCGCTGTGGATATCAATCGCAATCGCGCTTTACCCACCAGTTTAAGCAGCTGTTTGGGGTAACACCAACGGAGTTGCGAAAAACCCTAATAAAGCCAAGCCAATAATTCCAATTGCAACCTTGGCAAAGTGCCTTACAATAGGAAATCTTTCTATAGAAAATAAATGATGAATGTTTTGTTTTCCATTGCTTTTTTTGTGATTCCACTCCTTTTGGCTGTAAAATTTTGCGGGTGGCAGGTTGTCGCCGCATTTGTAATAACTATTATCCTGGTTCCACTTTTTATTATTTTCCTTTCGGAATTGGTGGAGGCACATCTGCAAAACAGGGCGTTTGATTTTAAAAAATGTTATCAGCTGGGGGCAATATTTGCTGTTGCAGGTTTTCCTATCTATTTTATTTTTATACTTCCTTTGTATTATTTAATGCGCTCCATCAATTTCCCCTTCTATATCAGCTTTCCCTGCTGTGTTTCGGCAGTGGTCTTGACATTTTGCCTGTTAATTGCGGAGAAGCCTTTGAGTTATCTGCATTATTTGATGTTTATTGGCTGCAGCCTTTTGCATTCATTGTTGATTATCTGGTTGATCGAAAAATTTAAATCATTTTCCGCCTAGGTATTTACTCCTTTGGTACTGCTCTTCTGTAGATACAATCTAAAGTTGTTTGAATACATACGAAAATTAATATATATTAATTTTCGTATGTATTTATCCGGAGCTGGCTATGTTCGATCCTTTGTCATTTTTCAAATGCCTGGCCGATGAAACTCGGCTTAAGTCCTTGATTTTGCTGCAATCAGAGGGCGAGTTATGCGTTTGTGAACTGGTGGAGGCGCTGCAGGAGATCCAGCCGAAGATTTCCCGGCATCTGGCGCTGTTGCGCGAGCAAGGGATTGTTCTGGACCGGCGTCAGGGGCAGTGGATTTACTACAGGCTCAATCCTGAGCTACCGCTATGGGCCAAAACCATACTGGCAGAAACCACCCTGGCCAATCAGGGCTATATCAAGGCAAACCTCAAGCACCTGTGTGCGATGGATGGGCGCCCAGAGCGCGCCAAATCTTGTTGTTAATTATCTTCTCCAGGATTTTTTTATGAAAAAAATCAAAATGGGCATTAACGGTTTTGGCCGTATTGGGCGCTTGCTATTGCGCGCTTCCTGGCACTGGCCAGAGTTTGAATTTGTACAGATCAACGATCCTGGCGCAGATGCACAAACCTTTGCGCATTTGCTCAAGTTCGATTCTGTCCAGGGCATTTGGAAGGAGGATGTGCGGGCAGAAAATGAGAGGCTTCTTATTAATGGGCAGCCAATAAAAGTGACTGCTCATAACACCATTGCCGAAACAGATTGGTCTGCGTGTGACCTGGTCATTGAAGCCAGTGGCAAGATGAAATCCGTCGCTCTATTGCAGGCCTATCTGGATCAAGGCGTAAAGCGTGTAGTGGTCAGTGCACCGGTAAAAGAGCCGGGGGCGGTTAATATTGTGATGGGCGTCAATCAGCAAATTTTTTCTGCCCGACAGCACAGTATTGTCACCGCAGCTTCCTGCACGACTAACTGTCTCGCGCCTGTGGTTAAGGTTATTCATGAAAAATTGGGGATTCGCCACGGGTCCATTACCACTCTTCACAACCTGACCAATACCCAATCCATTCTCGACCAGCCTCACAAAGATCTGCGGCGTGCCCGTGCATCGGGTTCCAATCTGATTCCCACCACCACAGGCTCGGCCACTGCGATTGCGGAAATATTTCCCGAACTGCGCGGTCGTTTGAACGGGCACGCTGTGCGTGTGCCTCTGGCGAATGCGTCGCTGACCGACTGCGTATTTGAAGTTGAGCGTCCCACTTCGGTGGCGGAGGTCAATAATTTTTTGCGCGAGGCCAGCGAAAACCAGCTGAAAGATATCTTGGGCTATGAAGAGCGCCCTCTGGTCTCCAGCGATTACTGCGGCGATCCCCGCTCGGCGATTGTGGATGCCCTATCGACCCTGGTGACCAATGACACCCAGGTAAAAATCTACGCCTGGTACGATAATGAGTGGGGCTACGCAAACCGTACGGCGGAGCTTGCTCGCTATGTTGGCAGGGCCGACCAATAATCATGTCGACACATAATAACCAGCTTAGGCAGTATGTCCTGGTGACAGGTAATTACTGGGCATTTACCTTGACCGACGGCGCGCTGCGCATGCTGGTGGTACTGCACTTTCATCAGCTGGGATTCAGCCCTCTGCAGATTGCCAGTCTGTTTTTGTTCTATGAATTCTTTGGTGTTGTTACCAATCTCGTAGGTGGCTACCTGGGCGCATGGCTTGGGCTAAATCGCACTATGAACCTCGGCTTGATACTGCAGGTGATTGCTCTGTTGATGTTGGTGGTACCCTCCACTGCCTTGACCATCCCCTGGGTGATGGCTGCGCAGGCGCTCTCGGGTATCGCCAAGGATTTGAATAAAATGAGCGCGAAGAGCGCCATTAAATTATTGTTGGAACCTGGGCAACAGGGCAAATTATTTACGTGGGTCGCCATGCTTACGGGCTCCAAAAATGCGCTTAAAGGGGTTGGCTTTTTTCTGGGTGGGGTTTTGCTGGTCGCCTGGGGCTTTCAGGCAGCGGTGCTGTTGATGGCTTTGACGCTCGCCTGCGTGTGGCTGTTGAGTTTATTCCTTTTAAAGCAGGATCTGGGCAGGGCCAAAAGCAAACCCAAATTTCGGCAGCTGTTTTCCAAAAGCCGCGCCATTAATATTTTGTCGGCTGCGCGCCTGTTTTTATTTGCTGCGCGCGATGTCTGGTTTGTGGTTGCCCTGCCAGTATTTCTCGCCAGCCAGTTGCAATGGAATTTCTGGTGGGTGGGTGGATTTCTCGCCTGCTGGGTGATTGGCTATGGCGTTGTCCAGTCGCTGGTGCCTTATTTTTTCCGGTTTGCCGCTATTGCGACACCCGATGGCCGTGCAGCCTTTGCCTGGGCACTGGTGCTGGCGATAGTGACGGGTGGTGTTGCTGCAATATTTTATATGGATGCACCCATTGCTGCGGCATTGATTGCGGGACTGCTTCTATTTGGACTATTTTTTGCCATAAATTCAGCGATTCACAGTTATCTGATTGTAAGCTACGCGAGGGAAGATGGTGTATCGCTGGATGTGGGTTTTTACTATATGGCCAATGCCATGGGGCGCTTGTTAGGGGCCTTGCTTTCGGGTTGGGTTTACCAGCTCGGCGGTTTGACCTCGTGCCTTTGGGTATCTGCCGCGTTTATTGCTCTGGCGGCGATCGCGTCCATTGCTTTGCCTCGGCACGGCGAAGAAGACCCATAATAAAGTTCTGTTGTGTAGCTTGCATGCGCAAGCTCTACCGCCAAGCATATTTATTTATGGCAGAATAGATTATTCCCTGGCTAATAAAGGTATTGCAGTGTGATCTATCAAGGTTCTTGCCATTGCGGCGCGGTTAGTTTTGAAGTGGAAGCAGGCGATGAGGTGGAGGTTGAAAATTGTAACTGTTCAATTTGCCAGATGACGGGCTTTCTTCACCTGATTGTGGCGAAGAGGCATTTTCGCCTGCTCAGCGGCGAAGAGCAGCTTACTACCTATACCTTTAACAGTGGCGTGGCTCAGCATAAGTTCTGCAGAATTTGTGGGGTAAAATCTTTTTACATACCGCGTTCGAATCCAGATGGGGTCGATGTCAATATCAGATGCTTAAAAACTGCACCTGAGAAAGTCACTATTGTCGATTTCGATGGTCAGAATTGGGAGCTTCATGCCCACAAGGTTGCTCATAAGAGTCAATAAAGTCTTTTTCATCGGCTCCCGAGACAAAGTTATAAAGGGTGCGGCAATATGTCGCATTTTCAGTTTCCTCAGCCATGCGTAAAATAGCCTGTTGCTTTTTATTCTATTGGATATGATATGGAAAACCTGGGGCGCGCGCCGGAATCGATTGATGAATCCGCTAACAAAAATGCGAAATTTCTATATCGCCTGCTGTGGCGCTGGCATTTTTGCTATTCCTTTTGTCCTTATCCTATCGCTGACTGGTGCTATCTATTTATTCAAACCGCAGATTGATGCTTTCAATGATGCGCCCTATCGTCATCTCTCCATAACTGGAGAGCTTGCCTCGGCAGATCAACAGGTTGCAGCGGCTATCGCCAGCCTTCCCAGTGGGCGCTTCTCCAGTTACGAGTTGCCGCGCGAACCCTTTCAGGCGGTGCATATCCTGGTCAATCAAGGCAGCGAAAAATATCGTGTCACTGTACATCCGCAAACGCTGGAGATTCTCAATATCCGCAATGAACAGCGGCAGCTTCTGCGCATTGTGCATGATATCCACGGTGAATTATTGCTGGGCAAGGTGGGAGCCGTGCTGGTGGAACTGGCGGCCTGCTGGGCAATTGTATTGGTGTTGACCGGTTTGTATTTATGGTGGCCGCGAAACAGCAAGGGTTTGGCGGGTGTTCTCTATCCGCGGCTTGCGGGGCCGAGCCGGATTTTTTGGCGTGATCTGCACAGCGTTATAGGTTTTTGGATTTCTTTACTGGTATTGTTTCTATTGGTTTCTGGCCTGCCCTGGGCGCTGGTGTGGGGCAGCGCGCTAAAAGAAGTGCGGCAGCTCGGCAGTGCGCCCAAGGTACAGGATTGGAATATCGCGGGCCAACACCATCACGAGGTCGCCGCTGAAACCAAGCCCGCTGCTCAGGCGCAATCAACCTCGACAATGGCAAAGGTATCGCTGGAGCTGATTGTTAAAAATGCACAGCAACTGCATTTAGCCCATCCAGTATTAATCAGCCCACCCTCGTCCAAGGCGAGTTTCTGGATGAAAACCAGCGCAGTGAATTGGAGTGTAAATTCCACCGCGCAAAATCGCACACTGCGCGCGGATGTGGAGATGGATCCCTATACCGGTGCAGTGGTCAGCAAACAGGAATTTTCGGGGCGCGATAAGCTCGACCAGGTGATAGGCATAGGTATAGCGGCGCATGAAGGGCAACTCTTTGGCTGGTTGAACCAGTTGCTGGGGCTGCTCACCGCCCTGGGATTGATTCTAATGAGTATTGCAGGATTTATTCTCTGGCGAAAACGCGCACCGGCTAACTGCTTGGGTGCACCACCTGCTCCGACCAATGCCAAAATAGGTTTTGGGTTTGCCATGATAATTCTGCTTTCGGCCATTCTATTGCCAGCATTGGGGCTGTCATTATTGGTTATTGCAGCGGTAGAATTCATTTTCCTATCGCGCTGGAGCAGGGCTAGGATCTGGCTTGGGTTATAAATAGATTTCCTGTGTAGCTATGGCGAGAGTTCTGCTTTGCGGGCGGTAATTTTTCAGAGGTTCCCTAGAATATTTTTCATGGGTTTCTTGCCAAGGGAGATGCAATATTGAGAATTCTAATTGTAGAAGACGCACGGGCAATTACTAAGAGTATTGCAGAATACTTTACCCTGTTTGGATATGTGTGTGACTTTGCCTACGATGGTCTATCCGGTCTGGAGTTGGCAAGAAAAAATGTCTATGACATCTATATTCTGGACATCTCAATGCCGCATATGAACGGCTTGGATTTGTGCAAAACGCTGCGAAAAAGCAACAGTAAAAATCCCGGCGTTATATTTTTGACCGCGCGCGATACTCTGCAAGACAAATTGATAGGATTTTCGGCAGGCGGCGATGACTATCTGGTCAAGCCTTTTAAACTGGAAGAGCTTAAGGCGAGAATAGAAGCCATCTACCAGCGCTGCAAGGGTTCCAGTTCACTGCTGCTGCAATTGGGTTCACTGCAGGTCAATCTCGATACCTGCGAAGTCGAGCGCGAGGGAAAATCCATCTCCCTGACCAAAAATTGTTTCAAGCTGCTGGTGGTGTTAATGAAAAATGCACCGGCCGTCGTCAGCCGAGAGACCCTCACCCACGAACTCTGGGCGGATGAGTTTCCCGATAGTGATTCGCTGAAGAGCCATATTTATCGCTTGCGACAAGAAATCGATAAGCCATTCTCCACGCCTTTACTCCACACAGTGCAAGGCCAGGGCTTTCGGATGGCAATAAAATGAAAATCTCCAAGAGTTTGCGTTTCCGCATTATTGCCGGTTATGTTGCTTTCACGCTGATAACAACTCTGTGCTACACCTTGAGCGGGCTGCTCGTGCTTAAAATCAGTGATGATGAATTATTCAACTGGTACATAGCACGCGTTGCTGAAGGCAAGTTCCATGAATATGTTCAGGGTTCCCAGCAAGAGCGCAATAGCCTGTTGGCAAGCAAAAATATCATAGTGGGTATGGATGCGGATGTAATAGGCCACCTCCAGCAGGGCTCGGTAAAACAACTGCCCAAGAATTCACAGACCTTTACCTTGGAAAACTGGCCCGATGTTTCGCACATATCGCGCGCAGATAAAAATCGATTTGAAATTTTTGAAGTTCGCTTTGCGAAGAGCAGTTTTCACATCGTCAAAATACCCCTGCCCGCAGGTGCGAAGGATCAGCATTTTTTTTACTATGTTGTGGATATAAGCGCATACAATATCAGCGAAGTCTGGGCTGCGCAGGGGACTTATTTTGGTTTGTTTATACTATTACTGGTTTTCATGTTGGTGGCGAGCCTGCTGGGATTTGCTATTTCGCGAAAAGTTATAGCCCCACTGACGCAATTGACACACGATGTTGCCAAGGCCAGTGTCGGCAGCAAATTGAATAGCTATTACCCCGATGAAGTGGGCGTATTGGCCATCAAAATCAATGACCTTATGACACGCATCGGCGGTTTTATCGATAGGGAAAAAGCTTTCTCGCGCGATGTCAGCCATGAATTGCGCACACCGGTAACCAGCAGTCAGATTGCTCTGGAGCTGGCGATGCATCTTACCGAAAAAGGTGATCCCAAGCTGCGCGAAGTCCTGGGAAGGATAGGCGATGCCAATCGCGATATGATCCATCTGATCGATACTTTTATGCTTATTGGCCGGGAAAATATTCCCAGCACAGCCGCTGCCGAGACCAATTTGTTCGCGCTGATAAAGGCATCAATTGAGCGCAACAGCTATCTCATTGAGGGTAAGGATGTGGTGGTCATCAATATGATAGATGAGCATATCGCCGTTAACCTGCCTCATGATTTATTGCTAGTGGTTGTAGATAATATTCTTAGAAATGCCTTTCAGTACACAGATAAAGGCAATGTCACTCTACAGGCAACTAAGGAATTTATTTCGGTTACAGATACGGGAAGAGGATTTGATCAGTCGGCGCTTGATCGATTGTTGCTACCCTATGAAACCTATCACGGTGAAGGAATAGGGTTGGGTTTGAATATTATCAAGCGAATTTGCGAATTAACTGGCTGGAGGCTTGAAATTCGCAGCGAATGTGGTCTAGGCAGCTTTCTGACGGTGCATTTCTAATAATAGCGAGCCCGGCTTATTGGATAATAGTTTGTTTTAGCAATCGACTTATCACCTTTCTGTCACCCGGTGAAATTTACAATGGCCGGGAAATCATAAAGGAATCATACGATGAAGTCATTGGCCAACTTGATAGCCGTTTTTTCCCTGGTGACGTCTTGCCATGCTGCCGCCTTAAGTAAGGATGAAGCGCAAAAAATTGTTGATCGCTTACACCCTGAGGCAAAGGCGACGGAATTGCGTGAATTGTATCGCGATGGAAAAAGAGCCTATGAAATTGAATATCTGTTTTTGGGGGAAGAGTACGAAGCTATAGTAACAGCCGACGGAGCGGTGCTGGAGAATTATAAAGACACGGGTGCTAGTGGCAGGGGGCTGCCGCTTATTGTAAGCCTGGCCTTAGCGCAGGAGTCTGATATTTATCGCGACCAGTCGCAGACTCTAGAAGTCATCCCCGTTGTTATTGGCAACTATGGCCATTTCTGGTTTAAAGGCCTGCGCCATGGCTATTCTCTCTATAGTCACGCTGCTTTCACATTTTCTCCCATGATAAAAATCAATCCTGATGATGGTTATCAGGTCAGCGATGCCGACCATGATTCGAATCTCTATCTTGGTCTGGAGGACACCGAAGTAACTGTGGAAGCGGGAACCCAGTTCCTGTTCGATATCAACGCGCTGCAAATAGAAATCAATTTGCTTGCCGATATCACGGGTGGGCACAAAGGGGCATTGGCGGAATTGAGCTTTTCCAAGCCACAGCATCTGGGTAGCTTGCTCCTTATCCCCTCGCTGACATTTACCTACAGCGATAAAAAAGTTGCCAATTATTATTTTGGTATAGCAGATGATCTTGCGACCCCTTTTCGTCCGGCCTTCGCTACCGGCAGCTTATTGGATACCGAAATCAGTGCAACTTTTATCTGGAATATGATGGGGCGCTGGTATTTGATAGGCGATCTATCCTACAAATTTTACGATGAGAAGCTTGAAGATAGTCCGCTGCTGGACTCCACGTACCAGGCCAGTGGTTTTATCGGCATAGGTTACAGCTTTTAGTTAATAAAATCGGAACTCTATATTGCATCGGCAAATTGCTTTCATGATGATATTGACAATGCTCTCACTATACAGTCAGGCCAATGAAATTATTCCCTTGAAGAAAGGCCTTACGAAATGAGACTTGAAGCTCGCTATCTCGGTGAAATAACAATGAAGGTTGTAGACTAACCCTGAAAAATGTTAATTCTCTGCAGCCCTTCGATCATGGCGAAAGCTTGATCAAATGGTTTGCACTATCTCGAACAGGCGTCGCCTGTCAAGCCACATCGGGCCGATGGCCCTTATCAGTAGATTTCATCGACGCATCTCGTTACCTGTGTGTTAACCCACAGACATCCCAGTATTATTTGTTACACTAGGACGTTTTATTATTATCTGGAGAGTGTAACCATGGAAAACAAAACTATTCTATCCACGCTGATTGCCTGTGCCGGTTTGTCACTGCCACTGGCCAGTTATGCGGGATCATTTCAAATTCTTGAGCAGAGCCCGGCTCAGCTGGGCAAATCCTTCGCCGGAACGGCTTCAGATGTTTCCGATGCGACCAGCGTTTTTTTCAGTCCGGCGGGCATTACCCAACTCGATGCTCCCTCGTTCAGTGTCGGCGGCAATGCGATTGCTGCCGAAGCAAAATTTAAGGATAGCGGCTCCAACACCAAAGGTATTACCAGTGCCACGGATGAGACAGGTTATGTACCTAATCTCTATCTTGTAACGCCTATCTCTGAGGAGATAGCCTTCGGCCTGGGTGTGAATGCGCCTTTCGGACTTGCCAGCCGCTACGACAATGCCTGGATGGGACGCTATCTGGCCACCAACAGCGAATTGGAAGTGGTGAATCTGGGCGCGGTGCTGGCGGTGCAAATTAATCGTCACTGGTCACTGGGTATGGGCGTTGATTATCAGCGCGCAACAGTGACCCTGGAAAGCCAGGTGGATTCTACCTTGGGTATTAATCCTTCGCCGACCACCGACAGCAGTGCAATCATTACCGGTGAAGACAGTGATGTGAGTGCGAATGTGAGTTTCTATTTTGCGCCCTCCGAGAGCACCAGCCTGGGCTTGGTGTGGCGGCAGGGAGCTTCATTTGATATGCGCGGCGCGGCCCGTTTTTCGTTAAATCCCATGTGCAGTCCTGGAGCCGGGTACCCGGTTGGTCAAGGGCCTGCTATCACTAGTGGAACTCTTTGTGCGGGTTCATTGGCTGCACTCGCTGGCGATGTTGAAGCAAAAGTGCAGCTACCTTCGATAGTGACACTGAGCATTTCCCAGCAGCTGACACAACATTGGCAGATTCACGGCGATATTGCCTGGACAGAATGGAGCAAGATTCAAACAGTCAATATCATCAACAGCAATAATCAACGCAGCGTTAATCAGTTGCAGTTACACTATGATGATTCCTTGCGCTATTCGCTTGGCTTCAGCCATAGCTCCAACTCTCCCTGGATCTGGCGCTTTGGTATTGGCTTTGATAAAGCGCCGCAAACAGCTGCGGAATTTACCAACCCGCGTATTCCCGATCAGGATCGCATCGGCCTCAGTGCTGGTTTTAATTATGCGTTCTCTACAGATGTCTCGATGGATGTTGGCTACTCCTATCTCAAAGTAGATTCGATAGCAATTGACAATAGAGATAAGGTGACTGGCCATCATCTGCGGGGAACATTTGCTGCAAATGTTCATCTTCTCGGAGTTCAGGCTAACTGGAAATTTTAACGGGTAGAAAAGAGGCTGGGCTGTGAAAGAAGTGAGCTATGCATTGTTTGTATTGGCCATTGGGGTGGGTATTTCACTCGCCTCCCAGGCAGGCATCAATGCTCAGCTGCGACTCGCCCTGGCCTCTCCCATTCAGGCGGCTTTTTTTTCTTTTCTGGTGGGCACTCTGCTGCTGGGGGCAATTATGCTTATCCAGGGCGAAGCCTTGCCCTCCTGGCGAGAGGCCTCAGCCATTCCCTGGTGGGCGTGGCTGGGCGGATTTCTAGGCGCGTTCAACATTGCCATGACCATTTATCTGGTGCCGCAACTTGGCGCCGTGGCATTAACCGTTTCTGTCGTTTGCGGCCAATTGCTGGCAGCGTTGCTTTACGATCAGTACGGTATGCTCGGTTATCCTAAATTGGAAATTTCTGCCAGCCGGATGTTGGGTGCGGTATTTTTGCTACTCGGCGTAATCATGGTGGCCCGCAAGTAACAGCGCATGCTATGCGGAGGTTGTTAAACCTCTGCCAGTTGCAGAGCTACAGCGGCTATTTCGTCGCATTCAAATAATCTCTTTCGCCAATGCTCGGGAATTGCATGGTATCCATAAAAAGCTCCCGCCAGTTGTCCGCAGATTGCCGCAGTAGTATCGGCGTCATTGCCGATATTGGAAGCGAGGAGAATCGCTTCGGCAAAAGAATGTGAATGGTGGAAGCACCAGAGCGCCGATTCCAGGCTCTCTATCACATAGCCGCTGCCAGTGAGTTCTTCATAGGCCTTGCTGAGATAATTGCCCTGGGTTATGTCGAGTACTTTTTTACAGATAGCCGTGTAGGGTGTGGCGAGCAGCTGGGCTTTATCGGTCGCGGTAAAGGCGGCAGCGAGAAGGCTGACAAAATAGCGGCAGGAATCTATGCACTCGGAAGAGCCATGGGTTGTCCTTGAACTTTCGCCGGCAAATTTAAGCAGTAGCTCTGGCTGCTTATGATAAAAAATCGCTATGGGGGCAATTCGCATCAGTGATCCGTTGCCCGAGGATCTGTCATCGACAGCACCGCTGAAAGGATATTGGGTTTGCAGATAGTTATCGAGCGCCTGTCTAACGGTCCCGCCTATATCAAAGCAGGTTCCTGTACTGCTCATATAGCCGTGGTGATACCAGTCGCAGTAACGGTTCATCTGGTCAATGGGATCGAATTCTTTTTTTAACAGAAGACTGTGGGCGAGGCACAGTGCCATGGAGGTATCATCTGTCCACTGCCCTGGCAACAAATTAAAAGGTCCGCCGCCGACCATATCGCTGATGGGGGTAAAAGAGCCGCGCTTGCGGAATTCCAAGGTGGTTCCCACGGCATCGCCACAGGCCAGGCCGACAAGGCAGCCTTGTAATCTATCGTTTATATCCATCACTGTTTTCCCTGATAAATAAATGGTGAATTGCTATTGTTGAAAATGTTGTTTGACTTTTTTCTAGCGTCTGTGTGATTCGTCAATGGTCAGTACAAAGCTTATGCATTTATGGCTGCAGGGTTATCGAGAGTTCGTCTGTCGCAACCAGTCCTTCAGTGTCAATTTTATATACAAAATCAATGGCGAACGCGGCGCTGTCGCGCAGGCAGTGTTCGGCATAGGAGCGAATGCGGATCAGGGGATTGTTTTTTTTGCCAGCGGTGGCTAAAAAATCAATGTTATCCATGCGCCCCGACAGGCACAGATCCTTGCTGGCCAGGCTGCCCTGCTGAAAATCGATAAAGCGCTCGTAAACATCGTCACCTTCCTTCGTCAGCAGAATCAGGTAGGGCGAGTTCTCCCTGAGGCGAATGCCCTCCTCTTCAGGAATGGCTCTGTTTTTGCCTGGGTGTAAATACAAACAGGCGGTGCCCTTGGCAGTGAGTTGCCATTGTGGCGGTGCCTTTACGGCGCTGCTGTATTTGTGCCCCGCGCCGAACAGCGGACATGGCTCGGCAGAAAATTTTTCGCCCAGCTTTTTTTCCCGTTTTGTTTTGCAGCTGTCGAAGGTCTTTTGCAGATCCTGGTAAACGGGTGAGCCCTGCAGGGTTTTATAAGGACTATTCCACAGGCTGGTAGCGACTGTGCCGAGGGTTATGCAGGCGGGGATATTTTCTGTTTTTGAGTGCGCGGCCATCAGCTGATTGACCAGCCCATAATAGTCGCCAGCCTGAGTGCTGGTTGCAGCGGGCGGTAAAACGCTATTCTTGCAGCGCTGCAAGAAATCTTCTGCGCGCGCTATGGCGTCCGGCAATTGCTTTTTTGAACTCTTTGTCAGCTCGGTCTTGGCTGCAGCTAAATTGCTTTGCTCACAGCTGTAGCCCAGGCCGTCTGCCTGCGCCAGTACGCTTAAGGCAAGCGTTGAAAATAAAAGACCACACTGACGTAATTTCATGGCTGCAAATCCTGAATGCAGATAGCCAATATTAATGTAAAACCTCTCCGCCCAGTAGCAGACGCACATCGCTGGCAGTAAAGTGATAATGTTGGTTGCAGAATTGGCAATCAATATTTATTTCACCTTTTTCCAACAATAGGGATTCCACTTCGTTCTTTCCCAGCGCGACCAGCGCATTGGCACTGCGCTCGCGCGAGCAGCTGCAGCCAAAGTGCACTGATCTGGGGTCATAGACGCGGACATTCTGTTCATGAAAAAGGCGATACAAAATTGTTGGGTGATCCAGTTCGAGTAACTCCTCGGTGGTAATGGTCTCGGCCAAGGTGTTGATGGTTTGCCAATGATCCTGGTTGACTTCGGGATTGGTATTCAACTGCTCCGGCAGTGCCTGGATCAACAGGCCGCTGGCATGGGCGCCGTCGGCGGTAAACCACAGGCGGGTGGCAAGTTGCTCGGATTGTTGGAAATAATGTTCAAGACAGCCCGCCAGATTTTCTGAATCCATAGGTACTATGCCCTGGTAGCGCTCCAGCTTGCCGCTGAAATTTTCGCCGCGCTTGGGCTCTATGGTGATAAACAGCACGCCCTGGCCGAGCAGCTGTTGCAAACTGCCGGTCTCTGCGAGCGACTCATTCAGTTGCAGTGTTTCATTCATGCGGACAATGCCACGCAAGCTGCTGTGATGATTGCACTCGGCCATAATGGTGGAAATGGGGCCGTCACCGCGAGCCTGCAAAATAATGCTGCCATCAAATTTTAAGGTACTGGAAAGCAGGCCAATGGCCGCGAGAAATTCGCCCAGTAATTTTTGTACAGCGGGTGGATAGCTATTGTGGCTCAATACCTGGCGATAGCTTGACCCCAGGGTTACCAGTTCGCCGCGAATATCGGCATCATCAAAAATAAAACGGTGTAGTAAATCGTTGCTAGGCATAATATTTCTTTCTGTTGAACGGGGTGATATCGCGAGCACTTTCTATTTTGGAAGCCTGCGAACAATTTTTAACAGTTATCGGCGATGAACTTTCTCATTTCGACAGCACGGCTCTCGCGCTCTTTCTCGCTGACTTTTACGGATTTGCCTTCTTTATCAACAAAGTTAACAGGTCCTTCCAGTTTGAATAACCTATCCTTCGCCGCTTCGCAGCGTTCGATTTTTTCTGCGGAGGGTCGATTCTGCTCTGCCTGGAAGGCTCGGTCAGCATCGTTTTCTTTGCGAAAAATGGTTTCCAGTTTTTTATGCTCATCACCGCTGTTATCAATATTCTGTTTGTTGACGGTTGCAGTAATATCTTCAGCGGCTACTTTTTTGGGCCTCTTGTCACTATAACGGAGTTTTCCGTCTTTATCTGTCCAGCGATAAACTTCTGCGGAGGCGGTCACGCTGGCCAATAAATAGCAGGTGATCAGTATCAGATTGAATAGGTAGGGTTTCATCAAATATCCCTCCGGCGGTTAATCATCGTCATGCAGCAGGCTATTAATACTCTGGAATCGGTGTATCTGACGGCGCTGTTTCTTGTTGGGGCGCTGTTCACTGACAATAAAACTGGCGAGCCCCGCCTTGCGCTCAGCGCTGCGCTTTTCGCGCGCCGCTATGCTGGCTTCCGTTTCAGTGTAGAGCAAGGCGGCTTCGGGTGCACCGCGCCGCTGATCGGAGAGGGCCTCCACCAGAACAACTTTTTCGTCGAGATCCTGGCGGATGCTCAGGGTGATACCCACGCTGATGTCTTTGCTGGGCTTGACCCGCTGGCCATCGCAATGGACTTTGCCACCGTCAATCGCCTGCTTGGCCAGGGCGCGTGTCTTAAAGAAGCGCGCGGCCCAGAGCCATTTATCGAGGCGGACTTTGTCGGCTTCGTAGGGTTTGAACGTCATCTTAAATCGCTGGTGGCATAATTTCATCAAAATGGTGAATGGCGGGAAACTCATCCATTAACCGTTGTTTCTGGCTGTCGGGCTGGTGGATGCCCAGCAAGTGCTTGATGCCGAAATCCTGGGCAGATTTGAGGATACGCACGGTATCGTCGACAAACAGGGTGCGATCCGGGTCGAAGTGCTCGCGTTTTTGCAGTGCCTGCCAGAACTGCTGGGCCTCTTTGGGGTGCTGCAATTCGTGGGAGGAAATAATAATATCCAGATACTGATCAATCGCGGTCACTTCAAGCTTTAATGAGAGGCTTTGGGGATGGGCATTGGTGACCAGCAAACATTTTTTACGATGTTGGCGCAGGCGCGTTAAAAATTCTTTAACATGGGGCCTGATTTGGATTTTGTGTTTTATCTCCACTTTAAGGCTGCGAATATCCACCTTCAGCGCCTCTGACCAGAATTCCAGACAATACCATTGCAAGGTGCCTTCATGCTGGCTGATATAGTCGCTGAGCTGCTGGGTGGCTTTGGCAAAATCGACCTTGTGAATTTCAGCGTAGCGCTTGGGCAGGTGCTCCAGCCAAAAGTAGTTGTCAAAATGCAAATCGAGTAGGGTACCGTCCATATCGAGCATAACGGTATCTATAGTGTTCCAGTCAATCATGGATATGCAACCGCAAGAAGTCATTTAGAGGGCAGTATGCCGATAAAACCCGAGATATTAAAGCGTCAAACGGTGATTCATAGCCGTTTGTTCCGTGTCGATGAAGTCCAGCTGCGCTTTAGCAACGGCGCTGAGCGAACCTATGAGAAGCTGTGCAGTGGCGGGCCTGGGGCGGTGTTGATTGTCCCGTTCCTGAATGACAAAACCCTACTTATGATAAGGGAATATGCTGCCGGGCTGCACGCTTACCACTTGGCCTGCCCAAAAGGTGCGGTGGATATGGGGGAAGACTTGCTGGCAGCGGCCAATCGCGAGCTGCAGGAAGAGGTGGGGTATGGGGCGCGCAAACTGACCTTTTTGAAAAAGCTGTATTTGTCTCCCTCTTATATGGAGCATGGTATCAATATCATCATTGCCCAGGATTTATACCCGGCGCGTCTGGAAGGCGATGAGCCTGAACCTATCGAAGTGGAAGAGGTCCCCTTTTCCCAACTGGCGGAGCTGTGCATGCGCGATGAGGTCAGTGAAGGCCGCACCATTGCAGCATTATTTTTGGCGCGTGAGTGGCTGGAGCGAGGTGAGCAGATTGCGGGTTAATGCAGAATTTATTGCCCAGCTTATTGCCACAGCGCGCGCTGCGGGCGATGCCATCCTCAGGATTTACCATGCCGCGGAGCAGACCAAGGTGGAGCTTAAAGGTGATGGTTCGCCTGTGACGGCGGCCGATCTGGCGGCGCACCATCTTATAGTGGCGGCACTTGCACAGCTTTTGCCTGTGCCTATTGTGTCCGAAGAGGCGGAATTACCCCCGTTTAGCGAGCGCCGCCGCTGGCAGCGCTATTGGTTGATTGACCCGCTTGATGGTACCAAGGAGTTTATCCAGCGCAATGGCGAATTCACCGTCAATATAGCTTTGGTGGAGGCGGGTGTGCCTGTATTTGGTGTGGTACATATCCCTGTATCGGACGAAACCTACCTGGGTGTGGATAAAAGCCTTTCTCCTGATAGCCTACCTTTGGCTGAAAAATATATCGCTGGCAATAAAGTGGCCACTTTGCAAACGCGCAGTCTGGCCCAGCGCCTTGCCAGTCGCGAGACGCTGGATGTGCTGGTCAGCCATCGCCACGGCGGCCATGCTACTGAAGATCTTTTGCAAAACTTGCAGGCCCGCTGGCCTGCACCGCTGCAGTATCTCAAGGCGGGAAGCTCGTTGAAGTTCTGCTGGCTGGCCGAGGGGCGCGCCGATTTTTATCCGCGCCTGGCGCCTACCTCGGAATGGGATACGGCTGCCGCCCAGGCAGTGTTGGTAGCAGCGGGGGGAATGGTGATGAATGCAGAGGATTTCAGAGAGTTGCGCTGCAATAGGGGAGAATCTCTGTTGAACCCCTGGTTTTTGGCGGTGGCGGATAAAGATGCGGATTGGCAAAAACTATTGGGTTTTCAGGCGCGCTGAGCAAGCGAAAGTCTTCGTTTTTTGACACATAAATCTTCTGTTAAACGCTTGATTTCACAGTTTGACAATTCCCGTAAATATTCCGCGCGCTGTAGAGATTTTTCTGGCAAAGGCATTGTCATCTACTAATATTAAATAATGCCTATTCCATTTACAGTCATAGGCTTACGGGCATAAATCAGGCTGTTTCTGAGTGCTAATCCAGGTGTAGACACGGATGAGTTATGAATGACGAACACGGCCCTTCGGGGCTCACTGCTGCCGAGCTGGAGAGCAAAATCCAGCAGCTGGAACAAGAGGTTTCGCTCTTGCGGGAGCGCTTACGTCAAAAAAATACACCACGCCCTGCCGTGCCCGCAAAGCATAGTGACGGCTTGATCAGCAATTCCTGGCTGGTATCCTTTGGTCAGTTTTTGCTGTTGGAGCCAGATAGAAATAGTATTGCCAATGCCCTCGCCCGTTTGGGGCAACTGTTTGATGTGAGAAGCTGCAGCCTGTGGCGGGTTGATAGCTCCATCCCCACTCTGCCCAGCCTGACTTCCATAGGTTATGAATGCCTTGGCCAATGGCCCCAGGAAGAGAGTCGTATTGTCGACGAAAGCCGTTGGCTGCAAGCCATATGGAAATCCAATACCCAGCTTTCTGCCGATCTCAGTGCAGGCACTCCCCTGGCATTGCTGGCTGCCGATCCCTCTTTGAAGGCGGTCAATCAACCCCTGCTCAGCGTCGACATCTTCAGTTCGCTGTTAGTGCCGGTGATGCGCTACAACATGCTGGAAGGCTTTGTGGTTTTGCATCGCAGCAATAAACTTGGCTGGGTGACCCGCGATCTGGGGCGGCTTAAATTTATCGCCAATGCCTTATTTATTATGCATGACCGTCAGCAGCTGGTGCGTCAGCTGAGCACACGCGACACCCGTTTTAATTATGCGATTGAAGCTTCAAGCGATGGCCTATGGGATTGGGATATCACCACCGGCAGAATTTATTTTAGTCGCAGCTACCTGCGCATGTTGGGTTTTCAATATGAAGAGCTGCCTGGCAACTTAACGGCCCTGCAGGATTATTTTCTGTATCGCGACGATGCGCCTATGGTGATGCAGCGCTATCAAACCGCTATCGAAAAGTGCGAAACCCATGTCAACCTGCAATTCCGCATGCAGCATCAAAGCGGAAAAATTTTATGGGTGCAATCCAAAACAAAATTCTGTGAGCCGGATAGCAGTGGCCGCCCTACCCGCTGTGTGGGTTTGAATACGGATATCAGTGATTTTATCTACGCTCATGAAGAATTGCTGGCGGCCAAGACTCAGGCCGACGCGGCCAATAAGACCAAAAGTGAGTTCCTGGCGAGAATGAGCCATGAAATTCGCACGCCCATGAATGCCATCATAGGGCTGGGGTATCTGTTGAAGGATACGCGGCTGGACCAGCAGCAAAAGAGTTATCTCAGCAGCCTTAATGCGGCTTCCGATTCGCTGCTTTATATTATCAATGAGGTGCTTGATTTTTCCAAAATAGAAGCGGGTAAAGTTATTTTGGAACAAGCCAACTTTGACTTGAACCACCTGTTTGAAAAAATACTGCGCCTGTTTGAAATCAGCGCAACCGACAAAAAAGTCCGCATCATCTATGATCTAACATCCAATGTGCCCCGCTTTCTGCGCGGCGACGCTGTTCGCCTTAGCCAAATTATTGGCCATTTGATAAACAATGCCCTGCAGTACTCCAAGACAACAGAAGTGGTGGTGAGCGTAAAACTATTGGAGGCAAAAAATAAACTTATCCAATTGCAGTTTAAAGTGACTGATTTTGGTGTGGGCATGAGCCCCGAGCGACTGGCCAAAGTCAATGACAGCCTCAACAAACACATGCGTATCAGCGACGCAGGTGGAAATCGCTTTGGTCTGTGCATTTGCAATCATCTGATCAGTTTGATGAATGGCACCATGACTATAGAAAGCGAGTTAAATAAGGGTTGCTGTGTTACTTTTACTGCCTGCTTTGATAATAGCCATTTGGGTGCGAGAGTGCTGCATACCCACAATCGCGATTTAAAGAATATTCGCGCGCTGGTGGTCGATGATAATTTAATTGCGCGCACAGTATTGACCAGCACTGCGAACAGTTTGGGGTTGCAAGCCGACTCGGCTGAAAATGCCAGCCAGGCATTGCAGAAAATTGTGGTTGCAGATAGCGAGGCCAAGCCCTATCACTTTGTCTTGATGGATTATCAAATGCCAGGCATGAATGGATTTGAAGCGGCAACCGCCATCAAATCCAACTCCCAGCTAAGTTATTTTCCCCATGTGATTGTGGTATCCGGTTACCATCGCGATGAAATTTCCAAGGCAGAGAATAGCAGCCTTGATGTCGATGAGTTTATGAGCAAGCCTGTCAGCGAATCGCGGCTGTTTGATACTATCAGCAATATCATTAGCAAAGACCCAAAATTACAGAGCATTTGTGAAATTAAAGAGCAAAGTTCAGGGGCGGATTCGCTGTTGAATCATTTAACCATATTGATTGTTGAAGATAATCTGGTCAATCAGCAGGTGGTAAAGGGCATACTCAAAAAGAAAAAAATCAATATAGCCATAGCCAATAATGGCATTGAGGCCTTGAGCGCTATCAGTCGCCAGGATATAGCTTTCGATGCTGTGTTGATGGATTTGGAAATGCCGGAAATGGATGGTATTACCGCAACCAAAGCTATCCGCAGTGGAAGTGTCTGCCCTGATATACCTATTATCGCCCTCACCGCCCAGGCAATGCGCGGCGATCGCGAGAGCTGTCTCGCCGCGGGCATGAATGCCTATCTCTCTAAACCCATTAACCCCGAAATCCTCTACCGCACCTTGGCTGAGCAGTTAAGCCTGCACATGGAAAAAAAAAGCCAATAAACTAATAGAGAGAGGCTATACTCAGTTTAGTAATTAAACGCGCGTTTAAAATTCCCCCAAGATCATGCCATGACGCAATCGAGCGATGACACAGAGCCTCTCGACGAAGGTGTAGACCGCAAACAACTTTTGGCTGTCAGGCGCAATTTCCTTATCCACAACCAGGCGAAATATGTTCGCACCCTGGCCGCCCTGTCAGAGCGGCAGCAGCAGTTGGTCAAACTCCTGCCGTTATTATTCCACGTCAATCATCCCATGTTGCCAGGCTATATAAACCATAACAGCGCGGCGGGAGTGTATAACTATATTCCCTCGGATGAAGATATACACACGGCAAAAACCATTGCTCGAAGCTTTACCTATGCGCGTGATTTACTGGATCGAAAGCCAGCCATAGATGCACTGTTTATCATGGGCAGCCTCGGCTCAATCGCTCACTCTGACTCCAGTGATATAGATGTGTGGGTATGCTATAACCCCCAAGTAAACCCCTATGACTATGAGTCGCTAAAGCAGAAATGCCATAAGCTTAGCCAGTGGGCTGCCAATACGGCTCATATAGAAGCCAATTTTTTTCTTATGGATGCGCAAAAATTTGGCCAGGGTCAGTCGCCATTATTCAGTGGCGATGCCAGTGGCAGCGCTCAGCACTTTTTACTGTTGGATGAGTTTTATCGCAGTGCAGTATGGCTTGCGGGAAAGTTGCCACTCTGGTGGTTTGTGCCAGCACAGCAGGAAAGCCAATATGTGGTTTACAGTCGCAGTCTGCTTGAAAAGCGCTTCGTGCGCGAAGAAGATCTTATTGACTTTGGCGGCGTGCCCAGTATTCCCACCAATGAATTTATTGGTGCAGGGGTATGGCAGCTTTATAAAGGTATTGATGCTCCCTACAAATCCGTGCTCAAGCTTTTATTGTTGGAGTGCTATAGCAATAGGCAATTCAACGAGCCCCTGTCGCTCAGCCTGAAGCGAAAAGTCTATTCGGCCGCGCTGGAAAAAAACATTAATGCCGATGAGCTTGATTCTTATGTCTTGATTTATCAGCGGCTGGAAAAATATTTGCTTGCACAGAACCAGCTGTCGCGCCTGGACTTGGTACGCCGCTGCTTCTATTTTAAAACGGCAAAGAAAATTTCTCGACCGTCACACAACAAGTCCTGGCAGCGAACATTATTGGAGCATATGGTGAGTGAGTGGGGCTGGCAGCAGCATCATATCCTGACGCTGGATGGAAGAAGCGACTGGAAATCTCCGCAGGTAATCAGTGAGCATAATCTGCTGGTTCAGGAGTTGACTCAGAGTTATCAGCTGTTGACCCATATGCAAAAGCATATGGTTGGCGATATCGCCGTCAGCAGTGATGAGCTATCGATCCTGGGAAGGAAACTACATGCTGCGTTTGAGGTGAAAGCGGGGAAAATCGATTGGATCAACCCCGAAATCTCCCAGGATTTAAACGAGTCATCCCTGTGTTTTGTGCAGGCCAGTGAGCAGGAAGCTTCCGTTTGGAAAGTCTACCGCGGAAGCCAGCAGGACTTTATCAGCTATACCCAAGTGGAGAGTCCGATAAAACGTGCACTCAGTTTTATGGAGGCCTTTTTATGGTGCTATTGCAACGGAATTTTATCTGGTCATAGCCGTATAGATATCATCAGTAAAAATATCCACTTTCAATCATCCCAGTTGTATCAGCTGTATGAGGTTATCAAATCCTGGCTGCCCCTTCCGCGCATCAAACCCAGCCATGAAACATTTACCAGAAGCTCCTACCCTACTCGTGTGTTGTTGCTATTTAATATCGGCATAGAACCACAGGGAGAATTATTGAAAAAAGGTATGCTGATGCTCAGCAACCACCAGGATGCATTGGGCTTTAGCGGTTTGAAAGAAAACCTGGTAGTCAGCGCTGAGGTTGTGTACAGCAACAGCTGGGGCGAAATCACCTCTCAGCATTTTGCCGGCGACGCCCTTGTCAATTGCCTGCTGTACTATTTGCGACTGGTGCCCCCGCATAAGGATTTTGCCTTGCCAGAGTTGAATGTACACTGCTTAAGCCTGGGCCAGGGCAGTCTTATTGAACAGCGGGTAAGGCATTTGTGGCAAGCTATAGCGAAATGCTTTTATCAGGGCAATGCAAAAGCCCACAGCCGATTTATTTTTGAAATGGCGGGTGAGTATTTGTTATTGCAATTTGTGCAACTGCAGCCACAAATATTTCGTTTTCACAGCTATGAAAAACTGCTGGATAAACTGGCGGTGGCTCAGCCAGAGCCCAGCACTATTGTTATAGATGCATTGGCATTAAATGACAAACCCCTGCGTTTTATCTGTGCCGCCATACAGGAACCGGGAATTTATTTTTTTTATAAAGTAGAAGGCCCGATAGCCCAGGTTAGTATCGTGGATCACAACGGCTCCCTGTTCAGCCATGCTTTTCCATTGCTTAATCGCCAGGCATTATTGCGGCCACTCTATCGTTTTATTAATGCAGCCATGGAGCGGCAACTGGCGCTGCAGGGGCTCTTGCCGGATGCTCCTGCGAATCTGGGAAAAATAGAGGCTTTGAAGCAGATTCATATCTACGAAATTCTGGGCGATACAAAACAGAAAAATGTCCATCTGGAAGCGCGCAGCATTGACCAGGATATTGATCAGCTACCGTTTATCAGTATAGGTGCCATGGCAGAACCGGGTGATAACCTGCAATTGCGCTTCACCCTTTTCTGCGAAGGCAAGATCTTTTCGGAAGAGGAGTTTGGTGAGCGCATCTATAGCGAAGTTGCGCAATATATTTTCTGCTGCCGACAATCGGGCGAAATCTATCCTTGTTATATCACCGACCTGGACCTGTCGCGCTGCCAGCAACTGATTTCACCGCACAGGGATATGCAGCTGATTCACTACTTGCAAATAAAAGTGCAAGTGGAAAATAAGCTTAGCTTGGCCTTGCAGAATTTATGAGGTAGATAGGTCTCGGCATTTAATGCTTAGCGGTTTACTTTTGCGCGACCAAAAAGCAATAATCACCCTTAGTTTGTTCATATTTTTCAATGATGCTATGAATATTTCCCGATTTGATATCGCCTGACAGCAACGACAATCCTGATTCCAATTCTGCGCTAGGACAAAAATTTCTAAATGACGATATTCCCGTTCTAACACTTTCAGATAGATACATTTCTGGGCGCTGTTTGCCGCTGAAAAGAAAGAGATCTTTAAGCTCTTCTGATACGTTGAATGGTTTTATCTCTAATAAGGTTAGATGGGCATGTCGCAATGCAGCTTCAATTTTATCTACGGACGGCATTTGCTGGATTGAGTGTTCAAACATGATGGAAAAATAGTGATTTAGCCAATAGGTTTGCATCTGTTCTGGCGTAGAAGTAAAAATAACAAACTTACCCTGCGGAAGCAAAACTCTGGATATTTCTTTAAATGCTGTGGTTAAATCTGGAAAGTGATGAATTGCCAGCGTGCAAAGTATAGAATCAAATGAAGCTGTTTTATAATGGGTTTTTACAACGTCAAACACACTCCATTCTATATTTGAATTTTTTTGTTTTGCTTTTTCGATCATAAGCTCAGATTGATCGAAAGCTTTCCATGTCCCCTTTAGTTTTGCAAGTTCATGGGTGTAATTGCCTGTTCCACAACCCGCATCAAGATACAAACCATTTTCTTTTAAAGAGAGAAGGCCGGCTAATATATTGAGTATTTCAGGATCAGCACTGCGTGTAGTGTCATATCCCGTTCCAATTTGATTGTAAATCGCGCTCATAGTTTTCTTCAGCTAGGGTGAGGCTTGCTGCTCCCTTTAGGTAGAGCTTGATTTGGGTGGCGGTGGCTGGCGTTCGATCCGCTCAAGCTGCGGGTTTAGGCAAGCCCAGACCGGTGCACTTGAGGCCCAGATATTTGCTGTAGGTTTTATCGACGATGGCTCATCGAATGTACCTATGCGCACAACGGTCAACCCCACTCTGCCGGTGGACTCTGCAAAAATATGGCAGCCGCAAGTGGGGCAGAATTTCCGCGTGATAGTGTTACCACTCTCCGCAGCCTTGTTGTATTCCATCAGCGAGCCAGTTACAGCAATACCAGCGGTCGGGAAGATGACATTGGCCGTTCCATTGCCGCTGATGTGTTGGCAATCACGGCACCAGCACAGCCTAGATATAACGGGTTCTGCCGCAACTCTATAGCGAACCTGCCCGCAGAGACAACCACCTGTTCTTTCGTTCATATTGTCGATCTATCCATTTTACGAATTGTTAAATAAGAACTTTGCATATTTGACTCAACAGGCTATGTGCATCTAGCTGCGAGGATTTTAGATATGAACCTCTGTCATTCTAGTGTTTTCAGAATAACTCAATGAAGCGTTAAAAAATATCACTTGTCGGCTATATTGACGCTTGCTAGGTTTTCTATAACTGACAAATATGATCCACAGGATTCCAATAATGCAATAATTTCATTACTGGGTTCGGACCAACGTTTTTCAAGAATGAGTTAATTTTTATAGGTTGGAGTAAAGGGCAAACTTTCATCTGGTGGACAGAAATCAGAGCTAAGCCCGGCCTTCAAACCCCTTGGATCCAAGCGATACCAACCAAAATTTTTTAAATATACAGAGTTCAATCCGTGCCAATAAAATGCCTCTTTATTTTCTCCATAGGCGATTCTTTGGTACAGCAAAGCCGCCGGTATATTATTTGCTCGCAATAATGCCGCCAATAAATGGCTTTTTGCAAAGCAAAAACCTGTTTGTTCCTTCAACACATCCGATGCCTTGCAAGTAATAGTATTTAACTTGTAGTCCAAACTATGGCGAATTTCGTCGCGCACGAATTCAAAGCAGCGCTTTACGATTTCCTGTTCAGATTCTGCTTTTTTCGCAAGTCGCGCAGCCATTTCAGTGATGGAGCTGGACTTCCAGTCAATGTATTTCGAAGATTCCAAAAATTCGCGCATAATTATTTCTGTATAGTGGGTTGATGTGTGGTAAGTCGATTATAGCGAAACATGACTAAATGAGATGTGGCAATGGGATTGCTCAATACAACATATTCCGCAAATTTATTGAGATCTATAAGTACTGGCTCTGCCCAAATTATTTGAGCCATTTTTTTAGTTTTTCCTTTGCCTTCGCGTGAGTCAAAACTCGTCCATCTGATATTGCTTTTTCACCTCTGGCTATTCCCTCTAACCGTTTCATGCGTTCAATCATCAATTCATAGACATGCACATCTATAAGATAAGCAGATGGTAATCCATGTTCAGTAGTAAGCACGGGTTCTTTAGAGGAATGGAGTTCAGCGAGAATCTTAGTGGCTTCTCGCTTTAGGGTAGTAACAAGCTCGGTTTTCAATTTGTCGTACCTCAATAGTGGAGTGCTACGGTAGTAGTATTTACGCTGGGGTGATGCAGGTTAAAGCTTGTATGTCTAAAGATATGCTGAGTAGTGGGAATATGGTGCTAATCATTTGAAACCATCATGGCCAATAAATATTTATTGGCCATGATAGGCAGCAGTGTGACTTTATTGCGCTTGCAGCTTAGCCAGTTTGGCCTTGGCCCGCTCTCCCGCTTCCCCACCGCCGCTGACCACTTGTTGGTAGTAGGTTGCCGCCGCACTGCGGTTGCCTTTTGCCAGCGCTATATCACCGAGCTGTTCGCTGGCGACTTGCGTCGGCAGCAGGCGCTGGCTTGAGACCAGGTCGCGTTCGGCCAGGCTGGTATTGCCCAATTCGTTATAGGCCATTCCGCGATAGATATAAGGGCGGAAAAAGTTGGGGTTGGCCTGGATGGCTTTATCGAGTGCGGGCAGTGCCTCCTGGTTTTTTTCCTGCTGCAATAAAATTTTCCCTTTCATTTCCCAGAACAGGTTTTCTTTGGGCTGCTGCTTGATCGAGCTCTCCACCAGGCTCAGGGCTTTGTCGTACTGCTTATCTTTGGCAGCTTTGAGGGATTCTTCATAATTTTCGTAAGCCTGCTTGTCTTCTCTCACTTGTGCCAGGGCGCGCTGGAACGCCTCTTTATTGCGAGCACCGCCCTTGGGATATTTTCCGGTTTCGTTACGATTGGCGATCACGCGATCACGCGACGGCGGATGGCTTGAGAATAAACCTTCCAGCCAGCTGCTCTCATGCTTGTCTGCCATGCGCACAAACAATTCCTGCAGTTCTACCGCCGCCTGGGGGTCGTAGCCCGCTTTGACCATATATTTGATTCCGTAGATATCGGATTCGGTTTCATGGTCGCGCGAATATTTGGAGTTCCAGGCATTGGCTCCCACACCTGCGGCGCCTACCGCGAGCACGGCGTATTCTGGTTTTTTACTGGCGACGGCAACGCCGGCCAGGAGAGCGCCCGCACCTACCATCATCTGTTGGGTTTTGGAGCTGGCGGTATGGCGTGCGGCGGCGTGGACAATTTCGTGTCCCAGTACTGCCGCTAATTGTGCTTCATCGTCCAGTTGCACCAGCAGTCCGCGGTTGATGGCCAGTTTACCTCCAGGCATGGCCCAGGCGTTGGGCACATCGTTGTTGAGTACTACAAATTCATAGGGGAGATCCGGCACATCGCTGACTGCAGCCAGCTTGCGGCCCACCATATTTACATAGGCGGTGAGCCCTTTATCGACCACATATTGCCCCCCTTGGGATTGCTGGCTGGGAATATAGTTTTGGGTTCCCGTGGCAATATCCTGGGCGGTTGAATCTATGATCAGCTGCTTTTGCCCTGTAACCGGATTGACCGTACATCCGGCGAGCCCTGCAGCAATAGCCACACAGCCAAATAAACGAAATAAATGCTTCATGCTTCCTCCAAAAATGAACGGTTACCTGGGATACCGCAGAAATAGCCAGTTTATTGTAATAAATGCCGTTTTCGCACTCTTTGCTCAGCCAGTGTGACACTGCAAGCATTTTCCCTAGGATATAATGCCACACAATTTTACCGATAAGAGACGTGATGATGAAAGCTTTGCAAGTGATAGAACTGTTTGCCGGTATGGGCCCCAAAGGTCAGCCGATCGTTGAAAAGCTTCATGTGCGTGAATTGGACAATGGCCAGATGCAATTGGTGCAATCGCCTGCCTTTATCAAAGGCCTTGCCAGCGGCGATATTATCCGCTGCGATTCCCCCAGGCAGGAATTTGAGGTAGTGCAGCACAGCGGCAATTTGAGTATCAGGGTTTTCAGTCGGGATGATATTGCCCCCCTGCTGGAGCTGCTCACCCCGGAGCTGGAGAAGTTGGGTGGTGAGCTGGATATAGAAACGCCGCGAATGCTGGTGTATTCCATACATGTCAGCTGTGGCTTCAGTACTATAGAGGCAATTTTGAATCAATATGTGGGTAAGGATGGTGCCAGCGGTTGGATGTACGGCAATGTCTACGACCCTGTTGATGGTCAAACGCCATTGAATTGGTGGCAAGATATTTTAAAGCCAGAGTAAATAGGGGTTTTTGCTTGCTCCTAGGATTCAGGAGCAAGCATTGTTTTCACTCCTGTTTCTTTAATAAAAATTCAAGCACAATATCCACGCGTTTCTGCCAAAAAACTTCACTGTGTGCCGCCCCCGGAAATTTTCGCGTGACCCAATCCCGATTTTCAACATAGCCCTTTGCGCGCATGATGGCATCGACCTTGGTCTGGTGTACTTCATAGTATTGATCGAGTGTTTCAGTACCAAAATCGAAATAGATCTGGTGATCACCCGCGGCGGGGAAGTGGTTGATCATGTATTTTCTAATACCTTCTGAGGGCGACATGTTGTCGTTGTTCGTCAGTATGGGCCAGTGTGTAGAGACGCAGGCCGCTTTGCCGAAAACCTTGGGATATTCAGCCATAGCATACATGGAAATCAAACCACCCATGGAGCTGCCGGAAATAAAGGTATTATCTTTGTCGGGCAGGGTTCGATAGGCGGCATCAATCCTGGGCTTTAATTCTTCAACCAGAAACTGTAAATACTTATCAGCGAAGTTTTCGTTATTATTGGCATTGCCATGACGCGGGTTTTGCCCAACAAATAGATCCTTATCGGCTTTGGTAAAATAATCGGCAGCTTTTACCGGGAAATATTCTTGCAAGCGCTTATCTGTGGACCAGATACCGACAATAATGACGGGCCTGATTTTGCCCGAGTCAATCAATTGCTGTGCAGTATCATCCACTTCCCAGGCCACATTTAATGTAGAAGTGGAGGTATTGAAAAGATTTTGTCCATCATGCATATAAAGCACGGGAAAGCGCTGTTGCGGATTGGCAAAATATTGCCGCGGCAACCAGATTTCAACGTTGCGGGCCTGGACAAGAAGGGAGGGGAAATTGTTCAGATAATCAATTCTGCCAGAAGCGGTAGCCGCAGTGTTTCCTTTATCAGCGGAATTGCAACCAGAGACGCTCAATAACAAAAACATAATACCCATGAAATATCGCATAGCAGCGGCCCCTGTAAATAAATTATTATAAAGTGAGAAGCGTTTAATGGCAGATATCAAGCGGGCGCTACGGCACCCTGGAAATTTTTAGTGTGTTATAACCAGCAAAAAATTGCAAACCTGTCGACTATAAGCACGTATAATGCCACCACTCCACTACCGCCACAGCAATCGTTTTGGCTAACACAACAGTTCGTATTTTATGCTTTTACTTATTTCTCCCGCAAAGACATTGGATTTTATTACACCTTCGCCAACCGGCGAATTCACCCAGCCGGATTTTCTCAAGCAGTCGCGGCAACTGATTAAAGAGCTGCGCCACCTCTCAGCAGTGGAAATTTCCACATTGATGAGTATCAGCGACAAACTTGGCGAGTTGAATTTCCAGCGCTTTGCCAGTTGGCATACGCCTTTCACCGAGAAAAATGCCAAGCAGGCCTTATTTGCATTTCAGGGTGATGTCTACACCGGGATGATGGCTGAGCATTTCTCGGCGGATGATATTCAATTTGCGCAGCAGCACCTGCGGATTCTATCCGGCCTGTATGGTCTGTTGCGGCCCTTGGATCTGATCCAGCCCTACCGGCTTGAAATGGGCACGCGCTTTGCTCATTCGCGAGGTAAAAATCTCTATGATTTTTGGGATGAGTCCATAACCAGAGCAATTAATGACCAGCTGCAAGTGCTGCAATCCCATAGGGTGGTTAATTTGGCCTCTACCGAATATTTTTCGGCGGTAAAGCCCCGACTGCTGAACGCTGAGATCATAACCCCCATATTCAAAGACCAAAAAAATGGGCAATACAAAATCATCAGTTTCTTTGCCAAAAAAGCCCGGGGGTTGATGAGTGCCTATATTATCCAAAACCGGATTACCGAGCCGGAAGCCATCAAGCAATTCGATATAGCAGGCTATGGTTTCAATGCCAAACTCTCCAGTGAGCGAGATTGGGTCTTCACTCGCGCCGAAGCATCATAAAAGGGCAAAAAAATATAAGAAATTTCCTTTATATATTGAAAACATTGACTAAGCTTCGTTTACTGAATAAATAAGTCTTAGAATCAAGTTGCATTCAATCTTTTAGAAATTTACAGTTGAATATAAGAACGATAAGTTTATAAGTGGTTTTTAATTAATACAAAAATGCTATTTGGGAAAATCACCGCAATAAACATCAACGTCTTCACGTAAATAAGGACGGTTATGACCGTAAGTAATCATTTTATCCTTCATGCAGTGGAACGCATGTCACATGTTGTGCCTATCTCTTATAGGCGCATTTTTAATGGTTATGGGGTTTATCATAATGGCGTGCAATTCGCCATTATCGTCAATGATCATCTTTACTTCCGCGCCGACGATCTGTCTCGCAATCTCTATCTTGCCAAGAAGATGGCAGCCTTCCAGCCCCATGCGGTGACCATGGGGGAAACCAGCTTTTTCCAGTTGCCCGACGAGGTGCTCAGCAACCCTTCCGAGCTGATACACTGGATGCGGATTGCGGTGGAAGCGGCACAAAATGCCTATACCCTGAGCGATGAAGAGTCGTTTACCGAGACCCTGGTCCGCCACCGTCATAGCCGTTAATTTTTATCCTGCATTTCCTTCGCCATTTACAGTAACCTGAGCTAGGCTTTGGGAAACTGTTGGGGATCTACAGGACATGCCCTTAAAAATACTGGTTATTGATGACGCAACCTTTATTCGCGATTTGGTCAAAAAACAATTGCGCGATCAACTGCCTGAAGCAGAGGTTTATGAAGCCATTGATGGTGCGCGTGCCTTGGCTATTATCAAACACAATCCTATCGACCTGATTCTCTCCGACTGGGAAATGCCCGTGATGTCTGGGGAAGAGTTGTTGCGGCATGTGCGCGCGGCCCCGGAGAGTGCGAAAACCCCTTTTGTGATGATCACCAGTCGCGGCGACCGCGACCATATTGTCAAGGCCATACAATCGGGTGTCTCCGATTATCTTGCCAAACCTTTCACTACGGTTGAGTTGCTGAATAAGGTTTTCAAGCAGTTAAAACATATTGGCAAAATGCCCAGTGGACAAATGCCACAAAATGTTTTGCAATCGTCCTCGGTGGAGGTGCTGACAGGCAGCCCCGCCAAGCCGGCAGTGCAAACGGCTGCTCCTGCCTCAGCTTCTGTGGCTGCCCTAACGGGGGGCGCAGCTGTCAAATCCGCCCCCGCACCTGCAGCGCAAACGGCTGCGGTGAAACACTCGGCCAAGGCCAGGGCGCAACTGCGTTTTGCCGATAACCAGGTGTTTGCCTGTGTGGTGCGCGAGATGACCTTGCAGATGATGGGGTGCGTGATGCAGCGCAGTGAAAACCTGCCGCGCGTCTTTGATCAGGCGGTGGTGGATATTGATATGGAAGAAAAAGGCCTGGCCAGGGTGAACGGTTATGTTCACAGTGTTACCGCTGGCGAGAACAAACCTGATTCAAATGTAGTGAAACTGGTTATTCGCTTTGTCGACAACGATGTTGATAAATTTGAAGTCTTGTCCAAATTTATTGAGCAGTTGTGATACTCACTAAATTGAAGCCCTAGCTATTGCTGGCAGCTTCAATCTCTTCACTGATCAATAGCCAATTTTCTTCTGTGCTTTCCAGTTCCTGTTGGCATTTTGCCTGCTCCAGCAGTAGTTGTTGCAATCTGGCTTTATTCTTATCGTCATAAATAGTGCTATCGCCCAGCTGGATTTCAATCTCGCCGAGTTTGCCTTGTAGTTTCTCCATCTGTGTTTCAAGATTTTTTAATTTGTTGGTCAAGGGTTTTAATTGCTGGCGCTGGGCAGCGGACTGCTGGCGCTGTCCTTTCTTATCAACCTTGTTCTCATTTTGCGCAATCGTTTTTTCTTCATTTGCCGCCTGCAGCTGACGTTGCTGCAACAGCCACTTGTAATAGTCTTCAAGGTCGCCATCAAATTCGCTGACCTTGCCGTTGGCGACCAGTAAAAATTCATTTACAGTATTGCGCAGCAGGTGTCGGTCATGCGATACGATAATCACAGCGCCTGCAAATTCCTGCAATGCCATGGTCAGCGCGTGGCGCATCTCTAAATCCAAATGGTTGGTGGGTTCGTCCAGCAGCAGGACATTGGGTTTTTCCCAGGCAATAATTGCCAGTGCCAAACGCGCTTTCTCTCCACCGGAAAAATGCGTGATGGGTTCAAAGGCGCGCTCGCCATGAAAATCGAAACTGCCGAGGAAATCGCGGATCTCCTGCTCGCGAGCCTGGGGCGACAAGCGCTGTATATGCAGCGCGGCAGAGGCATTGATATCCAGGGCTTCGAGCTGGTGCTGGGCAAAGTAACCCAGTTTGAAATGTTCGCCATTGGTGCGTGTACCCGCAAGCAGCGGCAGGGAGCCGGCCAGGGTTTTTACCAGGCTGGATTTGCCGGCCCCGTTGGGTCCGAGCAGGCCAATTCGAGTTTCGGCGCGAATGCTCAGCTCGACTTTTTCCAGTATGGGTTTGCTCGTGTCCTGCTGCTGATAACCGACAGTTGCATTGGAAATATGCACCAGTGGTACTGAGACTTTATCGGAGCAGGTAAAGCTGAAGGTAAAAGGTGAATCCACATGGGCCGCAGAAATCTTTTCCATGCGCTCCAGTTCTTTAATGCGGCTCTGCGCCTGACGAGCCTTGGTCGCCGAGGCGCGGAAGCGGCGGATATAACTTTCAACGTGAGCTATGCGCTCCTGTTGTTTTTCATAGGTGGCCTGCTGCTGTGCCAGTTTTTCCGCACGTTGACGCTCGAAGGCGGAGTAATTGCCGCTGTAGTTGTCGAGCTTTTTGTTTTCAATATTGACGATGCGATCGACAATATTGTCGAGGAAGTCGCGATCGTGGGAAATAATAATCAGGGTGCCGGAGTAGCGCTTAAGCCATTCTTCAAGCCACAGGGTCGCATCCAGATCCAGGTGGTTGGTGGGTTCGTCAAGCAGTAGCAAATCCGAGGGGCACATAAGGGCCTGTGCCAGATTCAGGCGAATTCTCCAGCCGCCGGAAAAGTCGGTTACCGGGCGCGCATCATCCCCTGCGGCAAATCCCAGGCCGTTCAGCAATTGCTGCGCGCGAGACGGGGCCGCATAGGCAAAAATATTTTCCATCTCCCCGTAGAGGTGCGCGAGCTTTTCGCCGTCCTGCCCGGCGGCGACAATTTCACTTTCCAGGCGGCGCAACTCGCTATCGCCATCCAGCACATAGTCCAAGGCGCTGCGCTGGGTGTGCCCCACTTCCTGGGCCATATGGGCGATCCGCCACTGTCGGGGAATATCGAGGTTGCCGGTGTCGCTGGCCAGTTTGCCCAATAGCATCTGGAAGACGGTGGATTTGCCACAGCCATTGGCGCCTATCAGGCCAATTTTCTGGCCTGGGTAAATGGTGAGATCGGCAGATTCCAACAGGAACTTGGTGCCGCGCTGCAGGGAGATATTTTGTAATTGAATCATGGCGCGCATTCTAGCAGACTTGCGAGCAAATCTTCCTCCTTGGATTTACCCCTTATGAAACCCACCGGCTTTTGGGATTTTTCTCTGGCCTATTACGGCAACCCCCAAGTGGCTGTTACCTGTCTGGAGTTGCAGGACATCTATGGTGTCAATGTCAATCTCCTGCTCTGGTCGCTATGGCTGGAAAGTGAACATTTGCTATTGACTGAAGAGCGCCTGAAGGCAGCGATAAATGTGGTGAGCACTTGGGAGCAAAGCTATGTATGGCCATTGCGGCAATTAAGGCGGAGCATGAAGCGCGATTTTGCCGTATCGCCCGGGCAGGTTGCCGAGGTGCGCGAGCAGATCAAACAAGCTGAATTTCTGGCAGAAAAGCAGGAGCAACAATGGTTGCAGGATCTGGTATCGAGCTGGAAGCCGCTCTCTGAGCCACTGCAAAAGAATCAAAACCTAGGCGTGTACCTGCTGTATTTGGATCTGCCGTTGGCTGTGATTGAGCGCGCAACCAGCCAATGCGGACTGCCATAGGCTCCTCCCCTGGCTGATGCAGGTATTTTTACCCATTTCCTCACAGGTGCCTGACAAGCCCAGGCTATTACTCGCGCGGGTTTATATCTTTGTCAATTTGTTCAATGTTGTGGCCTGGCTCGCGAACGGGATCAGGCGCATCGGTTGGCGCAGATGAATGATCCAACTCTACGATTGCAGGTGCATCCGCTGTCGGATTTAACTCTGAGGGTACATCCAGCGATTGTTCCACCTCCAGCAGTGGCCTTGTCTCTGGTGCGAGTTCTGGCACTGGTATTTTGCGCGTCGTTTTTGCCCGCGCTTTTTTAGCGGGCGGCGCAACTTTTAGAGAGGCATTGCTGCCTTCTGCGGCGGGAGCCGCCTCCTGTTCGGCGGCCTGTTTCGCGAGCTTTTTGGCTTTTTTCTCGTCTTTTCTCAGGGCTTTAGCGTATTTTTTGAAGGTCTTTGCCAGGATTTTATTGGCTTTCTTTTTTATTTTTGCGGCGGTTTTGCGTTTGGCTAACAAGCTGTCCAATAGCTGTGAGGCACTATTCAATAGGTCATTTTGGCGTGCCAACGCAGCCTCGGCGGTTGCCAGTCGCGCTTGGGCAGCGGCTGTTGCCAGAGGCTTGGCCTTCAGGTCGGCAACTTTGAGTTGCGCCGTTTCGGCTGATTTTTGCGCAAAGGCAAAAGCCTGTTCCGCCTGCACCAACTCTTGTGCCTTTGCTTTTTCCAGGGCGGCGCTTACGCTTTCTATTTGTTGTTCGATCTCAGCAATCGAAAATTCAGTAACAGGCATGGTGTCATCCTCTGTCCGGTGGGGCTGTGAGTTGAAATGGTTTCAGTGTAATCCCCCTATCCCGAAAAAAGTATTTCAATAAGATGACAATATTTACCTGCCAGCGCCCGGCCGAAAATCACAATGAACTCTGGTCGCCAGTCAGGGTCAGAGGGAGCCGGTGTCGGCCAAATAGAAGATTTTTTGCGGATAATCCGGATTTAACAGGTCAAAATACCGCACAAGTTTTCCAATTTGGTATACCATTAGCGCCCGTTGGGTTGTCATTGGTGGATGAACACCGGTTGCCCGTTACAACGCTTGGCCGACATGTAAGCCAAATATTCCTTTAAAATTGATATCACTCCAGGATGCAAAATGATTAATAAACATTTAATGGTTGTTGGTTTAGTTGCTTCGGCTGCCTTGGTCGCAGGTTGTAAAGAAGATGCTAAAAAGCAAGATGACAACGCAAAGATTGCCACTTTAGAGCAAAAAGTCAGCTACATCATTGGCCAGAATATGGCAAAAAGCCTGCAGCAAAATGGTGTGACCCTGGAGTCTGATGCCTTCCTGCTGGCGGTTGAAGACGTGAAAAAAGGGACTCCATCGCGCATTTCTGAAGAAGACACCAAGAAGTCTATGGAAGAAATGCAGCAAAAAGTGACTGCCAAGAAAGAAGAAGAGACCAAGAAAATAAGCGAAGCCAACGCTGCTGAAGGCAAGAAGTTCCTGGAAGAAAACAAGGCCAAAGAAGGCGTCCAGGTTACTGCTAGCGGTTTGCAATATAAAGTGATCAGTGCAGGTTCTGGTGCTAAGCCAAAAGCTACTGACACTGTCAGTGTTCACTATGTTGGCAAGCTGGTAAACGGTACCGAGTTTGACAGCTCACGCAAACACGGCGATCAACCAGTGACTTTCCCTGTCAATGGCGTGATTCCAGGCTGGACTGAAGCCCTGCAGTTGATGCCACAAGGTTCCAAGTGGGAGCTGTATATCCCTTCTGATCTGGCATACGGTCCAGGTGGCAGCGGTCCAATCCCAGCAGCGGCAACCTTGATTTTCGAAGTGGAATTGCTGGATGTGAAGGCGGCAGAGGAAGAAGCCAAGCCCGAAGCAAAACCAGCGGCTAAAGCGAAGAAGTAATTAGCGCGAGCCAATAAAAAACCCCGCAAATGCGGGGTTTTTTATTGTTGGCATTTAGGAATTTGCCTTCTTGAATTTCAATTGACCAAATCTTTATGCGATGTGTGCAGTACCGAAATCATGCGGTCTTCAGTACTGAAGCGCAGTTCAAGGGTCTGTCCCAGGCTCGATAGATCCTGGTTGAGGGTGATAAGATCATCAGTTTCAAGATACTTATCATTGAAGTCGAGCAATTGCTCGGTGGTATTATCTATCACTGTAAAAAGACCCGCGGCTTCATGCAGGCCTTCATCATCTTCAAATTCGCGCCCTTCTTTGATCAGCTGATCGTATATTTCAAAGTGTCCCGCTGACACATAGTCCACTAGAATTTGGCAGAGTGTACGCAGTTTTTCGCCGCGCAACTCCTGGTCGCTGCCTGCTTTACCCAAGCCACTCAAGGCGCAATATTGCACCAGCAGATCCTGGCGTTCCTGGAGCCAGCGATCAATGATCTCATTTACCCCACCCCAACGTTCTTTGGCATTTTGACAGTTTTCTAACATTCTTATTATTCCTAATGACGACTGGTTCCGGTTCAAGTTAGTAAGTTATCACAAAAAGCCGGCGTGAGAATAGCAAAAATCACCAGTTTGTCGCCGCGCGAGGCTTGCGCAACAGTTGGAAAATATTAATGCTCACTAAGCCTATAAAGGCTATCAATGTCCAGGCTGGAATGCTTAAACCTAATATTTTGTCGATTTGAGCGCAGGTGCCATCACCCTGCAGGAGCATCCTCATCGCCTCCATAAAGGGAAAGACCTCGAACATATAGGCGAGTCCTGGGCCACAAGCTGGCACTTGATCAGGGGGAAGGCTTTGCAGCCAGAGATGGTGCTGGGAAAAATAGCCGCCACCTATAGCGGCCAACAGACCGACCAGGGCGTAAATGCGATGGCCATTGAGTTTGGGGTTATGAATAAAGGCAATAAGCGCCACAATCCCCACCGCATCAATAAATGCACGCTGTGTGATACACAGTGGGCAGGGGGGGAGTTTCAATACATGTTCAAGATAAACTCCTACCAATATTAAAAAGACGCAGCCGAGAAAAATAATCAGGTTGGTTTGACGGATGGAAGGTAGCATAGTATTTCCTTGAGTGAATAAGTGCCTATGTTAAGCAAAAACTCCGACAAAAAGAACCAGACGTTTTTGCCAAATCGTCTATGCTGTAACAAACAATCGTTCATTAACCACTTGAATTGGGTCGAGATCTGGGAAAGTCATGAGCATAAGTTATCTGCGCAACATAAAACAATTGACTACAGCGGGTGCTTTGACCTTGTTGGCGCCTATAGTTCTTGCCAGTGGTGGTGGCGGCGAAAAATTTGTCGAAGGCGTCAACTATTTACCTATAAAGCCGGCACTGGTAGTGAATTACGGCGGCGCTGGCAAGGTGAAATATATCAAAGCGGAAATCTCATTGCGGGTGGAAGATGCTCATTCTGCCAGTGAAGTTTCGCATCATATGCCTTTGATTCGCGATACTTTGATCATGTTGTTGAGCAGTATGACGGACGAGGAGATGGGCAGCGGAGATGGTAAGGAATCCATGCGCCAAGAAGCCTTGCTCCGTATCAATGAAGCGATTGAGGCCCAGGCCGAGGGGCATCATGAGAGCGGTGGCGGCAAATCCCGGCACAGCAAGACCGAAACCGCGAAAGATAATCATGCCAAAGACGACCACGGCGACGCGGATAAAGACGAACATGGCAAGGCTGAAAAACCCAAAGATGAACATGCCAAAGCCGAGCCGCGCAAGAAAGCCGAGCGACGTTCCAGCAAAGCGGCCCAGGGGCCGGTATCCGATTTGCTGTTTGACAATCTGGTGGTACAGAAATAATCAACCGCAGTTACAGCTGCGATACTGTGTATAGTAGCTTTCAAGATAATCCGCAAAAGCCATCTGTGGCGATTCCTCCAATTCGCGCTGGGCAATCAGCGATGCCTTGGCGAGCTGGGTAAATACCTGAGTTTTTTCTTCATCGAGTGGTTGCTGGCTGAAATGGACCCGGTGCTGCTCTGCCAACGCCAATGTATGTTCAAAAAAACTCTTGTTCTGTGTTTGCAGATCTGCCAATACTCGCGCAGAAGGCGTTAGCTGGGGGTTAGAGAGTTTTGCATATTGCGCTGTCACTGCCTGTTGGTAGCGGCTGCCGCCATCGGCCTGGTCGAGCAGTGTGGCGCATTCGCGGCTGGCATCCAGGATTTCCAGTGCCCAATCCTGCAGACTCACATCCTGTTGTTGGCGACGCAATTGCAAATCGGGGCTGCGACCGGAATAGACAATCCTCTTTTGATTTTCCTGCCCCTCAGCATATTCTGCCGGGGGTGTCTGCGGACTATCGCTCAGCAGGCAGTAGAGTAAAAAGGCATCCATCACATGAATTTGCTCGGAGGTAATCCCGAGTGGCTCGTAAGGGTTCAAATCCACACAGCGCACTTCAATATATTCCACTCCGCGCAGACGCAAGGCTTGCAGGGCTGTTTCACCCGATTGGGCCGTGCGCTTGGGGCGGATGCTGCTGTAAAACTCATTCTCAATTTGCAGCAGGCTGGTGTTGAGTTGCTGATAATTGCCCTGGCTGTCCTTTATGCCTATTTTTTCATAATCGGCATGAGGTTGGGTAATGGCGCTGCACAGGGTTTTGAGGTAGGTGGAGAGATTGTTATAGCAGACAAACAAAGCCTGCTGGGCATCGCTTTGATAGCCCAGGTCGCCCATGCGCAGGGAAGTGGCATATTCCAGACCTTGGCTTCGAGAGTCGTTATTCAGTGGCTGCAAGCGGTGCTGCCTGCCGGAAACAAAACTGTCGCTGACAGCCGGCGCGGCACCGAACAGATAGACAAGTAGCCAGAAATAGCGACGAAAGTTGCGTATCAGGGCGAAATAGCGCTCTGTCTTGAAATCCTGGAGCGATTGCTTGTCGCCCTGTTGGCTTTGCAATTCGCGCCAGAAATCGTCGGGCAGGGAGAAGTTGTAGTGAATCCCGGCAATGGTTTGCATGCTGCGGCCATAGCGGTGTCCCAAGCCTATACGGTAAATGGTTTTCATTAGGCCGCTATTGGCACTGCCATAGCGGGCCACAGGTATATCCGCATCTGCTGGCAGCGCGCAGGGCATACTTGCGGGCCAGAGGCGCTCTTCATTTTTTGCCAATTGTTGATAGGTAAAGCTGTGAATATCGTTTAATTGCTGCAAAAGTGCATCTATATTGCTAAAGGGGTCGGTAATAAATTCAAGCAGCGCCTCACTGTAATCGGTGGTGATGTGGGGGTGTTTGAATGCCGAACCCAGGCTCGCTGAGTGTCCAGTTTGCGCCAGCGTGCCTGCGGGAGTAATTCGCAGGCTCTCCTTTTCCAGGCCGCGCAGTATACCGCGCAATGTCGTGTTGGCCTGGGGTTGGGCAAAGGCGGTGAGTTGCGCCTGCCAATTGGCTGATGTTGTCGATGGCAAAGTTTTATCCTCGTGGTCCCTGCCAATGCAGGAATGGATGGCGCCTTAAATTAAAGGTTTTTGTTCACCGGCGGCATCTTCTGGCGGGTCTTCAGCAAAATCGATGATCTCTATGTCATCAGCCTCTTCATCTATATCTGTCGCTTTTGCAGCAAACAGGTCTACTACCGAAGCGGGAATATCGGATGTCTTGGCGGGTTTTGGCGCTTTAGGTAAGGGTGGCGGCATAATATTGATATCTATCAACGGCAGGCCCTTTTCATCCAGGTTGCAGGCTATGACCTTGACTCGCTGGGTATAATCCTTGGAACTGATTTCAACCATCTGGTTAATGGCCTCGTCCTTATGCTCGGTCCTGAACAGGCTGTTGGCGTCATAGCCATCCACCCACTCTTTATTTTTGCCGAAAAAGTGCTTGTCCTGATTTTGCAAAATAAAGAGTTGATTCATAAGACCTGGCTCGCAATGACCGTTTAATAAGCTTGTGCGGGAATTATACCCCATCAAGGCGTCCCGCATTAGTTGGGGCGTTGCAGGCTAAGTTCAAGGGGCGAATGCACCTAACTATTTTGATGCTAAATTAAACATTCGTTTCTGGTTGCCAAGGTCAGCGACTGTGCATTGATCACGGATAATAGCGCGAATGCGGTTGTTCTTGTGGATATGGTCATAGAGGAACAGGTTTATTTATCCAAATAAATATGATCGTTGGTCGGCGCTATAAAGCCCGCTGTTCAAACCCCCATTATGAAAATACTGGGGTTTTTTTTATGGCATTCTTATTTTCATCGCCCCTCCATTTTCATGTTTCGCCAAGCGCACATTTTTTTGTGAACTATACTCAAAGCCTAAGGTTGCCCTGCGTAACCGTCATATTATTGGCGTCAGGAAAAGTTATGAAAAGATTCTTTCTACTCACTTGGCTACTGCTCTCTGCGCTATCCATCACAGCCTGTGGTGGAGGTGGCTCCGGCGGCGGCTCCAAGCCGCCAGCAGCAACTGCCAGCTCTGCACCTGCGATCCTGAGCAGTAGTGCGGCCTCGGTGGCAGTCAGCAGTTCAAGCCTGGCGATCAGCAGCTCTTCGACGGCCAGCTCGGCAACCCCAACCCGCCCTGCAGACGAGGTGACGACCAGTTACAAGGTCACGGTGGATGTGCCCTCCTCCTTTGCTACACAGGCGGCTGATGGTGCCGCATCAACCCTGAATGCCAATCGCTTTGCCGTTGTCCTGGTCGATGTAGCCGGTAATATTTTGCAAAAGATCCAGCTATATGAAGGAGAGGTGGCTCTGAATAATGATGGCAGCTGGACGGTTAGCTTTCCCGGCAGCCCGCGCCTGGATTATGTGATTCTGGTCGATATTGCCAAACCTATTCAAGTAACGGTCGGTGGTAATATTCGCCAGAGTGATCTTGTCTATGCCCCCGTTACCCGCACCAGCCTGGATATTGATGTAGGTTCAACGTCTGCCTATGGTCAATTCCTTGAGGGGCTGGGAGGCGCGGGGAGTTTCGTCGATAATAATTTCGATCCAGAGAGCGCTGCCAATATTGATCTTGTCGAAGCCATTGTGAATAACATTCAAACAATAGTTGCAGAGCAATCGCTGAGTGGCTACACCAGCGTCGCCGCTGCATTGGCTGGCTTGAATGCGCAGGTTGCCAGTATCGTTATTCAAGAGGTAGAGAATATCAATACGGCTACGGCAGGCAGCGCTGTGGGATTGATTCGCGATGAGGGGGGCATGTATGGCTTTTACAGGCTTGATGAAGGCCCTGCACCGAATATTAATTACACCAGGATAGTAGCTAAAGAAGACCCTGTCAGTTACCGTTATCAGGATTCAACCTTCGTCGAGGTCGAGCCTGCCGCAGCGGATGAAGTGTTGATGTTGGGCGAGTCTGGTTGGGTCAGTCCTACGGGCGGTTTCAAGGCTCTCACTTATAACAGCGATGGTTCAGTCACCTTGGGTTTGATCGGCGCTACCGGTGTCAATATGAAAGTGGAAGCTCAACAGGTATTTAATTTGGCTGGCCGCAATATTCGCGATTTCTTGCTGGCTGATGTGGAGACTCAGGAGCTGGCCAGCCTGGTGAATGGCAATAGTACCTTTGCCAGCAATGCCAAAGGCTATCGCCTTCAAAGTGGCTTTGTCGATACACTCTATACCTTGATGGTTGATTCAGCTTCTGATTCGCAGGACATATGCGATACTACGGATGAAAATAATGGTACAGCTGTTTCAGAATTGGGCGGTAATTGCAATGCTCTTGGGCTTTGGGAGGCCAACCAATCTTATCTAGGCCCGGCGACTATAAGTCCCGACAAAATTCCATCGGCAGATGTCACGCCAGATGCTGAAACCTTTAGGGCTATCACCCTGTTTGACCCCGTGCTGGTGCAATTGATTAACAATTCTGCCAAAACGGCACGGTTTTATCTTCGCAGTGATTCCGCGCTGCCAAGATTGATTGGCTCGGGCACTTGGGAGCAAATTACTCTTCCTCATTTACAGGAAAATTCCACCGCGATTACGGTGCAGATGACCAGCGCTGTAGGCAATGAGGATCTCAATTATTTCCTGTTACCGGATCTGAAATATTTATTGGTCAAGCATGAAGGCTTTGTGCGTTTGGGCTACAAAGATGATGATATTGATGGCGATGTGGACATGAGTTTTAACCAGGCTGCTTTCAATAGTATTGAGAGTGCATTAACGGCTGGCAGTGCACAATAGATTTTAACCTTGCTGCTATTTGATACAAAGCAAGGTAAATACACTGATATTGTTAACAACAAAAAGCCGATACCCTTTGTGTATCGGCTTTTTTATTTCCACGAGATTAAATCGGCGAAGCGAGTGTCCCGTTAAAAATTGGATTGAAGGCTGTGAGCTTATCGAGCATGGTGCTACTGCCGAGGCCATTGCCAGGGAACAGGGTTTTGAATTGCCCCTGCTGGCTGTGCAGCGCCATGTAATTGAGAATCACGGTTTCAACCAGCAGGTTGACATTGTTGCCTGCAGGGCTTGAGGCAGTTTCAACATCGCCGCTCGCGCGCATGTAGCCGATTTGCTGGTGCAGTGCCTGGGCGCTGGTAATTGTCGCCGGGTCAGAGCTGGTGCCGTCCATCAGTATGGGGCGTTTACCGGGATTGAATACCAGGAAAAAAGCCGAGCCTGTCTGTTGGTCGTCGCCGGTCCAGACACCCTTGCCGCGCCCGTCTATAGAATTGTCTACCATGCCGTTGCTGAATACAGAGCCATCGCTGAAAACGTAAATCATAATCGGCATATTTTTCAGAGCAGCGTATTCCAGGCAGGCGCCTATGCATTTGCCGGCGCGCTCATCGCGCAGCTCGCCTGTGGAGCGGTCTCCGGTATGATAATCGAAGCCGCCCATTTGTATGGTACCGGCACCGGCATAGCCATTGATGACCAGTTTCATCACTGATGCAGTTTTGCGAAATTCGCTGTCGCCATCAAATTCGGCAAAGCTGAAAATGCCATTGCTGCCGACAATCGCGGCATCGGCTATGGGATCAATCGCTGAGGGGTCGCCAAAGCGCGCGGCCAGGTCTGCGCTTTTGACATAGCCGCAGCGCAACATTTCTTTCAACTCGGCATCGCGGCTGGTGCCGGGAACAATGTGGTTGAGTTTTTTATCGCTGATGCGGTAGGTGGATTCCATCACCGCCACAGTGTCTTCCTGGCTCATCAGACTGACCAGATCACCGACATCCACCAGGCCGGTTACATCATTGGGATTGTCAACTTTGGTGGGGCGCACTTCGAGGTTGATCATGCTCGCTGGCGACATAGAGTTGCCACCGGAATCGCTGTTGCGCGAACCTATCAGGGCCAGCAGTGAACCATTGGCGCCCGCTCTGTTGATGCCGTACATGGGATTGTGCGGATTGTTGCCTGTATCATTTTCCGAGCGCGCGGCTATAACAGCACCATTGGTGTTGGCCGCGGTAGTGGTTTTGATTTTGGCTTTGATACCGCGCAGCAGCGAGCTGTCAGTGTGAAAGGCGAGCCCCAGACTTTGGTCGACAAAATTGGTGGTAGACGAGGCCGGAGTCATATCGGCGGGCAACCCCTGTTTGCTGTAGCCGGCGGCGCTGAGCAGATCCAGCTGCCCGCCCTTCTGTCCGATCAGGACATTGGAGCCGGCAATATTGGCTCCGCCAGATAAATCAAAACAGATAAACGGAATTTTGCCGGCACCCTGTGAGGCTATGCCACAGGCTGCACGCTTGGCCGCTAAATCGCTTGAGAGTGCGACCTCGGCGGCCAACGCGGGAGAATGTCCGAGCAGGTTTAACAGTGAGCTGCCGACCACAGTACCGACGCCGGCCTTGAATCCTTGAGAGATAAGTTCGCGGCGCGTGACGGGGCGCGGATGGTCATTCAGTCGCAAGGGGGCGTCTGGATGGAGTGGAGCTTTGTATTTGGCCATGCTCTTAACCTGTTTTTGTATGATGCCTTATAGGTATCAGTGACTTTTTTAAATTAACTTTCGCTCGGTTTACGCTGCAACTAATGCAACAGCATTACCGCACTGCCCATAGCCGCTGCACAGGCCGCCTTGACCGTGGTGAGGGTGCGGTCGGACGCACAAGTGTTGGTGTTCGTGCAACGCGTCATAACATCTATCAGCCCATTCAGTTCGCTGCGCAGTTCTGCCGGGTCTGGCTGATTGCTGAGTTTGCTGGCGGTCTGTGCGCCTGTATGGCCGACTTCGTGGGCGAGCAAATGTTTTAGCAAGGGCTCGATAATCTGATTGCGCCCATTAGTATCAAAAGCGGTAGCGGCGGGTGCGGCAAAATTAAATCCGACAAAATAATTATCGCGCAAGGTATTGGCAGCGCTCGAGTTGCCGACCAGGGCATTGCAATAAGCCACGGTCAGTTGGGTAATCCCCATCTGCTGCGCGGCGAGGAAGCCATCGAGATTGGCGAGGGTAGGCAGTTGCTGCTGCACCTTGTTATAGGTGGCAACCACGGAAGCATTTGTCTGGGGCACACCGGTCAGGGCCGACAGGGTTGCATTGATCTGCGCAAAATGGCGCAGGCCAAGCAACGGCTGATCGACAATATCCGTCGGTATTGCGGTCGGGGGTGATGCCGGCACCACGCGGCTGTAAGTCTTGCTGCCGATCTGGTCGAAGGTGACAAAGAACTGATCGAACTCAGGCCCACCCTTGAGTTCCACCACAGTGCCCAGTGTCGATAATGTCTGGCGACCTTCGATCATTTTGCTGGAATTGAATGCACTGTCGAGATTGGCAAATACCTGTCCGGTGCTGGCCTCCTCGCCATTCACGCCAATGCGTATACCTTTTACCGGAATATCGGCGGCAATGGCTTTGCCTTCGAGGTTGGTGAAAAAGGGATTGGCAAATAGATAGCCATAATCATCGAACTGCTGCACTTCGAATACCACATAGCTGCCGGGAACCTCTATCAGGCTGGAGACATTAAACAGCAACAGGTATTTGGCTCCCACACCGACTTTATAATTTGCATTGATGTCGGCAGCACTCATCGCGCGTTTATGTATGCCCAAAAAGCGAATGCTGCCCTGCCATAGGCCAGTGACTCCACCTACTTCATTGCCCAGTGCCAGTGCGTAGTTGGGATCCCAATCTTTTAATACAGCACCCTTATCTGAATCCATATCGCCCGTGAATTCGCCATTCACATAAATGCGACGGCCCTGGGTTTGATCAAAGGTGACCACAATATGTTGCAGGGTCGCCTGCAGGCGTTTGTCATTGTCGGCGGTATGCAATTCCCTCAGGCCATTGCCATTACTTTTATCGCTGCGATTGAGAAAACTGTAATTGTATTCGTATTGGCCGAGGGTGAAATTGCGCTCAGTAGCGCTCGCCGAATAGGTCACTATGCGGGCCGGATTATTGTCGTTGGTGCCCTGGGTGACGTTGTCGGGAATAATCCAGGCTTCGATAGAATATTCGCCCGAGCCGCGAATCAAATCGTAAAATTTGCGGCTGGTGGACGTGGTCGCCTGGGCGCGGCCATTGTCTTTGATCTTGATCCCCCAGGCGCTGCTCCAGGCCACATTGCCCAGGATATTGAGATTGGCCGCAGGCTCGACGCCACTGGTATCGTAAGCAATGGTGCCCTTGCCGGATTTGAATTCGTATTTGGCGATCAGGTTGGTATCCACGCGGCCGCCGCTGGTGAGTACAAAGGCATCGCTGAGGCTGACTGTTTTGCTGATAACCAATGCTGGGTCTACTGCTATAGCAGGAATGGCATTGGCGAATTCAATAATTTTATTTTCCATCTCCTGGGCGTTGGCCGTGCAGTCGCTCCAGCAGTTATGGAAATCGGTGCGCAGGCGCTGGACAAAGCGCGAGGCCGAGGGCTTGTCGAGGCGAATTTTGGTTTTTGCTGCATCATAGGCCACCGCCAGGTCGCTGCTGGCAAAATAAGGCTGCTGCCGGGTCAATGAATTTTCTGCGTGACATTGCGCGCAATATTGTTTCAGCAGAGGGTAAACACTGCTGGCAAAGCCACTGTTGGATGCGGGAAAATTTTTGCTGTTCTCGACATCTTTTTCTGGCGGTGCTTTCAGTTCAAGGGTATTGGTTGAGGTGGCCGAGTTGCCGGCCCAGTTGCCAATATAGGTGGTGATAATATCGCCGCACGCCAGCGCATCCTTTTCCCAGCAGTTGTGGCCCTTGCTCACCTTGTTGACAATACGCGATTGCGCGGGATGGGCGAGAGTGATCAGGCCATTGCTGATCACGGCTTCATAGGCGAGATTGATATCATCGCCGCGGGCAAATTGCGGAGCCTGGCCGCTGGCAGTGTGACAGCCACCGCAGCGATCTTCGCGGGCGAGATTGATCCACAGGTTATTTTGAAACTTCAATACATCTTCATTGGCGGCAGGCTTTTGTCCTTTGTAAGTAAAATCATCGCTGCTGGTGCCACCGCTGGTATTGGGTTTGGGATTGTTTTTGGCCGAGCTGCCGGAGCCGCAGGCCGAAAGGAAAATACTCAGCGATAATAATGAGAAACTAATCAGTCTGCGTGAACTGCCGGTCAGGTTTATCGTTTTCATATTAATTCCCTTTGCAGTAATCGGCAGTGTCGCGGAACACTTGCTTCAACTTATAACCACTTGCCGCAAAGTCAGCGGTGATGCTGGCAACCCGGCTGCGATCGGTGGCATCGGCAGGTTTGCGCAGGCACACTTGCTTAAATACTTTTTCCACCTGGCAGCTGGCAAAGGCCTGGCTGTAGGCCAATTCCATGCCCATGCTTTTGGCTCCCGAGCCCTTGCCCGTCAAACTGCTGGACCAGCCGAGGTTAGCGTTGATGCCCGCGCGCCAATAGTTTTGCCAGTCGTCGTTGGTGGTGACATAACCATAGGGAAAGGTGGTGCTGTTGATATGATATTTTTTTTCGACGCGGCTTCCGGTAGCGGCATCAATGGTGCCCTCGTTGTTGTAATGGATACTGCCATTCACTCCATCGGGATCAGTGGTTTCATTAAATTCATAATCATAATAGGCGAAGGCTTTTGCCATAGGGTCCATGCCACTGTGACAACCTATGCAGCCATTGAGGAACACGCGGCTGTCGCCACCGGGACTGCGACTGACATCCTGGCGAATAAAATCCGGGGTGCGGGTAATATCATGCACCTGCTCGAGATCGCGACACATATGGTTCATCAAGGTAAAACGGAACATGGCGCGATTGGTTCCCGCTTTAAAAAAAGCACTGGCGGCTGCGCGACTGGTCATAACGCCGGCGGTGGCTGAGGCTGGTAGGCCATTGAAAGCAGATTGGTTGCGACGCACCAGATTATCTTTCAAAGCAATACCCTGAGTTTCTATGGCTTGATAGTGATCGTTATTGCCGTTGGAATAGGCTGGCAAGCCAAGATTTGGGTTGGCAATATAAAGCACATCGTCATAGAGAAGCTTGCGGAAATCTTCATCGTCGCGAACCAGTCCTATCACAGTTGCTGTGTAGTCATTTAAGGGGGCAAATACAGTCTGCTCGCGATTGGTCCAGGGGGTTACCATATTTTTTAGTACAACGCTGTAGAAGGCTTCGTTCTGCATGGCCAGATTGACAGCACCGTCCTTGTCATTGGCCTCCAGTAGCGCCGCCATTTGCAGCAGCACAGCTTCACTCGGCGGAACTCCCGCCACGCGATTATGGATTTGCAGTGCCTGCTCGCGTGAGCCGGCAAAGGCCGAGCTGCTCAACAGCACTGCAGCCAACAGGGTGCAGGCTCGACATTGCGATAGGGTGCTAGAGAAAATCTTGGCAAGTATGGGTAAAGTCACAGGGATATCCCTAAATGATAAAAGGTCGGTGTCTTGTTGCTTGAAAGTCTAGCAGGCATATTTACAAACGCTGGAATGCCACCTGCCACCCTTGCAACTTGTGGCTGAGTCGCAGTCTATGCTGTGGCATCAGTCACAGATTGCCTTTGTGGCCAGATCGGCGTGTGGGTGACAAAGTAACGCCAGCCACCTCGCCAATATTTTTCCTGCGCCCGCAATGATTGTATGGGTATATTCTTAAAGGCCATTAGCAATAGATAACTATAGGAAATAATTCTATGGAGGGGCGTGAGGCAGGTGTTTATTTACTGGGCTGCAGTTGGCTGGGGCACAAATTCCGAGAATGGCTCTGCTGCCCGTGAGGGAATAAATTCGATGATGGTATAGTCGGCTATGCCTTCGCGATGAAAAGGATCATCGCTAATAATCGCCTCTATTTCAGCTTTGGTGTTAGCGGTAGCGAGAATAATTCCGCCGTCGCGGGGCTCTTTGGGGCCGGAGAGAAAGAAGTGTCCGGCATGGTAATATTGAGCCAAAAATGTACGATGTTCGTCCAGCAGGCGATTGACTTCGGAGAGAGGTTTGATGTAATTCAAGATAATAATAAACATGCGAAGATCCTTTAACGATGACTGCTCAAGCCTCCTCGTATTAAACCCGAAAAAAAATCCGCTGCAAATAAATTGCAGCGGATTTTTAACTCTAATCGCTATTTTTATTGTCTGCTAACCGTTCCCACTGGACGCTGATTTTTTTTGCAGTGACAGCAGCTAAGCATCACAATAAAAATAATAATCAATAAAACAATGGTCAAATACAGTAGCCAGATAATTAATTTTTGCGGATCTGGCCTATCACTGCCTCCTTTAGGATCATCTTCCGGTGTGGTCTCCACGTCCTTCGGATCGCTTACGCCGGCAGAGAGGCGAATCTCGCGCAGGAATTTCGGACTGCGCAAGGTTTCATTGCGTACATGGCCATCTTCGCCGAGTTGCCATTTTTCTATATTGGCTTTAATTTGGAAGCCGTAAGCACCTTTCTGTGTGGTATTGCTGAACACTCCGGTAAACACCCCGTCTTTCGCCATATCATCGCCATGCTCTGCTGTATCGCGACCCTCATCCTTAAGTTCAACTGTCTGCGTCGATCCATCGGGTAGTCTGACCTCGGCGAGAATTTTTTCGCCCTCCTTGGTAATGGCCCCACCAAAACTGTTGGGGACGGCGTAGATATAAATCTCTTCGCTGGGCAATACACTGGTTTTCCGCAAATAGGCATTGAAGTTATTTACCCGGTTGTGGGTGTAGCCGCGCACAACGAAATTGCTGTTGCTGCCGCTGGGATCAATATTGAGTTTCCAATCGCCAGTCTTGGGGTTGGCGATGCGTGCGTACAAGCCCTGGGGGATGGAGCGCAATTGATAGGTGGTGCCATCTGGATCAGTCAGCACTGCTCTGGCTCTGGCTTTTGCATTGTCCCAGAGCAAGGCAAAGCTGGCAGAGCGAGACCCTTCATCGACGTAAATAGTGATGGGATTGAGAGCAGACATTCTTTCAAAATTACCGTACACAGAATTGATGGCCTGGTGGCCGGTAATGCGCTCGTGAAAGTCGACAAAAGTCTCCGGCAGTTTTGCCGCCTGGGCAGAGTCAGAGTTAAAGCCATTGGTGCCGGTGGCAATTTCTGCACACTGGGATTGCAGACCCAGATCGCCGCCGGTGCAGGTGACATAGACAGGAATTCCCGAGGCGAGGAGATCGTCAATCTTCGCCTGCAGATCGGCATCGGCGCTGGCTTGTGGCGACGGGCGATTATTCAAGCCATCCGTCATCAGCACAATATAAGTGTTGGCGGTCACTCCCCCCGCTGCGACAATCATATCCTTTGCCTTTTGCAAACCATCGCCAATATTGGTCCAGCCATTGGGTGAGAGATTATTGATCGCATTGTTCCAGGTTGCACGATTGTTGCCGAGTGCGGTTACAGAGACACCGGCATGGCCATTGGCCGTGGCTGCGTCATCGGAAAAGGAGACTATACCCACTTCAGTATTGTTTTCTGCCGTAGTAATAAAATCGCCGGCGGCCACTTTAAGGCGCTCTATGCGCGAGGGCGACTCAGCCGTCATGCTGCCGGACTCATCCAGAACCAGCACTACACGAACATTATCGCTGGTAACAATAAAGTTGGTGGGATTGACGGTAGCGCCATTGGCTGCGGGATCAGGCGCGCCAGCGGGTTTTAGAAAGGTGCTTGGCCAGGCCCAGACCAATTGATCCCAGACAGAACGATTGCTGCGACAGACAGAGTGTTCAGTGACATTGGAGGGATCGTGGTTGCCATTGCTGAGATCGGTCAGGTCAGCGGGATTGCCCTGTCCCCAACACAGCTCAGTGCCATTGCCATCCATCAACCCTGTGCCCTGACCTGATGCGGGCACAGGGCAATTGGCTCCGCCATTGAGTGCGCCACAGCCCGCTACACGGCTTTCATATTCGTCTCTGGCATCAAACACCAAATGGCTGAATTCGTGAGCCAGCACGGCGCCCTGGTTTGCAGGATTACTAATATAATTTATGGATACTTCAGCAAAGCCACCGGTGCGATAGTGCCCCGAATTGGCCTGCCACCAAGTGTCATTAGTGCTCGGATGTATAACTAGGTCTGCCTTTGCCGTGCTGATGGCGTCATTGTGCAGTGTGGCAGTGCCGATTTCAGCCTGGCCATCGGTGACATCAAACAGTACCGCCGACATGGCGCTGATCAGGGTTTGAATGGAAGTCAGCTGCGCGGCGCTTGCGTTAAAGCGAATCGCGACAGTGATATTAAAGACATTGCGGGTGGCACAGCTGGAACCTGGGCACTCGGAATTCTGTTTGCAATAGTTGCCGGCGCTGGTGCCTGCCAAGCAAACTCGGCGAAATACCGGTGCCGGGCGGCCTTCGATTTCGCCGTTGGCTGTTGCTGCGTGAGTTGCCCAGCTATCGGCGGTAAAGAGCAGCGGCAAGCTTGCCAGCACCAACACAGCCATTTTTTTCAGAAGTTGATATTGCAGACTGAGTTTTTTCATAACAGATATCCTTGTGCATTGTTGATTGGTGTAAATCCGTAATGCTTTGGTTAATGTCAGAAAATAAGTAAATCCACTGCAAGAGGTGAATTTACTGCGTCAGCTAAAACAATATAAATCCGATTGTTTAGAGTGATGGCTGCGAATGACGACTGGCATTTTATTAGGGTTGCTGCTTTTGCTAAAAATGGGGCAAGCTTTTTATTGATAGTAGTTACCGATTTTTTATGGGTAGGCAATGACTCGATGCAGCGAAGCGGTCATGCACTAATTGCACCGCAATGGATTTCAATAAAAAAATCAACAAATTGATGTTGCGCTGGAAAATAAAATGGTTATTTGTGTAAATTTATTCGGCATAAATTAAACGTCAATTTGAAAGGGTCGGAAACATGGGTGGCCGTCCATGCGTTGATCTCAAATAAACCGCTATAAAATAAATTGCGGAATACCCATTTGCTTATAAGTAGGAAGTGGCAAAGGGTTTGCTGAATAGCCGAATGGCGCCAAATTCATTTGCTGGTAAAGGATAATGTGCCCGCCACCTGTTCATCGGCTATGGGTTCTAAAAAGAAAAACATCTGGTGGCTGCGTCGAGCAGATCACAAATTATAAAGAAATCATCCGGTTGAATGTGTCATGCGCAGATTTTTGCGCTTGCCGTGCTGTGGAAGTCGGGCTTTGGGCTATGATTTCAGCAGTTCACGCAGGTTATAAGGTATGGATATGCAGTTTGCTCCGATGACATGTCTCATCAGGCTTATTTTTTCGCACAAAGGGCTGGCCAGTGGAATACTGGCCACAGCTGCCGCCGCGCTTGTCTCCTGTGGCGGCAGTTCTGGCTCAAGTGGCGGCGGGCAAAAACCTGATCCTGTCGCAGCGGATTTCCCCATAGCTTATATAGAGCGCCCTATTCCCGTAGATGAGGACGGCAATCCAGTCTTTCCCAGCCTGTTGAATCCCATCGCCTTTAATCCGGGTGCGAAAGTCCTGTTAAAGGAAAGGGCGACAGTGCAGGCGGCTGCAGTCAATATTACCGCAGCGGCTTTTGCTGAAGGTGCCCTTTACGATGTCAAAGATCTCAGTGTCCATCCGGAGGGCGACCGGTTGCTGTTCTCCATGCGCGCACCGAGGCTCGCCAACACCGGGGATGAAGATCAACCCACCTGGAATATCTGGGAGTACAACCTCCGAAGCAAAAGCCTGAGGCGCATCATCAGCTCCGATATTGTCGCTGAGGCCGGCCAGGACATAAGCCCGCACTATTTGCCCTCGGGCTATATACTGTTCAGTTCGACCCGCCAGGTGCGCGGTAAATCTATATTGCTGGACGATGGCAAACCGCAATTTTCCGCCCTTGAAGAGGGTAGCGATATGCCTGCGTTTTCCCTGCACGTGATGAAGGCGGATGGTTCGGACATACAGCAAATCACCTACAACCAGAGCCATGATCTGCAACCCCTTGTCATGCAGGATGGGCGCATAATATTTACCCGCTGGGATCAATTCGGGCAGGATAAACTCAGCTTTTATACCGCGAATCCCGACGGCACCCAGCTTGCCCGGCACTATGGTTTTTTGAGTTTGAATCCCACACCCGCGTCGGCAGATATCCCGACCAATCGCCTGTTTAATCCCTGGCAACTGCCCGATGGTCGTATCGCCGCGATCCTTAAGCCCGATGGTGCCCTCCTGGGCGGAGAGATGGTGAGTATCGATAGCGAACATTTTCTTGAAAATGATTTGCCGGTGGGCGCAACAGAAACAAGCACACAGACAGCGCAAAGCCCTATTTCACCCCTGCCGGTCAATATCAATCCAGGCACCCTGGACGCGCCGGAATTTTCCAGGCATGGACGCTACTCTTCGCTCTCTCCCCTCTATGATGGCACTAACCGTCTGTTGGTCAGCTGGAGCGAATGCCGCCTGGTTGCTCCTGTGAACAATAGACTGGTGGCCTGTACCGACAGCTGGCTGGCTACGGCGGGCGTGCGGGAAGCACCGCCGCTTTATGGTATCTGGATTTTCAATATCAATGCGCAATCGCAACAGCCGGTAGTCCTGGCGGAAGAGGGCAAGCTCTTCCACGAGGCTGTAGCCATGGGGCCGCGCGCACCTGCGACCTATTTGCCTTCTGCCGCCGACAGCGATCTAGCTAAAAACAATGTTGGCTTGCTGCATATTCGCAGCGTTTACGATATGGACGGCAGTTTCCATCGCTATGGCGTGACTGCAGCTCCAGCCAATATTGATGCTATGGCCCGCGCTCCAGCCGATCAGCGGCCCGCGCGCTTTGTGCGTTTTATAAAAGCGGTATCCATTCCCGATGAAGTTACTCGCAACGCATTGTCCCCCACGACTTACGGTGATTTGTTTAATCAATTTGCCGGGCGCAGGGAAATATTGGGCTATGCCCCTGTGGAGCCGGATGGCTCAGTGCAAGTACAGGTTCCTGCGGATGTGGCTTTCACCTTGGAAGTGCTCGACAAGGATGGCAAACGCATAGGGTCAACCCACAATAACTGGCTGCAGCTTCGCCCGGGAGAGGTGCGCGAATGCAATGGCTGTCACAGCGCGAACAATCGCACCGCCGGTCACGGTCGCCCCGAGGCGGAGCCAGCCTCAATCAATCCGGGTGCCGCTACCAGTGGAGCCCCATTCCCGGGGACTGTGCGTTTTGATAATTTGGCCATCCCCGAATCTGCCAGCATGGGTGAGACAATGGCGGAATTTGCAGCGCGCACAACCTATTGCCTCACAGCGGGGGATGCGAATAGCTGCAGCCCGTTCAGCAATAAGGCGAAAGGCACCAACCTGCGCTTACTCAGTGTCAACCTGACCTTTAATGATGAATGGACGGATACCAGCCTGAGCACAGCAACGGCCAGCTTCAACTACAGCTACAAAGATCTTTTTGCCAATCCCTCCAGCTTTGCCGATTTGCATGCGCCCACTAGCGAAGGTTGTGCGGAAGCGGATGGCTGGACAAGCCTTTGTCGCATCACCATTAACTATGAGCAACACATACAACCCCTGTGGGAGCGCTCACGCCCGGTGAATACCGTGGATCGCCAGTGCTCCAGCTGTCACACCGCAGTGGATCTGCAGGGCAACCAAAAAGTACCGGATGGGCAGTTAAATTTGGGGCGCACAAAAAATGCAGCAAACCAGCCAATGCTTTCATATAATCAATTGCTGAATGCGCGCAACAAACAAATATTGAACGATGGCGGCACCCTGACAACGCAAATTCCCGTGTGTGAATTTGTGGTAGACAACGATGAAATACCGGAGTGTGTCGTCACTCTGGACAGCAACAACCTGCCCACCTGTGCCGGAGTTGCCGATTGTCAGTTTGAATTGGATCCGGCCGCGGATGCCCCTGCCGGCAAATTATTGATAGATTCTGTGTCGGGCAATCCCATCCCCCTGCTGATCAATATCGAATTGATGGCGCCGATGAATCGCGGCGGCGCGCGCGCCAGTGCGAAATTTTTCAGTCAGTTCAGCCAGTTTGATGCACTTACTGGCACAGTTGATCATCGCGGATTTCTCAATAACAGCGAATTAAAACTATTGAGTGAATGGCTGGATACACGGGCAAATTATTACAACGATCCATTTGCCAGTGTTGAAACCAACTGATTACCGACAAAAAAGAGCTACTAGTGTTGAATGACATAAGGCAATATCCAGCTAGGCTATCAGGAAATCTGCAGCGCAGTGGCAGACGCTTGTGCATTTGGCTACTGCTGTTGTTGAGCTTTTCTGCTGTCGCCGACGAGCCGTTACAGGTGACTGTGCAGGATGCCTTTATCAATGTGCACAATGGTGCGGGGCGCGGCTATCCCATTTTCCATGTGGTTGAGCGCGGCGAGGTCATCAACCTGCTCAAGATGCGCACTGACTGGATCAAAATAGAGACCAGCCGTGGCATCACTGGTTGGATCAAGCGCAGTGATATTTTTTTAACCCTGGGGCCGGATGGCAAGGTGCCTGAATTTCGCGATACAGAGCGCAAGGATTATCTGACTGACAGGTTTGAGCTGGGAGCGGCGATTGGCGATTTCGATGGTGCCGATGCCCTGCATGTCAACCTCGGCTATCGCTTTACCAAGAATTTATCCAGCGAATTGCGCCTGTCACAAAATCGCGGCGCCTTTGCCGATAGCGATATTGTTGCCATTGCGATTTTGCATCAGGCTTTTCCCGAGTGGCGAGTATCGCCTTTTGTGGGCATAGGGGCGGGCAGATTGAAGACTATGCCCAGCGCTACCTTGATCCAAACGGAAGATCGCACGGATGATATGCTGCAGGCCAATATTGGAATCTATACCCATATCACTCGTGGGTTCTTTATGCGTATCGAATTGAGCAACGACTATATTCTCACCAGCCGCAATACCAACCAAGAGGTTAACGAATGGAAAGTCGGTTTCAGCGTGTTTTTCTAGTAGCACTATTGCTTGGCCTGCTCTCTGCCAGCCTTTCTGCCACTGCCGCAGATAAGCGTGCGACCAGTGAAGATGGCGAGCTGGATAAAATTATTACCCCGGACTTGGAGCGTCGCAGCATCAAAGAATCCGATCTGGACAGTGAAAATTTCGAGTTCGGATTATTTTATGGCCTGTTCAGTGTGGAAGACTTTGGCACCAATGAAGTGCAGGGAGTAACCTTTGCCTATCACATCAGCGAAAATCTTTTCGCCGAGGCGGCCTACGGGTTAAGCACACTGCAGAAAACCAGCTATGAACTGCTGAGCGGCAGTGTGCAGCTATTGACCGATGAAGAGCGAGATCTTACTTACTACAACTTGTCTCTTGGTTATAATATCCTGCCGGGGCAGGTTTATATTTCTGATAAATGGCATTTCGATACCAGTATCTACCTTATCGCCGGTGCGGGTAATACCCATTTCGCGGATAAAAATTATTCTACCTATAATCTGGGTGGCGGCTTGCGGTTTTACGCTACCGATTGGCTGTCCCTGGATTTAAGCATGCGCAACTATGCGTTTACCCATGAATTGTTTGGCATCGGGAAAAAAACCAATAATTTGGAAGGGCGTTTGGGCCTGTCTGTTTACTTTTAATAATGTCGCAATTTTTTCAGCGGTATAGGATGAGGTCAATATGTTGTTTGCAACTGCAATAAAAAAATCAATGGTAGTTCTGGCAGCAACACTGCTGGTCAGCGTTTGTGCCTATGCCGCCGAGCCGACTCCCGCTCCGGATTTCACCCTGAAAAGTGAAACCGGCGAAAACATTCGTCTCTCGGAACAGCGCGGCAAAGTGGTCATGCTTAATTTCTGGGCCTCCTGGTGCGGACCATGCCGTCAGGAGATGCCGCTGTTGGATGGCATTTATAAAAAACATACAAAAATGGGTTTTGTGCTGTTGGGTATCAATGTGGAAGAGGATACTACCGATGCCAAGAAAATGCTGAAAACGCTCGGCGTCACTTTTCCCATATTGTTTGACACCGACAACAAACTCAGCAATTTGTATAACCTAGATGCCATGCCCACCAGCGTCATGATCGATAAAAAAGGCCAGATCCGCTATATCGACCGCGGCTATAGCGCTGGCGATGAAGAAAAATACCGCACACAAATCATGGAGCTTATTCGCGAATGATCCTGCAGCGATTCGCTATAGGTATTTTGTTTCTGGGTTCACTCACGGCCTGTGGATGGGTTAAACCCATCAAGCCCTGGGTGAAACCCTATGAGCGCCAGAATATAGCGGATCCTATTATGAGTTTCAGTCGCGATCCTGTGGCAGACAGTTTTTTGATACATGTGCGCGATGCGCGCGAGGGTGCGAGCGGTGCCGATGGCGGTGTGGGAGGTGGTTGTGGCTGTAACTAACTGGCGGTTACAGGTCAGCCTGGGCGTAAATTCGCTACGCAAGTTGGCTGCGCAAAGCCTGATGGCTTGTCTGTGCATTGCAAGCAGTTTTTCTGCCTCGGCCACTGTGCTGCCCGACGAGCGCGTAGACCTGCTTGAGCATAGTTATAATGGCGGCGGTGTCGAAGTCACGGGGCCTTCGCTATTGATCCGCAAAAATATTGGCAGCGCTGTCTCTGTCTCGGCTAACTATTATGTCGATATGGTGAGCAGTGCATCGATTGATGTATTGGCCTCTGCTAGTCGCTACAGTGAGAAGCGCGTAGAGCAATCTCTGGGCCTCGATTATATTCACGACCGCACCACCATGACTCTGGGTTATACCAATAGCGATGAAAATGATTACCAGGCCAAAACCTACAGCCTGGGCATCGCCCAATCTTTTTTTGGCGATTTGAGCACACTGGGCTTTGGTTTCAGTTTTGGCCAGGATGTTGTGGGTCGCAATATCAAGGGGCAGCCCGATCCGGATTTTCATCTCGATAAAGAGCGTCACAAATACAGCCTGAGCCTGTCGCAAATTCTCAGTAAGAATCTGATTGCTGAGCTGAGCATTGATTCAGGTTCTGATCAGTGTATCAATCCTGGCGAGGGCGAGAGCTGCCTCAACAACCCCTATCGCCAAGTGCGCTATATCTCCGGTGCAGCACTGGGCTTTCAGGCCGAAAAATACCCTTTGACGCACAATACCAATGCAGTGGGTTTGCGCGCGATCTATCACCTGCCCTACAAAGCCAGTATCCGCGGCGATCTGCGCTCCTTCAAAGACAGTTGGGGTGTCGATGCGCAAAATGCTGAACTGCGCTATACCCAGGAAGTCTACAAAGGTGTTTTGGTGGAAGTAAAATATCGTATCTACGATCAGACCGGCGCGGATTTTTACAGCGATCTGTTCGCCTACAAGGATTCACAGGATTTCTTTGCCCGCGACAAAGAGCTGAGCTCCTTTTCCAGTAACAGCCTTGGCTTGGGTATCACCTATAAAATGCCCTGGCGTTTTCCTGGCATAGAAAAGAGCACCGTCAATTTCTACTGGGATCATATGCAATTTGATTACCAGGACTTTCGCGATTACCGCGGCTTCGCCAATAGCCTGCCGTCTGGGGCCCTTGGCGAAGAACCTCTCTACAGCTTTGATGCGGATGTTATTCGTTTCTATCTGTCGCTTTGGTTTTAGTGGCTGTTCAGATTTATCACCTGTAACTTCTTAATTCTTTTGGCTGCGCCAGATAACAGTCTCTAAATAAACCGGAGTTTGTGCAATTTGATTGCTCAAGTAATCTGTTCTTGTGTAGCATGGCCTATCTTTGCATTCGCCTCAGTGAGGTCATCAAGTGAAAAAGATCATTATTTTCTGGAGTGCCATTGTTATGGGAGCCATCACCGATTCAGCGATTGCCAGCTGCCCCGAGCATTTGCAGGGTGAGTATCGCAAGCTTCACTCCAGCGAAAACATATCCCTTTGTCAGTTGGTTGAAAATAAAGCAGTCCTGGTGGTGAACACGGCCAGTCACTGCGGCTTTACTTCGCAGCTCAAGGGTCTGGAGGCCATCAACCAGGCCTATAGAGAGAAAGGCTTGGTGGTGATAGGTTTTGCCAGCGATGATTTCAAGCAGGAAGACAAGGATGAAAAAAAGGCAGCGGATATTTGCTTTCTCAATTTTGGTGTGACCTTCACTATGCTGGCTCCCACCCATGTGCGCGGCGATAATGCCAATCCATTGTTTCAATATCTGGGGCGCGAAGCGGGTTCTCCCAAATGGAATTTCTATAAATATTTGCTCGGCAAAGATGGCAAGGTAATACAACACTTTGGCAGTATCACGGGGCCGGATTCCGGCAAACTGAAAAAAGCCATAGAGCAGGCGCTGGCAGAATAAGGATGACCCACCCCCAAATCGGTATTATTTTCTCGCCTGCTATGCGGCGAGAAGTCAATAAAAAATAAATTTTCTAGGAATTGATTATGTCTGAAGGCTTAAAAGACGCAGCACTGCGTTTAGAGAACTGGATTAAAAACGATGCTGTGCCGCTCTGGTTGTCGCGCGGCATGGATGCGCAAACCGGTGCGCACTATGAGCGCCTGCTGGCCAGTGGTGCAGTCGATTTGGAATCGAGCGTGCGGGTGCGGGTGCAGGCGCGCCAGGCATTCTTTTTTACAGTAGCGACAGATCGCGGCTGGTGCAACCTGGACCAGGGGCGCGCAGTCGCGCAGACCTTGCTGGCGTTCGTGCAGAAGAAGGCTGCCCACCCCACTGCCGGCAGTGGCTATACCCATTTGCTGGATAAGCATTTCAACCTGGTCGATAGCAAACAGGATCTCTACGATCACGCCTTTTTTATTTTGGCCAACGCCTGGGCCTATCGTGTATTTGGCGATGAAGCCGCACTGGCAGAGGCAGAAAAAATAGTTGCCCATTTAGATAAGCGCTTTGGCTCTGACTGCGGTGGCTGGTTTGAGGGCGACTACGATTACCCCTGCCGTCGACAAAATCCGCATATGCATTTGTTCGAGGCATTCCTTGCTCTTTACGATGCAACCGGTGAGGCAAAATGGCTGGCGCGCGTGGGGGAATTATTCGCGCTTTTCCAAACTCGTTTTTACGATCCCCAGCAGCAGGTTCTGTTTGAGTTTTTTGATGATCAATGGCAGCGCTGCGCGGATGCCAAGGGCGATGTGGTCGAGCCCGGCCATATGATGGAGTGGGTGTGGTTGCTGGATTGGTACAGTCGCCGCAGCGGGCGGCCAGTTACCCAATACACAAGCGCGCTCTACAACAAGGGCCTGGCGATTGGTATGGATCAATCCGGGTTGCTGTTTGATGCGGTAGCGCCAGATGGTCGTGTGATAGATGCGAAAAAGCGCTGTTGGGGAATTACGGAGCTGATCAAGGCGAGCCTGGTGCAGATACGCGAAGGCAACCCCAAGGCAGAAGTGATTGCGATTAAGGCGGTTAATGATTTGTTCGATTACTATCTCTGTGCAACTACACCCGGTTCCTATGTCGATCAGCGCGGTGCAAAAGATGAAGTGGTGGTGGATCTGGCCCCTGCCAGCACGCTTTACCATTTGATTGTGGCGGCAATAGAATTGCGTGATCACTGCGATGGTGTCTACGCCTGATAGGCTTTAGCGGGGGCACTGCCCCGGCGGGCTGCCGGGGCAGTTGCAGAAAAATTAACGAGCTGCCCCCATAAAGCGGCTGACTTTGTAGTTGCGGCCGTGATTGTTATCCCAATAGGTTGCGCTGCCTACAGTGTAGGAAATGGCATATTCAATGGTGGGCAGGTCATCGGCAAAGATGGTGGGAATATCAGCTGTAAATTCCCAGGTCTCCGCCAGGGGACCATCCACTGCCTTGAAGGTCAAAGGCGTTTCCTGGCGGGTTGCCCAGCCATCCAGGGTGTAAACCACTTTGCCCTGCTTCTGATAGGCAATATTCTTTAAAACCACTTCGCCATGCAATTTATCGAACATGGCAAACACATTGCTGGTGGGGAATAGATTGACCTTATTCAGCACAGAAAAGGCCGTAGGTGTGCCCAGTGTGTAATTCTGGTTGCCATTGTTATCCCAGTAGCTGGTGCCATTGACTATGTACTGAATGGCCAGCTGCAGGTTGGCTGGCGATACAACACCGAGGCTGACAGAAAAATCCCAGCTTTCCTTGTTATTGCCAAGCTGCGCATCGTAAGTGGCTTTTTTGGTTTTCCATCCGCCGCTACCCGTGCTGTACCAGACCCAAACCTCTTTACTGTAGGCCAGGTTTTTCACTTCCACCTCGCCGGTGAGTTCGTAGCAGTTGGGGCAGTGGCCGGCTGAGAAGTTGGTATCGCGCTCCAGTGATCCATAGGCCAGTTTGACTTCATCGGCAGCAAATGCAGAGGGAATACCGAGAATAGCGAGGGTGCTGGCTATAATGGCTAGTTTGCGAAACATTGTAATTCTCCTGAGTAGCGAGCCTATTAATAATAGGGAAAGATGTAAAAAAACTGCTGTTTAGCGCGGGTTAGAATAAAGCGCTAAGCTCAGGGTGCTTAAAAGCAAACACTGTGCCACACTCCGCAAAAGTGTGATCTGGTGCACAAATTTGGAAATGTGACAGATTTAATTCGACTATTTTGACTGGCAGTGTAAAGAAAATCGACAGTTGCAGTCTTATCCAGAATTGAAGAGTCAGTAAAAGGTTGAGATTTGCAGGTCAGGGAGAAGGCTTGCGCAGCCTGGCGTAGTAGAAACCATCGTGAGCCGTGCTTTGAGGCAGCAACTGTCGGCCGTAGGCTTGGGCAAGGCCCCAGTCCGGAGCCAATTCATCACAGATGGCATCTGGGTGGCGATTGACGAAAGACTCGATAATATGGGTATTTTCCTTGGGCATTATCGAGCAGGTGGCATAGAGCAGAATGCCACCGGGTTTTAACAGCGGCCAAAGCTTGTTGAGCAATTGCAACTGCAGCTTGGCGAGCCTATCAAGCTCTTCTGGGGTGCGCAGTATCTTGATGTCGGGATGGCGGCGAATAATACCGGTTGCCGAGCAGGGCGCGTCGAGCAGTATGCGGTCGAAGAGTTTTCCATCCCACCAGCTTTCCGGCTGGCTGGCGTCACCGCTGCAAACGGTGGCTTGCACATTGAGCCGCAAGAGATTTTCCCGCACGCGAGCCAGACGGCGCTCATCGGCATCCAGGGCTAGCACCTCCAGGCTGGGCTCGCGCTCAAGCATATGGCCAGTTTTTCCGCCGGGTGCAGAACAGGCGTCCAATATGCGCAAATTTGGCGACAACTCCAGCAAATCTGCACTCAATTGCGCGGCTTCGTCCTGCACACTAATGCCACCTTCAGGAAACAAGGGCAATTCGCGCGGGTCGCAAGCCTGCTCCAATGTGATGCCATAGGGGCTAAATTGTGTGGCCTTGGCGTTTATTCCCTGGGTATCCAGTTGGCGCAAATACTCTTCGCGGCTGACCTTGTGGGTATTCAAACGCAGCGTAAAGGGGGGATGGATATTATTAGCAGTAATAATTTCATCTATTTGCTCTGGCCAGTATTTACGCAGTACACCTTCAATCCAGGCGGGGTGATTGCTTTGAAAGGCAAAATTTTGCGCAAGCAATTTGTCGAATTTGCTCTTATCGCGCTGGAATTTGCGTAGAACGCCGTTGATCAGTGTTGTTGCCCAAGGTTTTTTTAGCGCGCGCGCCACCTCCACTGTCTCGCTCAGGGCGGCATGATCCGGAATGCGGGTATGCAATAGCTGGTATAGACCAAGCAAAAGCAGGGCTTGGATGTCGCTGTCCTTGGCGCGCAGGGGTTTATCCACCAGGCACTCGATATAGGCGCTGAGCTGGGGGTGAAAGCGACAGGTGCCAAAGCAGAGTTCCTGCAACAAGGGGCGGTCTTTTTCATTGACCTTGGCCTGAAGGGTGGGCAAGAGGCTGGAAAGCGAACCCTGCCCCTGCAAAATTTTTCCTAGAATCTGCGCCGCTGCCGCGCGAACGCTTAGCATGCGGGCAGTTCCAATTGCTCGCCCACTTTAAAAAGCTCTGCGTGACCGCGCAATAGTTCGTTGATTCCCAGGGCTTTTTTGCCTGGCAATTGCACGGTTTCCAGAATCAACTGACCCTGGGCGCAGGCCACCCAAATGCCATCGCTAGAGATTTTGGTGATGCTGCCTGGAGAGGCATTGCCGGCTAAGTCACTGGATGTGGCTGCCCAGACCCGGATGCGGGAGTCATCGCTGCTGTCCTTCGGCGTAGTGTGGGCCACTGGAAAAGGATTAAATGCCCGCACCTTGCGCGCCAAGGTGGCGGCATCCAGGTTCCAGTTCAAAGCGGCTTCTTCCTTGCTGAGTTTGGGGGCGTAATTACTTAGGGAGTCATCTTGCTTTATGGGGTGAGCAGCACCATTCTGCAATTGCTCAAGGCTTTCCAAAAGCGCGGGTGCGCCTATGCCTATAAGACGATCATGCAGGGTTCCCCCGCTATCTGTAGCTAAAATCGGGCATATTGCCTTAATAAGCATGTCGCCGGTATCCAGCCCCACATCCATCTGCATAATGGTCACTCCCGTTTCCGAGTCACCTGCTTCTATTGCGCGTTGAATCGGCGCCGCACCGCGCCAGCGCGGCAAGAGAGAAGCGTGAACATTGATACAGCCCAGGCGCGGTGTATCAAGCACCGGTTTTGGCAGTATCAGGCCATAGGCGACAACAACCATAATGTCAGCGTTCAGCGAGCGAAGTTCTTCCTGGGCCGCGGAGTCCTTTAATGAGAGTGGCTGATAGACAGGAATACTATTGGCAAGGGCTACTTCTTTCACCGGGCTGGCGCTCAGTTTTTTACCGCGGCCCGCCGGGCGGTCAGGCTGTGAGTAGACAGCAATCACTTGGTGATGGCTGGCCAATAAGGCTTTGAGGTGCTCTGCGGCAAAGTCTGGCGTACCCGCAAAAATAATACGCAGGCCGGGTGTCGGATGTGTTTGTGTCATTGGAACATCTTACTTTTCAAACAAAGAATGTTAAGGGAAGCGAAAGAAAAGGCGCTTATTGCGCCTCTTCTTTATGCTTTTTCTCCAGCTTTTTGCGAATGCGCGAGCGTTTTAAAGGCGAAATATGGTCGACAAACAGCTTGCCATTGAGATGGTCGAGTTCGTGCTGGATGCATACCGCCAGCAGCCCGGTAGGCTGCAAGGTGAAGGCTTTGCCATTGCGGTCCAGCGCTTTTACTAGGATATGTTCCGGGCGTACTACAGTTTCATAGAAGCCGGGTATGGAGAGGCATCCCTCATCGTATTCGTGCAACTGGTTGTCCAGCACAGTGATTTCAGGATTAATAAACACCAGTGGCTGGGATTTATCTTCACTTACGTCTATAACTACAATACGCTGGTGAACATTGATTTGCGATGCCGCCAAACCTACCCCTGGCGCTGCATACATGGTCTCGAACATATCGTCGATCAGGCGTCTGGTGCCATCGTCCACGCTCGTCACAGGTTTCGCGACCGTGCGCAAACGGGGATCGGGAAATTCTAAAATAGTTAATATGGCCATAGTCTTGTGACAAACTTCTAGTAAAAAGATAATATCCGCTGCTAACATGATGATCGTACAGGATTTAGCCTGTATCGGGGAGCTGGGCAGCAATTAATAAGCTATTATAACGCCTATATGCCCCATGGCTGAATAAAACAGGATCGCTTTTTATGAAAAAAATAATGATTGGCTTTGTTGCGGCAACCTTGTTCAGCATGGCTGCCATGGCGGAAGATGCGCGTTTAAGGGTTGGGCACCCGGATGAATATACCGTAAAAAAAGGCGATACCCTTTGGGATATTTCCAGCACTTTTTTGAGCAAGCCCTGGAAGTGGCCAGAGATTTGGCATGCAAACCCTCAAATTGAAAATCCTCACCTGATCTATCCGGGCGACCTTATCCGCCTTATTTATGTGGATGGCCAGCCGCGCCTGGTATCTGAACGCACCGTCAAGTTTTCAGGTGGGGATCAAAAATTAAGCCCCAGCATAAGGGTGCAACAGAACTCTGAAGCCATTGCGACAATCCCCCTGGATCGCATCAATAGTTTCCTCTCGCAAAGCAAGGTGGTGGATCGCAAAGAGTTAGAGACGGCGCCCTATCTCCTCGCCGGCCCGCAAAAGCGTATAGTAATGGGCGCTGGCGATTTGGCCTATGCCCGCGGTAAATTCAACACCGATCTGACCAATTATGGTGTATACCGCAAGGCAGAGGCATTTATTGATCCTGATACCAAGGAGCTGCTCGGTGTACAAGCGACAGGTGTAGGCTCAGTCAGCATCAAGGCTCTGGACGGTGATGTGGCTACGGTAGACGTCACCCGTGCCAATGAAGAAATTCGCATTGGCGATCGTTTGCTGCCTGGTGAAGACCGTCCCATGCAGTCCATCTTCTATCCCAGTGCGCCTGACAATGATATCAAAGGCACTATAATTGCGGTTGAGTCGGGTGTAACCATGGTGGGCAAGTTCAACGTAGTCATGGTTAATAAAGGCGAGCGCGACCAATTGAAAGAAGGTAATGTGCTGGCCATCTACAAAAAAGGTGAAACTGTGGTGGATCGCGTTTCCGGTGGTAAAGTTGTCCTGCCGGATGAGCGTGCGGGATTGTTGATAATCTTCCGCACTTTCACCAAAATGAGTTATGGGCTGGTACTGGAAGCTGACCGGCAATTGGCGGTTGGCGACAAGGCTCTGAATCCATAGGCTAGCGCCATGAGTGGCGCATGAAGCGCCACTTATCTCTTATCTAAACAGGGAGGTGAGCTATGCAAAATCCTTATTTTCTTTCTCTGGTTTTACACCGCCTGCCTGATTTGGGCGCCGCTACCTACTCTTTCCTGATCGAATATTTTGGCTCTGCACAGGCGGTGCTGAAGCAGCCCCTTGCTACTCTTGAACCCATGCTAAAAGCGGCGACCCTCGCGGCTATCCGCGATTTTCAGCAGGACCCCGCTGGCTCTGCTGTGGGGTGCCAGGTAATGGCGGATCTGCAGTGGCTGGAAGAGCGCCAGGATATTCATTTGCTGGGATTGCAGGAGAATGATTATCCCGAGCTTTTGCGGCGAATAGCGCGGCCGCCGCCGCTGCTGTTCATCCGTGGCGATATTAGCTGCCTGAGCCTGCCGCAACTTGCAATAGTGGGCAGTCGCAACCCTTCTCCAGGCGGCGTTGAAAATGCCCACCGTTTTGCCCGCCATCTGGCTGCACAGGGTTTTGCGATTACCAGTGGCCTAGCCCTGGGGGTGGATGCTGCGGCTCATCAAGGGGCGCTTGCAGCAGAGGGCAGGACTCTGGCGGTTATGGGTACAGGTATAGATAGCATCTATCCCACGCGGCACGCCGATTTGGCGCAATCTATCGTTGATTCCGGAGGGGCGCTGATCAGTGAGTTTCCGTTGGGCACAGCTGCACGTGCGGCGCATTTTCCGCAGCGCAATCGCATTATCAGCGGCTTGAGTTTGGGTGTTCTGGTAGTTGAGGCGGCCATTCAAAGCGGTTCCTTGATTACGGCAAAAGCGGCCTTGCAGCAAAATCGCGAGGTGTTTGCCATTCCCGGTTCCATTCATAATCCTATGGCGCGCGGCTGTCACCAGTTGATTCGCCAGGGGGCCACGCTGGTAGAGACGGCACAGGATATAGTTGAGCAACTGGGGGCCTTGCTGGGCTATCAGTATCAGTCACTGTTGCGAGAGAGGGCTGAGCGCCAGGCTGAAGTTGAGATTCCTAACCATCCGGCGGTTGAGCCTGGTTCGGATTTACAAGCACTGTTATTTGCCGAGCAGCAGTTGATGGATGCCATAGGTTTTGATCCGGTCACCATTGATGAACTTATCCAGCGCACAGGACATCCTGTAGGTTTGCTTATGGCCCACTTGGTCAATCTGGAAATTAAAGGGCTTATCCAGCCAGTCGGAGGGGGATACCAGCGCCTATGATGCTATCTCTTTTGACCGCGATCGACCCTTGCGGTAGATTGCAGGTTTGGTCTGCCCGTTTTTTAAGGTAATTGCTGTTATGAATCAATGGTCACTAAATCCCCGCGTGCAATACGCCGCTAAGCAAATGTGGCAGGATGGTGTTGTCGCTTATCCAACTGAGGCGGTCTGGGGGTTGGGTTGTAACCCTTTCAGCGAGCAGGCAGTCTTGCGTCTGCTTGAGCTCAAAAACCGCCCGATTGAAAAAGGCCTGATTTTACTGGCGGCGGATATTGAGCAATTTGAACCCTTTATTTCCCATCTCGATGACCTGCAGCGCCAGCGTTTGAAAAATAGCTGGCCTGGGCCAGTGACCTGGCTGGTGCCTGCCAATGATAGGATTCCTCGCTGGATTAGCGGTCATTTCGATAGTGTGGCCCTTCGCGTCACTGATCACCCAGTCGCCGCCGGGCTTAGTCGGGCTTTTGGTGCTCCCATAGTGTCTACTTCCTGCAATCCCAATGGCCGTCTACCGGCGCGCACGGGCTTTCAGGTGCGACAGTATTTTGCGGAGCAACTGAATGCCATAACCTCCGGAGCTGTAGGCAAGCGTCAACAGCCATCGGAAATCCGCGATCTCTTGACGGGAGAGATTCGCCGCCCCGGGTAGGGGAGCTCCTAAGGGTTGTAACATAGGTTCGCCATAATATTTCCCCCGCTTACCAATGGCTGCGGTTAGAATAGCCGCCTTTCTTCTCGACCGCTTGAGGATACTATGAGTCAAACTGCCCCCGATAAAGCCGCTGTCAAAGCCTATCTGTTAGAGTTGCAGGACCGTATATGCAACGCCCTGGCGGTAGAGGATGGTGGAGCTGGATTTGTCGAAGATAACTGGTTGCGCGCCGAGGGCGGTGGCGGCCGCACCCGGGTGCTGGCCAATGGCGGTGTTATTGAGAAGGGTGGCGTTAACTTCTCCCATGTGTATGGCACGCAAATGCCGGCCTCTGCAACTGCCCATCGCCCCGAGTTGGCCGGGCGTGCGTTTGAAGCCATGGGTGTATCCTTGGTTATCCACCCCCACAATCCCTATGTGCCCACCAGTCATGCCAACGTACGCTTTTTTATTGCCGAAAAAGAGGGGGCCGAGCCTGTGTGGTGGTTTGGTGGTGGCTATGATCTGACCCCCTACTATGGCAACCAGTCCGACTGTGTCCACTGGCACCAAACGGCAAAGCAGGCCTGTGCACCTTTTGGCGAGGAAGTTTTTCCCCGTTTTAAGCACTGGTGCGACGACTACTTCTTTTTGCGCCATCGCAATGAAGCGCGCGGTGTGGGCGGTTTGTTTTTTGATGATTTCAATGAGCAGGACTTCGAACACAGCTTTGCTTTGATGCGCGCCATAGGCGATAGCTATATTCCGGCGTATCAACCTATTGTAGCTGCGCGAAAAAACACACCCTATGGTGAGCGCGAGCGCAATTTCCAGCTTTACAGGCGCGGACGCTATGTCGAGTTCAACCTGGTCTACGATCGCGGCACCCTGTTTGGCCTGCAGACGGGGGGCCGCACTGAGTCCATTCTTATGTCCCTGCCGCCGCTGGTGCGCTGGGAGTATGACTATCAGCCGGAACCTGGCTCTCCCGAGGCTGAGTTGACGGAAGTATTCTTACCACACCGCAACTGGGTGTGATGCTAACTATAACAATAAAGTCGTTGAGCCTTGAACGTCGGACCTAAAATGACAGATCAATACGCAGTATTTGGCAATCCTATCAACCACAGCAAGTCGCCCAATATCCACCGCCAGTTTGCCGAGCAAACGGGGCAGGATATGCATTACTCCAAGCAATTGGTCAATGAGGGCGAGTTTGTTACCAGCGCCAGCCAATTTTTTGCCCAGGGCGGCAAGGGTTTAAATATCACCGTGCCCTTCAAGCTGGAAGCTTTCCAGTTTGCGCAAAAACTTACGCCGAGGGCGCAGCGGGCGGGAGCGGTCAACACCCTGGCACTGCTTGGTGATGGCGTTATTTTGGGCGACAATACCGATGGTATAGGCATGGTCCATGATATGCACAATCTGGGCTGGGAGCTGCAGTACAAGCGCATTCTGGTGCTGGGTGCCGGTGGCGCGGTGCGCGGCATCCTGCAGCCTCTGCTGGCTGAGCAGCCGCAACTTCTGGCGATTGCCAATCGCACTCTGGCCAAAGCCCAGGAGCTTGAAGCGCAATTTCACGATCTGGGAAATATCCGCGCTTTCAGCTATGAACAATTGGCGGGTGAGCAGTTTGATATTGTCATCAACGGAACCTCAGCCAGTCTCGCCGGTGACTTGCCCCCTCTGCCTGGGCAGCTATTGTCTGCCAATGCCTGCTGTTACGACATGATGTATGCGGCTGAATCCACCGTCTTTATGAGCTGGGCCAGCAGCCAAGGTGCCGTCAATATTGCCGATGGCTTGGGGATGTTGATTGGTCAGGCCGCCGAGTCTTTTTATCTTTGGCGTCATATTCGGCCTGAGGTGGTGCCGGTTATTACCGCTATGCGACGTCAGCTCGGCGAGAGGAAATGATTTTAAGCAATGATAAAAAAGGGCGCTGAGCGCCCTTTTTTACCGAGTTCGGCGTATTAATGCTTACGGCGACGCAGGGCGGTTAAACCTATCAGACCCAGAGCCAATAGCATAATAGAATTAGGCTCGGGAACCTGGGCTGGCGTATTGGTTTTCACAACTTCACTTTTAAGGAAATTGAAATCACCAATGCTGGTTTGTATGCCATAAGACAGATTGATGGCGGAAAGGTCAAGCTCCAAATCGTCTTGGATAAAAGAGTGGTAGAGGCTTTCTGTCAGTAATTCGGGATTGCTTAAATCAAATTCTATAGGGGCCGCCATTGCACTGCCAGCCAATCCCAGGCTGATAAAGAGAGCAATTAAAGAGCGTTTAACGAGTAACATTGTATTTCCTGTTGAGATGTAAAATAACTGCGTGCTGCTTGCAGGCACATATTGTGCCAAATTCATCAATCCCTGGTTTTTGGCGCATTGTAACTTATTAACGCCCTTTAGAAAAATTAAAAATGTAAATAATTTCGACACAATCCGTGCAATATTACACACTTTTTCTGGCGGCTTTCCTGGCGGCCACATTTTTGCCTTTTTCCTCAGAGGTTTTATTGGCAACCTTGGTTGCCCAAGATTACTCACTCTGGGGTTTATGGCTGGCGGCCACGCTGGGCAATTGCCTGGGTGCTGTGTTCAATGCCTACCTGGGGCGTCAATGCCTGCGTTGGCAGGATCGCCGCTGGTTTCCGTTTAAGCCGGACAAGCTCGGCCGCGCGCAGCGCTGGTTTCAGCGTTTTGGGATATATTCGCTGCTGTTGGCCTGGGTGCCTTTGGTGGGCGACCCGCTCACCTTTGTGGCGGGTGTTATGCGAGTGAAGTGGCTGCCTTTGATCCTGTTGGTGACCTTGGGCAAGGGCTTGCGCTATGCAGTGGTAATTGCCTTGATGGTTTAAAAAACCGGCTAGCTTCTCTAATTATTTGTGGCAGAGCACTTCCAGTTCAGCAATATGATTATCTTTCAGCTTTACATAATTGCTGGCGGAGTATTTAAAGAAAGCTCTTTCGCTGTCTTTCAATGGGCGGGCCTGCTTGCAGGGCGAGCCAACGTAGAGGAAGCCACTTTCCAGTCGCTTGCCGGGCGGTACCAGAGTGCCTGCACCTATAACCACTTCGTCTTCCACAATGGCACCATCCAGGATGGTTGAACCTATGCCGACCAAGACACGGCTGCCGATGGTACAACCGTGCAGGTTGACGGAGTGTCCCACAGTGACATCATCGCCAATGCTCAATGGATGGCCGCCCGGGTTGAAGTCGCTGGCGTGGGTGATATGCAGCACTGAGCCATCCTGAATGCTGGTGCGCGCACCTATGCGAATATGATGCATATCGCCGCGAATAACTACGTAGGGCCACACAGAGGAGTCATCCCCGATTATCACATCGCCAATCACAACCGCTGTTGGATCTACATAGGTGCGTGCGCCCATTTGCGGTGTGTGGGTTTGATAGCGGCGAATGCTCAGCGGGTTTTGGTTGTGTTTCATAAAAGCACCTGAAGGTTTGAGGGTGTATGATAGGCAGAGTCAAGCATACTGGAGAAGTGTATGAGCAGTACCCTGGTAAATCCCCTATTGGAAAATCATATTCTACCGCCTTTTTCGGCCATAAAAGCTGAAGATGTCGAGCCTGCCATCAGCGCGCTTATCGCCCAGGGGCGCGAGCATCTGCAACAGGTTATGGGAGGGATTGGCGAGTCGCCCAGCTGGGATAACCTGATTGCGCCGCTTGAGGTTCAGGGCGATAAGCTGGATCAGGCCTGGTCGCCAGTCAGTCATTTGAACGCCGTGCGCAACAGCGATGAATTGCGCAAGGCCTATACCGCCAGCATTGCTCTCTTGACGGAATACAGCACCGAGTTGAGCCAGAATGATGGCTTATACAAAGCCTATCAGCAGCTCGCGCAGAGCCAGGGCTATGCCTCTTTAAGTCAAGCACAAAAACAGGCGGTTGATAATGCCCTGCGCGATTTTCGCCTGGGTGGTGTTGCCCTGAATGCCGAAGATAAAAAACGCTATGGTGAAATACAGCAGCGCCTGTCGGAATTGTCCACCCAGTTTTCCAATCATGTACTGGACTCCACCCAGGCCTGGTACAAACATTTTGCCGAGGCATCAGCCCTGAGCGGGCTGCCCGAATCGGCGCTGGCGCAAGCGGCCCAGGCTGCGCAAAAAAAATCCCTCTCTGGCTATGTCGTAACCCTGGACTTCCCCTCTTATTATGCGGTGATGATGTACGCCGACAATCGCGCGCTGCGCGAGGAAATCTATACGGCCTATGTCTTGCGCGCATCGGCGAATGCAAAAAAAACCGGTGACGACCAAGGTGTTGTCAGCACAGCTGAGTTCGACAATACCGGAATTATTGCCGAGACTCTGGCACTGCGCCATGAGTTGGCCCAGCTATTGGGTTTCAACAATTATGCCGAGCGCTCGCTCGCTACCAAAATGGCACAGAACCCGCAGCAGGTGCTGGATTTCCTGCAGCAGCTCGCGCAAAAATCCAAGCCCTATGCTGCGCGCGATTATGCCGAGCTGAGTGAATTTGCTGCCTCTCTGGGGTGCAGTGATTTGCAGGCGTGGGATACGACTTACTACAGTGAAAAATTGCGTGTGGAAAAATATGCGATCTCGCAGGAGGAGCTGCGGGTTTATTTTCCTGCGGAAAAAGTGATCGCGGGCATGTTTGCCATAGTGCAAAAATTATTTGCCATTCGCGTTGAGCAGGTCGATGAGTTCGACTCTTATCATGAGGATGTGCGCTTTTATCGCATTTATAAAAATAGCGAACATATCGCCAGCTTTTACCTGGATATCTTTGCCCGCGAGGCTAAACGCGGTGGAGCCTGGATGGCCGACGCCCGTGTGCGTCGCAAAACAGCTGGAGGAGTGCAATTGCCGGTGGCTTTTTTAACCTGCAATTTTACTCCGCCTGTGGGCGATACACCCTCACTCCTGACGCACGACGAAGTAACTACCCTATTCCATGAGTTTGGTCACGGCCTGCATCATATGCTGACGCAGATTGATGTGGCGGCAGTCAGCGGTATCAACGGTGTTGCCTGGGATGCAGTGGAGTTGCCCAGCCAATTCCTGGAGAACTGGTGCTGGGAGCCTGAGGCTATCCCCTTTATTTCTGCGCACTATCAAACCGGTGCAGCGCTGCCGCAATCGCTGCTGGATAAAATGCTCGCCGCAAAAAACTTCCAGTCGGGCCTGCAAATGTTGCGGCAACTGGAGTTTGCGCTATTCGATTTCCGCTTGCATGCGGAGTATGCCCCGGCTAATCCGTGCAGTGCGCGCGAGGTTTTGCAGCAGGTGCGCAGCGAAGTTGCCGTGGTGCAGCCACCGGAATTCAATCGCTTTGAAAATAGTTTCAGCCATATTTTTGCCGGCGGTTATGCAGCAGGCTATTACAGTTACAAGTGGGCTGAAGTGTTATCGGCAGATGCTTTTTCGCGATTTGAAGAGGAGGGGATCTTTAATGCAGAGACGGGTGCGAGCTTTCTGCAAGCGATATTGCAGCAGGGTGGCAGCCAGGCGCCCATGCAACTCTTCAAAAAATTCCGCGGTCGCGAGCCGCAAATTGATGCGCTCTTGCGTCACTCGGGTATTGAGGTAACTGCTTAATGGCTTTTAGTGCAAAGCGTCGCTTTGTCGCGGGTGCTGTCTGCCCGCGCTGTTCGGCGATGGACAAGATCCGGGTTTATCATCAGGATGGAAAAGATTATCGCGAATGTGTGGCCTGTGGTTTTAACGAGGAAATGCGCTTGAATATCGCCCAAGGCGAGTTGCAGACGCGCGTTAACCACTCGCCGGATAGCAGCAGTCAGGAGGTGCAGGTGATCACCATACTGCCCTTGGATGCGGACAAAGATTAGTGGGTTGTTACCGGTGTATCCTCATGATTGAAGTCCAGCACAATCGCCAGGTTTTCGGTGAGGCAGGGCCAGCGTTTTAATTCCTGGGACCAGCCGCGATCTTTGTGCAGCGCAATATATTGGTTGAACTTACTGCCGGAAAAACTGCATTGGTCCAGCAACAGCTCGGCTGAAAACAGCACGGCCTGATCCAGTTCGTTGGCAAAGGGTTCGCCGATTAATTCGTGGGCAATAACATTCGCGCGGGTCATATCCATGGGGGCGAGCGGAATACCGCAGAAGCCCATAAAACGATCATTGATTTCCTCGAGAAAGCGATGGGCGAGATAGGACTCGTCGAGCAGTGCTTCCAATTGATTGTGGCCGCCGATAATATCCGGTGGTGTCAAAAAATAATCGCTGGCGATATTGAGCAGGGGCGAAACGTCTTCATAGATGCCGGCCTCTCGCGAAATTTCGGTGATCGCATCGATAAATTCCGGGACCTGACTGATATAGCGCACAATAAAACGCGCTAATAAATCGGCGGCCTCCTGCGGGGGCAGCTTGATGGCATAGTGTAATTGATCGACTCGTTCGGCCAACATCTGGGTCAATTGCGAGGAGACACAGTCGTGCTGTTTGGCGTCCAGGATAATATTGCGTATTTGAGTTATTTTTGCGTTCATTTTATCTCTAACAACATTCACCAAATGGCTTGCAACTGCTGCAGCCGGGATGCTTGTGGCTGGCTATTGGATCGACCATTTAAAGGTAACCCATTGCCGGCCAATCGCAAGTTATCATTAAGACCAAGTTTTGATAAGAAAGCCTGGCGTCTGCAATAATTAAAAAGGCCATGTGAATAACATGTGGATATCTTGTTGGCGGTATGTGTGAACCTTTGTATGAACTTATATTTGGGTTTGTGGTTGCAAGAGTGCGCGGTGCGGCCTTCGCTGCGCGGCTTAGGCAGGCCCCCACCTCTGGGCAGCTCCCTAAAAACTGCCGGATATTTTTAGGCGTAGGCTATTGTCCAGGTCACCTGTGAAATATTGCTGGAATTGCAATTCCACATCCAAGTAATTGAAGCTGTGTCCCAGCCCTACGACACCATAGAGACCGCCATCAATATCCAGGTTTTCTGAGGCGCAGTTGCTGCAGTTGGCGATGGAGCGCTCTGAGGCAAATATGCCGCTGACGCCGCCGCGTGCGCTGAAGAAGTTCATATGGTCAACGCCAAAGCGGATTTTTTGTCCCGCTTCGGCAACGGCCATAAATGCTGATGCATCTGACTCTTCATAGCTTACAGTATCGTCCCAGTCGTCATACACATACTGGTAGAGTTCGTTGTTATCGTTGTACATGATGTAGCTTAGGCCCAGCAGATAGGTCAAATCGCCACTATCGGTGAAATACTCGGCGGCAATACCAAAGGCGGTGGCCTCTTCCGACAGTAAAACATCGCGGCGCTTGGCAACCTCGGGGTCTATATTGATATGTTCGATATTGCCGGACCAGCTCCAGCCACTATAACCGGAGGGTGCGTGGGCCAATGCAAGGGGGCTGGCCAGGCTGATAGCCAGGGCGGCGAATGGGGTGATGAGACTATAGGGGCGTGCGTTCATAAGCTTATCCTTAATAAAAGAGGGCATCAGCCTTAAGCCTAGCATTATTATAAAAAAATAACGGAAACTGGTTCCCAGGCTATGGCCTGGTAGCTGTACTAGACCTTAATAATACTCAGGTACTAGAGAAAGTTGCGCAATCAGTGAATTAATCGCGTCAAGCCTATATAATTCGCCTTCACTTATCGCCCGACCCTCGCCTGAGGTGTTTTGGCCTGATGGAGCCCAGCATGTCTGATCGTATTGCCCAAGTTACCCGCAACACCCTCGAAACCAAAATCAGCGTTAGCCTCAATCTGGATGGCGCCGGCAAGGGTGTGTTTAATACAGGTGTGCCCTTTTTGGAGCATATGATGGATCAGATTGCCCGCCACGGCATGATTGATCTGGATATTACCTGTGACGGGGATATACATATCGACGACCATCACTCGGTAGAGGATATAGGGATTACCATTGGTCAGGCCATTGCCAAGGCTATTGGCGATAAAAAAGGCATTCGCCGTTACGGTCATGCCTATGTGCCGCTGGATGAGGCGCTGTCGCGGGTGGTAATCGATTTTTCCGGCCGTCCCGGGCTGGTTATGCAGATTCCTTTTACGCAAAAACGTGTCGGCCAGTTTGATACAGAATTGTTCTGGGAGTTTTTCCAGGGCTTCGTCAACCACGCCGGCGTAACCCTGCATGTCGACAATCTGCGCGGCCACAATGCTCATCACCAGATTGAAACAGTCTTCAAAGCTTTTGGCCGCGCGCTGCGCATGGCGCTCGAGCTGGATCCACGCATGGAGGGTATTATGCCCTCCACCAAGGGAAGCCTGTAATTGATGACGCAAGTAGCCAATACTCGACAAACGGTTGCCGTAATAGATTACGGCATGGGCAACCTTCACTCCGCTGCCAGTGCCTTGAGCCATGTCGCCCCTGATATGAACGTTGTGGTTACCTCCGATCCAGCAGTAGTTGCCGCTGCCGAGCGGGTGGTGTTCCCCGGTGTGGGCGCTATTCGCGATTGCGTGGCGGAAATCAGGCGGCTGGGCTTTGATCAGCTGCTGCGCGAGCAGATAGCCACCGGCAAGCCGGTGCTGGCCATCTGCGTGGGTTTACAGGCATTGATGGATCACAGCGAAGAAAATAACGGTGTCGATTGCATTGGGATATTGCCGGGAAAGGTGCGCTTTTTCGGTGAAAACCTTCGGGATGATGCCGGTACGCCTTTGAAAGTTCCGCATATGGGTTGGAACCAGGTTCGCCATAATGACCATAAGCTGTGGGCGGATATTCCCCAGGACAGCCGCTTTTATTTTGTCCACAGCTTTTATGTGTTGGCAGAAGATAAAAGCCTGGTTGCGGCAAGTTGCGATTATGGCCTGACATTCCATGCCGCCCTCACCCGTGGCAACCTGTTTGCGGTGCAATTCCATCCGGAAAAAAGCCATACGGCAGGCCTGCAATTGCTAAAGAATTTTTTACACTGGGACGGCAAAGCCTAGCCTGCGCGACCCTTCCCAACCTATATTTTTGATTTAAGAGATTGATAGATGCTGATTATTCCCGCCATTGATTTAAAAGACGGCCAATGCGTACGTTTACGCCAGGGTTTAATGGATGATTCGACGGTTTTCTCCGACGATCCCGTAGCTATGGCCGCACAATGGGTGCAACAGGGTTGCCGTCGCCTGCATCTGGTTGACCTCAATGGCGCCTTCGAAGGCAAGCCGGTCAACGGCGATGTGGTGACGTCTATAGCCAGGGCCTATCCCAAGTTGCCGATCCAGATCGGCGGTGGGATTCGCAGTGCGGAGACCATTGAGTATTATTTGAACGCGGGTGTGCAGTATTTGATTATCGGCACCAAGGCAGTGAAAGAGCCGCAATTTGTCACCGAGATGTGCAAACTCTTTCCCGGTCATATTATCGTTGGCCTCGACGCTAAAGACGGTTGGGTTGCCACCGATGGCTGGGCGGAAGTGTCCAATATTCAGGCGTCAGAGCTGGCCAAGCGCTTTGAGCAGGATGGAGTCAGCAGCATTGTTTACACCGATATCGCCCGCGATGGCATGATGCAGGGTGTCAATGTTCAGGCCACAGTGGCTATGGCCCAGGCTTCCAGCATTCCGATTATCGCCTCCGGTGGTGTGACCAATATGGATGACATTATTGCGCTGCAGGCCGAGGCCCATAAGGGTATCTGTGGGGCGATCACGGGTCGGGCGATTTATGAGGGGACTTTGACTATGGCGGAAGCTCAGGCTTATTGCGATAGTCATTAGGATTTTGCTTGAAGTGAGATGGGGTGTTGGGGTGTGCTGCGCCTAGTCTGTGCGACTCAGCCTACGTGGCTCGCCTCAACCTACAAAGACTTTGATTTTTGGATATTTTATGGCGCTCGCAAAACGCATTATTCCCTGCCTCGATGTCGACAATGGCCGCGTGGTGAAAGGTGTGCAATTCCTGGATATCCGCGATGCCGGAGATCCGGTGGAAATCGCCAAGCGCTACAACCAGGAAGGTGCGGATGAGATCACCTTTCTCGATATCACCGCAACCCATGAGGGCCGCGATACCACGGTTCACACGGTGGAGAAAATTGCCAGTGAGGTGTTTATTCCCCTGACAGTAGGCGGTGGTATTCGCACAGTGGAAGATATTCGCTGCATGTTGAATGCCGGTGCCGATAAGGTGGGCATCAATTCCGCCGCGGTATTTAACCCCGATTTTGTCAAGGCCGCTTCGGATCGCTTTGGTGCCCAGTGCATAGTGGTGGCCATAGATGCTAAAAAAGTCAGCCTGCCGGGCGAGGAGCCGCGCTGGGAAATCTTTACTCACGGCGGACGCAAGCCAACCGGTATCAATGCCGTGGAGTGGGCGATCCGCATGGTGGAGTATGGCGCGGGTGAAATACTGCTGACCAGTATGGATGGCGATGGCACCAAGCAGGGTTATGACCTGGGCGTAACCCGGGCGATCAGCGATGCTGTGCCAGTTCCCGTGATCGCCTCGGGCGGTGTCGGCAACCTGCAGCATCTGGTGGATGGCGTAACCCAGGGGCGTGCCGATGCAGTATTGGCGGCGAGTATTTTTCACTTTCGCGAATACACTGTGCCCCAGGCAAAAGCTTTTATGCGCGAACAAGGTATTGAAGTCCGCCTGTAAAACGCGGCGCAAGTGGGGTGAGATGCGCAGGCTAAGCCTGCGCGCCTCTACCTACCCATGAGCGCCCAAGGTCGGTATCAGGCAGCGCGATAGCGCTTCAGCATTTCGATAACGTTCGGTTCGGATGCGCAGATAAACTCAATAAAATCCCCCACCCCGGTTTCAGCAGTGGGACGATTGTCAAACGGGCCAATATCAACACCCTCCCGGGTTGAGTAGTACCAGTAGCCTTCTTTCTCATTAAAACGTCCGTGGCGGGGAGGTATCTCGTTCCCCTCTTCACCTGCGCGATTAAGTAAAGCCATAGTCAATTCCTCCTGGTGATCTGGTGCTGTTAAGCATAGCCCAAACATGGATATTGACCAAAAAACATCCATTTGCAAAGCATCGCCCTGCTAAATGAGGGGCTGTTAAGGGGCGCCGAGTAAATCGGTTATTACCGCTGCTGCCGTATCCATCAATGGGATTTCCACAGGCGGTCGATACCACAGCGCTTGCGGTGGTGCCGGGCAATAGCTGGAGCTGGCTCTGTCTGGTGGTGTAACTTTGGCAAGAGCGGGCGCGGTGGGTGTCAGTAGCTGGGAGACAAAAACCAGATTAACCTGGTGTTGCAGTAGTCGCGGCTGGATTTTTTCCAGCAGGCTCAATGTTGAGGGATAGGGGTGGCCAATGGCAATGGCACTGCCCTTTTGCCGGGCGATGGTCAGAGCTTTATCAAGCTGTTGGCTCACCGCCTCGGTATTGACATCATCATCCAGAAAAACATCGCGTTTAGCGCTTGGAACACTGTGCGCCTGAGCTGTCTCCAGGGCCAGTGTCTGGGCGCTGGTGCGGCTATCGACAAAATAGAGACCGCGGTTGTGCAATTCGGTCATCACCCAGCTCATGGGCAGGGCTTCCTGGGTAAGGCGACTGCCCATATGGTTGTTTACGCCTTTGATCAAGGGCAGGCTGTCGAGGTTTTTGCGCAGCACTGCCATAAATGCCTCCTGTCCCATATTGCTGTAGAGTCCGCCCGCGCCCAGCGGCAGGTTGGCGAGATTGCTCATGGGGGCGTGCAGCATCAGCTCCTTGCCCTGGCGATGGGCCAGTTCGGCACTGCTGGTGGCATTGGGTGTGAAAGGTAATATCGCCAGGGTGAAGGCACCGGGCAGGCGCGCGGCGCGCTCGCTGAGGGTTTTGTTGTAGCCAATATCGTCGATAATAATGGCGAGCCGCTGTTCGGCTATGGCAGCAGCGCTCTGGCCATAGCCGATAACCAGCGCTATTAGCCATGACCACAGGCGCATACTATGACTAGGGGCTATTGCGGTTGCGCAGGCGCATCGGGCGCTGCGACTGGCTCGGGGCTATCGCCAGCGGTGACCTGCTGGCCGAGGATATGAGAACCTTTCAAAAGATTCACCGCATCCAATACCTGGTTATCCTTCAGTATATCTTCGCTGATCACCTGCTCGCGCTCGCGTTCCCTGCCATTGATCTCGCGGCCATCCTTGCTGGGAAGATGACCGGATAAATCGGCTTCGGAAATAGCTGCTTTATTTTCTGTGGCGATATTGGTCTTTTGCAATCTCACATCTGGCTCGATGCCCTTGGCCTGGATGGAGCGGCCATTGGGGGTGTAATAGAGCGCAGTGGTCAATTTGATCGCGCGATCCTCAGTGATAGGTATTACCGACTGTACCGAGCCCTTGCCAAAGCTGCGGGTGCCCATAATCACCGCGCGCTTCTGGTCCTGCAGGGCACCGGCCACGATTTCGGAGGCCGAGGCCGAGCCGCTGTTGATCAGCACCACCAGCGGCAGGCCGTTAGTGATATCGCCAGGCGTCGCCGAGTAGCTGACGCTGCTGTTGGTCATGCGGCCCTGGGTATAGACAATCAATCCGGTCTCCAACAGGGCATCGGCAACCTCAACCGACGCTTGCAATACGCCGCCGGGGTTGTTGCGCAAATCCAGTATCAAGCCTTTGGTTTTGGGGCGCTGTTTGAGGTTTTCCTGCAGCTGGCTAATGAAATCCTTGCCGCTGTTGACCTGGAACTGGGCGATGCGGATATAGAGGTAGTCATCGAGCAGGGGTTTGACGCTGATACTCTGCACATGGATAAGGTCGCGATACACGGTGATATCCAGGGGCTCTTCAATACCCTTGCGCTGCACACTGATTTTTATCGCGCTGCCTTTCGGGCCGCGCAAAATACGCGCGGCATCGCTCAGGGTTTTGCCCTTCATGGGTTGGTCATCGAGCCGCACGACAATATCGCCGGGCTTGATGCCGGCTTTCTGCGAGGGAGAGCCATCCAGCGGTGTAATGACTTTGATATAGCCTTCATCCATGCTCACCTCCATGCCTACACCGCTGAATTCACCGCTGGTGCTGGCCTGGAGTTCGGCGTAAGCCTCTTTATCGAGATAGGTGGAGTGGGGATCGAGTTCGGCGATCATGCCTTTGATGGCGTATTCCAATAGTTGTGCATCGCTGACTTCTTCAACATAGCCATTGCGCACATGGTCGTAAACGCGGGTAAAGGTGCGCAACTCTTCCAGGGGCAGCAGCCCTTCATCCTGGCCTTTTTTCCTGTCGAGTGCTGTGGCCGATAGCGACAAGCTTAAACAGGCGAGCGCTGCACAGGTTTTGTATAGCGCGATACGAGGAACAGAAAAGCACAGCATGACCATCTCCAACGACCTATAGAGCACCCTGAGGAACCTATGAAAAATTACCTGCTTTGCGCTGGGCGCCTCGCCAACATTTCTCAGAGGCTCTCTAAATTATGTTGTTATCAAGCGCGTGCCAGCCAAATGGCGGGATCAATGGCTTTACCCTGGTAGCGTATTTCAAAATACAAACCATTATCGCTTTGACCTCCGCTGTTGCCGACATTGGCAATAGCCTCGCCAGCCTTGACAGGATCGCCCGCCTTTTTAAGCAGGTTTTGGTTGTGGGCATAGAGCGTTAAAAATCCTTCGCCGTGATCGACAATCATCAGCAATCCCTGGCCGCGGAAATAATCGGCAAACACCACGCGACCATAGTGAACGGCCACCACCTGCTGGCCGGAACTGGCCTTGATTAAAATACCGTTCCACTGCAATTGCCCCTCGGCCTGGCTGCTGCCAAAGCTGTTGCCAATGCGACCCTGGGCCGGCCAGGGCAAGCGGCCCTTGCGGCTGCTGAATTTTTCGCCGGAATTGGGCAGGGGCACATAGCTGGGCGCTGAGGCCAGGCTGGTGGTGGCGCGGGCCACTTTCTGCAACAGGGCCTGCAATTGGCGACGGTCCTCCATCATATCCTGCAGTTCGCGATCTTTGCTGGAGATGGTGGTATTGATTTTGGCCAGTGTCTGTTTGCGCTGTGCCTGGGCTGCGAGCAACTCTTGCTGCTCCTTGTCCAACTGTTGTTTCACATTGCGCAGCTCAGCTGTTTTTTGTTCTATCTGGGGCTCCAGTGCAGTTAACTGTGTAAGGGTATCGAGATAGGTTTTCATCTTTTCGGCGTGGGCCGACATAAAATAACTGTGATATTTCATCATGCGCGAAATGCGCTCGGGTGATTCCTGGTTTAAAAATACTTTGAATTGCGGCTGCTGACCCAGTTTGTAAGCGGCGCGAACCTGCTCGGAAGCCTGCTTCTGCTGCTTGTCGCGGGCTTTTTGCAGGTTCTCTCGCTCTTTGTGCAAATCGCTGATCTGGCGGTTCTGGTCGCTGATATCCTGCTGGATCTTTTCCACTTTCTTTTGCATATCGCCCATCTGCACTTCATTTTTCTGCAGATCTTGTTGCACGGTGGTGCGCGCACCCTGCACTTTTTTCAATTCGCTTTGCAGGTTGGAAATATCTTTTTGCAGTTTTTCCATATCTGCTTTTTCATCGCCAGCTGCATTGAGTGGCAACAGAGTAGCTGAACAGATCAGTGCGAATAGTGATAAAGCTGTGGACTTTTTGCGCATGGCTAGCCTATCAGTTTTCATAGCAAATCTTTATTGTGCTTAACTATCGCGAGAGGTCTTAAACGGATCAGGGCCTCTCGCGCTATTGGCTTTGCAATTTAATACTTATTCCAGGGTAATTAAATTGCGACCGGTCATCTCTGGTGGCTGCGGCAAGTTCATTAGATGCAGCATGGTGGGGGCAACATCGGCCAGTGAACCACCTGGAGCAATACTGCCCTTGCGCGCGCTGCAAAAAATAAACGGCACGGGCAAAGTGGAATGCTGGGTGTTTGCCTGGCCAGTCTCCTCGTCATACATTTCCTCGACATTGCCGTGATCGGCTGTAATCAAGGCTTCGCCGCCGACTTTTTCCACAGCGGCCAGTACGCGACCGAGGCAGATATCTATGGCTTCCACCGCCTTGGTCGCTGCTTCCATCAGGCCTGAGTGTCCGACCATATCGCAGTTGGCATAGTTGCAAATAATTGCATCGTATTTGCCCGATTCAATGGCTTCCACCAGTTTATCGGTGACTATAGGAGCGTTCATTTCCGGTTGCAGGTCATAAGTGGCTACCTGCGGTGAAGGCACCAGTATACGGTCTTCACCTTCGTAGACAACTTCGTTGCCGCTGTTAAAGAAGAAGGTGACGTGAGCGTACTTCTCGGTTTCGGCAATGCGCAATTGGGTTTTGCCCAACTGGGCAATGTAATCGCCGAAGGAGTTGGTCAGGTCTTCCGGTGGAAAGGCTATAGGGGCCTGGATGCTGGAGGCGTATTCGGTAGTCTGCACAAACTGGGCAATTGCGGGGTGCAGTTCGCGCGCAAAGCCATCAAAGCTTGCATCTATCAACGCATGGGTAATTTCGCGCGCGCGATCCGGGCGGAAGTTCATGAAAATAACAGAGTCGCCATCATTGATGGTGGCTACCTCGCCATCTTCCGGGCAGATCACAGTGGCTTTGACAAATTCATCGTTCTCGCCGCGGGCATAGGCCGCCTGCAAGCCTTCAACGGCGGTCAGCGCATCAAATTCGGCATCGCCGCTGACCATCACATCATAGGCTTGCTTGACGCGATCCCAGCGGTTGTCGCGGTCCAGTGCGAAGTAGCGGCCAACAATGGAGGCTACCCGGCCAACGCCCACTTGTTTGAACAGGTCTTCGGCTTTTTGCAGGGACTGTTCCGCGCTGCGCGGCGGTGTGTCGCGGCCATCCAAAAATGCGTGGAGATAGATTTCTTTGGCCCCGCGTTGGGCAGCCATATTGATCATGGCATAAATATGGTCTTGATGGCTGTGGACGCCGCCTTCAGAGAGGAGGCCTAGGATATGTATAGCCTTGCCCTGGGCAATTGCGCTATCAATGGCTTTGACATAGACAGGGTTGGTAAAAAAGTCGCCATCGACAATGGATTTATTGATGCGGGTAAAACTTTGGTAGACCACACGCCCGGCACCCAGCGTCATATGTCCCACTTCGGAGTTGCCCATTTGCCCTTCAGGCAGGCCCACGGCCAGGCCGGAGGTTTCGATCAGGCTTTTGGGGTTATTGGCCCAGAGCTTATCGAAGACAGGTTTGTGCGCGGCGGCAATGGCGTTGTATTTGGTCTTTTCGGAGTGACCAAAACCATCGAGAATAAGCAAAACAACAGGTTTTTTGAACGTGCTCATAAAGTTCGCTTCCATCCAGGGGAAAGAATAAATCGGGGGGCGAGAAAGTTGCCGCTATTCTAGCGGTTTATTGCCTGTATCACTAGGGAGGCGAGCAATAAGGCAAAAGGATCAGTGCTGCAAAAACACCAGGGTTAAACCTATGGCAGCAGGTACAGCCTGGATAAACAAGATTTTGCGCTTAGCGCTGAAGCCACCATAGAGGCCGGCCAGCAAAATACAGCTGAGAAAAAACACTATGACAGGGATTCCGCCATCGCCAAGATACAACCCCCAGAACAATCCCGCCGCGAGAAAACCATTGTAAAGCCCCTGGTTTGCCGCCAGTACCTTGGAGGCAGAGGCTGCCGCCTGGGTATGGCCGAAGGCTTTCAGGCCGGCGGGTTTATCCCACAAAAACATTTCCAGCACCAGAATATAAACATGCAATAGTGCAATCAGGGCGACTACCGCAGTGGTTAAGATATTGAGCAGGATCATTAGCTATTGCTCCCGTGGGTTGGGCTCGAGGTTGCGGGTTTGGCTTTTGCAGCGAATGCAAGCCAGCAATAGCCCAAGATTGCAGAGACTATGGAGCCGGCGAGAATACCCAGGCGATCATTGAGCGGGTGATCTCCCGCCACGGGTGTAAAGGCGAGAGAGGCAATAAACAGGCTCATGGTAAACCCCACCCCACATAAAATGGCCACGCCATAGAGTTGCGAATAGCTGATATCTTCAGGCAGCTTGCCCATTCGCCATTTGACCGCGAGCCAGGTAAACAGCATAACGCCAAGCTGCTTGCCGAAAAATAAGCCCAGCATAATACCCAGGGGGATACCGTTGAATAAATCCTTGAGCGATAAATCGAGCAGCGGCAATCCGGCGTTGGCAAAGGCAAACAGCGGCAGCACCAGAAAGTTGATGGGCGTATGCAGATCGTTTTCCAACTTTTGCAGAGGGTGGTGCAGGTGGCCTTTTTGATCGCGAACCTTGAGTGGAATAAACAGGGCCACAGCCACCCCTGCCAGCGTTGCATGTACCCCCGACTTCAACAGGCTGACCCAGACAACAAGGCCAATCAAAAGATAGGCGCTGATACTAGTTACATTTTTGCGGTTCATCCACCAAAGTATCAGCAGGCCCAGGGCGGCCCCCAAGAGTGCACTCAGCGAAAGATTGTCGGTATAAAAAATGGCGATGATGATAATGGCTCCCACATCATCAAAGATGGCGAGCGAGGCTAAAAATATTTTCAAGCTGGCGGGAATGCGCGAACCCAATAAACTGAGTATGCCCAGTGCGAAGGCGATATCTGTGGCGGTGGGAATGGCCCAGCCGCGCAGGGCGAGGGGGTTGTCATGATTGATGGCAACATAAATCAGTGCCGGCACCAGCATACCGCCAACGGCGGCAATAGCGGGCAGAATGATTTTGCCCGCCTGGTTTAAATGGCCGATCAGGATTTCGCGTTTCAGCTCCAGGCCAATCAGCAGAAAAAACAATGCCATCAGGCCATCGTTAATCCACAGCAGTAAAGGCTTTGCTATGGAGAAATCTCCTATGGCAACAATCACAGGCAGGGAGAGAAAGTGATTGTATGCATGCTGCAGCGGAGTATTGGCCGCAACCAGTGCCAGGATCATGGCCAGTATCAGCAAGATCCCGCTGGCAGACTCATGCTGAAAAAATTGCCTAAAAAGTTTTTGCATAAGTCTACTCAATGGGTTTTAGCTTTTCAGCCAGGGTCTTTTGCCATCTTTTCGCGCAGGTGGCATTTTGCTGATTTCACTTTCAATCCAGTTTTTCACATACTCGGTCAGCTCTTTGCGATCCCTGCCCTCGGTCATGATGGGCTCGCTCAGCACTACGGTTACTGTGCCGGGATATTTTAGAAAATGTTTGTGTGGCCAGCATTCGGCGGCGTTGTGGGCCACAGCAACCACTGGCACACCGGCACTTACCGCAATGTCGGCGCCGCTGCGCGCATAATTGCCCACTGTACCTATGGGGGTGCGAGTGCCCTCGGGAAAGATCAACAGATTATTGCCCTCCTTCAAGCGTTCAATGCCCTGGCTTTTAACATCCTTCAGCGCCTGAATCGGATTGCTGCGATTTATCGCAATGGGGCGCAGGCTGGCCAGGCCCCAACCAAAAAAAGGAATACGCAGCAATTCCTTTTTAAGGATGGTGCTGACCGGGCCAAAATAATATTGCAGAAACATGGTCTCCCAGGTGCTCTGATGCTTGGCGAGAACCACGCAGGGATAGTGCTCGGGATGGCGGCGACCAATAATTTTAAAATCAATGCCGCAGCAAATATACAGCCACCACATCACAAAGCGATTCCAGCAGGTCACAATACGCCAGCGCCAGGAGTAGGGCAGGAACGGACGGATGATGACGGCAATCAAGCCGGCCAGTATCCCGGTGAGTGCATGGCCGAGCGAAAAGAGAAAGCTGCGAATATAGAGCACTATAAATTCCACATTAATTAGCAATAATAAAATCTGCAGCAGCAGCCAGGTTGTCAAATACCTGGATTTGGGTTAGCTGCAAAACAGGCGTTGCTGTTTGCAGCTCTGGTTTGCCAAGTTGCTCAAGGGTTTTCAAGCCGTTGCCGGTTTTCACCAACGCGGGCTGACAACCTTTGATCGCCGCTGCCTGGAGATCGCGCAGGCTGTCGCCGACAAAATAACAGCCCTCGGCAGAGGTATTGAACTCGGCCTCAATCGCATCGACCAAACCCGGCAAGGGCTTGCGACACTTGCACTGATCTTCGGGGGCATGTGGACAATAAAATATTGCCCCAAGTTCCGCGCCCTGCTCTTCTACCAGGCGGGTAAGCTTTTCATGCATGGCTTCAAGGTCATCAAGATCAAACTTGCCGCGCGCCAAGCCCGACTGGTTGGTAGCCACCACCACCGTAAAACCCGCTTTGTGCAGGCGTGCTATGGCCTCAATACTGCCATCGATAGGCAGATATTCATCAGCCGATTTTATAAAGTCATCGCGCTCATGATTAATGACGCCATCGCGGTCGAGGATTACCAGTTTCATCTGTCAACTCATCGGGAAAACCGCCGAGACAGCGGTTTAATTGTTTAATTTAAGATTGCTGATCCGGCAGTACCGGGTATTCGGGTCCTGCACATAGTCCACCGAATATATTTTCTTGTTGGCCAGTTTGGCAGCCAGGACCAGCGAGTAGGTCCTTTTGCAAAAGGCCGCTGTGCAATACAAAACTGCATAGGCGCAGTCTGTTTTCAAATTTTCCTTTAGCGCCAGAAAGAAAACCTTTCCGTCATAGTTGCCAAGATTATCAATTTCCACCTTTTTCAGTGTAAATTCATTGGCATAAGTTTCAGAACCAAAAAGACAAAGACAAATACCTGCAATAAGCTTTTTCATTTGTTTCCTATTTTTATCTTTATTAGGAGCTTGCTAACACTGTTTCGTCCAAGGTTAACTGGAGCGAGAAAGTGTCAGCAGCGCTAGAAAACTAATTTTTGGCTGGTACCAAATAAGAAATATCGGCTACCTCCAAAAACAAATCACGCAGTTGTTGTAACAAGGCCAAACGGTTTTGCTGTAGCGCCTGGTCATCGCACATTACCATCACACTGTCAAAAAAAGCATCGACAGGCTGTTGTAAGTCGGCAAGTATAGCTAAAGCTTTAGCATATTCACGCCCGCCGAACAGCGGTATCACAGCGCCCGCTTTTACGCTGACGCTGTGAGCCAGGACTTTCTCTGCATCCTCTTGCAGCAGGTGCGGGTGAACCACGGCATTGTGCGCTGTGCCCTGCTTGCTGAGAATATTGGATACGCGCTTATTGGCGGCGGCCAGTGCCTGTGCCTGTGGCAATTGGCTGAATTCATAGACAGCGCGCACGCGTTGATCGATATCCAGCGGTTGGGTCAATTGTTTGGCATTGACCGCCTGGAAAACCTCCGCAGGAATATTGGCATCTTCATAGAATGCGCGGAAGCGGTCGAGCATATAGCCCAGCACCTGCTCCACCAGAGTATCGCCTGCGGTGAGATTTTTATGTTGGTTTTTAGCAAAGTTGAGCAGTTCGCGCAAATCCAGAGCGAGATTTTTTTCCACCAGGATACGCAGTACCGCAATGCTGGCGCGGCGCAGGGCAAAGGGATCTTTTGAACCGGTGGGCTGTTGGCCTATGCCAAAGATACCGCTGATAGTGTCCAAACGGTCGGCCAACGCAATGATCGCCCCGGTGGTGGTCGCGGGCAGCTGGTCGCCGGCAAAGCGCGGCAGATACTGTTCATTCATCGCCGCGGCGACTTCGGCGTTTTCGCCATCATTGAGTGCGTAGTAGTAGCCGGCAATGCCCTGCATATTGTCAAACTCGCCCACCATATTGGTGACCAGGTCGGATTTGCACAGCTCGCCCGCCCGCACCGCTGATGCCTGATCGGCCTGCAGCTGTGTGGCTATAAACTTGGCCAGCGCGGCCACGCGTTCGGTTTTTTCAAACAGGGTGCCGAGTTGTGCCTGGAAAACAATCGTTTTCAAGCGCTCGCGCAGAGCGGCCAGTGTGGTTTTCTTGTCGGTTTCAAAAAAGAAGGCGGCATCGGACAGACGCGGGCGAATCACGCGCTCGTTGCCGTCGATAATTTGCCTCGGATCGCTGCTGGCAATATTGGCCACGGTAATAAAGTTGGGCATCAGCTTGCCGCTGCTGTCGACCACGTGGAAATATTTCTGATGCTCTTTCATGGAGGCGATCAGGGCTTCCGCCGGCACCTGCAAAAAGCGCGGCTCGAATTTGCCGGTCAGCGCATTGGGCCATTCGACCAGGGCGGTCACTTCGTCGAGCAGGTCTGCATCAATCACCGCTACACCGCCGATTTTTGCTGCCTCGGCTTCAACCTGCTGGCGAATCAATTGGCTGCGCGCTTCGCGATCGGCCAGTACAAAGCCAGTATTTTTCAGCGTCTCGGCATAATCTGTTGCTGAGGCCAATTCAATTGCATGGTTGTAGTGGAAGCGATGTCCGCGGGTGCTGCGACCAGCTTGCAGGCCGAGGATATTGGCTTTGACTATATCACTGCCATAGAGCATCACCAGCCAGTGTGCCGGGCGTACGAATTCCTCGCGCTTTGCGCCCCATTTCATGCGCTTGGCGATCGGCAGCTTTGCCAGGGCATCAGTGATAATGCCCTCCAGCAGCTCGCTGGTATTCTTGCCCTGGGCAGAGATTCTCGCCACCAGTTTTTCCACTTTGCCATCGCTCTCTGCTTTTAATGCGGAAGCGGGTATAGCGTTTTTTTCGGCAAAGGCGAGCGCGGCCTTGGTGGGTTTTCCTTCATTATCAAAGGCGATGGCTGCAGGCGGCCCCCAGACAACCAGCTCTTTGGAAGGTGTCTGCTTGGCGAGATCCTTCACCAGCAGGGCAAGCCTGCGCGGTGCGGCGAAAGATTGAATTGCACTGAAAGATAATTCTTCTGCAGCCAAACTGGCCGCAACAGTTTCTTTAAAGGCGCCAATCAAGGTCTTTAGGGCTTTGGGTGGCAGCTCTTCAGTGCCCAGTTCTACTAAAAAATCAGCGCTCATTATTTTTCTTCTCCTGCCAATGCCAATACTTGCTGGCGCAATTCTTCGGGAGCCAGCGGGAAGCCAAGCTCTTTACGCTTATCGAAATAGGCCTGGGCCACAGCGCGCGACAGGGTGCGCACGCGCAAAATAAAGCGCTGCCGCTCAGTGACCGAAATAGCGTGGCGGGCGTCGAGCAGGTTGAAGGCGTGAGAGGCCTTCATCACCAGTTCGTAGGCGGGCAAGGGCAAGTTCTTGGCCATCAGGCGCTGGCTTTCCTTTTCGTAGAAATCGAAGGCATTGAATAAAAAGTCGGTATCAGCCTCTTCGAAATTGTAAGTGGACTGCTCGACTTCGTTCTGGTGGAAGACATCGCCATAGGTTACTTTTTCGCCATTGGGGTTGACTGTCCAAACCAGATCAAAGATCGAATCCACACCCTGCAGATACATGGCGATACGCTCAATGCCATAAGTGATTTCGCCGGTCACGGGGAAGCATTCCAGCCCGCCCACCTGTTGGAAGTAGGTAAACTGGGTGACTTCCATACCGTTGAGCCAGACTTCCCAACCCAGGCCCCAGGCACCCAGTGTCGGCGATTCCCAGTTATCTTCAACAAAGCGGATATCGTGTACCAGCGTATCTATGCCCATCTCGCGCAGAGATCCCAGGTAGAGATCCTGGATATTGTCCGGAGAAGGCTTCAGCGCTACCTGGAATTGATAGTAGTGCTGCAGGCGATTGGGGTTTTCACCGTAGCGACCGTCTTTGGGGCGGCGGCAGGGTTGTACATAAGCGGTGTTCCAGGTCTCCGGGCCAATTGCGCGGAGAAAGGTCGCCGGGTGAAAAGTGCCCGCACCCACTTCCAGATCCAGAGGTTGGAGAATGACGCAGCCCTGGCGGGCCCAATATTCTTGAAGGGCCAGGATCAGGCCTTGAAAAGTACTTACATCAGGTTTAGACACGGCAGCACTGCCTCCGCTGGGGATAATGGTATGCAACGAAAAATTATAAAGTGCGCGATTATAGCCAGACTGGCAGGGCATTGGTACGCCTTAGATTCTGTTAAGGCCGCTTTTCCGGTAAGCTTTATAAAATTTATGCCGCTCCCACGGGTTGCGGCGATTGCGAAAGAGCTTGTTATTTGATGAAAAACACCCTGATTCCCCTTATTTTCAAAATCCTTGGCCTTTTCCCCCTGCGACTCTCCCGCGCCCTCGGCTGGGCTATTGGCAACCTGGTGTGGCTGTTTAAAGGCCGCAACTATCGCATGACCGAGAAAAATTTGCGCAAGTGCCTGCCCGAACTCAGTGCTGCCGAGCTGAAAACCCTGATCCGCGAGAGTTTGGTTGAAACCAGCCGCACCGCCGCCGAGGCCGGGGCCATCTGGCGCAATCCCTGGTCGTGGCTGCAAGCGCAGATAGTGGAAGTAGAGGGCGAGGATCTGCTGCGCGAGGAGCTGGCAAAGGGCAAGGGGCTGCTGGTGCTGGCCCCACACCTGGGCAATTGGGAAGTGGTTGCCCCTTATCTGGCCAGTGTTGCACCCCTGACGGCCATGTATCAGCCTTTTCCCATTCCTGCGCTCGATGAGATGATCCTGTCGGGGCGCAGCAAGAATAATATCAATATGGCTCCCACCAATCGCAAAGGCGTTGCCATGTTGTTAAGGGCATTGCAGCAGGGAAATATCGTGGGCATTTTGCCAGACCAGGTGCCGGAGAAAACTGCAGGTGGAGATGTCGCCAACTTTTTTGGTCGTCCGGCGGTGACCATGAGTCTGGTCAGTTCACTGATCGAGCGAACCCAGTGCCGGGTGGTATCTACTTTCGCCCAGCGGGTTCCTGGTGGGTTCAAGTTAATCACGCTACCGGCTGCCGCAGAAATTTACAGCGCCGACCAGCAGGAGTCGCTGCTCGGCCTGAACCTGAGTGTGGAGGCCTGTGTGCGCCTGGCACCGGCGCAATATCAGTGGGAGTACAATCGTTTTCGCCAGTTGCCAAAGCATTTGCGCGATTGATGTGAGTGCATCCATAAAATCCACTGGAGATCCATTTTATCTGTTTGCGATGTTGCAGGTTATCCAGATAATGTGTGCCGTTTTCCGGCTCGATATGTTTATAGGTTGCATCAACTCCGCAGTCGCTCCGACTCTGTCATAGGTCATAGATAGGTGACAGCACACCCACTTCACCTTAAATTTTTGAATAAGATAAGCTGGGCAATTATTATTTGCCTGGAAAACTTATGAAAAGGCCTGTGCATGCATAGTCACTCAGCTTCTCTCAGAACTTTTTAACGCTAGTGGAAATCTTATGCGAGGCATGACAGAACCCGTTGCACAAAAACGCAATACAGATAAACGTGTAGATATAAAACAGACTTTTTCCTATCTCTGGCCATACCTCTGGGATTTTAAGGTCCATGTTGTCTTTGCCATTCTCGCTTTATTGGGAGCCAAAGCAGCAACCTTGCTGATGCCCTGGGCGTTAAAACATATAGTGGACTCTGTCGATAGCAGCTTGCATCCCGAACGCTATCTGCCGCTCTTGTTTTTGGTTTTTTACGGAACCCTGCGTTTTGCCAGCGTATTCTTTGGCGAGATTCGCGATGCCCTGTTCAGTCGTGTTACCGAGCATGCAATGCGCAAGGTGGGGCTGCGAGTCTTTAAGCATTTGCATTCATTGGAGCTGGGCTTCCATCTCGACAGGGCTACCGGCGGCATCAGCCGCGATATTGAGCGCGGCACCAACGGTATCAGTTTCCTGATGCGCTTTTTAATGTTCAATATAGTCCCGACCCTGTTTGAAATCATTATGGTTGCGGTGATATTTGCCCTTGCCTTTTCTATCTGGTATGCGGTTATTACCCTGGCAGCTGTGGCCGTCTATATTGCCTTTACCATTATCACCACCGAGTGGCGCAATCGCTTTGTGCGTGAGGCCAACCAGGCCGACTCCTCCACCAATACCCGCGCAATCGACAGCCTGTTAAATTATGAAACCGTGAAATATTTTAATAACGAGCAGTATGAAGCTGAAACCTATGATAAGTTTTTGGCAACCTGGGAAACGGCCAAGCTAAAAAATCGCATGTCGCTGTTGACCTTGAATTCCGGGCAAGCTCTTATTATTGCCCTGGCAATGACGGTGATGATGATCCTCGCTGCGAGCAGTGTGATTGAGGGGCAAATGACCCTCGGCGACTTGGCAATGATCAATGCCTATATGATCCAGCTATTTATCCCGCTGAATTTTTTAGGGTTTGTCTATCGCGAAATCCGTCGCGCCCTGACCGATATAGAAAATATGTTGGCGCTGTTAAAGCGCGAAGCGGCGATCAAGGATTTACCCGATGCGCAGTCATTGCAGGTGACTCGTGGTGAAATTCACTGGAGCCATGTCAATTTTTTCTACAATCCAGAGCGACCCATTTTACGCAATTTGGATCTGCATATTGCCGCGGGAACCAAAGTGGCTATTGTCGGCGCATCGGGTGCGGGCAAAAGTACCATCGCGCGTCTACTGTATCGTTTTTATGATATCAGCAGTGGCAGCATTACCATTGATGGCCAGTCAATCCATTCAGTTACCCAGGACAGCCTGCGCCGTGCGATCGCTATAGTGCCGCAAGATACGGTGTTATTTAATACCAGCATTCGCGAAAATATTGCCTACGGTAATCCTCAGGCAAGCCAGGAGGCGATTGATCGAGCGATCAAGATGGCGCACCTTGAAGGGTTTATCAACAGCTTGCCGCAGGGCGACCAGACGCTGGTGGGCGAGCGCGGCCTGAAGGTATCCGGCGGCGAGAAACAGCGTATAGCGATTGCCCGTGTACTTTTGAAGGATGCACCCATTCTCATTTTTGATGAGGCTACGTCGGCCCTGGATTCGAATTCTGAAGCGGCCATTCTCGATGCCATGCGCGATCTTGCCATAGGCAGGACATCGCTGGTGATCGCCCATAGGTTATCGACCGTAGTCGATGCGGATAAGATTGTGGTGCTGGAACAGGGGCGTGTTGTCGAGCAGGGCAATCACAGCGAGCTTTTACAATTGCGCGGTCGCTATGCGAGCATGTGGTTGTTGCAACAGCAGGAACATTAGCCGCCGTGGGGCGGGCCGCTCACAGGGGCCAAAATGGCGCACGGCAAAATGGCTGTGCACCAAATGATTAATTTAATCTGTCGTGCAAATGCTATGGGTTAAGGCTTGCTGTAGAAAAACGCTTACCCATCTGCTTCTTTTGCTATCAAAAAATTCCTTTCTGAAAATCTAAATGCTTGGCATGACTTTCGCTAACTTGCAGCTATGGTTACAACTTTTCTATGTTTCTGTGCGCGCCCCCGATTTATCGGGAGCGATATCTGTGCAGACTACAGCAAGGGTGGGTTATGTTCAGGAAATTCATGCATGGATTGAGGTTCACTGCTGCTCGCGAATACCGCTTGGGGCAAATGCTCAATTATAAAAAGTACCGCGGCATTTTAATCTCAATTGCGCTTTTTATTCTTCTGGATGCATCAGTCATGATGCTGAACTTCTATATTTCATTTGAAATCTCAGCCGATGCCCTGGGTGTCAATCTGGCAGGGCGACAGCGCATGCTATCCCAGCGCATGGCCAAATCACTCTATGTCATTCACACGGAGCAGGTCGGTTCGGATGCTTTCAAGGCGGCAGTGGCTGAATTAAAAACCAGCAGGAATCTCTTTGATGAAACCTTGAATGCCTTTGTTCAAGGGGGGACGACCCAGGGAGCTGACCAGGAGCGGGTAGAGTTGCCGGCGGTAAAAACCGATCAGGCAAAAGGCATTCTCGCGGAAGCGGCGACGCTATGGCTTCCCTACCGGGCGACTATAGATAAATTCCTGCTCGCCACAGAAAAAAATATGGCGTTGGATGAATTCGCAAATCAGGCACTGGCACAGGCGAAAAAGCAAAATCTCCCCCTGCTGGCACTGATGAATCGGCTCACAGTCAACCTTGAGCATGTCGCTGCATCGAAAGCCAAGAGCCTGCGTATTATCCAGACGGTTGGCCTGGTCCTGGCCATTATCAATTTCCTGTTTATTATCCTGCACTTTATTCGGCAGCTGCGCGACAGCGATGAAGTGATCGAGCGCGCTCGCAGGGAGACCACTGAAATACTGCAAACCGTCAATGAGGGCTTGTTTCTGGTGGATGAGAATATGCGGATTGGCGAACAGTACTCCTCGCAATTGACAGAGATTTTGGGAGTGAGAGACATAGCCGGCCAGTCGTTCGAGCTACTGCTTGGCAATATGATCAACGAACGCGATGCGGAAACTGCGCGAGGTTTTATAGAGTTATTATTCGACAAGAAAATAAAACCCAAACTAATTGGCGATTTGAATCCGTTAAGCCTGGTGGAGGTCAATATTGCCCATGCCAGCGGTGGCTTCCTGTCGAAGTTTTTGCAATTCAGCTTTGCCAGGGCCTATCAGGGCAACAATATATCCCATGTGCTTGTGACGGTTGTCGATGTCACCGAGAAAGTTCGCCTGGAAAAAGCGCTGCAGGAAAGTCGCAGCCACAATGAATCGCAAATTGAAATGCTCACCAGCCTGCTGCATACCCACCCTGCGCTACTGCAGGAGTTTATTCGCGGCAGCTATGACTGTTTCAATCGCATCAATAATATCCTGCGTCAGCCGACCAAAAATAGTAAGTCGCTGCGCGACAAAGCCAGCGAAATATTCAGGGAGATTCATAATTTCAAAGGCGAGTCGGCCTCTCTCAAGTTGGAATATTTTGAGCGTTATGCCCATGCTATTGAAGATACCATTGCTGGGTTACAGGCTATGCCCGAGGTTGCCGGCAATGACTATCTTGGCTTGACGGTACAGTTGGAAGCCTTGATCAGCTATACCCAGCAGGTTGAGCAAATGGCAAAAAAACTATTGGTATTTGGACAGCAATTGCCTTCGCATTCCGCGCCGCCGCAGGTGGCGGCTGAAAACAATATAGCGGTGGGCCGCTTTCAGGATGGCGGTTTGGAGTTGTCGGAGTATGTTCAGCATATCGCCAAGCGCAATGGCAAGTTGGTGAATCTGATCAGCAGTGGTATCAATGAAATTGCACTAGCGCCTGCATACAGCAAGAAAGTCAGGGAAATCTGTATTCAACTATTGCGCAATGCCGTTATTCATGGAATTGAAGCACCGGATGATCGCGAACTCAGTGAAAAGCCCCTGGCCGGACGGATTGATCTGCGCATTGCGCAAATTTCAGCGAGTGAGCTAGAACTGGTGGTGATGGATGATGGTGCGGGTTTGAACTATGACGCAATTCGCGAAAAGGCGCTGACTTCGGGTCGCTGGTCGGAGAGTGAAATAGAGAGCTGGGGCAACAAGAAGCTGATGGCATTAATTTTCCAGGAGGGCTTTTCAACGGCCGATACTGTTTCAACAGATGCCGGGCGCGGTGTGGGCATGGAGCTGGTGATGAATCATGTGCTTGAGCATCGCGGCAGGATCGCGGTATCCAGTCGCCGTGGCAGTCACTGTCGTTTTGTCATTACCTTGCCAATTATAAGGGCGGAGCAACTGGTGGCCTAGCGGGCTGCCAGTCGCAACGATTACTGAGAGTAGGCTTATGCTGTCGCTGATGATTGTGGATGATTCGAATATTATCCGGCGAAAAATTGAACGCGGTAACGATGCTAAAAAATTTAAAGTGGTCGCCACCGCTGCCAATGGTGTTGAAGCTATTGAATGTTTTGTGGCTACGCGCCCGGATGTGGTCACTATGGATCTGACTATGCCGGAAATGGATGGCATAGCCTGTATCCAGCAGCTGATGGCATTGGATGCGGGGGTGCGCATTCTGGTGGTATCTGCACTTTCAGATAAAGCCACAGGAATAGCGGCGCTGAAACAAGGCGCGCGCGGATTTTTGTGCAAGCCTTTCACGGATAAACAATTAACCGATGCTCTGGTTGAGTTAACCGAGGATGATTATGTCTGAAGAGACCTTGCAAGTTTTTATAGATGGTGCCGTTCGCTTTTTTGAGCATACCAATGACAAAGAGGTAAAAGTAGGCACTCCTTATCTGGTCGAAAACAATAATCCGGCGGCCTATGATTTGACCGGCATTATAGGCATATCGGGACCCTGCCGCGGCTGCGTCTATTTTACTGCGCCGCGCATCCTGCTCAAGCACCTGCTGTTGAGCATTGGCGAGACTGATACCCGTGGCGAGCATTTGTTTGATCTGGTGGGCGAGGTGGCCAATACCATTTCCGGCAATGCCCGCACCACCTTTGGCCATGAGTTTACGATTTCGGTTCCGATCATGCTTGAGGGGGCACCGAGTCACATTCATCTGCCGGAAAATCTGCGCTCTTATGTTATTCCTATTTATTGGAAGGCTTATCATGCTGCAGTAGTGATTTGCCTCGATGTTTAGCTTGACTAAAAATATCGATAAATAAGTGTTTGAGCTATTAACTTCCTATTACTCCTCCGTCATTTTTTGTCACCAGTACTGTCGTGGATCGCGGTCGGGTTTTGCCATCGCTGGCGGGATAACTTATTTGCGGGTGCTGAATATTCAGCCATAAGCTTTTACCGTCTGGGGTGCCCGTCAAACCAGTGATTTCACAGCCCCGTGGCCCAACCAAAAAACGTTTCACTTCGCGTGTGACAGGGTTGGCGCAGAGCAGTTGATTGGTGCCCATCTCTGCGTAGATAGATTTTTCATCATCGAAATCCGTTTCGATCCAGAGGCGACCATCTCCGTCAAACCAAAGTCCGTCAGGGCAGCTAAATAGATCACCTTTAATATCCCCTATTTGATTGGCGGGAGTGTTTGTTCCTTTCGCCTTGCCCGCCAGTAAAAAAATCTCCCAGGTAAATTCTGTGGCTGTTGGATCTGCATCCTTTTCCTGCCAGCGAATGATTTGGCCGTGATGGTTTTCGCTGCGCGCATTAGCAGCATTGGTGGGTTGATCAGGTTTTATCCCACGCTCTATATTATTGGTAAGGCTGGCATAGAGCGTTTTGGAGTGCGGATCAATAGCCACCCACTCCGGGCGATCCATAGGCGTTGCACCCACTATATCTGCCGCTGCGCGCGTATTCACAACCACATCGGCCTGGGATGCAAAACCATTGCGTGCAGTCAGTCCGCCATTGCCTGCGATCAGTGGCAGCCATTGGCCGGTGCCGTCAGCATTAAAGCGGGCCACATACAAAATACCTGTATCCAAAATATTATTTTGTCTTTTGGTATTGGCTTTATCAAAGCCTGTAGCAGGTACAAATTTATAAATATATTCGCCGCGGGTATCGTCGCCGGAATAAATTGCCATTTTTCCAGTATCGGCAACAAATACACTGGCGCACTCGCGCAGATAACGCCCCATAGCTGTACGCTTAATGGGAACAGATAAGGGATCAAAGGGATCGAATTCCACCACCCAGCCAAACCGGTTTGGTTCATTCACATATCCAGCAAAAGCCTGGCTATTATCTGGCGTAGCATTAAAACGCGGATCAACGGACTCCCAGAAATATTTCTCGCTGTTCAAACCATTTGCAATACCATTGCGGTTATGGGATTTTCGCTGTGCAAAATCGACTTTGTCGCGATTGACAAAATAATTATTCCAATTTTCTTCGCAAATTAAATAGGTTCCCCAGGGCGTGCGCCCCATTGAGCAGTTATTTAAAGTGCCGAGCACCTGCTTCCCCGTGGGATCAGCGACGGTTTTTAATAGCTCTGAACCAGCCGCAGGCCCGCTTATCTGCATGGGAGTAAACAGCGTTATACGACGATTGCGCGAGGACTTTATGCGCTGCCAGTTGCCATTCTTATCCCGCTTAATTTCAATGACGCTTACGCCATGAGCCATTTGTTCCTTTTTGACTTCATTGGTTGGACGATAGATAAATCCTTTTGCATCGCGCCTTTCCGTCGGGCCATTAGGATGCAGGGTTGAATTGGTATACTCGTGATTGATCACCAGCAGGCCATGATCGTTAGGCGCATCAGCAAAAGGAAAATAAGCCATGCCATCATGGTTTTGCCCCGCTTGCAGCGCTTGCTCCCGCCAGTGGTTGCTGGCGTCGGACAACCAGGGGGCTGCACCTTCGACCACTTCATCTCCCCAGGAGAAAAATGCGCGCGCACTATAGCCCTCTGCAACCAGGACTCGATCAAAGTCAGGCGATAACTGCACATCAACCGATTTAAAACCTATTCTCGGCGAGGATTGTTTGCCTGTAGCTTGTTTCGTGCTTGATGGTGTTTTACTTGGCTTTTCATTTGCTAATAGGGGAAGGCTTCCGCCGAGAAAACTGCCTAGAGCAATGCCCAGGCTACCTCTTAATAAACTGCGACGCCGAGCACTGATTTCCGATAGTGATGGCTTGCTGCTTGGGTTGATAATGAAATTTTCTACAGTCATAGTTTCAGCGTTTACAGGTGGCATAAATCTACTCAAAAAATACCCAATAGGTAAATTGCGAAAAAACGGGATAGGTATTTACTCCAGGTTCAAAGCCTTGCGTATTTTTTCCCAACTAATATATTTAAAGTTTTGCGGTGCCTCTGGCATGACCTTGTGGCCGTCCTGCACGACTAGCATGCCTTCAGAAAATGTGCTGCCAAGATTTACCGAGGTCACTTCCAGGCCATCGGTTTCCGAGGTTCCATCGACATTATTTCCTGCATCCAACACAACACTGAATGCACCGCGATACTTAAACGGCGGCAAACTGTCATAGACAACATAAGTATTATTGCCTTGGCTGGATACCACCAGATAATTGCGCGACTTGCCGTAGTAAATGCCCATGCCCTCAACATCGTCGACCAGTGTTTCACTGATTTTTGCAAGAGAGCTTAAGCGAGTGCCGTCATTAGGTTCTGCGCCAATCGTCCAAACGCCGACATCCTCTTCGCCGATAAACAAGCGTCGCTGCTGTTCATCGGCAACGCAGCCTTCTGGCTGGCTGCCGACAAAAAAGCTGCGCATCTTTTTCGCTCGCCAGCGCAAGCCACCCTTCTTGTCCGCTGTAGCGGTCAATTGCAATTGTTGGAATTCGCCGCTCTTGGCATTGGGTATGGCATAGAGTGCACCCTGGGGTTGCTGTGGGTTGGCGGGCGAGTGATACAGGCAAAAACCGTAAATTTCCTTTAAGTCAGTGGCAACATTGCCACTGGGTGTCAGTTCGCCAGTGTCTGGATTTACACTAAAAATCTCAAGACTGTCGCTGTCGCGATTGGTGGCAACGACAATATCCATGCTGCGGCCATCAATATTTACGCCTTGCCGGACATCAACATTATTCAGTTTTCCGCTGTTAAAATGCTGAACTTCTTTGCCGCTCAAATCATAGATAAACAAACCTTGCTGCTTGTTAGTGCCTATGACACGGCTCGCCTGGGGGTTGTCTTTATTGATCCATATTGCCGGATCATCGGCGGCATCGCCAAAGCGTGCCATGACATCGGTTTGTATATCGGGGGTAATATTAACGATAGGCATTGGTGTATTGGGTTTTGTTTGCCAGGGCACATCCATTGAAAAGAAGCGTCCATTTTTATCGTCATAAATCAATACGGTGGCTGACTGTGTCTTTTCGTCATAGCCTACCTTGATAGCTTCAGGTTCTGCAACGGCGGAAATATCCAGCGACTGCACTAACACAGATTCTTTCTCGCTTACGGAATATATTTTTAATTGTTTTTGCTGGGGCTCTATCGCGAGCAGTCCCTGAGGGAGTGCAGCAATACCTTCAGAGCCTTTTTGCAATTGCCCAAAGGGCGCCGCCATATCAACAGCACGCCGCCCGCTATCCGCTTCCATATTAGCACTGTAAGCCCATATGCCTACGGACTCCTCTGCTACAAACAGGGTTTCATGCGTATCATCCACGCTGCAGGATTTCGCATTGGGGGGCACCGGCAAATCGCGCAAATGCTTTGCCACAGGTTTGCCCTCGGCAGTCATAACCAACCAGTGTTGGGCGGTGCCGCGTTCATCCATGACAAACAGGCTGAGATGTTGGGATTTATCCAAGCTTAAACAGACACTGCTGATTTTAGTGTTTGCGATGGGCAAGCGTACCAATTCGCGAATTGTTTTCTGTACCGGATCCAGTGCTAAAATGGCAGCTTGCTGTTCAGGTTGTAATATCGTTGCAGCGACAACCAGTGATTGCGACCTTTTATTGTCCTGCCAGGGGATGTTGCTGCGGATATCCAGGGAATCGGCCCCCTGGGGAAAGCTGGCCAGGGGCTTGCCCTGTGTATCGAGCCAGAATACACCTGTGCTTGTCGCCAGCAGCCTACTGGGTTTTGCGTTTATATTGAGAGGCGCAATCACAGCATTCAGGTTTGCCTCGGCTAATTTTCCGGTGTTGAGCAGTCTTGGTTCGGGTTGAGCTGCTGTAGCTGACAAAGTCATCATGCTCGTTGCAGCGAAAAAATATGCCCATCTGCATAAATTTCTTTTCATATAACACTCTTAACATTATCCATAGCAAAATTGAGCCCCGCGAATATTAAAAAATCGGGTGCGCCTATTTACAGATTAAAAATTGGTTAAAGTAACGCCTAACTTAAAGGTCGAGCCATATTCCTCGTATTGCACGTTATGGGCCTTTTTATTTTCGTAGGTGTAATAAACCTCGTTGGTGAGATTTAATGCTTCTACATTAATTTTAATGGCATTGGTAATATAGTAGTGCAAAGAAAAATCCACTTGGGTCTGGGCATCAACATAGGTGTCGTAGTTCGCATCTAAGGGGTCTGCAACCTCCAGCAAATATTTGGATTTTAGATTGGCAGACAGGCGCATACTCAGTTTGTTTGTTTCATAGCCCAGCATAAAGTTGGCAGAAGTATCCGATTGGCTTGGCAGCGACAATTCGCGTGTAACCCATTTATTATTATCGTAAGCGCCTATAGTGGCTGTCGATTTTACCAGGGTGGCATTTGCACCCAGCAACAAGCCGTTCCAGGGGGCGGGCAAGCTTTTAAGTTGTTGTGATGCCGCCAATTCAAGCCCATAAATATCAGCGGTCTCGCCGTTGACATAAGTAATGGCCTTGGTAAATTCCTGATAACCTGGTCTGCCGCCAAGATCGGCTTCATAGGCAAAATTGTCGATTTTTTTATAGAATGCAAACGCTGATACTACGCCTGCCACACCGGTGTAATGTTCAATACCTAAATCAATATTGCGGGATTTCAAGGATTTCAAATCGGGATTGCCAAAGCTCGCTTCAATATCGCCATCGTCTTCTTCAATTAAACGGCCCGGTGACAACTGTGCAAAATTGGGGCGCACCACCGAGTTGGTCCAGGCGGCGCGCACCTGGGTTTTATCATCCAGGGTATAGCGCAGATGCAGGGCTGGTAAAAAATAATCGTCTTTGTTGGCAAAATACGTATTGCTTATCAGTTCTTTATCTGCTTCATAGGCAAAGCCTTTTGCAGAAAAGTCAGTGGCTTCATAGCGAACGCCCGTCAGCAGGCGCCAGTTGTCAATATCGATACGGCCCATCAGATAAGCCGCATCTTGATCTTCAGTTATCTCGAAGTCGTTAATGCTGCTTTCTTCTTCATCCAGCTCGGCTTCTTTAATGGCTGATTTCACTTTCGCGCTATTGATGCTTTGGCCAAAATTGCCTAAGGCATAGCTGACAGGATTGCCTGCAAAAGCAGTAAGTGATGTATCGCCAAGAAATTCTTCGGCAACACTAATTTGTGTATCATTATCTTTTTCACGGCGATTGTGCTTTATGCCAAATTTAAGCTGTGCAGGTATACCGTGCCAATCTAGCTCGCGAGTTAAATCAATATTAATGGCATTACTGGTATCATTGCCATCATTGTCGGCCAATTCAACTTCGTCCAACTTATAACTTGCCGCTTGATAATAGCTATTGGGTGCTGTTATTAATATCTTGCGACTATTGCGGTAAGATAAATCCAAAACCTCATCTTCAATGACATCATCATCTAACTTAAACACTGCGCCGCCAATATGTGTCGGCTCCTCTTCCCCCGATTGATTGTGAGACAATCGATAATCAAGCGTCCATTTATCAAACCGCGATTGACCGCCAAAGGAAGTCGATAATATCTTTTGTGTTTCTGTGCGATCTTTTAACTCGCGCTGCACTTCGGCGGCTTGGGTTTCGCCCGCTGCTGTGCCATCGGCAAACTCAACAACATTGGCCAGGCGAATTTCAGAATCCGTATATTCACTGTAGAGATTGCGCCAATAAAGGTCAGAGTTTTCCGAGACTTTGTAATCAAAATTTAAAGTAGCTCCAGAGCGCTCCCGGCTGATGTGGTATTTGCGCTGTTCAAATTCCTCCAGCAGGGCATTATTGTCAGAGAAATCCCAGTGACCGCCGGTTTCAACATTGTCAGAGCCAAATTCGCGTTTAAAGTGACTGATACCTGCCGCTATACCAAAATTATCCTCGCCTTCGCCGAGGCTAAAGCGATTGCTTGTCGTAAAGGAGAGCTTAGGACTGGTTTGTTCAGTATTCTCATCGTAACTGCCTTCTGCCGTAAACTGATAGAAAAAACTATCGCGATCAAACGCCGACAAACTCTGAACATCAATGCTGCCGCCCAATGAGTTTGCATCCATATCCGGTGTTAAGCTTTTAGTCACCATCAGGCTTTCCAACAAATCCGATGGAATCACATCCAGGGCGACTACCCTGCGATCGGCATCTGGGCCTGGCACTGCCACACCATTAATCGTTACCGCATTAAAATCGGGGCCCATGCCGCGCACGCGCACATAGCGACCTTCGCCCTGGTCGCGCTCAATGGATAGGCCAGGCAAGCGCTGTAGGGCTTCAGAGACGTTGGTATCAGGAAATTGCCCAATGGCATCGGCCGAGACCAGGGTAATAATATTGTCGGCTGTGCGCTGTTTGTTTAAGGCCTTATTGATGCTGGCCGCTTGACCGATAACGAGAATTTCAGCAACAGAACCTTTAGTTGCCTGCATGGCAAAATCAAGGCTTAGATTCTCTTGGTCTGCGACTGTAATTTTTTTCTCGATGGGTTCAACACCAATATAACTTGTTATTAACGTGTAGTTTCCAGGTTTAACATCCAAAAATACAAAGCGGCCATCGCGTTGGCTGACCACCTCACGATTCAACTCCTTTAAGTGAACTTGGACTCCGGCTAAAGGAATTTCCTGTTCGGCGATATGAATAAATCCTTCCACGCGAGCCTCTGCCAGGGCATTGCCGGTGAAACTTAGCGCTGCCAATGCCAATGCTAGCTGTGTCTTTTTTGATGCTATTGAATATGTGGATGGTGTTGATGGTTTATTTCGCACGATTGACAGTCTCCGATTTTTTTTGCGCGACCGCTTATAACGGGCCGCTTGATGCTTATCCCGGGGCAAGGCTAGATTTGAAAAATGACACGGATATGACGGTGATTTTTCTTTTGTCTCAGGTAAGGAGATTTACAGTCATTTTGCAGGTGGATTGAGATAATATTGAGCTGATATGACTCTTGCTTTGGTTGGTTCTGCTTGACTGCCTTAGCCAACACTTATGTTATTGCCAGTAATTCTGTATTTTTTGCGGGGAGGCGAAATGTTCTGTCGTTTTTTGTCGAAATAGATTGAGCTAATTTGCCTCCCTTTTCCTTGTCGAGATTATTTTCTTTAATTCATATCATCGTCATATTTTAATGTTATAGCTGCCCAGGTCTTTTGTAT
>DATMSP010000021.1:0-47505 GCA_035565295.1 Cellvibrio sp. | reverse complement strand
TCGTCTGGTTTTTATCAGCACCTATTAATAGGTTGTGATCGGTTTCTCCGATAGACAGATTGCCGATAAGGTTTGCTTGAGCTCCATAGTTCTCTGTTTCCCAGTTCACTTCCTGATAGTTTCTATTCAAGGTTCTGCCATCCGCTCTCAACGAAGCAGGGTTAACGGCTTTTATGGGATGGTCACTATTTGTCATTTGCGTTGAAGCGCGTAAAGTCCAGTCGCTATTGAAGCTGTGCTCTATGGATAGTGTTGCGCGCTGATCTTCGGATTTGACAAGACTATAAGATTCGCCCAAATATCTTTCTCTGGGTAAAAGGGTTAAATTATCAGCGCTTTTAGCAACAAGCCCGCGATCATAGGCTCGCTCCTGATCTGAGTACTCGAATTGAAGGTCGACAATAGTTGCTTCAGAGGGCAGCCAGCGTAACGATGGCGCTATGTGCAACTGCTCGGGACTGACGGAATGGTCGCGAAAGGATCCCCCATGCCGGTAACTTGTATTAAGTCTTCCCAGTAGAGTACCCGATTCGCTCAGGGGTTGGTTTAAATCAGCTTCTATAAGTTTGTAATCATCAGAACCATAGGTGCCGCTAAGTTTTCCGAAGGCTTCTTCCAAGGGTTTCTTGGTCACCAGATTAATCAATCCACCCGGTTCGACTTGTCCGTACAGCATGCTGGCAGGTCCTTTGAGGACCTCGACTCTTGAAAGATTGGATAGCCCCACAAAACTGGAGTCGCCAAAGGATGCGGGTGAAAGGAATCCATCTCTGGCAAGTCTGGTGCTACTGAAGCCACGAATATTGAAGTTTTCTGAGCGATTCCCTGCGGTTGAGTCAAAGCGTACGCCGCTGACGTTTCTGGCTACATCTTTCAAGCTTGCTGCGCCCTGGTCCTTGATAACAATCTCTGGCACTACCTGGATGGAAGCTGGCGTGTCAATTAGGGCAACATCCATTTTAGTAGCAGTTGCGCTACGTGTTGCGGCGTAGCCATCAACAGTCCCGAATGCAGATTCTTGAGTTGAATTTGCATTAACTATAACCTTCGGCAATATCTTGGTTCCATCACTAACCACCAGGCTAACCATTCCTCCATTGACCTTGTAACCTAGTGCTGTCCCGGCCAATAAGCTGTCCAAGGCCTGCTCAGCCGACATGTTTCCGCTTACGAGAGATGCTCGTTTACCATCAATCAGGCCACTATTTGCTGTTATCTGCAAACCCGATTGCTGTCCAAACTGGATCAACGCTTCACTGAGCGGCTGTGCGGGAATACTGTAACTCCGTGTTTCGGTTGTGGTGTCGGTATTTGCGGGATGGTTTCCCTGAGCCAGTACCGTTGGTGCGGACAAGCCAAGGGCGGATGAAATGCACAGTGCCAGGAGTGTGCGGCGAGAGGTAAAACGAGAATTGCCAGAAGTCATATCGGGGGTCATGTCAGATCAATAGCCTTTGAGTAATCCAGTACATAGGCAATAACGATACGCATCATTATTGCCGCCTAACCTATAGACGAATGAGATGCCTTTTTTTCCAACACTCAGAGAGCTTTCCCCCAAATTTTTCTGGCATCCTTAGATCGGCATGATTAGCAGCCTTGCCTGTGCTCGGGAATACTCTCAGCAGTACCAGAGGTGGGGTGATGACCATTGAATTAACACGGGTAGAAAACATACAAACATTTGATGTGGCAATGAAAGACTCACAATTGAGCGGCGCAATTAACAATACCTCGGGAGATGGGGCATGCAAATACAAGACCGATAAGTTTGAAGGCTTTCTAAGCGCATCCGATCCAAGGGCTGATGCCGATGAGCTGGGCAGATTAAATAAAACCTATAGATCTGGGGGGCATCATGAGTGAGTTATTGCGGAAAGAGTTTGAGTAGTGGATTGAGTTGTCATAGCTTGTTATGGAGAAAAAGAAAAACCCCGCGCAACCTATTGATTGCAACGGGGTTTTGTCTTTATTTGACATAAGCTGTCAAATCATATTGGTACCCGAGGCCGGACTCGAACCGGCACAGCTTACGCCACTACGACCTCAACATAGCGTGTCTACCAATTCCACCACTCGGGCTTAATCTTTTACTTTGCTGGCTCCGCTGGGGCGGCTGGTATATCAGACGCTGGCGCTGCCGGTTGTGCTGCCGGTATATCACTGACGGGGGCCGGTGCAGTTTTTACTGCGGGTACGGGGATGCCGTCAACGGCAATATCTGAACGGTTTTTAGCGATTACCGCCAGGGTTACGCTGGTGCAAAAGAAGATAGTGGCAAAAACAGCTGTGGCGCGAGTAAAGAAGCTGCCACCGCCATCGCTGCCAAATACAGTTTGCGAAGCACCTGAACCGAAAGAAGCTCCTGCGGCGGCACCTTTGCCCTGCTGCAGCAGAATCAGGCCGATAATAATCAGGGCTGATAGCGAGTGAATGACTAAAACAAGTTTTTCCATTTCTGTCTCTTTGTGCGCTTGATAAGCGCAATTAACCTAATGACTTTTTGCTTTCGTTGCTTTCGTTACGCGTTGCTTTCGTTTTTACTCATTTGTGCTTTGGCAGGCTTTGCGCTGATCAATCAGCAGCCTTGCAAATTTTCAAAAACTCTTCGGCATCGAGTGAAGCCCCGCCGAGCAGGGCACCGTCTATATCCGTCAATGCGAACAGCTGTTCAGCATTGTGGGCCTTGACGCTGCCACCGTATAAAATTCTCACCACCTCAGCAATGTCACCGAGCTGCTCACGGATAAAGTGATGCACCTCATGGGCCTGCTCCGGTGTTGCTGTCTTGCCGGTTCCCACCGCCCAGATAGGCTCATAAGCCACTACAGCTTTGCTGAACACTTCGCGCCCCGTATGTTTGAATACGGATTGTAATTGTTCGCCGATAACTTGCAAGTGCCGGCCCTGTTCGCGCTGCTCCAGTGATTCCCCCACACACAGAATGGGAATCAGGTTTGCACGCTGCACAGCCATAAATTTCTGCGCTATCTGCTCATCGGTTTCGCCCTGCATCCTGCGGCGCTCGTTGTGACCAATGATAACAAACTTACAGTGTAAATCTGCCAACATTGCCGCAGAAACTTCACCGGTGAACGCACCACTATCATGCTCGTTCACATTTTGTGCACCCACCATTATGGAGGTGGCTGCCAATATATTCTGTGCGAGAGCTATGTAAGGATGCGGCGGGCATACTACAACTTCTGCGCGATGGTCGCCTGGCCAATTGGCGACTATTTTGCCCAGTAACTCAGCATTTTGCTGCTGGTTACCGTTCATTTTCCAGTTGCCAACCACCAGTTGGCGACGCTTGGCGTTACTTGCTTTAATCAACAGCAATACCTCCCCCGAAGCGGGCGCTAATGGTAGCTAAGATGATTTAAACATACAACCTAATCTTAGCTTACGCCCTGCTTTTTTCTCTAATTATTGTTGCTTTGCATATAATTTGTCCGGCAACGACTGAAGCAGCATCAGGTGATTGCGGCTCCTGCCGTTTTTTTGCTCAGAAACTTCTAGTGTCGTCCTGGATTGAGCAGGCGGGACTCAAACAGAGATAAACCCGCCCGCCAACCGGGACTGTCTATTTTATCAACATAGAGCCGCTTCTACCGTTTGCGCCAGTTCCTGAGCGAGAGCCTTGACTTGTTTTTTGTCTTCGCCTTCGACCATCACCCGCACTACAGGTTCGGTACCCGACGGACGCAACAGCACCCTGCCCGTTCCCGCCAGTTTTTCTTCAGTGGCTTTTACCGCAGCCTGCACCAGCTCGTGGCTGCTGAGGTCCACGCGCTTGGCCATATGCACATTGATCATGATCTGCGGCAGTTTGTTCATGGATTTCTTGATGCTGTGCAGCGGCTGATCCATGGTATTGATGGCGAGCAGCACTTGTAGCGCGGCGATTATGCCGTCGCCAGTGGTGGTGACATTGCTGCAGACCACATGGCCCGAGTTTTCGCCGCCCAAACGCCAACCATTTTCACGCATAAGTTCAATAACATAGCGATCGCCCACTTTTGCGCGCGCAAAAGGGACACCAATTTTTTTCAGGCCCAATTCAAAACCGAAGTTGCTCATCAGTGTGCCCACCACACCGTCACAGCCGCCCGCGTATTCCTGCTGGTAGGAGGCAATGATATAAAGAATTTCATCGCCATCGACCAATTCACCCTTGTGATCGACAAACACCACGCGATCGCCGTCACCATCGAAGGCAATACCCAAGTCCGCGCCGAACTCCACTACTTTTTCCTGCAGCACTTCTGGCTTGGTAGAGCCGCAGCCGCGATTAATGTTGGTGCCATTGGGCTCGATAAACAGTGGGGTCACTTTTGCCCCCAATTCGGTAAATACATCAGGCGCTATGTGATAGGTTGCACCATGAGCGCAGTCGAGCACTATGTGCATGCCTTTCAGGCTGAAACCCCAGGGCATGGTGCCCTTGCAGAATTCGATATAGCGACCGCGGGCATCATCTATGCGACGTGCCTTACCGAGCTTTTCAGCCGTGACCATGGGCTTTTCAAGTTGTTCTTCGATCAATGTTTCCAAATCATCGGGCAGCTTGGTGCCATTCCCGCCAAAAAATTTAATGCCGTTGTCGACATAACTGTTATGTGATGCACTGATAACTATGCCGGCCTGCGCCTGGAAAGTGCGGGTTAAATAGGCCACACCAGGTGTGGGCATAGGGCCGAGCAGGCCCACGTCGACACCGGCATTGATCAAACCCGCCTGGAGTGCAGATTCAAACATATAGCCGGAGATGCGTGTATCTTTACCAATCAGAATCATATTGGGGCCCGAGAAACGATCGCGCAGCACACAGCCGGCAGCCCAACCCAATTTCAACATAAAGTCCGGGGTAATAGGGGCTTCGCCAACCAGCCCGCGAATACCATCAGTACCAAAAAATTTGCGTGACATTATTCCTTCTCCTCAATTAAATTCTTCTACTTCTTCGCTTTTGATTCGTTGTTTTTTAGCTTTTAAATTTTTATGTGCGGACTCGCTGCTGCTTCAGCGCCGCAAATACCCGCAATACATCATGAGTGGCCGCCACATCGTGAACGCGAATAATTGCCGCTCCCCGCTCTGCGGCCGCCAGTGCCAATGCCAGGCTACCGGGCAGGCGATCTGCCAATTCGCGATTGAGCAGTTGTTGCAACAGAGACTTGCGCGATAGCCCCACCAGAATGGGGCAGCCCAGTGACGAGAGAACCTCGAGGTTCGCCAACAGGGTGAGATTATGCGTGAGAGTCTTGCCAAAACCAAACCCCGGATCCACCAGTATGCGCTCCGCGGCAATACCCGCTGCCTGACAGGCAGCCATGCGGGCCCGCAAGAACCCAAGAACCTCATCCAATACATTAGTATATTCGGGAGCCTTTTGCATATTCGCCGGCTGTCCCTGCATATGCATCAGGCATACGGGCAACCCAGTGCTGGCAGCTGCCTGCAGGGCGCCCTCGCGCTGTAGTGCACGCACATCATTGATCAGACTGGCACCGCTGCTGGCAGATTCGCGGATCACCAGCGCATTACTGGTATCCACAGATACCACCGCCCCCAGTTTTTGCACCAGTGCCTGAACCACCGGAATGACCCTGTCCAGCTCCTGCTGCACGGATACGGGCGCCGCCCCCGGCCGCGTGGATTCACCGCCGACATCGATAATATCCGCCCCCTCCTGCAGCATTTGCTCGGCGCGACGCAACACCAGATCCAGCGATAAATGCTCGCCTTGATAATAGCTGCCACCGTCGGAAAAGGAGTCGGGAGTGGTATTGAGTATGCCCATGATTTTAGGACTGCCCGCCGTAGGCAAGTCCAATCTATGAGTGCCAGCCTGCCAATGCATTCGCCAACCTTTGTATTCTGCTCAAGTGAAAATAAAGAACCCCGGGCAAGCCCGGGGTTTATTGGTATCGCATTATACCCTAGTGGGTATTGGCAGGGCCGCCAATTGGACCGGCAGGGTTATCGCCAGCGTCCTTATTGCGTAGATGATTATTGAAATCATCATCGCTCCATTCGCGCGGTGGACGAACCTTGCGGCGCGCCATCAAATCGGCAACCTGCTCTGCATCTATGGTTTCATATTCCATCAATGCATCCTTCATGGTTTCCAGTACATCGCGGTACTCTTCCAGGATTTTCGTGGCGCGACTGTAGCACTCATCAATGATCCTGCGCACCTCATCATCAATGCGCTTGGAGGTTTCACCAGAGTACTGTTGTGTGCCCATGCCAGGGTATGCCCCTTCGTCCTCACCGTAATGCAGAGGTCCCAGGCTTGCAGATAGACCCCATTTGGTTACCATATTGCGAGCCAGGCTGGTTGCACGCTCAATATCATTGGAAGCCCCTGTAGTAACGCCATCAATACCCAGAGTCATCTCCTCCGCGATACGCCCGCCAAACAGGGTGCACAAACGCGATTCCAACGAACGCTTGCTGTAACTGTACTTATCTTCTTCGGGCAGATACTGGGTTACACCCAAAGCGCCACCGCGAGGAATGATAGTGACCTTATGCACAGGATCATGCTCGGGCACAACACAGCCAATAATTGCATGGCCAGCTTCGTGATAGGCCGTGTTCTCTTTTTCTTTCTCGCTCATCACCATGGACTTGCGCTCGGCACCCATCATGATTTTATCGCGCGCTTTTTCGAAATCTTCCATAGTGACCAAACGCTTATTGCCGCGCGCCGCCATAAGAGCAGCCTCATTGACCAGGTTGGCAAGCTCGGCACCGGAGAAGCCGGGAGTACCACGGGCAATCACTGAGGCACTGACACGCTCATCCAAAGGGACTTTGCGCATATGCACTTTCAAGATCTGCTCGCGACCGCGAATATCCGGCAATCCAACATACACCTGGCGGTCGAAACGGCCGGGGCGCAACAGCGCCTTATCCAATACATCGGCACGGTTGGTTGCCGCAATAATAATCACACCATCATTGCCTTCAAAACCATCCATCTCCACCAGCAACTGATTGAGAGTCTGCTCGCGCTCATCGTGACCGCCGCCATGACCGCCGCCACGGTGGCGACCCACAGCATCAATCTCGTCGATAAAAATAATACAGGGCGATTGTTTCTTAGCCTGGTCAAACATATCGCGTACACGGGATGCGCCCACGCCGACAAACATCTCGACAAAGTCAGAGCCCGAAATAGAAAAGAACGGCACCTTGGCTTCACCAGCAATGGCTTTGGCCAGCAGGGTCTTACCTGTACCTGGTGGACCCACCATCAATACACCGCGCGGAATCTGTCCGCCCAAACGCTGGAATTTTGACGGATCGCGTAGGAACTGCACCAACTCCTGCACCTCTTCCTTGGCTTCATCGACACCGGCCACATCGGCAAAGGTGGTTTTGATCTGGTCTTCACTGAGCAGGCGCGCCTTGCTCTTGCCAAAGCTCATAGGGCCACCCTTGCCTCCCGCACCACCCTGCATCTGCCGCATAAAGAACCAGAAAATGGCGAGTATGATCAGAATCGGGAAGCTGGCTACCAGCAACTGATTCCACAGGCTAGGCTGCTCAATTTCGCGCCCCTTGATCACCACTTTATGGTTGTACAGGTCGTCGATCAGCTTAGGATCCTGTACCTGGGGACGAATGGTTTTAAAGGTGGAGTTATCGCTGTAGACACCTTCAATGGTGAATCCATCAATGGTGACCTGCTGCACACGGTCATCGCGCACAGCCTTGATAAATTCGGAGTAATTCAGCATTTCATTGCTGGAAGGCTTATTAAAGCTCTCGAATACGCTGAATAAAACCACGGCGATAATAAGCCACAGCACGAGATTCTTGGTTATATCATTCAAGGTGAGTTCCTCACACAGACTTCATTGAAAACACGGGCATTAATCCTAACTGCCTGCTAATTACCTTTTTACCCCTTGGCCGTCATCAGCACCGCAACTGCGGAACCGCCACGGCAAGCACCAGCCGGATCCAGTCCTTTGTCTATTACCAACGCTTTCTTGCGGAAAACTATTGCCAAATTACTCGTGGATTCTCGCAGCTATTCACTCCATCCAAACTCCGCAACCAATAATACATGCGCTGGACGGCGCTACCTCGTTGATATTGGGGACAAGAACCAATATTACAAGGCCCAAACTAAGATTTTAGCTGCCAATAGCCACTTTGCATCACCCCACACCAGTCAGACCATGAAAATCCCTATTGCGCCTGGAATTTATCACTCGAATAGTGCAATGCAAGAAACCAGCCTAAATGCAAAACTGTTGCTCGCCCGCTCTTTGTTGAGCCTGACAACGCTTCATCTCACCCCCGCCTGACAAGCAGTGCGCCACAGGCAATAGCGGGATTGGACACAACAACTCTGGAAATGTTCGAGCCATCACGATTAAAGGTTTTAACTGGCCAGCCCATTAGCCCTCAAAGGGATTACTGGGCTACAATAGCGCCTTTTCCAGAATATCTTCATTAAGGTAAGATTTTATGCCCATCAGCGCCGACCGCAAAAAACAATTTCGTTCTATTGGCCACAAGCTTAATCCCATTGTCACTATCGCTGGCAAAGGCCTGAGCGAGGGCGTTTTGCTGGAGCTTAACCGCGCGCTCGACGACCACGAGCTTATCAAGGTGAAACTGGGCGTAGCCGAGCGCGAAGACCGCAAAGAGTTGGTGGCAGAACTCCAGACCCTGCCCAATGTTGAGATCATCCAGGAGATAGGTAAAGTAGTTATTCTCTATCGTGGCAATAAAAAAGCCAATCCCAAGCTGTCCAATCTGCACAGATAAACCGGGCTGGCGATTGCAGCCAGAATCGGCCCCATAAAAAAACCGCCCGAAGGCGGTTTTTTTATGGGGCGAAAAAATCAAATATGCTCAACTTTATCGATTTCGTATTCAATTTCACCGCCGGGCGCCTTTACCACAACTACATCGCCCTCTTCCTTGCCGATAAGCGCGCGGGCAATCGGTGAGTTGACGGAAATTTTGTTGGCTTTTACTTCAGATTCATCGTCACCCACTATCTGGTAGGTCACCGTCTGATCGGTTTCCAGATTGAGGATGGTGACGGTTGTGCCGAAGATAACCTTGCCGGTATGCGGGATTTTGGTTACATCAATAATTTGCGCATTGCCGAGCTTGCCTTCGATTTCCTGGATACGCCCCTCGCAAAAACTCTGCTGCTCACGGGCGGCAGAGTATTCGGCGTTTTCTTTCAGGTCGCCGTGGGCGCGAGCTTCGGCAATCGCGTTGACTATGCGTGGGCGCTGTACTTTTTTCAGATCTTCCAATTCCTCGGCAAGCTTTTCAGCTCCGTGGATGGTCATCGGGAATTTACTGCTCATACGGCTAATCTCTTGTGTAAGTCCTGCAGGCGACGCACGTTGATTTCACCATTGCGTCCTTGTTTTAATGCTACGCACACCGCTTCTGCTGCTGCCAGTGTAGTGTTGTAATACACACGGTGATTTTCCGCATTGCGGCGGATCGAAGATGAATCGCGAGTGGCCTGGCGGCCCTCAACAGTATTCAAAATCAAATCAATCTCGTCATTCTTGATCATATCCACAATATGCGGACGACCTTCCTGCACCTTGTTGACCACCTGGACCTGCAAGCCTGCACTTTGCAATATTGCCGCTGTGCCGCGAGTGGCAACCAGTTTAAAACCAAGGTTAACCAGATCTTTGCCAACACCGACAATACCGGCCTTATCCATATCGCGCACGCTCAGGAAAGCGGTGCCCGATGCAGGGATACGGTTGCTCGCACCCAATTGCGATTTTCCATAGGCTTCGCCAAAGGTATCGCCCACACCCATCACTTCACCCGTGGATTTCATTTCCGGGCCGAGGATAGGATCTACCGCCGGGAATTTATTGAAGGGGAATACCGCTTCTTTCACACTGTAGTAGCTTGGGATAATTTCTTTGGTAAAACCCTGGTCGGCCAGCGACATACCCGCCTGGCAGCGCGCCGCCACTTTGGCCAGGGATACACCGATGCACTTGGACACAAACGGCACTGTGCGCGATGCGCGCGGATTGACTTCGATCACATAGATCTTGCCATCCTGATAGGCCAACTGCGTATTCATCAAACCTATAACACCCAGCTCCAACGCCATGCTCTTGACTTGCTCGCGCATCAGATCCTGCACATCGGCAGGCAATGAGTAAGGTGGGAATGAACAGGCAGAATCGCCGGAGTGAACGCCACATTGTTCGATATGCTGCATGATCCCGCCGATCACCACTTGCTGGCCATCGGACACTGCATCTATATCCACTTCAATCGCATTATTCAAGAAGTGGTCGAGCAATACCGGCGCATCTTCCGATACCTGTACAGCGGTGCGCATATAAGTGCGCAGCTCATCTTCTTTATAAACGATTTCCATGGCGCGGCCACCCAGCACATAAGACGGACGCACCACCAGGGGATAACCAACGCGATCAGCCGCCAACAGCGCTTCTTCCAGCGAGCGCACAATGGCATTCGGCGGCTGCAGCAGGCCAAGCTTTTCGATCATTTGCTGGAAGCGCTCGCGGTCTTCCGCTTTATCGATAGCATCGGGGCTGGTGCCGATAATGGGCACACCTTCAGCTTCCAGCGCGCGCGATAATTTCAACGGAGTCTGACCGCCGAATTGAACAATAACGCCGATGGGTTTTTCTTTGTGGACAATTTCCAATACATCTTCCAACGTCACCGGCTCGAAGAACAGGCGATCGGAAGTATCGTAATCGGTAGAAACAGTTTCCGGGTTACAGTTGACCATTATGGTTTCGTAACCGTCTTCGCGCATCGCCAGCGCCGCGTGCACACAGCAGTAATCGAATTCGATACCTTGGCCAATACGATTGGGGCCGCCGCCGATCACCAGGATTTTCTTTTTATCGCTGGGATTGGCTTCGCACTCTTCTTCATAAGTAGAGTACATATAAGCCGTAGAGGTGGAAAACTCGGCTGCACAGGTATCCACACGCTTGTAAACCGGACGAACATTTAATGTCTGACGGTAGTGACGCACGGCTTTTTCTGTAGTGCCAAGCAACAGCGCCAAACGCTTGTCGGAGAAACCTTTGCGCTTTAACTGGAACAGTATATCGCCATTGAGATCGGTGACGGATTTACCGCGCAGCGATAACTCGATATCAATCAGCTCCTTAAGCTGTACCAGGAACCAAGGGTCAATTTTCGACAGGTTGAAAACATCTTCCACGCTCAAGCCCATGCGGAAAGCATCGCCGACATACCAGATGCGCTCGGCACCGGGCGTTGCCAGTTCGCGACGCACCTTGGCCACGCCCTCTTCGGTGGTCACATCCACTTTGGATTCAAACCCGGCAGAGCCCACCTCCAAACCGCGCAGCGCTTTTTGCAATGACTCCTGGAAAGTGCGGCCAATCGCCATGACTTCGCCAACAGATTTCATCTGCGTGGTCAAACGCGCATCGGCCTCGCCAAATTTTTCGAAGGTAAAGCGCGGAACCTTGGTGACAACATAGTCGATAGAAGGCTCAAAGGATGCAGGAGTTGCACCACCGGTAATATCGTTTTTCAATTCATCGAGGGTATAACCCACCGCGAGTTTTGCGGCGATTTTTGCAATCGGGAAGCCAGTCGCCTTGGAAGCCAGCGCCGATGACCGCGATACACGCGGGTTCATCTCGATCACAACCATGCGACCATCCTCGGGATTCACCGCAAACTGTACGTTGGAACCACCGGTTTCAACACCTATTTCACGCAGCACCGCAATCGAGGCATTGCGCATGATCTGGTATTCTTTATCGGTCAGGGTTTGCGCCGGAGCAACGGTAATCGAGTCACCGGTGTGTACGCCCATGGGATCGAAATTTTCAATCGAGCAGACGATAATGCAGTTATCCGCCTTATCGCGCACCACCTCCATCTCGTACTCTTTCCAGCCGAGCAGGGATTCGTCGATCAGCAATTCATTGGTGGGCGATAGATCCAGGCCGCGAGTGCAGATCTCTTCAAACTCTTCCCAGTTGTAGGCGATACCGCCGCCCGAGCCACCCATAGTGAACGAGGGGCGAATAATGCAGGGGAAACCAAATTCTTTTGGAACTTCTTTGGCTTCTTCCATAGTGTGAACAATTTTAGCGCGGGCACATGATAGCCCTATACGCTTCATCGCCTGGTCGAACAGATTGCGATCTTCCGCCATATTGATGGCTTCTTCTTTCGCACCTATCAGTTCAACATTGTATTTTTCCAATACGCCGTTTTTCGCCAGCGCCAGGGCGCAGTTGAGTGCGGTCTGGCCACCCATGGTGGGCAGTATTACATCGGGACGCTCTTTCTCGATGATTTTGGCAACGGTTTGCCATTCAATAGGTTCAATGTAAGTGGCATCCGCCATGGCGGGGTCGGTCATAATGGTGGCTGGGTTGGAGTTCACCAGAATTACACGGTAACCCTCTTCGCGCAGGGCCTTACAGGCCTGGGCGCCCGAGTAGTCAAACTCACAGGCCTGGCCAATGACAATAGGGCCAGCGCCGAGAATCAAAATACTGTTTATGTCTGTACGTTTTGGCATTTTATCTCCGATTCAGTTGCCGACCGCAAACGCCGGCAACTAGCACCTGTCAGTGATTAACCCTTGCGGGCCTGCATCAATTCAATAAAGTGGTCGAACAAGGTATCCGCTTCGTGCGGGCCAGGGCTGGCTTCGGGGTGACCCTGGAAGCTGAAGGCGGCCTTGTCGGTGCGGTGAATCCCCTGTAGCGAACCATCGAACAGGGACTTGTGAGTCGCAACCAAATTGGCAGGCAGGCTCGACTCCTCCACCGCAAAACCGTGGTTCTGGGCAGTGATCATCACCTGCTTGCTGTTCAGATCCTGCACCGGATGATTGCCGCCGTGGTGGCCGAATTTCATCTTCAGGGTTTTCGCACCTGAGGCCAAGGCCAGCAACTGGTGACCGAGGCAAATACCAAACACTGGAATGTCTGTCTCTAGAATTTCTTTGATCGCATCAATAGCGTAGGTACAAGGCTCTGGATCGCCGGGGCCATTGGAGAGGAATACACCATCGGGATTCATTGCCAGCACTTCCGCCGCGGGCGTTTTCGCCGGCACTACGGTCAAATCGCAATCGCGATCCACCAGCATGCGCAGGATATTGCGCTTTACACCGTAATCGTAGGCAACGACTTTGAATTTTTTTGCAGCCGTTGGCTTGCTGTGGCCAACACCCAATTCCCAACTGGTCTCGTTCCAGACATAGGGCTTGGCAACTGTGACTTCTTTCGCAAGATCCAGACCTTTCAATCCACCGAAGGCCTTGGCAGCGGCGAGGGCTTTGGCCTCATCTATATCACCAGCCATGATGCAGCCGTTTTGCGCACCTTTATCGCGTAAGATTCGGGTCAAGCGGCGGGTATCAATATCGGCTATGCCAACAACATTGCGCGCCTTGAGATAGTCAGAGAGGCTGGCATCGCTGCGGAAGTTACTGGCCAGCAGTGGCAGGTCGCGAATCACCAGGCCGGTGGCCCAGACGCGATCGCACTCAGCATCTTCGCTGGTAGTGCCGGTATTGCCAATATGGGGATAAGTGAGAGTAACGATTTGTTGAGCGTAGGATGGATCGGTGAGAATTTCCTGATAGCCAGTGATAGCAGTATTGAACACCACCTCACCAACAGACAAACCTTCAGCACCAATAGCAGTACCACGAAAAATGCTACCGTCAGCTAGAACAAGTAGCGCGGGCTTTTTGACAAGCCCCAATTGGGAGTCCCCGATAATCAAGTCAACCTCCTGACTAAACATAGCAGTGTTGGGCTAGCAACAGTGTTGGCTATAACAGTTTTTTAAAATCGTTGCTGCAGGCATCCGGCTTCAGATTCACTTTCTTCAGGCTCAAAAAGACAATCGCACAGGCTAAAGGCGCGAAAAACGATGTCAGTTCCAGGGCGAAAGTGAAGCTACTTGCTGAAGAGCGCCAGTTGCAGGTTGTAAAAAAGCGAGATGAAACTGAATTCCATCTCGCTTCGATACTGTGCATTCACAGGATTTGCAGAATTAGCCTGCTGGTCGCTGCAAATCGTCTATTTTTTCCTCAACCTGGCGCGGTATAGCCGAGCGCAATCTAACTGGGAATTGTACGGGAGTGAGGCGCGGGTGTCCACGGAAAATTCCAGAAGATGGCCATAGCCCGCTTTTTTTGCCCGGAACAGGCGAAAGGCTCACAAAACACCCCGTTTAGGCAACCCAGCCCCGGGTTCCAAGGATTACTTTTTGCCAAACACTTTGCCGATTGCCATTACCGCCAGCAACACCAGCGCACCCGCAACAACACCCAGCAGCAGATTGACACCGGCATTGGCAAGCCCCGCCAGCAGCCCACCCCAGGCTTCAAAACCATGAGTCAAGGCATGCATAAAAGGCAAACCATGAGCGAGTATCCCACCGCCCACCAAAAACATCGCCAGCGTACCTAGCACCGATAGTAACTTCATCAACTGCGGTGCAGTCAGCAGCAGACCCTTGCCCAGCGCATGCTGCAACCCCAGGGCAATGCCCTGCTGTTTGCGCATCAGGAACAGCCCCATATCATCCAGCTTGACGATCAATGCCACAAAACCATAGACACCCACCGTCATAATCACGGCTATGGCAATAACAGCAGCTACCTGGGTTGCAAACACTGCCTGAGCCACTGAACCCAGGGTGATCACTATGATTTCGGCGGACAGAATAAAATCAGTGCGGATTGCACCTTTTATTTTTTCTTTTTCAAAGGCCACCATATCTATCTCAGGATTGGCTACAGCCTCCGCCAGCTCCTGTTGGTGCTGCTGCTCCTCCTTTGCATGGAGAAATTTATGGGCGAGTTTCTCTACCCCCTCAAAGCAGAGGTAGGCTCCACCCAACATCAGCAATGGCATAATCAGCCAGGGAATAAATGCCGAAATCAATAGCGCTGCGGGAACCAGGATAAGCTTGTTGAGAAAAGAGCCCTTTGCCACCGCCCACACCACAGGCAATTCGCGATCGGCGCTGACCCCGGCGACCTGCTGGGCATTGAGGGCGAGGTCATCGCCCAGCACGCCCGCGGTTTTTTTTGCCGCAACCTTGGTCATGACTGCCACATCATCCAATGCAGCGGCTATATCATCGATCAATAGGAGAAGACTTGAACCCGCCATGGAATTTTCCCGAATAGATTATTAACGAAGTCCCAACACATCCTGCATATCAAACAGACCGGATTGCTGCTCGCACAGCCAAATGGCCGCGCGCACCGCGCCATTGGCAAATGCCAGGCGACTGGAGGCCTTGTGGGTAATCTCCACGCGCTCGCCATCGGCCATAAACATGACCGTGTGATCACCCACCACATCGCCGCCGCGCACAGTGGCAAAACCTATGGTATCGCGCGGACGCGCGCCTATCTGGCCCTCGCGACCATAGACAGCCACCTGCTTTAAATCGCGCTCCAGTGCATTGGCCAGAACCTCGCCCATACGCATGGCTGTGCCGGAAGGTGAATCTATCTTATGACGGTGATGGGCTTCATAGACCTCGACATCGTAGGCATCGCCCAGCACGCGCGCCGCCAGATCGAGCAGCTTGAAACAGAGGTTGACGCCGGTGGAAAAATTGGCAGAGAGCAATAGTGGAATCTGTGTCTGGAACGAGAGCAGCTCGGCTTTTTCAGCGTCATTAAACCCGGTGGTGCCTATCACCATAGGCTTGCCGGCAGCTGCGCAGATTTGTACATTGGCCAGGGTCGCGGCAGGGGTGCTGAAATCAATCAATACATCAAACTGGTGTATGGCCTGGGCAATATCGCCAACAATCTGCACATCCAGTTTACCCACTCCGCCGAACTCTCCAGCATCAACGCCGACCAATGAGCTGGTCGGGCGAACTATGGCGGCGGTCAGGCTGGTGCCTGCATTTGCTATGGTGGCCTCAATCAAAGCCTTGCCCATTCGCCCGGCAGCACCGGCAATTGCAATACGTATCATCTTAACAATCTCTTTAGTATGTTGTGTCCAGAGGTAATTACCCCCTAGTCATCATCCATTTCATTGAATAAATGGCCAAGCTTGCCCTGCTTGGTCTCCAGGTATTTGGCATTGTGGGGATTGCGCCCGGTCTGGTGCGACAGGCGCTCGACCACGTTGATCCCCATATCCTGCAGCGCTTTCACTTTGCGCGGGTTGTTGGTGAGCAGCTTCAACGCCTTGATATCAAGATGCTCCAGCATCGGCTTGAGGATGGTGTAATCGCGCATATCCGCACCAAAACCCAACTGCTCATTGGCTTCCACTGTATCGGCACCGCAATCCTGCAGAGAGTAGGCGCGAATTTTATTCATCAAGCCAATACCGCGGCCCTCTTGACGCAAATAAAAAATCACACCGCGGCCGACAACACCGATTTTGTGCATGGCAGCCTGCAATTGCGGGCCACAGTCGCAGCGCAAGCTGAACAGCCCGTCGCCGGTCAGGCACTCTGAGTGAATTCGCGCTAGCAGTGGCTCATCGCCAGCAATATCTCCCATGGTGAGCACCACATGCTCTTTCTCGGTATTGTCATCGACAAAACCGTGCATAACAAACATCCCGAAAGGCGTTGGCAGTTTGCAGGATTGTATAAATCGTATTGTCACGCAATAACCTCAATGCGCCAGAGACTCTGGCCGCTTCACTTTTCTCTTAAAACCAATACGCCCTGGTCAATTTTTAAATCCACTTTGCTGAGATAACTATTGCCCAGCAAAACGATATCGGGCGATCCGCTGGTACTGACCGTCGCCTGCACCTGATGAACAAGGATATTGCCCACGGATACACTGGGCAGTGTAACCAAAAAAGCGGCTTTATTGCCGTTCGCCGTACTGATAGTCACCGGCTTGCCAGCGCGATAATCAATCCCCAGGCGCTCGGCCTCATAGCGATTCATGGCAATGGTTGTCGCCCCCGTATCCACCAGGAAATTCACCGCCCTGCCATTGATCAAGCCCTGGGTGAAATAGTGCTGCCCTTCTCCGCTGGCAATGCGTATTTCAGTTTTATCGGCTGTCTTGAATTGCGTGGAAACACCCCGCGACATAGTCACAGTTTTGCGCTTGCCCTCTATCTCTATCACAGCCTGCTTGGTATCGGCAGAAATCAACAGCACGCCCTCCGGGCTGCGCGCCCCCTGCCGCAGCATGCGCTGCTCACCATCTATTTGCAGCAGTGCGCCGCCTTGCATAAGCATCTTTACTTCTATATCGATTGCCAGGCTGCAAGGGGTAAATACGAGCAACAGCAAACAGATAAAATGCTTCATCAATCCCTTAACCCCCATAAAAATAAATAGCAGCATGCAACAGCGCACAGGCATAGATACCGGCCAGGACATCATCTACCATAATACCAAAACCACCGCCAACCTTGCGATCCACCCAACTGATAGGCCAGGGTTTTACAATATCGAAGAGCCGGAACAGCAAAAAACCCAGGAGCAAAAACAGCCAGGATTTCGGCACAAGGAACATGGTTATCCAGAAACCGACAAACTCATCCCAGACTATGCCGCCATGATCGTGCACACCCAGCTGTTTTGCCGAACGATCACACCAGTAGACGCCCAGCGCAAAAGTGACCAGCAGCCAGCTGAGATAGAGTGGCCAGGATAAATCCTGGATCAACCAGTAAATCGGAATTGCAGCCAGAGTGCCAAAGGTTCCGGGAGCCTTGCGCGCGAGACCACTGCCAAAACCAAAGGCAAAAAAATGATGGGGGTTGGCGAGCAATTCTTTAAACGTTGGATTTTTCATATTAAAAATGTTGATAACCTTGTTGTTGCAAGACAAAGGGTTCACCATCCAACTCACAGACAACACCTTCACCCGCCAGCATTTCACCCACTATGGTGGCTTGCAGCTTGCCCTCTGCAATCAGCATGGCCAGTTCCGGCATTTTTTCCGGGGAAACAGTAAAACATAGCTCATAGTCATCGCCACCGCTCAGCGCCCAGCGACGCGCCTGGTCTATATTATCCATCGCCAGCAGCGCCGCAGATAAGGGAAGACTTTCCACTTCTATGACTGCTGCCAGATCGCTGGCCTTGCAGATATGCGCAAGATCGCCAACCAACCCATCGGAAATATCCAGAGCGGCACTGGCGATACCGCGCAGCAATGCGGCCTCCGTTAAGCGCGGCCTGGGTTGATAAAAGCGCTGCAGTAAATAATCACGGTACTCTGTCGCAAGCTCCAGGCGATCTTCGATCACCGCCAGCGCGGCAGCGCCATCGCCCAGATGATTAGTCACGCATATAAAATCGCCAATCGCCGCACCGTCGCGCCGCAATGCCTGATGGCCAGTGACAGCACCCATCACCTGGATGCTGATACTAAGAGGCCCTGCAGTGGTATCGCCGCCGACCAGGGCAATATTAAACTCGCGCGCAACACGAAATAAACCGTGGCTGAACTTACGCAGCCATTGCTCTGTCAGCTCGGGGGTGCTCTGCGGCAGGGTCAGCGCCAGGGTAAACCACAAAGGCTCGGCGCCCATGGCCGCAAGATCGCTGAGATTCACACGCAGCGCACGCTCGGCAATCAGATCGGCAGCGGCTTCTGCGGGAAAGTGAACATCGGCAACCAGCGTATCCACCGAGACTGCCAGTTGCTGCCCCGCAGGAATTTGCAAAAGCGCGCAGTCATCGCCAATACCCAGAAGCACAGAATCGGAAGGATTTTCTACCGATTCACGCTGAAAAAACTGCTGGATATAGTCGAATTCGCGCATAGGGTTCACCGCTGCAGCCGCTATTCTCAGCGGCTCTGATTGGCCTTCACCTCGACAGCGCGCACCAGGGCGGCAACCTTATCGAGTACGCCGTTGATAAATTTATGGCTGTCCTCCGCACCGAATTTCTTCGCCAGGGATACAGCTTCATTGATCACCACTTTGTAGGGTACATCTATGCGGAATTTTAATTCATAGCAGGACATGCGCAGCAAGGCCTCTGTGACAGGGTCCAATTCGTGGGCCGCCCGCTCAACCAGGAAAGGGGAAAACAAAGCTTCCAACTCACTGAGGGATTGTGGTACGCCGTGGAGAATATCGTGAAAATATTCCACGTCCACATTACTCATATCATTATCAACACGAAATTCCGCTTCAATGGCGTTGAGGCTGGCCCCCGCCATTTTCCATTGATAGAGAGCCTGCATGGCATAGTGCCTGGCCATGCGACGGGTGGCAGCAGTCAAACCTTTTTGGGGGCTGCCCTGTTGATTTTGAGAAGTCATGAACATTTACCTGATAAAGAGCTAGTGACGAACATTGCCACAATTTAAATTTTATACAAACAACAGCGAGTGAATGACCACTCAATTTTCTTCGCGAGAGCTGGAAAATTATCGGGGCTGTATTCGCCGATAATTTTCCCGGTTCTTTAGATATTGGCAATCAATGAAACCATTTCCAGTGCAGTCGCCGCCGCTTCAACACCCTTGTTACCCGCTTTGGTGCCCGAGCGCTCTATAGCCTGCTCGATGGAATCTACTGTCAACACGCCAAAGGTGACAGGTATGCCTGCATTCAGAGACACTTGCGCCAAGCCTTTGGTGCATTCGCCGGCCACATAGTCAAAATGCGGGGTGCCGCCGCGAATCACTGCCCCCAGGGCAATAATTGCATCGTACTGTTTCTTTTCTGCAATCTTTTGCGCAACCAGGGGAAATTCAAATGCGCCTGGAGCGTAATATATGCTGACGTTCTCGTCTTTGATACCGTGGCGACGCAGGGTATCCAGGGCACCGTCTTTAAGGCTCTCCACCACAAAACTATTCCAGCGGCTGACAATAAGCGCATATTTTCCGCTTGCCGCTGCAAAATTTCCTTCGATGACTTTGATGTTGCTCATAATGTTTTCTCGTTAATAGGTAAAATTATCACAGCTGGGGGCAGACATATTCCACCACTTCCAGATCAAAACCTGACAGGGCTGAGTAGCGCATGGGCGCAGACATCACGCGCATTTTGCGCACCCCCAGATCGCGCAGTATCTGCGAGCCGGTGCCAATCTGCTTGTAGAGCACTTCCGAACTGCGACGCTGCTGCTTGCCTGACAACAACCAATCAATGCTCTCTTCCACCTCGGTAGTGGATTCGTCGTGGCAGATCAGCAGCACCACACCCCTGCCCTCCTCGCTGACCCGCTGCAGTGCCTCCTGGTAAGACCAGGCCTTGCCACCGGCAACTGAGGGGCGCTGCAAGCTTAAAATATCGCGCGCTATATCCATGACATGCACCCGCACCAGGGTCGGCTCAGCATTGATCTCGCCTTTCACCATAACGAAATGCAGGTCGCCGCGGGCCAGGTCGCGATAGGTGCGCAACTCAAACTCGCCGTAGAGCGTTTCCACTTTGCGAGCATTGATGCAGGCAACGGTTTTTTCCTTGGTCGCGCGGTAGTGAATCAGGTCGGCAATGGTACCGATTTTTAAGCCGTGTTGCTCGGCAAAAACTTCCAGATCCGGCCTGCGCGCCATGGTGCCATCGGCATTCATCACCTCGACAATCACCGCCGCCGGCTCAAAACCGGCCAAGCGGGCGAGATCGCAACCGGCCTCTGTATGGCCTGCGCGGCTCATTACACCGCCCGGCTGACTCATCAAGGGAAAGATATGGCCTGGCTGCACTATATCGCTGGCTTTGGCATTGGCCCGCACTGCAGCGCGTACAGTCAGGGCGCGATCAGCGGCGGAAATGCCTGTGCTCACACCTTCGGCGGCTTCTATGGATACGGTAAAGTTGGTGGTGTGCTGGGACTTATTGTCGGACACCATCAGCGGCAGATCCAACAGTTTGCAGCGCTCCTGAGTGAGGGTCAGGCAAATCAGGCCGCGGGCATGGGTGGCCATAAAGTTGATATCCTCAGGGCGCACCTGCTCGGCCACCATAATGATATCTCCCTCATTTTCACGGTCCTCATCATCCATCAGGATCACCATTTTGCCCTGACGCATATCTTCAATTAATTCTTCAATGCTGTTTAATTGCATAGTCAGCCTTCTCTGATAAGCCTCTTTTTTAAAACGCTTGTTGCGATGATACCTGAGTGGCGAGCTTCGCGACCCTGGCACCCAGGTATTGTGCCGTTTCGAGGTAAATAGTATTTAGACCCTTTTTCTCTTTTTGCGACGCAAGCCCTAAAAAAGCACCGAGGGGATTGCGCCCCCGGGGGTCGTAGCCCGTCGCTATATCCAGGCCGCACCAGATCATGCCGTGCTGGCTGGCAAACAGGTTAAAATATTGCAAGCTCGCCAGTTGGTCGCCACTGGGACATTCTCCCGAAGTAAAACCCGCTGCCACTTTCCCCGCCCACCGCTGGCGACTCCAGCGGTTGCCACTGGCATCGGCAAAGGCTTTAAATTGCGCGGCGGGGCCGCCCATGTAGGTCGGAGACCCAAATATCACCGCGTCGACCTCATCGATTGCCTGCAACAGGGATTCATTCACAAACCGCCCCTTCTCGATATCATCGCCACTGATCGGGTAAAGGCTTGCCCTGGCTCCAGCGACAGCATCAACACCCGTACCTATAGCCTCAGCCAGCTGCCTGGTAACGCCGGAGGCTGAATAAAATACAATGGCGATGACCTTAGTCACTTTAATTGAAACCATGCTTAGCCAAAAACTCCAGGGTAATTCCCGCCTGACCTTCAGCTTCAGCAGCCTTGTCGCCGAGCAGCAATCGCTCCAGGTAGCGGGCCAGCACATCCACTTCAAGATTGACCTGAGCGCCTGATTTATAGCTGCCCATAATCGTTTGCACCAAGGTGTGAGGAACAATATTCAATTCAAACTCATCGCCATCCACCTTGTTGACGGTAAGGCTGGTGCCGTCGATAGTGATGGAGCCCTTGTGGGCAATATATTTCGCCAGCGCTTTGGGTGCGCGCAGGCGAAAGCGCTCGGAGCGCGCATCCGGGTGACGACTGACCACTTCGCCAACACCGTCGACATGACCACTGACAATATGGCCGCCGAGACGGGTTTGCGGTGTGAGCGCTTTTTCCAGGTTGACACGCTGGCCGATTTTCCACTGCGGCAGAGTGGTGTTATCGAGGGTCTCGCGAGAGACATCGGCCCAGTAGCCATCGCCAGGCAAATCCACCACAGTCAGACATACTCCATTGGTGGCTATGGAATCTCCCAGGCGAACATCGCCCAAGTCCAGGCCATGGGTTTTAATGCGCAGGCGCAGATCGCCATTTTTAGGCTGCAGCGCGATAACCTCGCCGATCGCTTCAATAATTCCGGTAAACATAGCAATACCTTTTTATACAATAAGGCTACTCGAGGTAGATTGCGTCTTGATTCTGAGATCTATTACTTTAGTTCCTGCAATCAGGTCGTGCACACAGCGCTTGTCAGCCCGGAAGATAAACAAGATATCCAGCAAAGCTCCCAGGCCACTCAGCACAAAGCCTGCAACGCATTGCGACAGATAGCGATTCAGGATCAAATTCGTAAATGAAGGGCGGCGGCCATCCAGAGTGACAATCGCCAATCCCATAAACCTTTTGCCCACAGTCTGGCCATACCTGTACAAAAGAGAACCATGAAAGACAAAAAACATAAACAGCGCACCCAAAACCAATTTCATACTAATATCAGTCGGAATAGGCTGCCCGGCCCGCACCAGCTCAGGTACGTTGAAATAATCAAACAAAACAATCAACACAATAAAGCTCAAGCTGTTATCAATCATGGCAGCCAAAAAGCGCTGTAACCGGGTTGCAGAGTTGTCTATCACCGCAGGAGATGCCGGCTTAAATTCAGGTTGCTGTTGCTGGTCCAAAAGAATTACCCATTCAAACTATAAAATAATCAGTGTTCCATATCCGGTACGACAGTGATTCGCCAATCCTTACCCACCGGGCGAATATCGCGGATCTTCAGCGGAAGCGCCGATGACATGGTGTTCAATGGCAGGTCAAATAATGGCCGCGCCTGGCTGCCCAAGAGCTTGGGAGCCATATATATAATAGCTTCATCCAGCAGACCGCCGCGTAAAAAGCTGGCGCCCAGGGTAGAACCCGCTTCAACCAGCACCTCATTGCATTGGCGCTCAGCCAACTCACTCAGCAGATTACGCAAATGAATCCGGCCATCGGCAGCGGGCAAGGCCACAAATTCCACATGGGCGGGCCAGCCCTCGAGCCTGTCCTGGTTTTCAGGAGAGCCGTTATGCACAACCAGAACCTGCGTGGCTTGCCTGAGGATATCGGCATGGCGCGGCAACCGCAGCCTGGAATCCAAAACAACCCGCAATGGCTGCCTGGCAGCTACGGCCGAGGCATTGTCGAGCCCCAGCTCATGTTCGCGCACACTGAGTGAGGCATCGTCGAACAAAATAGTCTCTACACCTGTCACTATGGCACAGCTGCGCGCACGCAAACGCTGTACATCCTGCCGCGCCAGGCGCCCAGTCACCCATTTGCTTTCGCCATTGGCCATGGCGGTGCGACCATCGACACTCATGGCCAGCTTGCAGCGCACCCATGGCAGCCTGCGTTCCATTCGCTTCACGAAGCCGGGATTCAACGCTCGCGCATCATCTTCCAACAGCGGCCCATCCACCTGAATGCCGGCTGCACGCAACTTGTCCAAACCGCGACCGGCAACCAGGGGATTGGGATCCTCCATGGCAAATACCACCCGCACCACCCCCGCCGCTATAAGCGCATGGCTGCAGGGACCGGTTTTACCTGTGTGACTGCAGGGCTCCAGGGTGACATAGGCCGTAGCCCCCCTGGCATTTTCGCCCGCCGCAGCCAGCGCAATGATTTCCGCATGGGGCTCACCAGAACGCACATGCCAGCCCTCCCCCACCACCTGGCCGGCCTTCACCAGCACACAGCCGACGCGAGGGTTGGGCATGGTGGTATAAAAGCCGCGCTCGGCAAGGCGGAGTGCCTGCGCCATAAAGTCAGTATCGGTGGTGGTTAGTGGCATGGATGGCAATATCGCTGTAGAGAATTACTGGTTGTCAGGATGCTGTTCAAGGCGATCGATTTCCTGGCGGAATTCATTGAGATCCTTGAAGCGGCGATAGACAGAGGCAAAGCGGATATAGGCAACCTCATCAAGCTTTTGCAACTGCTCCATCACTTTCTCGCCGACGGTCAGCGCCTTGATTTCGCGCTCACCTGTGGCCTGGAGGAAGTGCTTGATATGATTGATAGCCAATTCGGTAGCCTCAATGCTCACTGGACGCTTCTCAAGGGCGCGCAGTAAGCCGGCGCGCAGCTTATTTTCATCAAAGGGTTCACGGGTGCCATTGGATTTGATAATCCGCGGCATCACCAGTTCGGCAACCTCGAAGGTAGTGAAGCGTTCATGGCAGGAGAGGCATTCGCGGCGGCGGCGCACCTGGTCGCCCTCGGCCACCAGGCGGGAATCTATGACTTTGGTATCTTCGGCACTACAAAAAGGACAATGCATGGCTGGCAATCCTGAGGATAAACTGTGGCGGCATATTAGCACAGCATCCGGCTTATTTATCCCTCCAAAATGGCCTTAGCTTGTAATTGGTTCTTAATAATTGCTTAATTGGACCTGTTTACTTATAAGGCAATTTTGCGCGCTGCTTCATAGAATCGCGAGACGTTAGAGCGCACTATACCTTCGGCAGCAAGCCACTCGTCTAACCCTATAAAGCAGCATCAAAAAGCAGCACTACTAGACCAATAATAACTAGCTCAGCCTAGATTCAGGATTAGAGCACAACACAGCCAGGTAAAATATGGAAAACTTCAGTGTCTATTCGCTTCGAATTCTCTCTGCCGTATCACTCGCAACCCTGCTCACCGCCTGTGGCGGTGGCAGTAGCTCAACACCACCCAACGGTGGCGGTAACGGCGCCTCATCAACATTGGCGCTTTCATCTGCAAAAGCGTCTTCGCAGCAAACGACCACGTCCAGCCTGGCGGCCAGCAGCCAGATACCCGATGGAGCTCCCTCATCCAGCTCGTCAAAATCATCTGTTGCTGCCTCTTCAGTGCTGCCTGCCAGTTCCAGCTCACTGAACAGCATTGCCGCTTCATCGATTGCCAATAGTGTTTCGCCTGCGATCTCCTCAAGCAGCGTCTACAGCAGCTCAAAAATAAGCAGCAGCTCCAGCAATAGCTCGACACTCAGCAGCTCAAAACCCAGCAGTAGCGCTATTTCAAGTAGCGCAATATCGAGCAGCGCCATCTCCAGCAGCGTTATTTCGAGCAGTGTTATTTCGAGTAGCAGCGCCATCTCCAGCAGCTCAGCTATCAGCAGCTCCAGCAGGATTGCCAGCTCAGTACCCACCGTCCCGGTCACCACCCTGGGCGCAGTCTACTCGTCAGGGGCCACTACCTTTTCACTCTGGTCGCCCGATGCCAGCAATGTTCAAGTGAAAGTCAATGGTGTCCCCCACGCCATGAAAAAAGTTGCCGACTTTAACGGTTACACCAATGTTTACCAGGCGACTGTCGCCGGCGACCTCCACCTCGCTGAATATAACTTTGTCGTCAATGGCACAGAAGTTCGCGACCCCTATGGCAAGATGGCCAAGCCGGGCACCAATACCAATATAGTCATGGATATGTCGCGCACCGGCCTTCCCGGTGGCTGGGCTGCGAACCCAACTCTGGTAGCGCGCGAGGATTCCATTATCTATGAAATCCATGTTCGCGACTTCACCATAGATAGCAGCTCCGGTGTCAGCGCCGGCAAACGCGGTAAATATTTGGGTATGGTCGAAGGCGGCACCACCTTAAACGGTGTGAAAACCGGTATAGATCACCTGAAAGAACTGGGTGTTACCCACGTTCACCTGTTGCCCATCTATGATTTCGGCTCCTGTGAGAATCTGCCGGACAGCAACCCCTGCTATAACTGGGGCTATGATCCACGCAACTACAATATTCCTGAAGAGCGCTACTCAGCAACGCCTACCGACTATGAAAACCGCGCAACCGAACTCAAGACCATGGTCAATGAATTCCACAAGGCCGGTATACGCGTAGTTATGGATGTAGTTTACAACCACACCTACGGCAACGAGATGTTTGCTGGCATTACCAATAAATACTACACAACAGCCGATCTGTCCGGCACCGGCAACTCGATTGATGCCGACCAACCCATGGTCAGCCGCATGATTCAGGATTCACTGGAATACTGGGTAGAAGAATACAACCTTGATGGCTTCCGCTTCGATTTGATGGGCATATTCTCCTATGCCGAAGTGGAAAAATGGGGGCGCCACCTAGACACCAAATATTCAGGACGCAATCTGCTGGTCTATGGCGAACCCTGGTCTGCCGCCAACGACGAAGCTAAGGCCGCTCAGCGCGTGCGCTTCGACAAAGTCCGCTTCATGAGCGAAGAGCATGTAGGTGTATTTAATGGCCCCTACCGCGAAGCCATCAAGGGCAATAACGACGGCACAACCAAGGGTTATATGTTCAACAACCTCGGCGCTGCAGATACAGGCTGGGCAATTTACGACGGCATGCGCGGCTCACCCTACAACCCCAAGGACGGCCACAATGGTACCTGGGGCCGCAATTACACGGCAGACCCAGAACAAACCATCAACTATATTTCAGCGCATGACAACTTCTGCCTGTGGGACAAGATTTACCTGACCCTTTCCACCAACGTGACGCAGAACCGAGACCACCAGGTACTAAGCCTGACGCCACCCAGCAACCTGGGATACGCCAAGCGAGTGGTCAACTTTGGCATGGGCATGGTTTTGACCAGCCAGGGAATCCCCTTTATTCACGGCGGCGATGAGCTCCTTCGCAGCAAAACCAACAACCAGCAAATGAGTCAGGTAGCTGCCTGGAACTATGGTGCATACAGCGGCGCACACAATACCTATAACTCACCCGATAGCTTTAACAAAATCAACTGGCAAAACAAAGTGGACAACGCCTCTACCTTTAAATACTTCAAGGATCTGATCAGCCTGCGTCGCAACCACGCCGGGCTGCGCATGACCAGCAATGCGCAAATCAGCCAATACTTGTCAGTGAGTCGTCCAGCGGAGTTCGGCGGGGAAGTTATTACCGGCCATATCACCAACCCCAATGACAGCCATGACCTGTTTATAGTCTACAACAGCGGTAATGGTCGCTTCGTCAACCTGCCAGCAGGAACCTGGACACAGATAACCAATGTCAGCGGCAGCACCAGTGTCAGCAATCTCAGTGGCATGGCCAATGTTGACGGCTCTGTGGTAACTGTATTCAGCAAGCCACGTTAGGATATATACTCACGGCCCCCTGAAATTCAGGGGGCTTATATAATAATTGCCACAAGGAGCGCGCCCTATGATGATCCTTATAACTTAAGTGAACATAAAATAGTTCTTAAGAACCCCCCTGTTAGACCTCTTTATCACTCTTATTAATTTTGTGTACTGCATAACAGAATAAGAAGTGTCCGATAGCAATAATGGGTCGCCATTAAGAACTTAAGAATATTTAAGCGACAAAAGGAAAATTTATGCGTCATTTAAGACGGTTCTTTTATGGGCGTTCTATATACCAAAAATAACGCAAACTCCTCCGCCCAGAGGTTATGGGCATAACACAGCAAGGTAAACTATGGAAAACTTAAACATATATTCACTTCGCACACTCTCGGTTCTGACGCTTAGTATTGCGTTAACCGCTTGTGGTGGCGGAAGCAGTTCAAAACCACCCGTTAACAACACTAAATCTTCGACAGCGGCAGTGACGTCAAAGTCATCCGCAAAAGCGAGTTCAGTGGTTGCCAGCTCAACTGTTGTGGCTTCTGTGGCGTCTTCCGCTGCACTTACATCTGCAGCCAGCTCAACGGCGGGTGAGGACACTCCATCTTCCTCGGCAGCAAGCATTGCCAGCTCATCAGATACCGTTGTAGCCAGCAGCTCTGAAGTAGCAGTAAGCAGTGTAGAGGTTGTAGTGAGCAGTTCTGAAGTTGCCTCCAGCAGCTCTGAGGTTGCCTCCAGCAGTTCTGAAATTGCATCGAGCAGCTCTGAAATCGCCAGCAGTTCTGTTGAGTCGAGCAGTTCACTGGTATCCAGCTCTTCCGTGATATCCAGCAGCTCTGTGGTCTCTTCAAGCACTGGCCCAGCGAGTATTTACCATGTTCGCGGCACCCATAACAAATGGGCTGAAGGCCTGTTGATGACTCGCGTAGGCACCACTGATGTCTACGAGAGCTGCATTAACTTTGTCGACGGCGATGCCAGCGGCGGCCCGCGCTTCAAAATTGACCCCAACGGCGGCTGGGGCAATGATTCCGTGCCTGCAGCAGATTATGTTGTTCCTAAAGGCTGGGCGAAGATCCTGTTCAACAGCACTGGCAAGACAGTAACAGCCACTACCGGCCTGGGCGAAAACTGCCTGGCCAGCTATCACCTGCGCGGTACCCAAACGGCTACCCCATGGGCTGAGGGCGATATGTTCACTCCAGTTGCAGGCTCAACCAACTATGAAATCTGCCGCAACTTCACCAAAGGCGATGCTAATGGCGGCCCGCGTTTCAAGGTTGATCCCAATGGCGCCTGGGGCACAGACTCCTTCCCTGCAGCAGACGTGGCCGCAGAAGGTTGGACAAAAATTGTTATCAATGGCAAAGCCATTGTTAGCACTTTAACAAAATTGACTGAAAACTGTGGTGGCGCAGCAGCCAGCTCTTCTGCCGCGGTATCCTCGTCAAGTGTTGCCGCATCATCATCAAGCACTACCAGCTCCACAACCTCTACTGCTGCAGATGATTTCCGTGCGCGCACCATGTACTTTATGTTTGTTGACCGCTTTGCCAATGGCGATAAAGCCAATGATGTTGGCTTGAACGCGGCAGGCACCATCCCTGCCAGCACAGTCAATCCAAACCAATTGACCAATATCCTCGACTGGAAGAAATACTGGGGCGGCGATATCCAGGGTATGATCGACAAGCTGGATTACCTGCAATCTCTCGGCGTTACTGCCATCTGGGTAACCCCCTTGGTTGACAACGTTAACAATACCGGTCCAGAAGGTATTTACCACGGCTACCAGGCTCGCGATTTCTATGAAGTTGACGAACACCTGGGGTCATGGGAACTGGTTGACAAGCTCGATGCAGAAATGGAAAAACGCAATATGAAGCTGGTATTGGATATTGCGCTGAACCACTCTAACCATGTAAAAATGCACGAGAAAGGCTCTCTCTATAAAGAAGGCAAGCTGTTGCTGGCAAACTTCGATGCAGGCAAAGTGAACGAGACCTGGTATCACAATCGCGGCACCATGACTGACTGTGGCCTGCCCGAAATCCCAAAACCCGCATGCGACGACGAATGGGGCGATCTGAATAAAGTTCAAAATAAGATGCTGTTTGACCTGGCCGACTTTGCTCACGGCAAAACCTCTAACTCAGTAGCTGACGAGTACTTGATCGGCGCTGCGAAAAAGTGGATGGACCACGGTGTGGATGCCTTCCGTATTGATGCCATCAAGCATATTGAACCCAGCTTCATCAATCGCTTCACCGCCGCTATGCGTGACGATGCAAAAGCTAAAGGCAGAGCCGAACCCTATATATTCGGTGAATGGTATGATGCTGGTGCAACAGATGCAGCGTCCATGCAATTCCTGAACGAAGGACGCGGCTCTGAATTGCTGGACTTTGGTCTGCGCGATAATATTGAAAGAGCTATCTCTGGCAATCAGTCTATGAAAGTGCTGAACTCTCATATTGAAGTGCGTCCTTCAGCAATGAAAGGCAAAGACAACTGGCAGCCTATCTTCCTGGATAACCACGATGCGCAGCGCACCAGTGTTTACCTGCAAACCACCAGCAAAACTAACCGTGGCAATGGTAAAGGTATGGGTAAAACCGAGTCTGATGCTCGCCAAAACCTGGGTATGGCTCTGGTTATGACACTTCCCGGTATCCCTGTGGTTTACTACGGCACCGAGCAAAATGAGGCTATTCTGAACCTGGCAGCAGAAAACGAGCAGATTGGTAGCGATCCGTTCAACCGTGAAATGATGACCTCTTTCGCAACTACCAAGCCAGCGTTCAAATTGATCAGCGCACTTGCTGCCCTGAGACAAGATAGCGTTGCCATCCAAAAAGGTAGTTACAAACAACTTTGGGTAGACGATGATATATTGGTGTTCCAACGTCAGTCAGGTACTGATTGTGCGGTAATCGCGGTTAACCGCGGCGCACAAAAAACTATCAATGTTTCAGGCACTTGCTTGGCTAACGCCAGCTACACCAGCAAAGTTGGAAGCGAAGTTGTCAATATCGCTGCAGGTGGTGGTAGCTTCAACCTGCCACAATACGGTGTAATCGCTTTGCACCCATAATAATGGGCTGAAGGCAGACAGGGAGGTTGCAGACTAGAATCTAGTTGCAATAAATAAAAAAGGCGGTCTGTTTCAGACCGCCTTTTTTATTGTTTTTGTCCCATCCTGAAATAGCTTTACCCTCCCGCAGTTATTACTTATTACTGGCAAGCTCGCAGTAAATTTATAGCAAACAACAGACTTTAAATTCCTGCTGCTCCACACTCGCCATGGATAGATGCAAAGAGCAGATGGCGAGCCCCTCTTGCAGTTCTTCTCACCGCAGTCCACGTCCACATTGGCTTTATCCAAAACCCCTGGCAACTGAAGGAACCCCTTGCTACGACTTCTCTTCAAGCTTATTCAAGCAGCTCAGCATGACTCGCAACCTTGCAAAAGCTGTTGGATAAGCAGGTTGTAATATTTATCCGGGGCGGATTAAAAGGATAGAATATCCATCGCAAAAAAAGGGCCATAGAATGTAAACTCTATGGCCCTATTATTTATTTCCTCTCAGGTTCCCTAGCAGGCAGCTAGAGCTAAAGCTCTACAAATACTACCGCACTGCGCTGGGGAAGACTAAATTCGCCGCTGACGCTATCGTATTTGGCTGAGGCGGCAATACGTTTATCCGCAGCTCCCACATCCGTATGAACCGGATGCAGGACATACTGGCGCCCCTGCTCTGCAGCTATACTCAAAGCCTGCGGTGTAGTGGCGACGTTAATAAAATAAATCACTGATTTAAAGCCTGCACCGGGATAATCTTTACCATCAAGCCGCGCAGCAATAACAGCGGCATTTTGCTTGGCTCCCGTGTTATAAAAATGCAGACGCTGCTGAATATCAGCCGCAGACTGCAGGCGAAATAAAGCAGAGCTTGCACGTATTTTCAGCAGATCGCGGAACATATCGCGAGCCATAACAATATTTTGCGCTTCAGGTTTAATCGCAGGATTCGCCAACAACGGTTGCATCAACTTATAGTTATCGCCATTACCCGATTGGGGAGGCAGACCAATTGCAAAATAATTATCGCGGTAAGTCCAATCCATGCGGTTGAACCAATCGCCGGAATTGAAGCTATTCCTATCCAGGGATTTGGAACGCAGCACATCCAGGCCCGCGTGATAGTAGGCGATCCCCTGACTGAAGGCGGTGGTAGCGACGGCCAGCATTTGCACATAGACACGGTCTTCGCGGCTGGTATCTGCGGGCAATCTGTAGACATTGATATCAAACAGGGTTTGGTTATCGTGGTTCTCTACGTAATTGACTGCTTCAGAAGGTTGACTGGTATAACCTGCCGGCTTGCCGCCATAGTCAATGTCTTTCAGTTTTTTGCTGGTATCATCGTAGCGGGTAATCGGGTAATCACGCAGCGAACCGGCGAGACCAACCCGCACCATATCTGCAGCTTTCAGCAGTTCGACAGGAGATTGACCAGCCTCGGCCAAACCATTGATGTAACCCTTGCGGCTTAGCAAACTTTCACCGGAATCCATTGAACTGCCGCCGCGAATGGCATCGCGCGCGCGATCAGTAAAAGTGCCTATACCGGTTCCATTTAAATCCAGTTGCGAGGCCTGGACAAAGCGCGCATTGTCAGCCACTTCGCCAAAATTCCAGCCCTCACCCAGCAACTGAATTTCGCGGCCCGGTATCGCAGCCTTTAATTTTGTCTGCAACTCTTCCATAAGCGCACGCGGTTGGTGAGCCATCAGATCAAAGCGAAATGAATCAATTTTATAGGCAGTGCTCCACAGAACTACAGAGTCCACCATTAATTTTCCCATCATCAGGTTTTCGGTGGCGGTGTTATCGCAACAGGTTGAGCGCTCTATTTCACCGACGCTGTTCAACCGGTGGTAGTAGCCAGGAACAACTCGGTCGAGCACAGACTTTTCATTTTGACCGGCGATAAAAGTATGGTTGTAGACAACATCCATACCCACTCGCAAACCTATCTTGTGCAGCGCCGTCACCATTTGGCGAAGCTCTAGAATACGCTTGGCTCCATCCGCCGGATTAGTTGAATAGCTGCCCTCGGGCGCATTGAAGTGGTAGGGGTCATAGCCCCAGTTAAAGCAATCTTTATCTGCTACCGCGCTCACCGCCGCCTGGACCTCTTCGCCATCCGGGGTGGGATTTTTAATTTCCGGTGTAACACAGCCAGTCTCCGGCACTGTAGCAATATCAAATATCGGCAGCAGGTGGATATCGGTCATGCCCGCTTTGGCCAGTGCCTTGAGGTGTTTCATTGCATTGGAGTTCGACTCGGTAAACGCGAGGTATTTGCCCCGGTAAAACGCGCTGACCGTATTGTCGTTGATGGAAAAATCGCGCACATGCAACTCATACACCGACATATCGGTGGCCGCGTGCACTGTGTTGGGTATAGGCGTGCTATCCCAGCCGACAGGCAGGAGTTTTGCAGCGTCCAGACGAGTGATATAACTGCGTTTGGAATCTGTGGTCAGACTGATGGAATAGGGATCGGTCACACGATTGCGCACCACCCCCACGCCATTTACCAGCACATCGACCATATAGCGATAATAATTACCGGAGAGGTCTGCCGGTTTTGTCAGGGACCAGATGCCTGTAGCAGAGTCCCACTGCATGGCATCCGCCGATTTTGCAACACCAGTGCCCCTGTCATAGATACAGACTGAAACCTGTAGCGCGGTCGGTGCCCAGAGTTTGAAGCCGGTGTTGGGGGCATTGACGCTGACACCAAGATCGGCAACCGCCTTGGCTCCCGCATAGAGATCATCCAGGGCACCGGCTGCTTGCAAGCCGGTTGCATTAATGACTTCGCCTTTGGTATTTTCCTGCACCAGAATCAGTTGCCGCTTGTGCAAATCATTAAGGCGGGAGAGATCGGCATTCTTAAGTTTTAACAGGGTGCCTGCAGGTACATATTTAAAGCGAGCGGCTATTTCGCTGCTCAGCCCGGCAGCGGCATTGGTTGCCGCCACTTCCAGTGTCAGTGCACCCTCCGCGCCCGTCACCTTCTTGCCAGCAACAGCAACGATTTGCCCAGTGCCGGAATAATAGAGTGAGAATTTACCCGGGCCTTTTACACCAGGCCATTTGGCAACCTGGCGATTCAGCCAATAGGCCCGGGATTGGTAGCGGCTGGACGCGGGCTGCAAAACCGTTTGGAAATCCTCCAGGTTACACTGCGCAAGCGCCTCGTCTTTAGCGGGCAGAGCCTCATCAGCCAGGGCAGTATTCGCCAGCAATGACAACAATAATGCAGTCGCGGTGGAAAAACCTTTGCTCAATTTCCATGTGCAGCTAACGGCGTTGCTGTGTTTCATCAATCTCAGGCTTTTTATCAATCTATTCATGTTATCTCCAGCGAGAGCAGCTTTCCTCGCGTTGTATCGCAACGAGGCAGGTCAGGCTCTATTGAAATTACCTTTATCATCTTATCAAAGTGTTAACGGGCCCCAGTCTACCCCATCAACCCAGGTGAATGCACAGTTTGTCGAATCCGGCACTGGCAAATATCGGTTATCCAAACTGCCTCTAGCCATAGGCCATTGTCGCCACAGCAACAGCTTGTTACACTTTCTTCATTGCTGCAGCCATGCAGGTTTCATTCAAATGATAGGCACCTTATGCGTTACCTCTCCCTTATAGATAATATTATTGTCGGCGCCGACCGGGCACTGCGCACCCTGGCAGCCGGAGAGCAGTTTGCAGAGCGCCCCTCGCCGGCCAATAGCGTAACCGCAGGTGAATTATCAGAGCAGGAAGCCCGCCATGCCGCGGGCCTGATGCGCGTCAACCATACCGGTGAGGTTTGCGCCCAGGCTCTCTATCAAGGCCAGGCCCTGACTGCCAGATTGCCGTTGGTGCGCGCAGAAATGGAAAAGGCAGCAGCCGAGGAAGTGGATCACCTGGTCTGGTGCAAAGATCGGCTGGATAAGCTCAATAGCCATACCAGCTATTTGAATCCACTCTGGTATGGGCTCTCCTTTTCCATTGGCGCCTGTGCTGGACTGGTAAGTGACAAGGTCAGCCTGGGATTTGTCGCCGCAACCGAGGATCAGGTTTGCCAGCATTTGCAGGCGCACCTGCAAGACCTGCCAGAGCAGGATAAAAAAAGCCGTGCGGTCGTAAGCCAGATGCTGGAGGATGAAGCCCATCACGCTGAGATGGCTTTACAGGCGGGAGGATTGCGCTTCCCTGCGCCGGTAAAAGGCCTGATGACGCTGGCTTCCAACCTGATGACCAAAACCAGCTATCATATTTAACCTCACCATTTCAGCGGCAATAAAAAAAGGCTTTTACAGATTTCCTGTAAAAGCCTTTTTTTATTGCCCAAGCATTAAGAGGGCCTAAACCTCGCGAATCTCATATGCGTGAGTAATTTCGACGCCACCAGCCTCCAGCATTATAGAAGCTGAACAATATTTGGTCGCCGACAGCTCCACTGCACGCTTGACCTGGGCCTCTTTCAGGGCCTTGCCGGTGACAATGAAATGCATATGGATCTTAGTAAAGGGCGATGGCACACCTTCAGCGCGCTCCGCCGCCAGCTCACAGCGGCAATCGGTCACTTCCTGACGGGCCTTGCCGAGTATGCTCATGACATCAAACGACGAGCAGCCCCCCAGCCCCAGCAACAGCATCTCCATGGGACGGACACCGGTATTGCGGCCACCATGATCGGCCGGGCCATCCATCAAAACTGCATGCCCACTGCCCGATTCGCCCAAAAACTGCGCGCCATCTACCCACTTCACCACTGCTTGCATATAAACCTCTTGAATGATTCCAATCACTGGCGCAAGATTACCACAGCTGCAAAGAAAAGAATGTGGCTGCCAAACCCATTAAATCATTAAAAAGATCATTTTTTTGTGGACAAGTCAAATCACTAGGCTTATAAGTAGATATAAATAAAAAGTGATTTACGGGTGGATCTTTGATTCACAATCGATAATAAAAGAATAAAGCACAACTGTATTTCTTAAGGAGCACACCTTGGCCGCTGTATTAACACCGCATATAAAAAATGTGGAAGAGTTCCTTATCCACTGCCATCGCCGTCGTTACCCAGCTAAAAGCACCATTATCTATGCAGGCGATAAAAGCGATTCGCTCTATTACATAGTCAAAGGCTCGGTCACTGTATTGATTGAGGATGATGACGGCCATGAGATGATTGTCGCCTATCTCAACGATGGTGATTTTTTCGGCGAAATGGGGCTGTTTGATGATAAGGATTCCCGCAGCGCCTGGGTAAGGGCCAAGACCGAGTGCGAAGTCGCCGAAATAAGCTATGCAAAATTCCAGGAGATTTCTGAAGCGCATCCAGAATTCCTGTTTGCCCTCGGCATGCAAATGGCTCGTCGCCTGCGCGCCACCACCCGCAAAGTGGGCGATCTCGCCTTCCTGGACGTGACGGGTCGCGTTGCCCGCACCCTGCTCGAACTCTGCAAGGAGCCAGACGCCATGACTCACCCCGATGGCATGCAAATCAAAATTACCCGCCAGGAAATTGGCCGAATCGTCGGCTGCTCGCGGGAAATGGTGGGTCGTGTACTGAAAACTCTGGAAGACCAGGGCCTGGTACTGGTCAAAGGCAAAACCATGGTGGTTTACGGCACGCGCTAACGCTAAGGTCACGCCCATAAAAGAGCCCGCAGTTCAAAATTGCGGGCTCTTTTATGGGACAAGTAAAGGCTAGTACTCAACTCAATGCGATGCAGGCCTCCCGCGCATCTTCATCAAAAACCATTCGGCCGCCGCACAGGCGACTCCCTAACCAGGGTGGATCTTCATCGCGAGAATGGTGCGCGCACCCATCTCGGTACAGCGCCAGAGGCGAGTGTCCGACATAATCTCAAAGCTTGTATAGAAATCACCATGAATCGTCCCGTTTTTATCGAAGCCAGTATTATTTGGAGTTAACTACCCTATACTCTGACCGGGTATCACTCCCGGCGATCAGCGGCAGTTCCTTTTGTTATCAACAGCGATTAACGGGAGCAAAACCTGCACAACCTTAAGCAGAGAGAACATAAAATATTTTACAGCTTTCGATTATTGAACTATCATACTAGTACATGAATACATCACCCCGTAAAAATACACACTTTGTGGACTGCCTCTGCCTAATTTCAGAGGCGGAAACAATGGAGGCTGTTTTATCGGCAGTACTTACCCAGAAGGAAATCAAGGAAATTGAGAATCGTCTGCAAATTTTTGAAATGCTTTCGAAACATATTCCCCAACGTGACATAGCAGCCTCTTTAGGGGTCGGAATCGCCACCGTAACCAGGGGAGCGCGTGCTATGCGCGAAGGTCAATTTGATGTGTTGGCCAAATACCTGAGCAAAGTAAAAAATTCCCCTTCTTTAGAATAAAGATCTAATAATTACCTGTTTTGGAAAAATTGAGAACCCGCCAATGGCTCAGAAGACTCTTCAACAATTTAATTTACCGGGTAAACCTACCTATTTAAAGCTGACTGAAGATTTTGGATTTTTTCAGTTATTCCGCAGCATTGAAAAAAAATACGAGACCTGTTTTTTATTGGAATCCCTGGGGGAAGAAAGCTATATCTCGCGCAATCATATTATCGGCTTTGATCCGGTAAAAACGATCTACGCTCCTGATTACCACACGCTCTGCGTTGAGGATAACCGCACCGGTGTGGTGGAGCGTTATGCATCGGAAAATCCCTATTACGACTTGCGCAAGTTTGTTCCGCAAAATGTCATTTCCCGCCGATATGCTGGTGGACTGGTTGGGTTTATTGGTTACGACTCTGTCAATTTTTTTGAGCCCGAACTGAAAATCCAACCCAGTGAGATGTTTGAGCCCTTCAAATTCGGCTTATTTCTTGACGGTCTGGTATACGACCAGATGACAGGTGAGATTTTTTATTATTTTTATGAAGACAATCGGTTTGATGAAATAGAAGCTTTATTGCATCAGGAAACGCCTGCCTTGGGCGATATTTTCGTGACCCATCTGGGAGACTCAATGGGCCGCGAGGAGCATGAACTCGCGGTGCGCAAAGTGAAGGATGATATTTGCGCCGGGCTCATTTTTCAATGTGAGGTCGGTTTTAAATCCCGCTATAAAATCACCGGCGACACGCTGCCTATTTACGCCAAGCTCCGCGAGGTTAACCCCTCGCCCCATATGTATTACATGAAATTCGGGGAGCAGAAAATCATCGGGGCCTCGCCGGAACTCCTGTTCCGTTTGCGCAACGGTGAAATGGAATCCTTCCCTCTGGCGGGAACTGCCGCCAGAGGGAAGGACAGAGCCGAAGATATAGCGCTCTCCCGCAAGCTCTTGAATGATCCCAAGGAAATAGCCGAGCACAATATGCTGGTTGACCTGCACCGTAACGATATTGGCCGGGTTGCCCGCTTCGGGACGGTTAAAGTGCGCAACCTGATGGATATAAAACGTTACTCCCACGTCCAGCATATTTCTTCAGAAATCGTGGGTATCCTGCGCCACGACGAGGATATGTTCTCGGCATTAGCCTCCAATTTTCCGGCGGGCACCCTGACCGGCGCGCCCAAGATTGAAGCCATGAAAATAATCAATGAATTGGAGGTTGATGGCCGCGGTGTTTATGGTGGCGCGTTAGGGCAGTTCTGTTTTAATGGCGATTGTACCTTCGCGATTCCGATTCGCAGCGTCTTTATGAAAGGTGAAGATGCCTATGCGCAAACCAGCGGCGGCAATGTTTTCGATTCCAATGCCGCTGATGAATACCTTGAGATTGAGCGCAAGCTATCGGCGATGCGCAGGGTACTGTCGACTTTTAAAGGTAACTAACCAATGCGTGTGTTAATTATAGATAACTTCGACTCTTTCACGTTCAACCTGTATCAATATACCGGTGAGATCCTTATGTCGAGTCGCTCCAGGCAATCCGCTGATCCCGATGTTATTGTGAAGCGAAACAACGAGATTAGCATTGAAGAAATAAAAAAATTAAAGCCCGATCGGATCATCATTTCCCCGGGACCAGGTTCACCGGACGATGAGAAATATTTTGGAGTGTGCAGCCAGGCGATCCTTGAACTGGGCCAGGAAATTCCGCTGATGGGTGTATGTCTGGGCATGCAGGGCATCGCCCATTGTTTTGGCGGTAGAGTTATCCGGGCGCCCATACCCATGCATGGAAAAATTTCATCTATCCAGCACGATAGTAAAGGCCTGTTTAAAGGCATGCCGCAATATTTGGAAATTATGCGATACCACTCCCTAATGGTAGAGGCAGACAGTTTGCCTGAGTGTCTGGAGGTTACCTCGGTGGTGAACGACTCGCTGTCGCCTGTCAATGACCTCGCCGAGGCTGCGCGTTCTGGGCAGGTGATTATGGGAGTACGGCATAGGCACTATCCCATCGAAGGAATCCAATTCCATCCGGAATCCTTTGCCACAGAGGGTGCAAAAACCATTTTGACAAATTTCCTGTTGTAGGCAGGCGGATCTTGTCCAGCCTGCGGCGAGTTATTTTATAAGCAATCGCACCCCAACAATGACCAAAAACACAGCAAACAAGGTTTTTAATAAATGATCGGGAAGTCGGTGCGCCAAACGGGCGCCCAGTCCCGAAAAAAAAATGCTGGTCACGGTTATGCCAACAAAAGCGGGCAAATAAACATAACCTATGGCCAAAGGAATCTCCTTCGCCGGTTCTTTCAATAACAGCACTAGGCAGCCCACCACCGCAATGGGCCAACCGACGGTGGCAGCAGTCGCGATGGCTTTTATGGTTGTCAGTCCTCGCCGGTGCAAATTAGGAACGTTGAAGGTCCCTCCCCCTATACCAAATAACCCGGATAAAAATCCCGTAGCGAGCATGGAGCTATGAAAAAAACGGAGATTCAATTCCTGCTGAGGGACATTCACTTTGCGTTTCAATAGCATCCTGATACCGATAAACAGAATGAATAACGCAAACAGCAACTGAAGTATATAGCTTTCGCCGCTGTGAACCATCAAGCTGCCAGCGAGGGTTCCCATCAGAAGACCCGGCAACATTTTGTATACCAAATCCCAACGCACCGCCCGTTTGAGGTGATGCACCCGAACCGAATTCAGTGTGGTGAACACCATGGTGGCAAAAGAAGTGGCAATCGCCGCCTTGATAATCATGTCAGGGGGAAAACCAGCGGCATAGGAGAGCACTAGGATAAGCACAGGAACAATCACCGTGCCACCACCAACCCCAAGCAATCCGGAAAATAGCCCGGCCGCGATCCCCGCCAGTATAAAGACAATCCAAATCACGCGTTTTCCTTTAGTGAAGTCCGCCGTGTACATTTAATAAAGCATTGTTGATGTAACGGCTCTCTTCACGCAACAAGAAGGCGACTGCCTGGGCCACATCATCGGGCGTGCCGAAATGCCGGTTTAGAATACGTGATTCATAATCTTTAATGCGATCTTGGGGAATTTTTTCAGCCATGGATGTGGCAATAATTCCGGGACTGACCGTGTTCACTCGGATATCGGGCGCCAGGGCCAATGCCAGACTCCTGGTTAAATTCATCACAGCGCCTTTGGAAACGCCGTAAACCACATCCTGGCTACCACTTTCACCACTGATGGATCCGATATTGACAATGACTCCCTGATGCTGCCTTGCCCTTAACACACGGGAAAACCATTGGGAGATAAACAGCGGGGCCCGTATGTTTACCGCCATGATCCTCTCGTAATCCGCGACGGTTAGAGTGTGAAAGTCCAACGCCTCATACAGACCCGCGTTGTTCACCAACCCATATAATGAGTCGGCAAATTCCGCTTCAATCTGTTCCAGCGATTCCAACAGGCGGGTGTGGCTCGCGAGATCCGTTTGGCAATAGCAATCCACCAAATTTCCTGCTGATGCTATATCCAGGCCGACAACTCTCAGCCCGAGGGACTTCAGCTGCGCGCATATCGCCTGGCCTATGCCGCCATTGCTTCCTGTAACAATAATTGTTTTTTCCATTGTGCGATTGTGTCTATTTCCTGTTGTGTGAATGTTCAGTCTATGGAGAATATCTTACTGCTGTTACCTCGACTGTCCCTCGGTAATACATTTGCCGGCGATGAATACGCGTTCCAGGGCGGTGGTCAGCGCGCGGATATCTTGTGCCGGATCGGCACCCAGCAGGATCATATTGGCTTGCATACCTTCCCGCAGCAGGCCAATATTCTGGCCCGCCCCAATCATCTTGGCTCCATTGGATGTGGCCCATTTAATAATGGTGGCAGCGGGTATGTTTAATTGTTCCTGGAATGCGATCAGCTCTTGATGATAAGTGCCATGGGGAGTCCAGGCGAAACCAAAATCATCACCCACGCTGATATTAATGCCCATAGCCTCCGCCTCGGGTAAGAATTTCCTGGTGTTCTCTACCTCCAGGTGAAAATCTGACTCCTCCGGGTGCTTGCCGTACTGGCTGCCGCAGGCAAGGTATTGCAAGGGCTGGTAAAAGCTCGGGACTATGCTGATATTATTTTTTTTAATCAGCTCAAGGCTTTCTTGGTCAGCGTAGGAACAATGGTCAATAATGTCTACTTGCGCGGCGATTGCGTTCTTAATGCCACCCAGTCCTCGCGCATGACAACGCACCAGGGTCGAACGCCCATGAGCAATGCTGACTATCTTTTGCAATTCCGCGAGGGAAAATAATTCCTCGCCCGACCTTGCGTTGGGGAACTGGTCGTCCCCGGTAGCGAAGGTCTTTATGATCTTCGCTCCATCATCAATTTCTCGGTTTACGATTTCGTCTATCTCCCCCTCGTCCACCACCACCGGCATGTAGTCCCTGGGAATATGCGCGACCTTATCCTTACGGCGAGACCCCAGAGGGCCTGCCGCCATGATATCGCGGCTACAGGGAATTAGCTCTGGCCCATCAAACAAGCCCCCATCGATGGCTTCCTTCAGGTAGACGTCAATGCAGGCGACTGATCCTGCCCCCACCATGGTGGTATATCCGAGTTGTGCTGCTTTCTTCGCCACCTTTGCCGCTATGAATGACAAGCGTGTCAACGGATGTTTGAACAACACGTCGCGGGCACCGCACACATCGTCGTAGGCGATATGGGTGTGTGCGAAAATCAGGCCGGGCATCAGTGTTTTGCCGCTGCCGTCGATCTTGGCCATAACGCCCAGATCGGACAATGTCTGATTATTCACATCACAAATTTTTTCTATTTTGCCATCCTTGACATACACATTTTTCCCCAACAGAGTTCTCTGTCCAATCCCTTCTTGAACGCCTACATTGTAAATAACAAAATGATCCGACATTTTTTCCCGCCGTGTTTTGACCGTTTAACAATTTCCCTTTCAGGGAATCTCTTCCAAATGAACACTTTTATTAAGCGAAGCCATGTTGGCCTCGGATATCAATCGGTGCAAGGCCATGGTCCGGATCAAGCCGGTTTTCAACGCAGACCAGGCTTCAGGGTCGTGATCCGGGGAGCCAAGCTCCGATCGGAAGGTGGGCGGAAAGCCAGAGCCAATGATAATGCAGCGATTCAGTAAGAAATTCAGGATCATTTGCGAAAACACTGACTCATGGGAATAGCGACGTCCCACCACCGCGACCAGCGCCAGCTTGTTTTGCAGGGGGCGCCCCTGCGGTCGCATGAAACCATAGCCCAGGCGCTCGATAAAAGACTGCATGCGGCTGCAGGTTCCATAGGCATGTACCACAGGAATATAGAGTACCGCATCAGCGGCGATAATTCGCTCGGCAAGCATCTCCATGTCATCCTTGACAGCACAATTGGTTTGACTGCACTTATTATCCGCATCGCAAAGTTCTATGCGGTACTGGTTTAACCAAATAGCATCGACACTGACCTGTCCCGCGCAAAACTCAACTATTTTTTTCAGGAGTTTCGCACTGAAACCCACCTCGTCCCTGTTCGAACTCAAGACAACAGCAAGTTTCATGATTTTTTCCTGAAAAATAACCAGCTCATATCAACACCTTGCAGGGTGTGGATCACATCTAGGTTCACCTCTTTCAATCCACCATCATTAGTGATGCAAGCGTCCGCTTCGCCCGTGGCGACGGCATTCGCCGCCGCCAGGGTTGAGGCTCCTATCACTACCTCGTAGGGCTCCGACATGCAGTGGGCAAATTGTTTCTTCAACATATGCTCCACCGCCAGGCAGGTGGCTATTTTTTTGGGCTGGGTCACGCCCTTGGCATGGGTAAAATGATAATCCGGCGTTTTGTGGATAACTGATCCCAGCAATTTAAAATCAGCCGACCAAAAAAATTCAGTGGCATGGCTATAGGCAGCCGGAATCATGGCGATATCTATCTCCGCATTGATCAACGAAGAATAAATATCCGGAAAGTTATCGATTAACACCCGGCGCCTATCAAGGTCATTGTCATCGTCGCCCAGCAAATAATTCAGGGTATGATCACAGGATGTTCCCTTAGGGCCTAGGGTGCCAATGAGAATATCCGGGTTATTGTTGATATGCTCTCTAAAATCCTGTTCTGAACTCCAGTATCCACTCATCTGTAGCCTCGATTCTCAGCCATTTTTTTCGCCACCTGGGTTTCGTGATCGACTTCCTTTACGCGGCGGTCGACAATGCGTGCTGCCTTCCAGGAAACGAAGGCAGCAGTGCTGACCACTTGATCGAGCTCCTCAATGACACTCACGTCAACATTAATCCGCAGCCTCAGTGCACAACTCTCCTTCACGGCAGCCAGCATCGCCGCTATATTCGGGGTGTTTTCCGCGAATTCCAATTTGATATCCAGGTAATCCTCGCCATTTTTCTCATCAATGATGATCTGGTATCCATAGCAACGGCTCACCTGATTCAGAATACTACTTTCAATATCGAAGGCGGAAAACATATTGCCATTCAGTTGGATTCTGTCCTTGGTCCTGCCGATAATGTTGATCTTGAGATCATAAGGCTCAGCTCTGCCGGTCTCATAAATTTCCACGAAATCACCAGTTCTGTAACGCACGAGAGGCTTGATGCCATCAATCAACATAGTGAGGCACAATTCGCCTTTGCCGGTGGCCCCCAGAGATTTATTGGTTTCTGGATCAATCACCTCAAAAATATAATTGGGCTTGGCAATGTACATCTCACCATCGGAGCGTGATGAGGCTATGACAAAAGCTTCCTGGGAACCATAGAGGCAGTTGAACACCTGGGCACCCCAGATAGACGTGATATTTTTCATCAATCCCGGGGTGGACATTTCGCCGGTGAGGAAGATAGCCTTGACTTTAAAATCCTTTTGTAGATCGTAGCCATAATGCCGCGCTGATTTCATCAAGTTCATGGCCACACCGGGGGTGCAAGCGATTACCTCCACACCATAGGTGCTCATCAACTCCAGGGCTTTGGGAAAGCCGATCACGGGTGAGTAAGGCCAAATCTTCATATTGCAGACATTCATGTTCTGGCACACGGCCCCTAGTGTGTCACCGAATGAATGCACCTCTGTCGGCCCCATAAGCCCTACCACGGGACGGTAATCCTTACCAAAGACCGCATCAAAAATTTCCCGCCATGCCGCAGTCACCTGGGAGTTGCTGGCAATTGCCTCTCGGTAATCCCGTGGACAAGGTGTGGCACGACCCGTGGTGCCGGTTGTTTCATAAAAATACAGCGCTTCATTGAGACTTCCACTCAATATATCGCCCATGTGTTCACGCAAGTGATCCTTGGTGGTAAAAGGAATTTTCTCAATATCGGCGAGGGACTTTATCTCCTCGTGATTAAAATGCTGTTGGTAAAATCGGGATTGTTTCGTTTTCTCAATAGTTGCCATGAATTTTCCCTCGCGCCACGATTTCCAATCGGAATGGGTTAACCGGCCCGCTTGGTAACGCTGGTTAAAAGTGACGTAACTTTTGGTAAAATCATCATTGGCAATTTCAGTAGGTAACCACATAGATTTCTCGCTAATTCAAATTGATAAAATTGTTTAGTATTGCTGCGCCTGCCAGTGTCGCGACAGATTCGGGATGAAACTGGACTGCATAGATACCGCTGGCTTCATCGTTAAAGGCCATTATTTCCTGCATTTCATTATTGGTTACCGCAGTAACCTTGAACCGTTCCGGCAGCGAGCCAGGCTCCACCACCAATGAGTGATAGCGCATAACCACTGGCGATTCGACATCCTGAAAGAGAGGACAATCAGCCATCAGCTTGATCTCCGATGTGCGCCCGTGCATGATTTGCTGCGCGGTTGTGATGGTGGCTCCATAGTAGGCGGCTATACCCTGGTGCCCCAGGCAAATCCCCAGAATGGGCCTGCGACCAACATAGTGATCAATGACATCCAGACAGCGACCAAAATCATCGGCATTAGTGGGGTTGCCTGGACCAGGGGATAAAATAACATGGGTGAAGTTAGCCACAGAAAAATGCTTGTCTTCCAGTGAGTCATTACGAATAACGGTAAACTTCACTTTTTCATACCGACTGATAACCTGGGGAACGTTGTAAACAAACGAATCAAAGTTATCAACAATCAAAATATTTTTCATGCTATCTCCTTTCCACATGAGTACATCTTCCGCAAGCACTCCTCATATTCATCTTCAGCGACAGAATCGAGGACAATACCCGCACCCGCGCGCAACTGAACACGATCGCCCGCGAAGGTAACGCTGCGGATAATAATGGAGAAATCCGCACTGCCATCCAGATTCACAAAACCAATATTTCCGCTATAAAACCCGCGAGCATCACCTTCGACTTCCTGAATAATATTAATGCTGCGAATCTTGGGCGCACCGGACATGGTTCCAGCTGGAGATGCAGCGCGCATCAAATCCAACGCCGTTTTGTCAGCGGCGAGCTTTCCTGTTACATCAGTCGCAAGGTGCATAACATCCTTGCAATATTCAATATAACGATAGCGTTCCACCACCACGCTGCCATCCTCACACACCATGCCTAGGTCATTTCTCGCCAGGTCAACCAGCATGGTATGTTCCGCATTTTCTTTTTCCGAGCTTAACAGCTCCTCTTCATTGGCTTTGTTAACCAGAGGATCCTCGGTGAGCGCGCGGGTGCCGGCAAGGGGAGTCATACGCACCCCTCCCTGCTGATCCAGCACGAACAGATTTTCAGGTGATATTCCTGCGATATAAATATCGAAGAATTTGGCGAGAAATTTGTAAGTGCTGTGATGACGGTAAAGCTTGCTGAAAGTATCTAAGGGGGAGCTCTGCTGTACGCGATGATATTTGTGACTCAAGACCGTTTGAAAACTGTTCCCTTTACGCAGGTTATCCTTGATGATATCAACCTGTTTATAAAAATTTTCCCGACCGTTTTGGTTTTGGCTGGCATTGCGATAAAAATCAGCGAAAGGTGTAAGCACCTGGTCTGACGCAAACACATTTTGGTAATCTGTTTGCGTCAGCTTCTCCAAAAATGCGGAGATATGTGTCCGGTTGCTATCGGCGCAAACTACATGCAGCTCGTGGCTCGTCATGTTTTTTACCATATAGGTATCAAACATGCCAAAAACAAGAGGAGGCACTGCAGCATCAGTTATCTCAATATCGAGCAACTGACTTAATCCTTCAAAGGAAGCAGCGCCAATTAAACCACCCCGAAAAAAGGGGGTATCATGACTTGCCACTTTTCCGCCGAAATCAACCAGCTCTCCGTTGAGGTATGCAACAGGATCCTGGCCGTCCAATAATACACATTCCCGCGAATAGTCGTCAGGGCTGATCCGCTGGTAGAGATCAAGCGCATTTAAATCGTGATGAAACTGGTAGATGCGCTGCGGCAGCAAGCCAATTACCTGGTACTCGTGCTTTTGATAGATTACATAAAAATCTCTGCGGGACAATTCATCGTCCTTAAAGCAGGCAATCAGGTCGCTTTTATTTGTTAATCGAGAATACATCTTAAATTCCTTTAGATATCTTGATTTCTAGCGGTAGATAGCTGTCGTCAGGCGGCTTTGGGCACTGCTGGCTTAATAAAAATCGCGATGAGAGTGGATAGAGCAGTAACACCCACCAGACAATACACACCGAGGCTGAAATCGGATCCCGCCGCCTGCTGTTGGTTCGCAAACATGATAGAAAACAAGGCAACGCCCAGAGACGACCCCATTTGCATTGCAAAACTGTTGAAGGAACTAAACCTGCCGCGCTCCATAGCATCCACAGAAGATACCGATAAAGCTTGCAACGGCCCCATGCGCAGGGAAATACAGCTTAAGTACACTGCCATCAGAGCCGTCACTACATAAATATTAAAAGCTGTGCTGACAATCAATACCAATGCAAGCATCGCCAACACATTACTGATCAAAAACGTTTTAGTGATACCCAACTTCTTGACCCAATAACCGGATTTCATGGACACGAACACAGAAATAAACCCAGTTATCCCATAAATCACAGTGAGGGTTAACAAGTCATAGCCGTGATTGATAATCCAAAGTGGAGAGAAAGTGGCAAACGCTGTAACCACAAATTGGAAGCTGAAAAATAACGCTGTGATTTTTACCAGCTGAGCATTCCCCAGGAATTTGAAATAACTGGCAAGAGACGCAAAATACCTAACTGCGTGCATTTTTTTACTTTGCACATATTCAACTCCGACAACAATGAAGATGAGAAGGAAAACACAAAGAATACTTAAACACGTGAAAGCGGTTCGCCAAGAGGACAAATGACCAACCAGAATACCCAATGGCACGCCAATAACTATAGCGGCGAACATGCCCGACATAACCTTGCCCATCGCCACAGGAATTGATTGGGGACTATTTTTTCCCATATAGTAATCGCCAACATAAGCAAATGTATTTGAAATCAAAATTCCAGCCGAAATACCGCATAAAATTCTGAAAACATACATGCTTTTTGCATCCCAAGCCGAACCACACAAAAACGTAAAGATTGCGAACCCTGCTAGCGAAATGCAAATACTTTTATATCGCCCCACCGAATCACTAATAGGACCATAGAGCAATGCCCCAAAACCGACACTCAACGTATAAGCACTGACAAGGTTTGCAGAGAGCTGCAAACTCATATTCAGGCTCGCAGATATTTCCGCAATGAGGGGCGCTATAATGAAATTTTCTGAATATATTAAAAAC
>DATMSP010000020.1:0-9091 GCA_035565295.1 Cellvibrio sp. | reverse complement strand
AATTGGCAAGCCACTATAATTCCCAATGGATTTATAGAAAAAAGGGGAGTGAATATAGTTTCTATTGCTGATACGTATATGGAAGTTAAAGATGCGCTGGAGAATGTTTCTGATGCAATAGGAAATTCTGGGCACGCTGGTACTGGTGGGCGCACATTAAAGAGTAATGGCTTTGATTTACATTTTACTCCGGGGGAAAAGCGCATAGGTGGTTTGACTAATATTCAACAAGCCTATAATGCAGCTACAGACACAAGCCTTCATGAGTCTGCAATCCTATTAGCGAGAACCATGGAAAATGCGCGCAGTATTAAGGGGGTGGCCTGGGTTTCTCAGAGTGGTGGCTTGGGAGTGCTTACGCAGGCAATGCGTATACTTAATGACAAAGGTGTAGACTTTAAAGAATCCGAACACTTTGTTTTTTTTAGTAATCCGACAACCAACTTGACCAAAGCAGAGCAGCTTGCGCGAAATATAGGCATTGCAGTTGATCGCAAGTCGCACTCCAAAAATCTATTAAATATAGAGCAGCTATTTGGTCGGGGGTTTCTTGGCGGCTTGGCCGCAGGTATACAGCGTTATAGAAGCGATAAAAAGTATACTGCGCTGAAGCTTGGAGTGGATGCCTATAAAGAAGTTAGTGAACATAAGGCTATTGTGGGCATGTTTGGTGTTACCGGCAGTGCAGTTGCCGCCGCTCTGGGAAGCTCCGTAATGGCTGCGTCTTTGCCGGCGGGTATAGCTTTGGCTGTGGCCTTAGAGGTTGGCCCAAAAGTTCTTGGTGTTGGCGGTGCTACCATGCAGGCATATTTCCCCAAGCAATATAAAAAATTAACGGATCATTTCTAATGTTTAATTGGCGCTACAGATTTAAAGACCAAACAGAATTTCTCAGTCCCGAAGGGCCGGGCTTCGCATGGGCACCTTGGAAGACGTTTGAATTGAGTGGTACACAAATCAAAATCAAAGTGCCTCGTCATAGGACGACCCATGCAAATAAAAGCGTCAATCCGAGTCGAGCGTACAGATTGGATCAATTACAAAATGAATATTATCAACGCAATGGTATTCGTTCTTGTGGGTGTTTGATAATGTCCCGATCTTGGCAATTTTATGGTCCCTGGTTCACCGGTAAAAAAGGAACAATTAGGATGGCTGTCACAATCGTGTCGCCAACTGATATTCCGAAAGGCTTAAATTATTTTCACCCTCGCGCATTCGAAGGTGGTGTATCCGACTTTCTCACTACTGAATATGGCGGTCAGTTCTCTGTCACCAAGGGGACGCAAATGTGGATTGCTCCCGTAAACTGGGCACCGCGAACGGACTTCCCCTGTATAGCTGCTCGCTTTGATGCATCCAATACAGTTGTAGAGCATGAGGGACCGGATTGCTATTTGTTTATACCCCTAAGCAAGCATCAGCTTTTGAGGGTCAGCTGTCAAATCAGTCGCAATGTTATTTTGTCCGATAGGGTTCCCGAACCCACAGTCGATGAATGGATCGACCTTGCCCCTTTTTTACAACTGGCCAATCAGGTGCTGGACAGTGTGCAAGTAACACTCTCGCCTCAGGCCCAAGACGACCAAGCAGAGGCTCTGGCCGGACTGGAAGATAAATCGCTCGTCAAGGATTTTCCCCCTATCCAATGGTTAAAAAAATAAGGATGTTGCGGTTTTTTGAAAGCAATAAGTTGCGAATATTGCCAACAAGATTTACAACTCTTTTGAATTAGGCCTGCAATAACACCTGCGCTGTGGGATGGTGTTATTGCAGGGCAGGCTTTGCTACGAGGATCATTGAAGGGCTATTTTATTGTCAGGGGGATGGATACTAGCTATTTCCCAGCACCGCAAAACTTCTCTTCGCCAACTTGAAAACCTTCCCCGAGTCCCCACTTCTAGACTAGAGTTTATCTATAGCCCAGAGGTTTTCCATGCGTATCGACCGCTTAACCAATCAACTGCAACTCGCCCTGTCCGATGCCCAATCCATTGCCGTGGGCCGCGATCACAGCCAGCTTGAGCCTGTGCATCTGCTCTGGGCCATGCTTGAGCAAAAGGGCGCGGGCAGCGTGCGCCTGCTGCTCACCCAGGCGGGCTTTGATGTGGCGGGTTTGCGCGAGGTTTTAAATGCTAAGCTGGAGGCTCTGCCCAATATCAAGAACCCGACAGGGGAGGTGGGCATGTCGCCCGAAATGGCGCGACTGCTCAACCTGGCGGATCGCTATGCGCAGAAAATTGGCGATAAGTTTGTCTCCAGCGATGCCCTGCTGCTGGTTGCCATGCAGGACCCGCAGAGCAGCCTGAATGAGCTGCTGACCAAGCACGGTAATGTGCAGCGCCTGCAGCAGTCGATTGAAAAAATACGCGGGGGGGAATCCGTCGATGATGCCGATTCGGAAGGCAATCGCCAGGCACTGGAGAAATATACTGTGGATCTGACTGCGCGCGCCGAGTCGGGAAAGCTGGACCCGGTGATTGGCCGCGACGATGAGATTCGCCGTACCATTCAAGTGCTGCAGCGCCGCACCAAAAACAACCCTGTACTTATCGGCGAGCCGGGCGTGGGTAAAACCGCGATCGTAGAGGGGCTCGCGCAGCGAATCGTCAATGGTGAAGTCCCCGAGGGATTAAAAGATAAGCGTGTGTTGTCCCTGGACCTGGGGGCACTCCTGGCGGGTGCAAAATTTCGCGGCGATTTTGAGGAGCGTTTGAAATCCGTTATCAATGAGCTGGGCAAGCAGCAGGGGCGGGTGATTCTCTTTATTGATGAAATCCATATGATGGTTGGCGCTGGCAAGGCTGATGGCGCTATGGATGCTGGCAATATGCTCAAGCCCGCGCTTGCGCGCGGCGATCTGCACTGCGTGGGCGCCACCACTCTGGATGAATACCGCAAATATATTGAAAAGGATGCGGCGCTTGAGCGCCGTTTCCAAAAAGTGCTGGTGGACGAACCCAATGAGTCTGACACCATTGCCATTCTGCGCGGCTTGAAAGAGCGCTATGAAATCCACCATGGGGTGGATATCACCGACTCGGCCATTATAGCTGCGGCCAAATTATCGCAGCGTTATATCACCGATCGCCAGTTGCCGGATAAGGCGATAGATTTGATCGACGAGGCCGCCAGCCGCATTCGCATGGAGATCGACTCCAAACCCGAAGAAATGGATCGCCTTGAACGGCGTTTGATCCAATTGAAAATCGAGCGCGAGGCGGTCAAGAAAGACGAAGATGAAGCCAGCAGAAAGCGCCTGGAAAAAATTGCGCAGGATATAGAAAAGTTCGAGCGCGAGTACAGCGATCTCGAAGAGATCTGGCGCGCGGAAAAGGCGGCATTGCAGGGCTCGCAGGAAATCAAAACCCAACTGGAGCAAGCGCGCCTGGAGCTGGAGGAGAAGCATCGCAAAGGCGATCTCGCGCGCATGTCTGAATTGCAGTACGGCATTATTCCGCAATTGGAAAAGCAGCTGGATATGGCCAGTCAGGCGGAAATGATGGATATGAGGTTGCTGCGCAATAAAGTGACCGAGGAGGAAATCGCTGAAGTGGTCTCCAAGTGGACCGGTATTCCTGTGGCGAAAATGCTTGAGGGCGAGCGCGATAAATTGTTGCGCATGGAAGAGGCTTTACATAAGCGTGTGATCGGCCAGCACGAAGCTGTGGTCTCTGTGGCCAATGCAGTGCGGCGTTCGCGCGCGGGTCTGTCTGATCCGAATCGTCCCAATGGTTCCTTTTTGTTTCTCGGTCCGACCGGTGTGGGTAAAACTGAATTGTGCAAATCGCTGGCGGAATTTTTATTTGATTCCGGCGATGCGATGGTGCGCATAGATATGTCGGAGTTTATGGAAAAGCATTCGGTTGCGCGTTTGATAGGTGCGCCTCCGGGCTATGTAGGCTACGAAGAGGGCGGCTATCTGACCGAGGCCGTGCGGCGCAAACCCTATTCCGTTTTGTTGCTGGATGAAATTGAAAAAGCGCATCCCGATGTATTCAATATTCTCTTGCAGGTTCTCGACGATGGCCGCCTCACCGACGGTCAGGGGCGCACTGTGGACTTCCGCAACACAGTGGTGGTGATGACCTCGAACCTGGGCTCTGACAGAATCCAGGAGTTGGCCGAAGACAAGTCCTTTGATACGGTGAGTTTTGATGGCTTCATCAATGGCGATGAGAACAACTCCATCAACAACGAAAATCGCTACAACGCGATGAAGGATGCGGTTATGGGTGTGGTGGGCAATCATTTCCGCCCCGAATTTATCAACCGCATCGATGAGGTTGTTGTTTTCCATCCGCTCGGTCGCGAACAGATCCGCGGCATTGCCGATATTCAGCTGGATTTACTGCGCAAACGCCTGGCGGAGCGCGACCTGAGCTTGGAGCTGGACGGCGCAGTGCTTGATAAGTTGGCGGTGGCGGGTTTCGATCCTGTGTATGGCGCGCGCCCCTTGAAACGCGCGATCCAGCAGCAGCTGGAAAACCCGCTGGCTCAGGATATTCTCGCCGGCAAGTTTATTCCGGGAACCATTATTTATGGTGAAGTGGTAAATGATAAGATCGTGTTCTCGCCGAGAAAACTCAATTGATCATTGCGCGATAATCCGAACATAAAAAAGGCCGTTTTAAACGGCCTTTTTTATGGATAATTATTCGCAGCTCTCTTTGATAGCCTGATTGGCTTCATCAGCCTTTTGCTTTAATTCCTCGGGGGATAGGTAGCGATATTCGCCATCGTCACCCATGACTTTTATTCGCCCGGTGGTCGCCAGCACTCCCTGGTTTTTTTTCGCTGTTTCACAGCGCTCCCGATCGGGTACCCGCACTTGGGTTTGTTGCGGTGCAGCTCCTTGCGAGCTGGCTGCAGAGGAGCTCAATGTTGCGGAAGCCACGTTGCTCTCCTCAAGATCGCGATTGCTGCTTTTTATTTTAATCACTTCTTTATTGCTCTGGTTTAACGGCGGCTGTTCACCGTAATGGGGTATGCCTTTTTCATCGACCCATTTATAGATCTTGGCAAATGCGCCCTGGCTGGAGCCAAGGCAGAAGATAATAAAGGTAAGAGAGCACAGGTATTTCATAGGCGTAACTCGTTGGGTGCCAGGGAATGGCTGGATTCATGATCAGATAAACTATAGTCCCAATCATCGCGGGGCGACACTTTCTCTATTCAGGTTGCCAAACAAGTGGCAAAGACCCGCCATGGTCTCTGCCGCTCACGGGTTAACCTTGCATATTTTCCAGTTCCACACCTTTGGTTTCCTTTACCCACCAGATGACAAACAGCACTGAAAACAGGGAGCAGAAAGTATAAATACTGTATGCGCCTACCAGACCCAGGGCCGAAGCCAGCAGTATGGGGAAGGTGAGGGTAATGACGAAATTGGCCAGCCACTGCGCCAGGCCGGCGATCGCCAGGCCGGTGCCGCGAATCTGGTTGGGAAACATTTCACCCAGCATGATCCAGACCACCGGTCCCCAGGACATATTGAAAAATATCACATAGAGATTGGCCGCTACCAGCGCGAGCATGCCCATGGAGCCGCTGAGCACCAGGCTGCCTTTGGCATCCAGGGGGGCACCAGCAAAGGCATAGACAACCAGGGCCAGGGTGATGGTCATACCTACTGAGCCTATCAATAGCAGCGGCTTGCGGCCAATTTTATCGACCAAAAAGAAAGTGATCAGGCAGGCACCTATAGAGACCAGCCCTGATACCACGCTGATAAACAGGGAGTCGCTCTCGGAAAACCCGGCTGCCTGCCAGAGTACTGCGCCGTAGTAAAACACCACATTGATGCCGACAAACTGTTGCAGCATCGCCAGGCCAATTCCAACCCAGACTATAGGGCGTATACGGTTTTTGCTTTTATCGATCAGATCGGCAAAGCGGGGTTTATGGTCGTGGGCAATGGATGCGTATATATCATCCACTGTCTTGGCGGCGGCAGTGGCACCGTACAGGCGAGTCAAAACCTCCAGTGCCTTCTGCTTATTACCGCTGACCACCAGATAGCGCGGACTCTCGGGAATCAGCAGCAGGGCAAACAGAAAAATAGTGGCGGGAATAACGCCGATCCAGAACATCCAGCGCCAGGAGGTATAGCCCAGCCAGAATTCATTGATAGAGGCACCTGCGGCACTGGCAAGGAAATAGTTGCTGAGGGCAGCGGCCGTCAGACCGCAGATAATCGCCATCTGCTGTATGGAGCTTAGCCGGCCGCGCATTTCTGCCGGCACCAGCTCGCTGATATAGGCCGGGCAGATAATGCTGGCCGCGCCTATGGCCAGGCCGCCGATCAGACGGAATACTACAAACTCCAGCGAGCTGCTGGCGATACCCGAACCCCAGGCGGAAACCACAAACAGTACCGCAGCCAGGATCAGGATACTGCGGCGGCCATAGCTGTCAGCGAGGGAACCGGCAAAGAACGCCCCTGCCGCGCAGCCGAGCAGCATGGACGCTACATTAAAACCAGCCCCTATGGACTCTGAATTGAAAGCCAGTTTGAGTCCTTCCACCGTGCCATTGATAACGCCGCTGTCGAAGCCAAACAAAAAACCGCCGAGGGTGGCTATAACGCTGATAAGGATAATGGAGAAGGTATTCCGCTGGTTGGGTAGTTCGGTCATGGCGATTCCTGAATAATTGACATTATGATTATTGGATTGGCAGGCGGGCATCCTGAGCCTTTGATAATGGCCGCTGAGGGCGAGGCAAAACCTTAACACAATGCCAGAGCCCAGGTATAGCCTAGATGCCTGACGTTAGCTGAGGGGTGTGACCTTCCAGGGCGATTCGACTATGATGGCCGGGTGCTGAGGCTAGAAAACAATGCGGTTTAATCAATCGGGTAATGGTCAGGGATAATATGTTAAAACATCGGATATTCAATGGGGCTGTAAAAGCCTTTGCTGTGGGTTTGCTGATTACAGGTTTGCAGGCGTGTGGCGGTGGCAGCAGTAGCGCTAACCATGCCAATTACAATTATGTGAGACCTAATGGCTCCAACTCTGACCCCTGGCAGGCGGGAGTGTTTTACCCCTCAGGCGAGTATGCCAATCGCTGTGCGGTTCCGCGTGCGAATACCCGCTGGCAATCCTTTCCCGATATCCAGGGCACCAGCCTCGATGAAAAAAACTTCTTGCGCTCCTGGAGCAATGAAACCTATTTGTGGTACCACGAAATTGTCGATAGCGATCCCGCTGTTGATGACTCACCCATCATCTATTTTGATACCTTGAAAACGACTGCAACAACCGCTTCAAAAAGAGACAAAGATAATTTTCATTTTACCTATCAGACCTATGTCTGGGATGGCTTGATCAATCAGGGGGTTGATACTGGTTATGGTATCAGCTGGGCCTCAATACAGAGGGATCCGCCGCGCACTTTGCTGGTTTCTTATACGGAGCCTGGTTCTCCCGCTGCCAAGGGCAATTTGCAGCGCGGTGCAAGGGTATTGAAGGTGGATGGTGTGGATTTGATTCATGCTACAACCGGCGAGGATATAGCTGTACTGAACGCGGGATTGTCTCCCTCAACTCACGGCGAATCCCACACCTTTGAGGTTCTGGACTATGGGGCTACCCATTCCCGCACAGTCGTGCTTACCTCGGGGGAGATTACCATGGTCCCGGTGCAAAATGTCAGTTTTATCGAGACTCCCTCGGGTACGGTCGGCTATTTATTATTTAATGACCACCTCAGGACGGCTGAGCAGGGTTTGATTGCCGCTATCAGTAAAATGCAGCAGTACAATGTTTCCGATCTGGTGCTGGATGTTCGCTACAACGGTGGGGGCTATCTGTATATTGCCAATCAACTCGCCTATATGATTGCCGGCAGCAATACTCAGAGAAAGTTTTTTGAACAAACGGTGTACAACAATAAAATCAGCGGTGTTGGGTTGGGGGGCGAATCCTTGCAGCCGGCTGGTTTTTTGAATACCTCCCTGGCGGGTGATGACCTGCCTTCGCTCAACTTGAGCCGTGTATTTATTATCACCTCGGGCAATACCTGCTCGGCCAGTGAAGCGATTATCAATGCACTGCGCGGTATCGATGTCGAAGTGATCCAGATAGGCTCGCAGACCTGTGGCAAACCTTACGGGTTTTATCCGGCGGACAATTGCGGCACCACCTATTTCACCATTCAGTTCAAGGGCGTGAACTATAAGGGCTTTGGTGAGTATGCCGATGGTTTTGTTCCCAGTGCCACTGACAATGGTCTGGATAATATCAAAGGCTGCGTAATGGGGGACGACTATACCCATTTGCTGGGTGACCGCAATGAATTGAATTTGGCTTCCGCCCTGCATTATCGCGCTACAGGTAATTGCCTGTATTCAGCCTCCGAGAAACCGAGGATGGAAAAGTTATCAGGCGAGGATTACAGCAATGTTCGTGCAACACTGAACAAGCCCATCGGCCTCACCAATCGAATCATGAAATGATTGGTAAAAAAAATGCCCGCCGTAAAAACGGCGGGCATTTTTTTTACTTCCGTTATCGACCTCAGATTTTTTGCTGAGGTTTAAAAGGCAATAACCTTGATGTTATTGCCATGGTCTTCGCAGGCTTAGAAAGATCCACCCACCACAACAGGGTTGCTCTGCCCGCGCTGAAACACATTTATTTTGCCGCACTGTGCAAAGTGATTGTTGGAAACCCAGGGGGTATTGGCCTGGGCGACATTTGCCTCCCAGCCTGGGCCGTTGGAGATAAAGGATTTCAACTCAAACCAGCCGTTGTAGGTTTTCGAGCAATCCATCTCAACATCCAGCAGCCAGTAATGCTGCCCCCACAGGTTTATCGGTGTCTCACCATAACCGTTGATAGCTACCGTTTTCTTGGCACCCCAAGAGCTGGGCCAGATATTGGTAGTCCAATCCAGGGGGGAGCCCTGAGCGCCTGAACCCTGGCCAGCTTCAACACCCTGCCAATCCAATTTGGTATCGCCTTGTTTCCAGGGCGCCGTCGTGGGGTTGAGGGTATTGGTATAGCGAATCGGCATGGAGCAGAGCGCGGTGTTTGCATCGCAATTCCTGCCGAGGACCGCCAGGGCTTTTTGATGGTCGAGACCG
>DATMSP010000019.1:0-48101 GCA_035565295.1 Cellvibrio sp. | reverse complement strand
CGTAAAAATAACCTCACCCTATAAAGTACTTTCACACCCAACATCCAACAAACCCATTCTAATAAAATTTCTTTTATGCAATTTCAATAATAAAAAAATAGCATCATGGGATTGTGTGACAGCTCACTCAAGAAAATTTAGGATTAATGTGATGGCGCGCACATCAACATTGGTTTTCACTGTGTCAGCATAGACTCAGCGGATCAAAAAGCGATCCAGCAAATAAAAATAATGATATTTTTTAGCAGGTGAACCCTATGAAAAAATTAATATCTGCATTATGCGCATTTTTTTGCATGGTTAGCTTCTCCGCCTCAGCACAGCAAACTGTACCCCGCACCGTGTTTGTCCATCTGTTCGAGTGGCAGTGGACCGATATCGCCAGCGAGTGCGAAAACTATCTCGGCCCCAGTGGCTATTCCGCGGTACAGGTTTCACCGCCGCAGAAATCCATCAGCGGCAGCCAGTGGTGGACCCGCTACCAACCTGTCAGCTACTCGATTGAAGGCCGCTCAGGCACTCGCGCGCAGTTTGCGGATATGGTCAGCCGCTGCAAAGCGGTGGGCGTCGATATCTATGTGGATGCGGTTATCAACCATATGGCGGCCTGGAGCCGTAATTTTCCCGAAGTGCCCTACAGCAGCAATGATTTCCACAGCTGCACCAGCGAAATCAATTACAGCAACACCTGGCAGATCCAGAACTGCGATCTGTCCGGACTGAACGATTTGAAAACGGAATCGGATTATGTACGCGGTAAAATCGCCAGCTATATGAATGATCTGCTGAGCATGGGCGTTGCCGGTTTCCGTATTGATGCCGCCAAACATATGCCCGCCGCCGATATCTCCAATATTGTCGGGCGCCTTACCGGCCACCCTTATATTTTCCAGGAAGTGATTGGCGCAGCGGGCGAGCCGGTAACCCCCAGCCAGTACACTTATGTTGGCGATGTGACCGAATTCAATTACTCCAACTCCATGGGTCACTACTTCAAGGGCCGCGGCCCCATCAAGGATCTGAAAAATATCGGCAGCTGGAGCGGCTGGCTGGCCAGTGCCGATGCAGTGGTGTTTGTGGCTAACCACGATAACCAACGGCAGAACACGGACAATATCATCACCCACAAAGATGGCGGCAACCTGAATGTGCTGGCCCATATCTTTATGATGGCCTGGCCCTATGGCTACCCTGAAATCATGTCCAGCTATGAATGGAATAACCACGACCAGGGCCCACCAACGTCAGCAGCCAGTGCCTGCAACAATGGCTGGCTGTGTGAACACCGCATTCGCGCGATCAACAATATGGTGGCCTTCCGCAACAACACCAACACTGCCGCAGCGACCAACCAATGGGACAACGGCAGCAATCAGGTGGCCTGGGGCCGCGGCGCACTGGGCTATGTAGCCATCAACCGCGAAAACAGCGGCACCCTCAATCGCACCTTCCAAACCTCAATGCCAGCGGGAACCTACTGCGATATTATCCATGCCGATTTCAACTACGCGACCGGCGCCTGCAGCGGTGCAACCATTACTGTTGCCAGCGGCGGCACAGCGACCTTCTCGGTCAACAGCCGCGATGCTGTAGCCTTCCATGTGGGAGCCAAAGTCGGCGTGCCCTGCCCGGCTTGCGGCGGCAACTCCACGAGTGCCAACAACAGCTCCAGTAGTAGCGCGAGCGGCAGCACCAGTTCAGCGGCAAGCGATAGCTGGTATTTCCGTGGAACTCCCAATAACTGGGCGACCACGGCTATGACCCTGCAAGATGGCCTCTACTGCACGCAACAGCAATTTGGCGCTGCGAGTACCAACCCGCGCTTCAAGATAGATCATTTTGCCAACTGGACCGAAAGCTATCCTTCCGCAGATTATGTGGTTGCCGCCAATGTCACTTACAAAATTTGTTTTAACCCCGGCACCAAGGCGATTACGGTCAGCGCGGTAACGGCAAGTTCAAGTTCAAGCTCAATCTCAACATCCAGTTCGAGCCTTGCGGTAAGCAGCCTGAGCGCCAGCAGTTCAAGCTCAAGTTCGAGCAGTAGCTCAGCCAAATCGAGCCTTGCATCCAGTACTGGCACGACTGAATCCAGTTCCAGCCTGGGCGATTCCATATCGAACTCCAGCGTTGCTGATTCCGAATCCAGCTCCAGTGTCGATGACTCTCAAGCAAACTCAAGTATTGATAACAGCGGATCTAACTCCAGTGCCGAAAGCTCACACTCCAGCTACAGTTCCAGCAGTGCTGCAACAGTCAGCAGTGTTGCCAGCTCGACAGTGGCAACAAGTTCTTCTTCACACGCATCCTCTGCGCCCACAGCACCGGCCGAACAGGCATCTTCTAAGGCATCAGCTGCTGGGGGCTCTTCGGGAGGCGGTAGCATGGGGTTCGCATGGCTATTGTTGCTGCCATTGTTATTACTGCGTAGAAAATCTCACTAGGCATTTTCCAAGCCTATCCTTACCTGCTTGTGCCCGGTGCAATACCGGGCTTTTTTCATTTCCCTTTTATTTCGATGCCTTTTTCTTTCCGCTACTATAAATTCGCACAGTGCCGCGAGCAAAATTTAACCACATCCACATTTAAGAATTAACAATGTCTTAAAAACAACAAATACTGCAACTAAAATCCCCTTCCAGACTCTTTCACAAGAGCAATTAGCAAGACAACAATATTTAATAATTGTGTTGTTTTTCATTAGCCATTTAAATAACGGTTAAATTTAAGGTTGCATTAGCAGGTTTTACCATCCTATAGTAACTCCTCATAACCCATTGTTAGGTGAAAGATGCCGCACAACATTAGCTTGATTACCACCATTGCCGTCGGACTGGGGCTGGCAATGATCCTCGGCTTTCTCGCCACCCGCCTGCGCATGCCGCCACTGGTTGGCTATCTGGTCGCCGGCATTATTGCCGCCCCCACAACACCGGGCTTTGTTGCCGATGTCGAACTCACTGCGCAATTGGCTGAAATCGGGGTGATGCTGTTGATGTTTGGAGTGGGGCTGCACTTTTCGATAGCAGACCTGCTTTCGGTAAAACGCATTGCCATACCCGGAGCCCTGGTGCAAATACTCTTGGCCACTGTGCTGGGCGGTGGGGCCGGGATGATCTGGGGCTGGGGCATAGGCGAGTCCATGGTATTTGGCCTGGCGCTGTCGGTAGCCAGTACCGTGGTACTGCTGAAAGCGCTGGAGGCCCGCGGCCTTATAGATAGTATCAATGGTCGCATAGCCGTTGGCTGGCTGGTGGTTGAAGATTTGATTATGGTGCTGGTGCTGGTATTGCTGCCGGCCTTTGCCAGTGTTCTCGGCGGCCACAGCAGCGCTGAGCTGCATCACGGCAACGAGCAGAGTATCACCCTCACCATACTGATCACCCTCGGCAAGGTAGTGGCCTTTATCGCCTTTATGCTGATTGTCGGCAAGCGCTTGCTGCCCAAATTCCTCTGGGTCGTTGCCGGCACAGGTTCGCGCGAGCTGTTCAGCCTCTGTGTCATAGCCACTGCTGTGGGCGTTGCCTATGGCTCGGCAATACTGTTTGATGTCTCCTTCGCCCTGGGTGCTTTCTTTGCCGGTATGATGCTGCGCGAATCGGAGTTCAGCCACAGGGCGGCCGATGACTCCCTGCCCCTGCGCGATGCCTTTGCGGTATTGTTTTTTGTCTCGGTGGGCATGCTGTTCGATCCGCGCATACTCATAGATGAACCCTTCAAGGTACTCACCGTTATTGCCATCATCATGTTCGGCAAAACCCTGGTGGCGGTAGCCCTGGTGCTGGCATTCCGCTACCCGCTCAACACGGCCCTTACGGTGGGGGCAAGCCTTGCGCAAATTGGTGAGTTCTCGTTTATCCTCGCCAGTTTGAGTATCGACCTGGGATTGATGGATATCAAAACACAAAATCTGATACTGGCGGGGGCCCTGGCCTCCATAGCCTTGAATTCGGCGATGTTCGCCACCCTTGAACCCCTGCAAAAATGGATTCGCAAGCACTCGGAATTTGCCCGCAAGCTGGAAATGCGCACCGATCCCCTGGCAGTGCTACCTATGTCAGTGGACGAGGCCTACCTGTCAAAACAGGTGGTGCTGGTAGGCTATGGCCGTGTCGGCCGGCGTATAGCAGAAACACTCCTTCAGTATAAAATTCCTTTTGTGACCGTCGATAGCAATCGCGATCTGGTCGAGCAACTGCGCGCAAAAGATATGCCCGCTGTGTGTGGCGATGCCTCTGACCCCGATGTACTTATCCAGGCCCATATCACCCATGCGCGCCTGCTGATAGCGGCCTCTTCCAACACTACTCACGTGCGCAAAATGATAGAGATTTCGCGCACACTCAATCCCGGCATTGAAACCGTGGTGCGCACCCAGAGCGAAGAAGAGGCCGAGCTTTGGGCCAAAGAAGATATAGGAAGGATATTCCTGAGCGAACAGCAACTGGCCAATGGCATGGCAGAGCATGTACTGGAGCGTATGGGGAAAGCTGAACCCTCAGATAAAGGAGCCCACTGAGAACAACCAGGATAAGAACCTGGGGGCCTCTGGAAAATTACCTGGGTTGCCATTGCGACGGTTTCACCGCGACATTAAAAGCAGGTCGCGGTGGCGGAGAGCCCAGCCAGCATCGACCAACCCATTGTTGACGACAAGGTGTATGGCAGCAACGCTGATGAGGGATTGCAGTTGCTCGCCTGTACGCTGGAATTTACCTCCCTCCTAGCGGGCAGCAGTTGACGGTAGAACTTTTCAATTTACACGTAGTAGCTGCCTTCCAGGCTGGGTAGCAATCACCGCAGCCAAAAACCTAACCATTTACAAGTGTCGGCATACCCAATGCTGGACTCCCGCCTACTGATACTACTACTCATCTCTGCAGCTCAGGTTCAGGCCACCTGTAACATTAATTGCTCAAGCAGGTTTATTTGATAGCCTTTAAATACCCTAGCAACGCAAAATGCCAACCTGTCGCCAAAAACAACATTTTTAATTGGAAACCGGCGCCCATAGCCCTTAGACTTTCACGCAAGCTACTTTTACGCAAGCTACTTTTACGCAAAATTTAGCCTATGCACTTTTTATAAAATTGCTGAAGGATTTCTTGTTTTTATCAATACTTCATCAAAAAAAATTAACAGGAGTTGTTATGGGAATGTTTATCAAATCAAATGCTTTAGTTGTTCTACTGCTAGCATTTCTGGCCACAACTGGCTGCGCCACCGCACAAAAACCAATATCGTTTAATTTAAATCCAGATGCAAATCGCACTATTGGCATAGTCCAAGTAGAAGCACCTGTACCTGCAGCCCAGTATACCGGCAGTATAGGCCTATTGGATTTAGCCATTATTGCCACTGCCAACAGCGGCCTAAACGCTCACCTGAAAACACAAAAATTTGACGGCGATTACAAAGAGCTGCCGAAAAATTTAAAAACGATTTTAGAAAACAAAGGATACAAGGTTGTTTTAATCGATAAATCCATCGATATTAAAGCAGCGAGCAAATATAAAGAATATAAAAACGGAGTCAATACCAATGACTTCAGCAAGTATAAAACCGAGCACGGGGTTGCTGACCTACTTTTGTTAAATATGAGCGCAGTGGGAACTACGCGCAGCTACTATGGCCCAGTGCCCTTGACAGAACCTACCGCTAACGTGGTTATACGCGGCGCAATCATCAATTTGGATAACAACAAGCTCGAATGGCTGACAACTGCCAACTCTAGCAAAGTTATTGAAAAGCCCTGGGATGAAAGCGCTAAAAAATGGCCCAACTTAACCAATGCCATTTATACAGCCGTCAATGAGTCAACCAAACTGATTCAAACTGAAATTGAAAATCCTGAATTAGTTAATAAGACAGCCGCCAAGTAAGCGCAAACCTATGCCGTTCCATAAGGATCGGCATAGGTTTTAAAGCATGTTCATAAAGCTAAATTGTTTTACTTCACCACGCAGTGACTTGATAACAATTGTTTTTTCGTTGGTCTGCAGAATATAGCCGCGCTCAAAATATTCACCCATGCCATTCTTAAACTTTATCGACACAGATTCAGTCAAATTATTATTAGGCCAACCCTCAAAATCCTGTTTTATCAGCCCTGGCAAAACATCGGCCATTTCACGCACCCTCACCTCAAGTTCCTGCGCACTTCTGCCATTGAGGGCGTCGAGCAATTCACCATCCTCCAGCAGGGAATCGGATTGCACTTGAAAAAAATTTTTATAGAAAACCTTGCCACCCTTGCCAACAATTGAAGCTGCTACATTCAAATTAAGGGTGCGATAATTTGCAGAAACTTCAAGGGTTGGAACCAAAACCAGTTTTTTATCAGAACGCTGGCCTTGCTCGGCATCATCCGGCATAGAGTAGTGATCCGAAAATTTACTCGATTTAAAAACCGATGCCAAATCCAACTCGCTAAGGGTGGATAAGAACTGACGCACAGGTGCATTCTTAGCCTTTTGCGCTGCCGACACAGCAGATGACTGAACAATGCTTCCACCAATTAATGCTCCAGCGAGCCCCGCACCGGCTGGTGCCCCTCCTGGCTGCATAGCCGCATTCATCGAGGCTTGATGTATGGAGGCCGCCACCTGGTCACCACTGTAGCCAAGATCGCTCATTGCCACCCCTACTGGCTTGAGACCTTTAGCGCTGATAGAGGCCTCCTTCGGCAACCCAGTATCGACAGCCAAGGGTTTAACTATGGGCTTCCTCGGGCTGCTCTGACACCCCAACATAACTGCCGCAAGAATAAAACAGCAAATCAGGAGTTTTGCATTTATTGGTTTCATATGTCCCCGCTACAAATACTGCTTAAAATTTTATATAACCACTATCAAGAGTTTAGTGGGTTTATCAAAAGAGACCACCTAATTAGCGCTTCTCCTTCACAGGCTTCTTCTTTTGGACAGATAGAGGAATTAACCATTGGGCACGGGACGGCTACCTATGCCATACCCTTTGGGCCACTGCCCCGGCAGCAATAATAGGTTCCAAACAGCCTAGACCCAGACTGAACATAGAAGCAATGAGTTAAACCGCGCAGATAAAAAAATAGCGCCTTGCGGCGCTATTGGGATCATTACTCCGGACGCATATGCGGGAACAGGAGCACATCTCTGATTGAGGGGGCATTGGCAAACAGCATAATCAGACGATCGATACCTATACCCTCACCCGCCGTCGGCGGCAGACCATATTCCAGGGCGCGAACAAAGTCAGCATCGTAGTGCATGGCTTCATCATCACCCGCATCCTTTTCGCGAACCTGCTGCATAAAGCGCTCGGCCTGGTCTTCGGCATCGTTCAATTCCGAGAAGCCATTGGCCAGCTCGCGTCCGCCGATAAAGAATTCAAAGCGGTCTGTCACCGCCGGATTTTCGTCGTTGCGGCGTGCCAGTGGTGAAACTTCTATTGGATATTCTGTGATAAATGTTGGCTGATCCAGTTTGTGCTCAACAGTTTCTTCAAAGATTTCGATATGGATTTTGCCGAGGCCGTAGGATTCCTTGATCGCTATACCCAAATCTTTTGCCGCTTTGGTCGCGCCTTCAATAGTGCTCAACTGCTCGCGAGTAATCTGCGGATTGTAATGCAGCACCGAATCAAATACAGACATACGCGCGAAAGGCTTGCCGAAATCGTATTCGCTGTCCTGGTATTTCAAAGTGGTAGTGCCGATAACTGCCAGCGCCATATTACGCAGCATATCTTCGGTGAGATCCATCAAGTCTTTGTAGTCGGCATAAGCCTGATAGAATTCCATCATGGTAAATTCGGGATTATGACGGGTTGAAACACCTTCGTTGCGGAAGTTGCGGTTGATTTCGAACACGCGCTCGAAACCGCCCACCACCAAACGCTTCAGATACAATTCCGGCGCGATACGCAAAAACATTTCCATATCCAGCGCGTTGTGGTGAGTGATAAAAGGTTTGGCTGAGGCGCCACCGGGAATCACATGCAGCATGGGCGTTTCCACTTCCATAAAGCCGCGGCCCACCATATATTGGCGAATAAAATTGATGCACTGGGAGCGCAGGCGGAAGGTGTCGCGCACTTCGGGGTTCACAATCAAATCGACATAGCGCTGGCGATAGCGGATTTCCTGGTCGCTGAGACCGTGGTACTTATCGGGCAGCGGACGCAGGGCCTTGGTCAAGAGTTGATACTCTTCGAGGTTGACATAGAGATCGCCCTTGCCGGATTTATGCAGCGCGCCCTTTACGCCAACTATATCACCCAGGTCCCACACGCCCCACTTGTCTTTGATCACTTCCTGGGCAACTTTATCGGCATACAATTGGATGCTGCCCTCGCCGTCCTGCAACACCAGGAAGGGACCGCGCTTGGCCATAATGCGGCCGGCAACACTGACCACATGGTTCAGAGCTTCCAGTTCCTCTTTGCTTTTTTCGCCAAACTGTTGTTGCAGATCCAGGCTCTTGTCATCGCGACGGAAATCATTGGGGAAGGCATTGCCCTTTTCGCGAATTGCATCAAGTTTGCTGCGGCGCTCAGCGATAAGTTTGTTTTCGTCTTGTGGCTGTGCGTTGGTCGGTTCGTTGCTCATAGTTGTCACTGCTTAATCGCTGGTGGTGAATGGGGTCAATGGTTCCCCCCAATCGAAGCGGACATCAAGTATCCACCCTGGGTAGGACCGAATAGCGTTATGGCTAAAAAGTCGCGCATTCTACCCCAGTCCGGGCAGTAATTTCTATAAAAGGTCAGGGTTTATCCTGAGCATTAACCCGGCAAAAGGTGATTTAAAGCCGAACCCGGGGCGGGATTTAGGGTAATATCGAAAGGATTTTTACTTACCAAGGTGACTTATGGAACAGCCCGATAATAAAAATACCGATGCAGAGCCCATGCTGACCGCCATGCAGGCGCGCATTTTGGGCGCACTGATGGAAAAACAGTTGACCACGCCAGACGCCTATCCCCTGACCCTCAACAGCCTGCTGCTGGCCTGCAACCAAAAGACCAGCCGCGAGCCGGTCAGCAACCATGAGCAGGGAGAAGTGCAGCGCTGCCTCGGCGATATGCAGGAGCGCAAATGGGTCGAAGTGGACTATGGTGCGCGGGCAGCGCGCTACGACCAGCGCCTGACTCGGGTATTGGGGCTGGATAAGGCAGCCCAGGCGCTGTTGAATGTCATGCTGTTGCGCGGCCCCCAGACCCTCGCAGAACTGCTGACCCGCACCCAGCGCATGTTTGACTTTGGCAGCCAGCAGGCCCTGGCAGAAAAGCTTGAGCAGCTCTGCGCCAAGACTTCACCGGTGATTGTCCTTATCCCGCGCCTGGCCGGCCAGCGCGAGGATCGCTATATGCATCTGCTCTGCGGCAAGCCCGATCTGGAGGCTATAGCCGCTATGGCCAGCGCCGCCTCCAGCAGGAACTCCACCACAGAAGATGAGCGCATTCCCGTATTGGAACAAAGACTGGAAACACTGGAGGCGCAGGTAAAACATCTGCAAGATCAGCTGGCAAAATTGCTTGAATTGAACGGGATAAAAGCATCGGAGCTGGAGTGATACCGGCTTAATACGAACTGCAGCTTAACGCTGCAGTTCGTACTTGCGCATTTTTTCCACCAGGGTAGTGCGGCGGATGCAGAGTTTATCAGCCGCCCTGGCCACCACACCCCCGCATTCATTCAAGGCCTGCTGGATAAGGCTCATCTCCAGATTGGTGATGTACTCGCGCAGATCTATCCCCTGCGCCGGCAGCAGCGGGTTATCATTCATATTGATATAGCCGGTATTGGCATGGGCGGGAGCCTGCTGTGCAGGTGCAAAATCTTCATCGCCGACATCCACATGGCGATACTTCAAGGGCAGATCCTGTACGCCGATAAAACCGAAGGGGTGCATAATGGCCATGCGTTCCACCAGGTTGGCAAGCTCGCGCACATTGCCGCTCCAGTCATGCTGGCACAGCGACATAATGGCCGCTGAGTTAAAACGGATTGATCCGCGCTGCTCGCTCTCCATGCGCTCAACCAATTGATTGATGAGCAGTGGAATATCTTCCGCACGCTCTTTCAATGAAGGCAATTCAATCGGAAACACATTCAAACGATAAAACAAATCCTCGCGGAAAGTCGCTGCTGCAATCATCTCCTCGAGATTGCGATGGGTCGCCGCGATTATGCGCACATCCACTGCCTGGGTCCTGTTGCTGCCCACCCGCTCATAGCAGCGCTCCTGCAGTACACGCAGGATCTTCACTTGCATATTGAGCGGCATATCGCCGATCTCATCGAGAAATAAAGTACCGCCCTCTGCCATTTCAAAGCGGCCAGCACGGGAGTTGATCGCGCCGGTAAAGGCCCCTTTTTCATGGCCAAATAATTCGCTTTCCAACAATTCTGCCGGTATAGCACCGCAGTTCACGGGCACAAAAGGCTTGTCCCGACGCGGGGAGTTATAGTGCAGATTGCGCGCAACCACTTCCTTGCCGGTTCCCGACTCCCCGGTGATCAACACAGAGACATCTTTGTCGGCGACCTGCGCCATGCTCTCGCGCACCTGCTGGATCTCGCGGCTGGTGCCGACCAGGCTGCGGAATAAATTCACCGAACGGCGCTGGGGCTGGCGTTTGCTGCTGGACTGGGCCTCGCGATAGAGCTGGGCGCGATGCAGGGTATCGGCCAATTTATTGTAAGTGGGGGGAATGGCCAGGGTGGCTATCACCATGTGGCGATAAACTTCATCCATGGCTTCAGCCTCAGGATGGCTCTCGCCGATCAATACTACGGCAACTTCGTCGTTCCATTCGCGGATATGCTTGCACAGTTGTTCGAGGCTCTCTCTGCCGTCGCCGACAAAGACTGCAACGTAATCTTCCTTCAGATCCTCGGCCATCAGAGCTTGCCATTCATTTGAACTGGCAACAGCGGTAGTCTCATTCAAAAAATCTAACAACACTTTTAAGTCGTGTCGGCGTGATGCGTTATCGTCAATGACCAGCACTTTGTTATTGCGCCACATGCACTTTCAACCTTTAGTTATTATTAACACGGCAACAAAATTACCCGCTGCACTACTCAATTTAGATGGCGAAGCTATGACTCTTAATGCTTAGGTTTAGACGAGTATGTGACGCGAGTCAAATTTATGACGGCAAAAAAATAACAAAAAATAGGGCTTGCATGAATGTGACAATCAGCCTACAGCCAAGCCTTGAACTGGAGTCAAAAATACGGCAGTAGCTTAGGAGGATATTACTCGTTCAGCGGCCTCTATCCCCCAATACTGCGCCTCTTCAAACAGCGAAAAACCGGAGAGATCGCTATGAGCCAGATGAATGCGGGTATGGGGGCTCTGCTGGCGCTGTGGCAGCGCCGTCAAAAAACCGGGAGCGGGAATGGCCATGGCGTGAGGCCAGCGCCAAAGGTCTATGGCCCTTACCTGGCTCTCCAGGCGTGGATGGGCTTTTTGCAAATCCTTGAATACCAACCTGGACCAGGACTCGTGGGAAGCTTCCAACAATTGCCGGCGCGCCGCGCGCAGGTCGGGGTTATTGAGGGCGTGGTAGTAAGTCAATACCCGCTGGGGACGGCGGTAGCTCATCTGCTGGTGGGTGGCATCCACATAGCCCAGGCCCTGCCCCTGGTAGATTACGTTATCCCAGGTGGTAAATTCGCTCTCATCAACCGCATCGAGAGTCAAATTGGCCACTAGCCAGGGCGCGTAGTCGGGTAAGGCTATGCGCGGCATAGCCCCCCAGACTCGCGGCAACACAAACAAAGGGGCGGCCCAGACCAATTGCTGGCAGTGGATGCGCACCACCTCCTGTGCAGCCGCATCAAAGATATCCGCGCTCACACCCTTATCCCCGGCCTCAATGCGCACAACCGCCTGGCCGCTAGCCAATTGCGGGGCGAGCTTTTGCGCAAGCCTCTCGACAATCCAGCCATTGCCCTGCGGCGAGGTGAGCACTGTCTGCGGCTCGGCATTGGCGGCCAGGCCGCGCCTGCAGCAGAAATAATGCAGGCCGGCCCAGGCCGAAACCTGGTGCTGGTCCACACCGAAGTCATCGCGCAGACTGTAGCTCACATACCAATGCAAAGGTGGAGTGACGAGATTATGCTGCAGCAGCCAGGTATTGAATGTGATTTTATCGAGGGCGAGAAATTCTGGATCGGCAGAGCCCAGCGCCGAGGGAATAGTGAAGACAAAACGACCATCGCCACCCTTGCGTGAACTCCACTGTGTCATCAGAGCTTCAAAGCGCTGTATCTCGGCCTGGGCGTTTGCACCAATGCCCACGCGCGGCAGCAACCCCTCCTGCCAGCCGCCGTGGATAAACAAGCGCTCGTCTGGAGCCTGCACCAGCATTTGCTCATCATAGGCTGGTGCAGTGGCCGTTATATCACCCTTCAGCACACCCAGCTCTGCCAGCAGCAGCCGCACATAGGTCGCATCCACTCCCGGCAGCGGCAGGTAGTGGGCTCCCCAGGGGAATGCGCTCACCGCATTGTGACCCGAGCGCGAATTGCCACCGGGTGCTCCCTCCAACTCCACAATGGAAAAATCAGCAATACCTTTGCGCTGCAGCCACCAGCCACAACTCAGGCCTGCAATGCCCGCACCGACAATCAACACTGGCTTGTGAAGTTCACGGCTAGGAGGAGGAAATTGACCATCGCGCAAGCGGTGGCCAATGCTGCTGTCGGGGCCAAGCAACTGCCCTTTCGGCAACGCCGATCCGGTTTCACTGCAACCCAGCAGCAACAGGCCACTGCCGCCCAGCAGGAAGTCGCGTCGAGTGATGCCGCTCAATGGACCGCCACTCCCCACTCCTGCTCGAATACCCGCACCAGGGCCTGGTTGTCCAGGCGATTGACCTCTTTCACATCGGCCAGCATATCCTGGGGGAAAACAAACAGGGTCGGTATGATCGCTGCATTCAAAAAACGTGTAGGCACAGGTATCTGAGCAGGAATCTGGTAATCCTTTTCGGTCAGCAACATAAAACCCCACTCGCCGAATGAAGGTACCAGGGCGTGATAGCCAGTGGCTTTGAAACCGGCTTCACGCGCGGTGTTGTGCACCATCCAATAGGATTTGGGCGCGTACAAAGGTGAAGTGGTCTGCACCACGGCCAGGCCCTGGGGCCGCACGTGGCGACGCAGCATCTGATAAAACGTGACTGAGTAGAGTTTGCCCAGGGCGTAGTTGGTGGGATCGGGGAAATCCACCACAATAGCGTCATAACTCTGCGCCTGCTGCTCCAGCCAACTCAGCGCATCTGCATTGACAATATTGACCTTGGGCGACTGCAAACTAAAACCATTGAGCTTGCTCAATACCTTGTCGCCCTTGAACATCTGCGTCATCTGCGGGTCGAGATCAACCAATGTAATGCGCTCGACATTGGGATACTTCAAGATCTCGCGCACCGCCATGCCATCGCCACCGCCCAATACCAGTACATCTCGCGCATGTGGCAGGGTCGCCAGTGCCGGGTGAACCAGGGATTCGTGATAGCGATATTCATCGCGCGAGGAAAACTGCAGGTTGCCATTCAAAAACAGGCGGAAGTCATCGCGCCAGCGGGTCAAGACTATGCGCTGGTAGGGAGTCGATTTGCTGTAGACAATCTCATCGCCGTAGAGTTTGACTTCGGAAAAACGCATGATGCTTTCCGCACCTATAAACCCACCGACCAAAAGCAGCAGCGAAAAAATACCCAAAGCGAGAAAGCGGCCGTAATAGGCCAATTGCGCCCTGAACATATAAGTGACCCAGATGGCCACCGCCACATTGAACACGCCAAACATGATCGAGGTGCGCACAAACCCGAGGTGCGGAGCCAGCAGCAATGGAAAGAGCACTGAAACCAGCAGCGCCCCCAGATAATCGACACTCAGCACTGAGGATACCAGCTCCGCCAGCTTGAGATCCTTTTCCAGCAGACGCATCACCAGCGGAATTTCAATACCGACGAAAATACCTATCAACCCCACCAAAAAATACAGCACCACACGGAAAGGCTCACCGGCAAAAGCAAAGGATAAAAATAAAATGGCCGCCGAGAAACCTCCCACCAATCCCACCATGATTTCAATCATGATAAAAAACTGGGGAATACGCGAATGGATATGGCGCGAGAGCCAGGAGCCGACACCCATGGCAAATAAATAAGTGCCGATGACCGTGGAAAACTGGGTGATCGAATCACCCAGCAAATAACTGGAGAGCGCGCCCGCCACCAGCTCGTAAATCAGGCCGCAGGATGCAATCACAAATACCGAAATCAATAACGCAAATTGCATGAATCATCCCGCCGGCAAAAACAACTGATTGATAATCAACTAACCTACCAGTGAGGCGGCAATAATGATCGCAATACTGATACTCATGGCGGCAACAATCGTGGCCAGCGCCTGGTTTCTATCCTCGACGATATTCTTCCATAGGTTATAGGGGGTGATCTTGTCTATCACAATAAAGCAGATCCAGAAAATCGCCACGCCCATTACTGAATACAGGAGTGAAGCGATAAAACTGTGTAGATTGATAATATCGTGCATGTTTTTTTCCTCGGCAATTTGCGTCAATAATAAGTATTTTTTACAGATAGCGAAATTTTTTAGCTATTTATGATTAGCCCTGGAGCCACTGGAGGTGTGCGCATTGCTCCTCTGGCCATTTTCATCCGAGCCGAGAAGCTCATAGCCATAGTACTCAGCGTAAGCAAAGGCAGACAGCGCCAGCAGACAGATAGCCGTATAGCAGCGCAACAGGGTGATATGCTTGAAAATTTTCATTCTCTCTAGCTCTCCCAGGGATAATCGCTGTCATCCCAGCGCGTTTTTTCAAAATTATATTTATAGATTCCCGCCAACACCGGCCCCAATGCCAGCGCCAGCCAGATTAACCAGAGATTCTTGTCACTGCCCTCACCGTGAGTTGCCTCCATGCGCACACTGATATTGCGACTGCTCTGCGCCTCCGCATCGACCTCCAGCACATAATCGCCCGCAGTGACATTGGCCAGGGAGGCATAGTCATCGCGCGAACCCTCTGACCAATAGCCGTCACTGTCATGACCCGAGTAAAAGGCAACTTCGCGATTCATTGAGCGCGACTCGCCGGTGGCCTGATTGGTGAGGCGATATTGCACATCGACCCAGTCGTCATTGACGCTGGTAGAAGTGTGAATGCGAAATAAACTGTGCGCTTGCTTGAGGCTAAAAGGCTCACTCGCAAGACTGGCCTGGCCGGTAGTGGCGTCGAGGGTCAGATCTCCCAGAGAGATAATCTGCGTCTGATTGAAATGAATCACCGCACTGATAATCAGGCTCAACAGCAGGCTGGCCAGATAGACAATAATATACCCGGCGATCGCTGGCGAGGGCTGGTTCATCCCCTTGCCATGTCTCCGCAGCGGCTTCACGGCAAAAGCCTCGGCAACCTCATCTCCGGAAATATAGCAGCCTTCGCTCCAGACAATTTCCCTACTGCTCTTTTCGCGAGTGAGCACATAAGGCGGACAAATATATTCGCTGCATTCTGTTGTCTGCCCCTTTTTAACCTGCCAGTAAAACTCGCCAAGAACACCGTCGACATGCGCGTTATAGCTACAGAAACGCTTGTAAGTGCGATTGTTATACAAGATCTTTCTATCCATATCCCTGGGGGCGGGACAGGTTCGCGACAGGGTCCAATGGCCACTGGCACACACCAGCCAACTCACCCCCTGTGACGGATTGTAAAGCAGGTATTCATCCCAGCGATCGCCGGATGAGCAATGCATAAAGCCAATAACTTCATAACTGCGCCCCTGCAGAATGCCTTTGCTGCCCAGGGGAATATGGGGAGCCAGTGTAATCTGTGCCTGGGAGTAAGCATGGATCAGCTTACCGCCGGCAGTGTCATTGACCAGCTTGCAACTGCTGCAGGCAATTGAAAGGGAGGCGGGATTGTTGCGGATAACGGCGTTGCCGCAGCCGGCACAGCGCAATTCTTGAACCTGCTGCTGTTGCAGAGGCTTGCCTTCCATATTTTTCAGCTGCAATTCGCTCAGCTCTATCACCCTGCCGGTGTAGAGCCTGGTCACCTCATCGCTGTAATCCAGGGTGGCGAATCGACCATTTTCACCCACCAGGTCCACCAGATGCGATGCCTGCCCCGACAGGGCTGCGAAAGGAATTTCGCCTTCGCTGGCAATACAGTGCGCATGCTCAATATTGGCGACGGAATAGGCAGCGCCCTCAAGCACAAGCCTTTGGCCGAGCTGCACACTTTCAAAGGCGGGCAAGAGTTCAGATGTGGTGCTGGCGCTGGTCAAATAAAATTGGCCCGAACCCTCGCTCAGCCAGAGGCTGTGGCGCCCCTCCAATTGCAGCAGCCATTCATTCCAGATGCCCTCTGCATACTGCTGCTGGAGGCGGCCCACTACAGTGAATGGACTGTCTTTGTACTGACCGCGCATGCCCACATAAAAGGGAGAAAGATCCTCGGCCAGCAGCGCCATCTTGCCTGCATCCTGCCAGCCCAGATCCTTGCGCAACAAGGTGCTGCGGCAATAGGGGCACACCACCTGGATACTGCCGCGACTGTAAATGGGCACACTGCCACCACAGGATAGACACTGGGTGCCACGAACCGCTGTTTTTTTCGTAGAAGTCATAACCGCGCCGATATTGCTACAATGTTAAACCGCTAAAGCCACTTACACACTGCTTTACATTTTATTGAGGATATCGGCTTTTTTTGCATTGAACTCCGCCTCGGAAATAACACCCTTGACCATCAGGCCGTGCAATTTATCCAGTAACTGCAGAGGGTCCTCTTTGACAACATCACCCTGGCTAGGAGCGGCGCCCGGTACAGCGAGATTCGACATCATCGACTGCGCCATCGCCAGGCCAGCGCCCAAGCCAGCACCCGCCCCCGCTACGCCGCCTTCATTGGCCGCCGCAATCGGGATACTTTGCGCAACCTGGAATTGATTGAGCTGCTGCAGGTTGCCCGCAATATTGATTCCAATACGCTGATCCAGGACTTTTTGCAGCTCTTCCGGTAGGGAGAGGTTTTGCAGCAGAAATTCTTCCAGCTGCAAACCGATTTTTTGGAAGGCCTGCTGTAATTTCAGCTGCAGCTGTTGCGCGAGCTGATCCTGGTGCGCAGCCAGATCCAAAAAGGCAACGCCGCTGTTGGCGATATGGTCGCTGAGGGTGGAGACAATCAGCCCCAACAACTGTCCGTCGAGATCGTCCGCCGTATAAACTGCGCGGGCGCCACAGATCTCGCGGTAGAAGACTACCGGGTCCTGCAGGCGATAGGTGTAGATACCAAACGCGCGCAGGCGCACGCTGCCAAATTCAGCATCGCGCAGAGTGATGGGATTACTGGTGCCCCACTGGCGATTGATTTGTCTCGCGGTATTGAAAAAATAGACATCGGATTTAAATGGAGAAGCGAAAAACTTGTCCCAGTTCTTCAGGTTGGTGGTCACCGGCAGAGTCTGGGTGTTGAGTGTGTAGAGACCGGCTGTAAATTGATCGGCAATCTGCCCTTCATTGACGAACAGTGCAATCTGGGCGTCGCGAACCGTCAGCTGCGCACCATTCTGGATTTCGAAATCCTGCATGGGGTAGCGATAGACCAGTATGCCATCCTCCGCATCAGTCCACTGGATAACATCGATAAATTGCTTTTTAATAAAATCGAAAAGCCCCATTTTATTTCTCCTTTTGCCTGCAGCTAATAGTGGTCTATCTATCGTTTATTGCGTTCTAGCGTTTATTGCACTCTTTTTTATTATGCTCGTGTTTATTACATTGGAGCATCTGCCAGGCCGCGCCTGCACTCAGTTATCTTGGTTCGCTCCGGCTTGAAAAAAGCATTGAGCGATTCCAGGGCCAGGTGCGGATTGCAACTGCCGCACATAAAAATATCAATCGCCATATAATCAATTTCCGGCCAAGTATGGATGCTCATATGCGACTCCGCCAGTATTGCCACACCGGTTACCCCGGAGCCCTCGCCGAAAGCGTGCAACTGGATATTCAATAAAGTCGCGCCGCAGCTCGCAACGGCCTGCCTGAACGCCTGCTCTATCGCGATGAGATCCTGCGCAGCGGCCACCCCCCAATAATCGACCAACAGATGCACACCGGGGGAAAATTGATTCATAGACTCTGCGCTTGAACTGAAAAAGTGGGGCAATTCTACCTGAGCTGCGCGCAGAAAATACGGTAATTATTGGCAATTACTACCACCTTCGACAGGGCGCATCGGCAAAAAAAAAGACGCATTCAATGCGTCTTCTTGCAACAGGAACTCAATAGTTTAAACGATCAGACCGAGGCTTGCGACTGCGGCTCTATGCCATCCCAACCCGACTTGATGGTTTTGAACAGCTCTATCACTTCAGCAACCATCTCCACCTTGTTAAAGGTAGAGGCCTCCAGCAGGCGGCGACCCATATAGTCATAGAGACTGTCGAGGTTTTCCGAGAGATCGCTCTCTTTGACATTCATATCCAGCGCGCTGCGCAGGCCGGAGATTATCCCCATGGTCTTGCCAATCATAACCCCCTTGGTCGCCGCGTCGCCGCGCTCCATGGCAGACTGGGCGGCCACCAGGCGCTCCAAGGCCCCTTCCATCAGCAACTGGATCAAACGATGGGGGGAAGCATTGTTAATTTGCGTTTCCAGACCGAGTTGACGATATTGCTTAAGGGCTTCTTGAGAATTGTAATTTGACAATGTGGACGCTCCTGTGCTGGCCTTATTTGCTCTTTATACCGCTAAGACTAGCACTAAATCAACGAACAATTGCACTAACTTCATAATTACATTACAAAAATACCCAAAGAATCCTTAATTTTTGCTTATTTAATGCCAAAATAAGCGACTCAATTAGTATCCGCCAGCGCGAACCTCATCGGCAATTGCATCCCAGGCCGACTTGATATCGCCCAGCAGGCGGGCACACTCATCCAGCAACTCCGTATTATTCTCGTAGTTGGCCTGCGACAGACGACGGATAACATAGTCATAGAGGTTATCCAGGTTGGCCGCCAGTTCCCCCCCTTCTTTATCGTTCAAACTCCCCTGCAGACCGCCGACAATTGCTACCGCCTTGCCTATCAATTCACCCTTGCGCGCGATCTGATGCTGCTGCATCGCGCCCTTGGCCTGGGCAATACGCTCCAGGGCTCCCTCAAACAGCATCTGTATCAATCGGTGAGGTGATGCATCAGTGACATTGGTTTGAACCTTCACCGAAGAATACTGCTGTGCGGCTTGATAGGGATTCATAAAAGACACGTCTCATGGAGGGTTACTATTATTCGGCAGAGGCATCACCGTTCTGATAAAGTTAGCGGCATGAGTGCAAAATGCTTTAGTCGTAAAACCAACATTTTCTTTCGAGCGGCAAGACCTGAATATGAGCCTTATCACCTATAAAGCCCCCACCGTATTTGTCACCGGAGCCTCATCCGGCATAGGTTACTACTGTGCTATAGCCTTAAAGAACGAAGGCTATAACGTGATTGCCAGCTGCCGGCGACAGGAAGATGTCGAGCACCTGCGGCAGGAAGGTATTGGCTGTGTGCAGATAGACCTGGCCGATTCGGCCAGCATCCAGCAGGGGGTCAAGGAATTTTTCGAACTCAGCGGCGGCGAGATATACGGCCTGTTCAACAATGCCGCCTACGGCCAGCCCGGCGCGGTGGAAGATTTGAGCCGCGACGCCCTGCGCAAGCAATTTGAAACCAATGTCTTTGGCTGGTGCGAACTCACCAACCTGATACTGCCGACCATGCTGCAGCAGGGCTATGGCCGGATTATCCAGAACAGCTCGGTGCTGGGATTCACGGCCATGCCTTTTCGCGGCGCCTACACCGCCAGCAAGTTTGCCCTTGAAGGCATCAGCGACACCCTGCGCCTGGAGCTGAAGGGTACAGGTGTTTATGTCAGCCTGATTGAGCCCGGCCCCATTCGCAGCCTGTTCCGGAAAAATGCGCTGCGCGCACTGCATGAAAATATCGATATCCACAAGAGTCGCCACGCGGAGCGCTACAAGCTCGCCATAGAGCGCCTGCAAAAAACCGGCGATGCCGCCCGCTTTACCCTGAATCCCGATGCGGTTTACAAGCGACTGCGCCACGCGCTCGAATCGCGCTCACCCAAGGTGCGCTACCCAGTCACTGCGCCCACCTATCTACTATCGTTTTTAAAGCGTGTGATCAGTCACAAAATGCTGGATCGCCTGTTGAGCAAGGTATCGGCATAATGGCCACTGCCCTCGGCAAAAAAAATTTAATAATAAAGTGTCATTCCACTAATAGAGAATAAGGAACCCCCATGAAAACTATTCTGCGCTACAGCTGCGTCACTGCACTTTTCATGCTGACGATCAATCAGGCTGCGGCCGAATCACTCAGATGCAAAAACGCTATAGTTATAGAGGGAGACAGCAAGGCCGAAGTGCTGCAAAAATGTGGCGAGCCTGTATTCATTGACTCCTACTGCGAAAATTCACAGCGCAATTCACAGGGATCGAACAATGCCGGCGGCAAAAACCAGCGCTGCGAAAATATCGATGTCTGGAGCTACAACCCCGGCACCGGCAAATTCCTCACCAACCTGTATTTTGCCCAGGGAAAACTGCGCGAAATGCGCTACGGTAAAAGGATCGAGTAGACTTAGGGAACCTCTGAAAAACATTGGCGAGACAGCCAGCGCAACGCAGGTAATTTTTCAGAGGCTCCTTAGGACTGAAGCAGCGCCCGCCTTCCCTGCAGCCCTCCGGTGTGGATCAATACCAGGCGGCTGCCGCGCGGCCAGTAGCCCTGTTGCAGCAATTGCGCCACACCCCAGCACATTTTCAGGGTGTAGACAGGATCAAAATCTATCCCGGTTTCGCGCTCGAAGCTGCAAGCAAAATCCTGCAGATATCCGGGTAACTTCTTGCCATAACCGCCACCATGATAGCCGCTGAGCAGGCGCCAGTTAGGCGCTTTCAGGCCAAGCGCTTCGCCGTGGGAAACAATGTTCTGTCCCAGGTGCCCCTCACCCTTCAACACTGAAAAACCTATAGCCAGCGGCGGCTCCCCGGATCGCGCGCTCAGCATCCCCGCTGCCACTCCGGCTAGCGTATTGCCCGTGCCGCACGCCATGCAGGCAGCAGTGTAATCGCCACCCATACGCTGATCCAGCGCCCAGCCCATCACCTGCGCGCCGCGCGCGCCATGCACATTGGCTCCGCCTTCGGGAACAGCATAGAAATCGCCATAAATAGACTGCAATTGCTCAGCGAATTCGCATGAAGTTTTCTGCTGGTATTGCGCGCGCGAGACAAAATGCAACTGTGTTCCCCAGCGCTCTATATCCTGCAACATGGGGCTCAATAACCTGGGGCGCTCGCCGCGAATCACCGCGATGGTTTTGAATTTTGCAGCGCGACCGGCGGCGGCCAGCGCGTGCAGATGATTGGAATAGGCACCGCCAAAACTGAGCACCTGGCGGTGTCCAAGCGATTTTGCCTGCTGCAGATTGTAAAATAATTTATAAAATTTATTGCCACTCAAACTGCTGTCGACCAGATCATCGCGACGGATCACAACCTCCAGGCCGAACCTCTCTGCCAGCGCCCAGTGCAAGCGCTGCATAGGCACCTGCAGGGCGCGCTGCATAAACTCGTCTTCTGAAATCAAATCCATTAGTGAGATAACTTATGATTGACCGCCTGGTGCTCATCGCAGCGATCGCTCTCGCCCAAATGAAACTTGAGCGGCGAATCAATTTTAGCGAGCGGCCTGCCGCAACTTTTACCCTCGCCAGTCTGGGCAGTGCACAGAGGGTTTTCGCAGTGTTTGAGCCAACCCGAATAAAGCGCTTCAGGAATATCCAGCTTTTGCGCCGCGAAGGCAACCGGGCTGGCGAGATAGCGGCTCAAATCCGCCAGGGCCACCGTGAATTGCCCAACCCCCGGATGAAACACCACAAAACTGACACCGGCACTGTTGAGGCGCGTCAGCAATTGCTCGCCGCTGCTGGTCAGCAGAGCCTGGTACTGCTGTTTGAGCTGGACAACCTCTTCTTTGAGACTGGCCTCATTCTGGTGACGATAAAACAATTCCACATTGCGCATATCGAGTGTTTCCGTCAGCTCGCGGGTGGCCGCCTGAACCTTCAGCTCCATTTCCAGCGCTATATTTTCCTGCATCGCCTGCATGGCCTGCTGCTGATCCGCCTCATCAGACTGAACCATTTTTAATTTATGCGAATAGTACTCGCGAATCCCCTGCACCTTGCCGGCCTGCATATCCAGCCGCTCTTTGATGGCAGCATTCTGTGTTTTAAATTCAGCAACCTGCTCTTCAAGCTTGTGCAGGTGCTGTTGATATACACTCACCCGCTGCTGATGTTCCCTGAGCATTTTTTTAACCAGGTCCTGATGGCCGGATTGCAGAGTGGCAATACGCAGGCGCTGGCCTTTTAACTCGCTCGCCAGGCGATCGCGCAATTCCTGCGAATAGTGCTCATGGAGTTTCTTTTTGATCGCCAGTTGCTTGCGCTGGCTGGCCTCTGACTCTGCCGTGGGCTTGCGCCTGTCTTTGGATATACCCGGCCTGTAGATAAGCTGCTCAGGGGCAACCACTGGCATTGCCGTCAGGGCGGGCGCGGGAGCCTTGAAGGACAACCCGAGGCGATTGGCTTTTATGGCTTTTTTCAGCAGCGAAAAACTATTGTTTCTGGGCTCCATCTGCGGATCCCACAATTTGTTGCGCTGCACTTCGATACAACACTGACTGAAACAGGCCAGGCGAATCGGGCCTGCGCCCAGGTTCGGCCCCGAAGACGAGGCCTCGGCCAGCCCGCGCAGGGGAATATTCCAACGCTGATCCACCATGCCCTGGTCGTCAAAATCCAACACAAAGAAAACCGCGCGAGTGATGCACAATGAGGAGTTAATAACCAGATAAACCGCTTTTACCGCTTTGCCTTCAAAGTGAGGATCAGAGACATAGCCATCGAGGATGGCCTCAAATTCAGGATAGAGCAATTCACGGGTAATCTGCTCACCCTCAACCAACACTACCGCTTCAACAGTGTCGCCGCTCTCTAACTGCATAAATTCATCCTAATATCAGCCAAACAGCGGCTGAACTGCCAATTATTAGGGCAAAGTATAAACCAGATGAATTAAAGCAAGGTGATGGCGACCTTAAATCCAGCCAGAAAGTTGAATTTAGATCCTAAAAATCGCAGAAAATAAACATCAATACGCCAAAATCAGGCAATGCCTGTTCCGGCTTAGAGAAAATCACACCTATTTGCCACAAAAAGGTGCAATGCAGTCAGATAAAGCGCAAAAAACTGGAAGCAGAAACGACTAGACCGACAATTAGATATCGGAATAGTCATCCTGGCTGTCATCCTCAAACTCTTCGCTGACAATATCCAGTAAATCTTCAAGATAATCTTGCATATAAAGCTCCTGTATCGCTCAATTGTTATTAGGTTAAAGCAGAAGTCCCTTTCCCCACACTGATTCCACAAACCTTAAGCTACCCGGGAAAAATGACAATTGCATGAAAGATAGATTAATAAACAGTGACGGTTAGCACTGGAGATAGAGCAATTTCCAAGCCAAAAGTTGACAGCCAAAAAAAATGCACAAAAAAACCCCTTCAGCAGGCTGAAGGGGTTTTCAGAATTAGTGGCGGACCGGACGGGGCTCGAACCCGCGACCTCCGGCGTGACAGGCCGGCATTCTAACCGGCTGAACTACCGGTCCGCAAAAACAAACTCTCGAGGCATATATGGTGGGCGGTACAAGACTCGAACTTGTGACCCATGCCTTGTAAGGGCATTGCTCTACCAACTGAGCTAACCGCCCTTGTCGAGAGGTGCGCATTCTACCTATTTTTCATCGCCTGTCAATTTTTTTTGACGAAAACCTTTCATTACCCAAAAAATCAGCAGCCTCTGCACGATCGGTATCCGACAGCCCCTGTTTTTTTCATAAGAAGACTTTAGATGATCTCGTGTCGGTGCGACAATGACCGATTATTTAGCCAACCCGGTTGCCTTGCGATAGATGAAGCCATTTGCCCAGCCCATTCACTCCGCCCTCCAGCCAGGCACGCTGAGCTTGCTGATTGCCCTGCTGCTGCCGAACCTCTGCCTGGCGGATGACACTGAGGGAACGGCTATAACACAGACCATGCTGGTGATTATCGTGTGCCTGCTCGCACTGCAGACGCTGATGATTATCGGCCTGCAGCGCAGTCGCCTGAAGAATAAAGGGGCGAGGAATACACTCAAACTGCAGCAAAAAAACCTGGAGGAAAAAATCCAGGAGCGCACCCAAAATCTCTATCAAAACAAAATTGAACTTGAGCATGCGATTGAAGAGCAAAAAATAATTGCCCTGCAGTTGCTGGATACCAAACGCCACCTGCAAACCATGATCAATTCGGTACCCGATATTCTTGTGGGTATCTCCGCCGATGAAAAAGTCACCTACTGGAACACTGCCGCCCATGAAAAAACCGGCCTCTCCTTTGATAAGGCCCTGGGCACACATATTTTCACGGCACTGCCACAACTTCCTATAACGGCAAAGCAATTGACCCATATTATCAAGCAGGAAAAGCCGTTCATTAATCAGCGCATGCAACACAGTGAAAATGATGAGCCACAGTTTTACGACCTGCGCATCTATCCGCTGATGAGCACTGCCAACTCAGGTGCAGTGATCCAGTTGAAAAATGTGACCAAGCAGGTTCATGTTGAAAACATGATGATCCAGAATGAAAAGATGTCATCGCTGGGGGAACTGGCTGCGGGCATTGCCCATGAGATCAATAACCCACTGGGTATTATCCTTCACAATGTCCAAAACATTATTCGCCGCACAACCCTGGACCTGCCCAATAATATAGCTGCTGCCGAGCAGCTAAATATCAGTTTCAACGATATCAGCCGCTATCTGCAAAATCGCGAGGTCAATCTGTTTTTGGAAAATATTCGCGCCGCCGGCGAGCGCGCAGGCTCAATCGTCAGCAATATGCTGGAGTTCTCGCGCACCAGCCACAACGAAAAAACCTGGGTGGATATCAAAAAATTGGTCAGCCAGGCGATTGAATTGAATATCAAGGAAGGTTTTGCCGACCAGCAGCGGATCAACAGTATCCAGGTTACCACATCCTTTGCTGCCGACCTGCCGCTGATTTATTGTTCGCCCCCTGAAATACAACAGGTGCTGCTCAACCTGCTGCGCAATGCCTATCAGGCGCTGACCTCCGAGGACTATGTCCATGAAGAGCAACTCAAGGTGAGCATAGCGGCCTACCTCGACAAGCGCATGAATGAAGTGGTGATAGAGGTGAGCGATAATGGCCCGGGGATAAAGGAGTCCATCAGAGATCATATTTTTGAACCCTTCTTTACCACCAAGGAAGTTGGCAAGGGCACGGGGCTCGGCCTCTCGGTTTCCTATTTTATTATCAACGAGCACCACCAGGGCACTCTCAGCGTGTCATCGCCGCCCAGCGGCCAGGGCGCCTGCTTTAAAATCTGCCTGCCCATTTTGGAAAAGCAACAATATTCCTTCGACCTTTAGCTTTTATTGAACAGTTTTTATTATGACGCAATTGCAATACACACCCAGCGAGTACCAAGATCAGCTACAGCAGAAAATCGCTTTTTTCAAACAGGATTTTGCTGAATTCAGCTTTCCCGAACCAGACATATTTGAATCGCCCATCAAACACTTTCGCATGCGCGCCGAGTTTCGCATCTGGCACAAGGGGCCGGTCTCAAACTATTGCATGTTCAGCGATGACGAATTCAAGCGCCCCTATGATATCACCCAGTTTCCGATTGGCTCGGCGCTGATGAATCAATTGATGCTGTCGCTGATGGACGAAATCAATAGCGATGAAACCCTGCGCACAAAATTATTCCAGATTGATTTTTTAACCACCCTCAGCGGCCAGGCACTGATCTCCCTGATCTATCACCGCAAGCTCGATGACACCTGGCAGCAGGCCGCGCTCGCCCTGGAGAAAAAACTCAATATCTTTATTATCGGCCGCAGCAAGGGTCAAAAGCTGGTGGTATCGCAAGATTATGTGATCGAAGAATTGCGGGTTGCCGAAAAGCAATTTCGCTACCAGCAGATAGAATCGGGCTTCACCCAGCCCAATGCCCAAGTCTGCGAAAAGATGCTCACCTGGGCTGTGACGAAAAGTCGCAACTGGGGCGGCGATTTGATTGAGCTTTATTGTGGCAATGGCAATTTCACCCTGCCCCTTTCGCAAAATTTCAATCGCGTTCTAGCCACTGAGCTGGCCAAGCCTTCGGTCAAATCAGCACTGTTTAACATGGCTCTGAACCAGATCGACAATGTCGCCATTGCGCGCTTATCCAGCCAGGAATTCTCCCAGGCCATGGATAAAGTGAGAAGCTTCAATCGCCTGGAAAATATTGATCTGGACAGCTACAACTTCAGCAGTATTTTTGTCGACCCGCCGCGCTCGGGTATGGACCCGCACACCACCTCCATCACCCAGAGGTACGACAATATTATGTATATCTCCTGCAACCCCGTCACCCTGCGGGAAAACTTAAAAACCATCACCCAGACCCATGATATTACCGCGGTGGCTTTGTTCGACCAGTTTCCCTATACCCATCACCTTGAAGTGGGCGTGACTCTGCAGAAAAAGCCTAGGAAATAAAAAAAGCGACCCAAGGTCGCTTTTTTGCAATATCAATATCAAAATCTAAGGTTGCATATCAATGCAGTTTCAATCGCGGACGCAGCCAACGGTTAATACGCCCCGCCAACATCACCAAGCCGGTCTTGATAACACCAAAGATAGCCACCTGGTGCATGCGATACAGGGAGATATATACCAGCCGTGCCAGGCGCCCTTCAATAAACAAGCTGCCCTTGCTCAAATTGCCCATCAGGCTGCCGACGGTGGAATAGCTGGCCAGAGATACCAGTGAACCGTGATCGGTATAGCGATAGGCGCGCAGGGGTTTGCTGGCAATAAGCGCGCACAGGTTGCTGTAACAGATGCTGGCCATCTGGTGGGCCGACTGGGCGCGCGGTGGAACGCGTGAACCATCTTCGGAAATAAATTGCGCGCAGTCACCTATGGCAAAAATGCGCTCGTCGCGAGTGGTTTGCAAAAATTGATTCACATGCAATTGGTTGATGCGATTGGTCTCAAGGCCGGCGATATTGTTCATCACATCCGCCACCTTGATGCCCGCCGCCCACACCATCAGATCGGCGGCTATAAGATTGCCATCCTTGGTGTGCAAACCCTGCTTGGATGCCGAGGTTATCAGCGTATTCAATTTTACATCCACACCAATTTTCACCAGCTCGCCCAGGGCAGAACCCGAAATGCGCTCGGGCAATGCCGGCAGCAGGCGCGGGCCGGCTTCCACCAGAGTGACTTTCAATTGCGAGGTTTTCACTTCATTGAAGCCATAGTTATGGATTTCATCCACCGCGTGGTGCAGCTCTGCCGAAAGCTCCACGCCGGTCGCGCCGCCACCGACAATGGCAATGCGCAGCTCGCTGTCTTTGGCCGGCATACGCTGAATGCGCAACAGTTGGTTCAACAACTTGTTGCGAAATTTATGGGCCTGGGCCGGACTATCCAGAAAAATACAATTTTCTTTAACGCCTTCGGTATTAAAATCGTTGGAAATTGAGCCGAGTGCCAACACCAGGTAATCGTAGTCAATGCGCGTCGAAGGCAAAAACTCCACGCCCTCTTCATCTTCCATGGGCGCAAGCACCACCTGCTTTGCCTCGCGATCTATATCGACCAATGTACCCACGCGAAAATTAAAATGATTGCTGATGGCGTGACCGCGATAGCTCACCGCATCCACCCCCTCATCCATGGTACCCACGGCAATTTCATGCAGCAGGGGCTTCCACAAATGGCTGGTATTGCGGTCAATCAGGGTAACCTGGGCCTGTTTGCTTTTCCCCAGGCTCTTGCCCAGCTTGGTAGCCAGCTCAAGGCCACCTGCACCACCGCCGACAACGACTATCTTTACTGCTGAAGTTTTCATGCTGATACACTCACAAGATTAAAAAATCGGTACTGTCTGGCCCAGCGGCCTATCAGGCGCGTGCCCGTGGTCGAGGGCCTGCAAACCCTTGACCATATAAAAAGCCATTTCATCGGCATCGCAATAGCTATTCAAATTTTGTTGCTGGACACTGTCCAAGCCCTCACGAATGACAAACCCCTGCCCCAACCAGAATGCCTTGGAATCCTGCACCGAGAGCAGTGCCATCTTGCCTAACTGTTTTACTCCCGCCAACCGCTCTGCTGCCTGCAGCAGTGCCTTGGCGATGCCAGCACCCTGGGCAACTTTGAGAATCGCCATATCGTGCAGATAGAGGCAGTCAGGATTTTCAGCCGGGGCAAAAGGCGCGTCGAGAGGATTGATTTTGCCCAGCAGGGAGCAGTAACCCACCAGGTAGGCGCACACCTGCCCTTCGCGCTCGGCGACCCAGGCAGTAGCGGGACTGATGTGAAAACGCTGCGCGATAACCTCTGCCGATTCGAGAAAGTAACCGGCATAGGCCTCTGCCTGGATATCTTCTACCGCTGTGAGATCGCCCTGCGCCATCAAACGAATACTAAAACTCATGCATCCCTACCCTTGATCCTTGCCCATCGCAGATTCATCATCCAACTCGGCTATTTCCGTTTCTATTGCACCGCTTTCAATTAAAAGAGCAGCTGCATCAACATCATCTTCCAGTAAACTGTTATCAATGCGTCTTTTGGTTTTCGCACCCAACTTGCGCAGATTGTGCACGCGGGTGACCAGGTTGCCGCGACCACCCTGCAGGCGATTGCGCGCCGTGGTGTAGGCCTCCTGCGATTTATGGAGGTACTTCTGGATATCATCCATAGCGCTCAACAGCATCACAAACTGATCGTGCAGATCGCCCGCCTGCTTGGCGATCAGCTCGGCGTTTTTATTTTGCTTTTCATAGCGCCAGATATTTTCCACCGTGCGCAAGGTGGCCAGCAAGGTGGTCGGACTCACCAGGATAATATGCTTCTCATAAGCCACTCGGTACAAATCGGGATCGTGCTGCAGGGCCAGCATAAAAGCGGCTTCGATGGGAATAAAAATAAAAACGAAATCCAGCGCTTTAACGCCTTCCAGTTTTTCGTAGTCTTTGATGCTCAAGCCTTTGATATGGCTGCGCAGCGAATTGACATGCGCATTCAAATACAGCTTGCGCTCCTGCTCATCATCGCATGAGCAGAATTTTTCGTAATCGCTCAGCGATACCTTGGAATCGATAATAATATCCTTCTGCTCCGGCAAATGGATAATCACATCCGGCATGCGCCGAGTGCCGTCGCCGCTGTTGAAGCTGAGCTGGGTATCGTATTCGCGCCCCTTCTGCAGTCCAGACTCCTCCAGCAGGCGCTCGAGTATAACCTCGCCCCAGTTGCCCTGGGTTTTGCTGTTGCCCTTCAAAGCCTGGGCGAGGTTGATGGCATCCTCGCCAATTTTCTGTGCCTGCTTCTGCAGCTCCAGCACCTGGCCCGAAAGGCGGTTGCGATCGGCATTTTCCTTTTCATAGACATCCTCGACTTTTTTGCGAAAATCGCTGAGCTGCAACTTAAAGGGATCGAGGGTGGTCTCCAGCAGGCTCTTGCTGGATTGTGAAAACTGTTGCTGCTTGTGATCGAAAATCTTATTGGCGATATTTTCAAATTCCCTGGCCAGCTCTGCCTTGGCGCTCTGCAGCAGCGCCAATTGCTCGTCAAAACTTTTCCGCTCCTGGTCAAGGCGGGTCTTCAACTCTGTGGCTTCGGCACTGACTTTGATCAGGGCGTTATCCTTGGCCAGCAACTGCTGCCGGGTTTCACTCAGATACTGCAACTTTTCTCCCGCAGCAGCCAGCTCCTGGTGGCTGTGATTGACCTGCTGCTGCAACTGTTGCTGGGCCAGCTTCAGCTCACCCAACTCCAGGCGCAGCTCTTGCAACTGTTGCCGGGATTGGGTCAATTCGTGCTGCAAACCGGTTTCGCGCAGCAGCAATTGCTGCTGTTCCTGCATATGCAGCGCCTGCAGCTCGCGCTCGCGCAGCAGCAGCGCATCCTGGTGGCGCCGGCGGCTGCTGGCTCCCAGCAGCCAATAGGCTAAAAAAAAGCCAATAGTGGCAGCAATCAGGGCCACAAAAACCAGGGTTAATGAGTTGTTCACTGAAGATCCTTAAGGCTTTAGAGAAGGCCTTACATAAATAGGTTGAGCGCGAGGAGTCAGTCCCCTAAAATTCGCACTTCGCATTCTATCGCAATTATCGCTATCGAGCCTCCATGCCAGTCACAGATCCAGCCAGCAACCCGCATATTTTAGTGTTTGACTCCGGCGTGGGCGGCTTGAGCATTTTCCAGGAAATCCAGAAAAGACTGCCGTTTGCCAACCTGGTCTACGCCTCGGACAACGCTTTTTTCCCGTATGGCACCAAAGGCGAGAGCGAGTTGATTGCCCGGGTTTCCAGCGTGCTGCAGCAGATTCTCGCCGTCCACCCGGTGGATATTATGGTGATCGCCTGCAATACCGCCAGCACCCTCACCCTGCCCTATATCCGCAGCCACTTTCCGCAGCCGGTGGTGGGCGTGGTGCCGGCGATCAAGCCAGCGGCGGCACTGAGCCAATCCCAGGTGATAGGCCTGCTGGCGACCCCGGCGACAGTCGCCCGCCCCTATACCCGCGAACTGATTGCCGAGCATGCACCCCATGCCGAGATTATTTCTGTGGGTTCCAGTGAGCTGGTGCAATTGGCCGAGCACAAGCTGCGTGGTGGCAGTGTTGACCCCGAGCATTTGCACAGCCTGTTGCAGCCATTTTTCAGCCACAGCCGCAGTGCCGATATGGACACACTGGTATTGGCCTGCACCCACTTCCCATTGTTGCGCGAAGAGCTGGCTGCACAATTTCCCGACGTACAATTGATAGACTCGGGTGCTGCAATTGCCCGCCGGGTTGCCTCCCTGCTGGAAGAGCATGACTTTAGCCAACAGGCCCCGCAACACTGGGCAGTGTTTACCGCAGACTCGCCCTCGGTAGCGGCGCTGCGTCCGCAACTGCTGCAATTTGATATACAGCAGATAGATATTATTGCCGTTTGACTGATGCAGGTACTGCTATGCTCGCCCCCGAACTCGAACAATTCTTCCAGCATATCCAGCAGGCATTTGCCCATAAAAGCCTGCAGCGCCTGACGCTCTCCAAATACCAGGGCAGCGATTCTGGCCTGGAGCGAATCAGCATCCGCCCGCTGCAAATAAAGGAAGAATGGCTGCTATCGTTTCTCTACCAGTATCGCACCAACCATATCACCAAGAACCTGACGCTGACCGAGGCTATTGCTTTTCTCGAACAGTCGCTCGGCAGGGATTTTCACAATGCCCACTTGCTCAGCAATGAATGGGAAATGCAACTCAGCGTCAGTAAAAAAGGCAAGCTTCTGTTCAACCGCCATCGCAATAAAAATGCGGCAGTAAACACTGCAGAGGGAGAAAATAAAGGGCTCGATCACAACAAGCAGAAACATCGCTTTGTCGATCAGGGCCGCCCCTATCTGCATGAACTGGGCATCACCGACAGCAAGGGCGACATCATTCCCGCCATGTCGCGCAAGTGGAAGCAGATCAATAAATTTATCGAAGTGCTCTCCGCAGCGATTGAGAAAACCGGCCTCGCCCAGCGCAGCCAGGTGCATATTGCCGATTTCGGTTCAGGCAAGGCCTACTTGACCTTTGCGGTGCACGATTATCTCAGCGCACAGCTCGGACTCTCGGTGCAGGTCACAGGCGTCGAGCTTCGCCAAAACCTGGTGGACTTATGCAATAGCACCGCAGGCAAACTCGGCTTGACCGGTATAGATTTCCAACAGGGCGATGTCCAGCATTTTGCCGCCCAGGCCATCAACGTGATGATCGCCCTGCACGCCTGCGATACCGCCACCGATTACGCTATTCATATGGGCATACGCACCGGTGCCGAAATTATTATGTGCTCACCCTGCTGCCATAAACAGCTGCGCCCACAACTGCAGAGCCCGGTGCTGCTCGCGCCGCTGCTGCAGCACGGCATACACCTGGGCCAGGAGGCGGAAATGCTGACCGATGGCCTGCGCGCGCTGCTGCTGGAGGCCCACGGCTACGACACCCAGGTATTCGAATTTATTTCGCTGGAGCACACCAGCAAAAATAAAATGATACTGGCGCAAAAGCGACAAAAGCCCCGCGATAACACCGCCATACTGCAACAGATTGCCGATATAAAATCTTTTTACGGCATTCGCGAACACTGTTTGGAAACCCTGCTGCGCGATCACCGCTAATATTGATCCAATAACAATAACAGGATCTTATGGAGAAAAATTTGAACCTTATCTATCTGAGCCATGGGTTCACCATCTATCCCCATCGCCAGCTGATTGCCAAGGGCGACAGCAGCACCCAGGTTCGCTCCAAAACCTTTGCGCTCCTGCTCCTGCTGCTGGAAAGGCCGCGCGAAGTGCTGAGCAAGCGCTATCTGCTGGATACCATCTGGGACGATGTCACTGTCGAGGAGCAGGTGCTGGTGCAATCGGTGCGCGAGCTGCGGCAATTGTTCGGTAGCGCCGAGATTATCCAGACCTATCCGCGCAAAGGCTATGCCTGGGCCGCCGATGTCGAAAAGCAGGAGGCTACCAGCGCTGCTGCATCTGTCGCCAGCGCTCCCGAAGTGCAAATGTCCAGGCAGTGGCTGCGATACTCCGCTATTAGCCTGGGGTTACTATTGGTATTTGCCACTATTTTTTATACGTTGTTCAGTCATCGCGAGACTAGCTCATCGCAAACCCAAGTGGTGATAGTCCTGCCGGTCAAAAACCAGGTTTCAGGTATAGACCACAATTGGGTTCCCCTGGGCGCTATGGACCAGCTTATCCACCTGCTGGTATCCGATAAGAAAGTGCAAGTGATGAGCAGCGATTACGCGCTGCAGATTATGCGCTACGCACAGCTGCCGCGAGATTATGACACCCAGCAGGTAGCGCGTATTTTCAATGTATCCGGGGCCAGCCTGATTGTTGAGTCACAGCTTTCAGGAACCGTGGAGAACTATCGCCTGGACTACAAGCTGCGCAGCAAGAACCAGGTTCAGCGCGGCACCCTGTTTGACAAAGACTTGAACCAGGCAATTTATAAGCTGGGCCAGGTGATCGTCAGACAGACCGGACAACAGTTGCAGGATGCCGACGATAATGCCCAGGCGATTTTTGCCAGCGAACTTATGGCCCGCGCACTGGAGAAGCGCGATCAGGGTGAGCCTGCGGCCGCGCGCGATCTTTTTATCAGCCTGAAACAATTGCAACCCAATAACCCCCTGGCCCGTCGCGAACTGATCTTTACGCTTATCATCCTAAAACAATTCTCCGAGGCAAAAACGGAGATAGAGGCAAGCCTGCTACAGACAGAGAAAGACAATAGCCACGAGCTGACCAAAATCTATTTTCTGCTGGGGCTTTTGCATTGGCAGGAAGGTGCTGGCGATGAAGCCTTAAAGGCGCTGGATCAGGCAGATCATTTCGCAGATCTGAGCAGCGAAATACTCTACCAGGCGCAAAGTGCGCAGATCCGCGGTTCCATCCATCAGGAGCGAGGAGCCTATGAGTTGGCGCAAATGGCCTACCAGCAATCGCTGAAATTCGACACCAGCATTCGCTGCCCTCTCGGCATCAGCGACAATCATATTCTCTTGGCGCAAGTCTATTCCCGCCAGGGAAAATATGACCTGGCTGTGCAGCACTACAACGCGGCCAAACACCTGATCGAAACCCACCAATTTACCGATATGCTGCCAAAACTGGCCGAAGCCGAACCCCACCCAGAAAAACAATTGAAACAAGACAAATAAAATAACTTATAGAAAACAACGATTTAATAAAATTTAATAAGTCTTAACTGGTCTCGGACAAGGGTTTGTCCGATATTCAGACCTCACACTGGATGGGGTCTGTAAAACCATGTCGGGATTTTCAAATAATAAGATATTCACCGCACGCGGGGCTTTTATAGAGCCCGCAGCAATGACCGATAGCAATCCACTTTCTGCGCTGGATCTGGCCAAACTGCTGTTACTGGCCGCTATCTGGGGCGGCGCCTTTATCCTGATGCGGTTGGTAGTCCCGGAGTTGGGGGCTCTGCTCACTGCCAGCCTGCGCATTATCGTCGCCGGTTTAGCGCTACTGCTATTTGCCTATCTCAGGCAGATTCCCCTGCAATGGCGAGCCAATATCAAAGTCTACGCCCTGTCTGGCCTACTGGGCGCGCTGCTGCCCTTCGCCCTGTTTTGCTATGCCTCAAGCTATTTACCCGCAGCCTTTTCGGCGCTGTTCAATGCGGCCTGCCCGCTGTTTGTAGCGCTCTTTTCCCTGCTCTGGCTCAACGAATCCCTCAACCTGCGCACCCTCGCCGGCCTGTTGCTGGGCGCCTTCGGAGTGCTGGTACTGGTCGGCAGCTGCGTACTGCTGCACAGTCGCCTGACATTACTGGCGGCCCTGGCCTGCATAGCAGCGCCCGCCTGCTTCGCCTTGTCTGGCATAATAATCAAGCGCTATAGCTGCGCGAATAACCTGCAGCGAGCACATAAAATAATTGAGCCCCTACCCCTGGCCGTAGGCTCTATGGTCGCCGCCGCCCTGATGTGCCTGCCCATATTGCCATTCCTGCTGCCCGCGCAACTCCCTTCACCCTTGAGCATCCTCTTGCTACTTACCCTGGCCCTGCTGCCCTCCGCCTTAGCGCAAATTATTTTTATTCCGCTGCTGGCCAAAATCGGGCCGACCCGCGCCATGTCGGTCTCGTTTTTGATCCCGCTATTCAGTTTGGTGGGTGGCGTTTTGTTTTTGCAGGAATCACTGCCGCTATCGAGTTTGGGTGGCGGGCTTATGGTACTGACAGCGACTGCCTTGATTTTAAAACGCTAAAGCTGCACCAGACTTAAAAGCTATCCCATTTTCCGCTGTTGCAGGATAGCTTCCCATCAAACAGCATGAGGAAACCAATAATGAAAAAAAACCTGGTACACAAATTGAAAGCTATCGCCCTGCCCATGCTCACGGTGAGTATCGCACTCGGCATTATAGTGCCGAGCGCGGCAAAGACCGCCGACAGCGTGGCAACACAATTGCAAACGGCAATCGATGGCTCCTGGCGCACAGCGGAAAATCGCGCGCGCGACCCCTATCGACACCCACTGCAAACCTTATCTTTTTTTGCAATCAAGCCCAATGCTACCGTGATTGAATTATTCCCCAGCGGCAAGGCCTATTACAGCGAAATACTAGCTCCCTTTTTAAAAGACCAGGGCCAATATATTGCGGTGAATGTAAGCGATGATCCGGAGGATGCAGGGCAAAAGGAAAAATTTTCCGCAGATCCACTTCACTACGGAAAAATCAAAGTGCTTACCATTACACCACCTGTTATAGAGTTTGGCGCAGAGAACTCGGCAGATTTTTTCCTAACCTTTCGCAATGTGCATAATTTCGCCATGAAAGGTGCGGAAGCAGATTTATTTAAAGCCATTTATAAGGTTCTTAAACCGGGTGGCGTACTGGGTATTGTCGACCACAGGGCCAAGCCAGACAAAACCCTGGATGAAGTAAAGAACTCCGGCTATATACCCGAAGCACTGGTTATCGCCGCCGCTGAAAAGGCAGGCTTCAAACTGGTTGCCCATAGCGACGTCAATAACAATAGCAAAGATACCAAAGATCACGTTCACGGTGTTTGGAGCCTGCCTCCAACCTTGTATGGCGGCGATAAGGACAGGGAAAAATACCTTGCCATTGGCGAAAGCGATAGGTTCACCCTGCGCTTTATTAAACCCTAATGTGAGTTGGGGCGAACCGCCCCAACTCCACTCGTTTAAAGACCACCCAACCCCAGTGCAGCGGCCTGGGAGCGGAGAAACTCCAGCTGCGCTTCAGCGCTGGCCTCCCCGCTGTAGGCAATCAGGGTCCACTGCTCATGGGCGCGCATGGATTGACTCTTGGCGAGCTCCTTGTAGGGGGCATGTACTTCAAGCTCCAGCAAGCCCTGATCCAAGGCATTGATATCAAAATGACCGTAGACTTCTATCTGGCCCTGCTCCGGGTGAATCGCCGCTGCCGGCTGGTGCTCGAACTGGATAATAAATAATTGCCTGCCGCGATACACCGCCAGCCAGCCATAAGAGGGCTGGATAAAAATTTTTCCACGACGGATACTCTGCCCCTGCGGCAGAGTGCTGGTATCCAGGCTTAAAATTCCATCGTTGAACTGATAGCGCAATTTGCTCTCTTCACTATCAAAAGCCTGGTTGCGAATAGGTGTGTTGCTGGCAACCGGGATATAAACCTGGCTATCGGCAGCAACACGGGTATTAAACCAGATATCCCAGGCAATATTTTCACTGCGGATATTCTCGGCAATCACCTCCAGCAGCAGCGTATTTTTCTTGTTCTTCAGCAGCGAAAAATGCTTGCTGAACATCAGCCCCGAAATAGGACTCGGCAGCCCCTGGATCAGCAGCTCATGCTCTGTTTGCTTAAGGATTTTACTGGTGGCCAGGGTCGTATAGGGATCGGGGGGCCATATAGTTCTATCGGCTGCCCGCCTGGCATTGAGTGTTTGATGCACCCACCACTGGCTCTGCGGCCCGGCCCAGACTTCGTGGCCAAAGTAAGGCTGGTAGTCCGCATCGGGATGCACAGCAGGTTTGGGGTGCCCGATAACCGCCTCCCCGACTTTCAACAGGTTGGCTTCATTGTGCAGAGAAAAGCCGAGCAGGCGTCCACCTATATCGGGAGTAATTTCTGCCTGGATAACACCGTTATCCAATGTGATTCTTTTAACCTGAGCCATAGTCAGCGAAGGGAAAAAAATAATTGCTGCAAGCAATGCCGCTGTTGCCACTGGTCTGTTCATGATGTTACTTGATCCTTACGCTGCAGCCCTGCCCGGAAGCTTGAGCCTTGCCCTCATGATTTAATGTCGCGCCCTACTTTTCGCAACAACAGCATAGCGGTTAAGCGGCTATCCAAAAATCCCCTGCATTAACCGCGCAATTTTTTAGCGAGCACTTAAAATAATTCATCAACCTGCTTTAACAGATATTGATAGCGCGCGTATTGCGGGTTGTCTTCCGTTACATGGGAAATACGCTGCAAGGCAGCCCGGCAGATATCGCCATAACCTTTTTTGTCGCCATTCTTTTTCATATCCGCCACCACGCACTGTACAAGGTTGAGGTTCAGACCTATGTGGCCGGAGAAAATGGCCAACGCGCCCTCAAATACCTTGATAGCTTCAGAGTAGAAACCGTTCTCGTAAAGGCCAACACCTGTGCGGGTCATATCCGCAACCTTTTTGTGCCCCTCTTTGCTTTTCGGTGTATCTGACATGGCATCAGCCTTGGTTTGCAAGGCGGCATTGTCGGGAAATTTTTCTACCAGCTGATGCAGCAAGCTATCGGCGGCCTTCTTATCGCCACTGGCCATCAACATTTCGGCAATGCCCATAGCGGCTTCAGAGTCGACTTCGTTTTGCTTTTTCTCATAAAGAGCTGTGGCTTTGCGCAAGTAACCTTCCGCCTCGACCTTTTGGTTCTGATTGAACAGGGTGCGTGATTTCAGGGTGTTGGTCTGGATATTGGCATTCACATCGAAATAGGGACGCTTCTCCAAACGCTGCAAGACCTCAAACAGCTCTTTGGAATGTTTTTCCGCATTCTCGCCGTTGGCGGTAGAATCGCTCAACTCGCGGGCCAGATTAAAATAATCATCTGCCGTTTCATAACAGGAATTGCGCGCAGTTTTAATGACCCGGCGACTGGCCTCCAGACAAACTTCAGTATCGTTATTGCTTTTTGCCAGGGTGGCCAGACGGCGCTGGCGCATCACCGACTTAGGAGAAACCTCCGCCGCATTCTGCATGGCTTTTTGCGCGCGCTCAGAGTCGCCCTGGGCGAGATAGGAATCGGCCAAAAGGTCATGCGCCTCGACAACTCGCCGGTCAGTGGCAATCACTTCCACCAAAATTTTCTCTGCACTTTCGTATTCTTTTTTGGCAATTTGGGTTTTGCCCAACCCCAACTTTGCCCAGAGCACAGGGCGCTCAGCCAGAACGCCGGTGTAAATATCTTCCGCGCGCTGCAATTCACCCATGCGAAAATTCATTTCCGCCTGGTACTGCAAGCAAGTATTGCGATAGCGAGTATTTTCGTTGAGCAACTCCTGGCAGCGCTTTTCGACCAACGGATAATTTTTTTCGTCGAGGCCCTGCTTGATTGGCATGAGTTCCTCGTGACGCAAAACCACCCTATCAAGGCGCTCGCGCAGCAGCACTTGGGTAAAGGGTTTGGTAACATAATCATCGGGCTGGCACTCGAGTGCACCGAGCACCATATCGCGCGAAGATTCAGCGGTGATCATCACAAAAATACTGGTGTTCTTGAGGCGATTGCGATAGCGCAATTCCTCCAGTATCTGCTGGCCATCACGACCGTCCCCGAGGTTGTAATCGCACAGCACCAGATTGTAATCAGTGTTATTACAGGCTTCGATTGCCTGATCTCCATTCGCCACAACATCCACATGCTTAACACCAAATACGCGCAGCATTCCCGATATGGAGACACGCACATCGGGCATATCATCCACCACCAGGCAACGCTTGGAACCGTAAAGTTTGACTAAATCTATTTGGCGCATGGCAAACTCGCATCTCAAAAAAAGTGTACGAAAAACAATCAGCCAAACTAAGGCAGATAATTTAATAATTCGCTTTTGAGTCTAGCAGACAATTGAATTTTTGTTATTTGCAGGGCCAATTGCGGGTGAATAATTCGCTACAGCGGAAAGAGAGGATTGTTTGCTTGAAAATCATACGGCGAAAAGACTTTTCGCCGTATTTGTGCACAGTCACTGTGCACAAAGGAGGAAGTTTATGAGAGTGGTTTTCACTAACCCGAGAATATATTTTGCAGGCTGAAACCCCACTGGATTTACTGACGCATCAACATTCCAAACGGCAACAATGTCAGCGCCAGTATAAACAGAGTGGCTATAACCAGCGCGCTAAATCTGACAGGTGCGGCGCAGAAATTTTGCCAGAGGGTTGGCGCCTTACCCTGCTCTACCAGTTCAATATAGGTTTTATGCTGGCTCTCTGCCCGTTGGGCTTGATAGTCGCGAATTAATTCACGCGCCTGTTCGGCGTGAGTATCATCCACCAGCCAGATGGCATCGACACCCAGCCGCCAAAAACCGGCATGGGTTTCGTAAAAATAGATATCCTGCGCCTGCAGTAGCTCGCGAATATCGCTGGCTTCATCATCGGGAACATTGTTGAGTCTGAACAATAAGATAGCCATTAGCGCGAGAACACCACTGTTTTGCTGCCGTTAAGGAGAACACGGTGCTCTGCATGCCAGCGCACGGCGCGATTCAGCACCACAGCCTCAGTATCGCGACCAATCTCCGCCATATCTTCCGGCGAGTTGATATGGGATACCCGCTCTACCGACTGCTCGATAATCGGCCCCTCGTCCAGATCCGCCGTGACAAAGTGCGCCGTAGCGCCAATCAGCTTTACGCCGCGATCAAACGCCTGGTGATAGGGTTTTGCGCCTTTGAATCCAGGTAAAAAAGAGTGGTGGATATTGATGGCGCGACCATTGAGCTTGTGGCAGAGGTCGTCAGAGAGAATTTGCATATAGCGCGCCAGCACCAGGAAATCCGCCTGCACCTCCTGCATCAGTTGCCACAACTGGGCCTCCTGCTGGGGTTTGGTGGTAGCGGTAATGGGCAGATAGTGAAATGGCAGTTGATACCACTCCGTCAAATTGCGCATCACCGTGTGGTTGGACACCACACCGACAATCTCAATCGGCAGAGAGCCGTTTTTCCAACTGTTCAACAGAGCGTTAAGGCAATGCCCCCACTGCGATACCGCAATCAATACCCGCGGCTTGCAGTGGCGGTCGAAAATCTGCCAGTCCATCTGGTACTGGTCGCCCAAAGGCGCAAAAATAGCGCGGATCTGCGCCAGGTTATAGCCCGCCGGACACTCAAACACCGTGCGCATAAAAAAGCGACGGCGCTCCACATCCTCAAACTGCGATGACTCTTTGATATTAAACCCCAGGGTGGCAAACAGGGTGGCCACGGCGGCCACAATGCCTTTTGAATCCTGGCAACTGAAGGTTAAAACGATTTCTTTGACTCCGGATACACCTGACATAGAGCTTCTCTAAATTCCAAAATTACCTACAAAATCGCCAGCAGCAAAAACGGCAGGCCGATAAAGGCTATCACTGTGGATATCAGCACCATGGCTGCCACTTCCTCGGGATGGCGATCGTAACGCAGCGCCAGCAAATAATTAAACACAGCCACCGGCATGGCCGCCTGCAGCAGCACAACACTGCGCGAAACACCGCTCAGACCCATTGACAAGCAGACAATATAGCCGACTATTAAGCCCCCGAACACCCGCGCCACACTAAACCATAAGCTGCGCTGCCAGGAAGCGATTTTCAGGGTGGAGAGTGAAACCCCCAGCGCCAGCAACATCAGGGGAATGGCTATGCCGCCCAACAGATCGACCGTATTGCCAAGCCAGCGCGGCAGAGTTGTGCCGCTCAGCAACAGTGCCACCGCTATAGCCATGGCGTAGATCACCGGCTGCCGGGCAATGGACTTAAGGCGCTGCCCCAGGCTCGAACCCGGATCGCCCACCAGTAGCAGCCCGACCGTAAAGGTGGCCACCAGCATCACCATAAAAGACCCCAGCGCCAGCGCCAGGCCCGCCTGACCAAAGGCGAACAGGCACAGTGGCAAACCCATATTGCCATTGTTGGGAAAAATCAGCGGCGGCAGATAAGTGCCTATATTGAGGCCGTATAGATGCAACACCAGCCAACCCAGCAAACCCATTGCCGCCATAATAATAGCCGTGGCCAGGGCAACCTCGCCCATCACACCCGCATCCACCTCCACCTTGGCCATGGCGCTGACAATCAGGCAGGGAGTGCCTATATTCATGACAATCCGCGAAATAAAATCGGCGGGAAAATCCAGGCCGCGCTTTCCCCAGGCAAATCCCAGGCCGGTTGCCAGTAGAATAGGCGCCATAATGGCGAAAAGCTCATGCAACATAAAATAAGGAACAATCACAGTGGCGGCAGGGGCCGGCATATTAACAGGCGCGAGCGCCCTTACCCAGATTTTAATAGCGGCACTGCCGCCGTTATAGGGCTATGGACTTATAGCCATCGGCAATAAAATGTGACGCGATTCAAAATTTGTCATATTTGCAGATTAAAAAATCAACTTGCTGCAAAAAAAGCCAAACACAATATGTAGCAATAACCAGCCAGTCCAACTAGAAGAAAAAAATCTAAACTTGGCGACAAAAAGCCAGAATGTGACAAAGTCCTCTAAATCTCCTTGTTTCAGCGCTTTTACCCAGTTTCCCCACGGGCTACCCACATCTTATCCACAGGCAAGTGTCGTCTGGTTCCGCTTGCATTAATCGTAAAAGCGCACTATCTTGTATTCCATTCACGGATTACCCCTATATATAGGGATCGACTAAAGCCGTAGTGCTTGGCGTAAGCTATAGTTTACGCAGCGCATTCAAGTGAACTGCCGTCGTATTTTTGGGTCGGATTAAGGGTAATTCCTTGCAAAAAAGCCGTATTTAGTAGCTAAAACCGCTTCTTCTATGCTTTTTCGCTCCTTTCCAGCCAACGGCGGCAGCCACTATATATTGTGTTCAAGAATTGACTAGGGATTGTGCGTTATTGCGATGCGTACACCCTGCTCTATTTCCGGCCGTTAAGCCGCCGGAAAGCCATGAAAACAATTTTAATAATGACAACTGATCAGACCTCAACGCGGAGATGTTCATGCAAACCACAGAAATCGACTTGACCGGCAGCGCCCCTCAGCCCAGCGACAACCACTCCTCCGGATTGAGTGCCACCGCGCCCGGCCAATTGCGCATTATCAAGCGCAATGGCACTGTAGTGCCGTTTGATGCGAGCAAGATCGCTATCGCCATGACCAAGGCATTTCTGGCGGTTGAGGGTGGCACAGCGGCCGCGTCAACCCGCGTGCATGAAACCGTGGATAACCTGACCAAGCAGATCACCGCCACCTTCAAGCGCCGCATGCCCTCCGGCGGCACTATCCATATCGAAGAGATCCAGGACCAGGTTGAGCTGGTACTGATGCGCTCTGGCGAGCAAAAAATTGCCCGCGACTATGTTCTTTACCGCGAATCCCACTCGCGCATGCGCGCAGAAAAACGTGCCTCTGCGCAGCAACCGGATGCCGAATACCCCAGCATCAACGTGACCTTAGCCAATGGTGACCGCGCACCCTTGGATATCGCCCGTATGCGCACCATAGTGTCTGAAGCCTGCGCCAACCTGAAAGGCGTGGAAGAAAAAGCCATCCTCGACGAAGCCATGCGCAACCTCTACGACGGCGTCAACGAGTCCGACGTAAATACCTCGCTGGTGATCACCGCCCGCACCCTGGTGGAAAAAGAGCCCAACTATTCATTCGTGACCGCCCGCCTGCTGATGGACAAACTGCGCGCTGAAGCCCTTGGGTTCCTCGGCATAGCCCAGGAAGCCACCCAGTCAGATATGGAGCTGTACTACGCCCGCGCCCTGCCCGTGTACCTGAAAAAAGGCGTTGAGCTGGAACTGATCTCCCCTGAGCTGCTGAAATTCGATCACGAAAAACTGGGCAAGGCGCTGCTCGCCGACCGCGATTTGCAGTTTACCTACCTGGGTTTGCAAACCCTGTACGACCGCTACTTTATTCACAGCAACGATGTGCGTATCGAACTGCCGCAAATATTCTTTATGCGCGTCGCCATGGGCCTGGCCATTGAAGAGGACAACCGCGAAGACCGCGCAATCGAGTTCTATCGCCTGCTGTCGTCCTTCGACTATATGAGCTCCACCCCGACGCTGTTCAACGCTGGCACCCTGCGCCCACAATTGTCCTCCTGCTACCTGACCACAGTACCGGACGACCTGCACGGTATTTACGGTGCAATGCAAGACAACGCCATGCTCAGCAAATTTGCCGGCGGCCTGGGCAACGACTGGACGCCCGTGCGTGCGCTCGGCTCCTATATCAAAGGCACCAACGGTAAATCACAAGGTGTTGTGCCCTTCCTGAAAGTGGCCAACGATACCGCTGTCGCGGTCAACCAGGGCGGCAAGCGCAAAGGCGCTGTCTGTGCCTACCTGGAAACCTGGCATATGGACGTAGAAGAATTCTTAGAGCTGCGCAAAAACACTGGCGACGACCGCCGCCGCACCCACGATATGAACACCGCCAACTGGGTGCCCGATGCCTTTATGAAGCGCGTGTTCGACGATAAAGAGTGGACCCTGTTCTCGCCCAACGACGTGCCCGACCTGCACGACCTTTACGGCACTGCGTTTGAAACCCGCTACCAGCACTATGAAGCAGAAGCCGCCGCTGGCCGCATCAAGGTATTCAAAACCGTTCGCGCACTCGACCTGTGGCGGAAAATGCTGGGCATGCTGTTTGAAACCGGCCACCCCTGGATCACCTTCAAAGATCCGTGCAACCTGCGCAGCCCGCAGCAACACGTTGGTGTGGTTCACTCATCCAACCTCTGCACCGAAATTACCTTGAACACCAAGGCCAACGATGAAATTGCCGTGTGCAACCTCGGCTCTGTCAACCTGGCCCAGCACGTAATCAATGGCCAACTCGACCAGGCGAAATTGGAAAGCACAGTGAAAACCGCTATCCGCATGCTCGATAACGTTATCGATATCAACTACTACGCAGTAGCAACTTCGAAAGCGTCCAACGAGCGTCACCGCCCTATCGGCCTCGGCATTATGGGCTTCCAGGATGCGCTCTATCAGCAACGCATCGCCTACAGCTCTGAAGCAGCGGTAGCCTTCGCCGATACCTCCATGGAAGCGGTCAGCTACTACGCCATCAAAGCTTCCAGCGAACTGGCGGCCGAGCGCGGCAAGTACTCCACCTTTGAGGGTTCACTCTGGAGCAAAGGCATACTGCCGATAGATTCGATTGAAAACCTCGCGCAAAACCGCGGCGAAAAATACATCAAAGTGGATCGCAGCCAAACCCTCGACTGGGACAGCCTGCGCGCGCAAGTGAAAAAGCAAGGCATGCGCAACTCCAACGTTATGGCCATTGCACCCACCGCGACTATTTCCAATATCACCGGTGTAACCCAATCGATTGAACCGACTTACCAAAACCTCTACGTGAAATCCAACCTCTCGGGCGAATTCACCGTAGTCAACCCACACCTGGTGCACGACCTCAAAGCGCGCGGCCTGTGGGATGCGGTAATGGTCAACGATTTGAAATACTACGAAGGTTCCGTGCAAAAAATTGATCGTATCCCTGCGGATTTGAAAGCGATCTACGCCACAGCGTTCGAAGTGGAGCCGCGCTGGATTGTCGAAGCCGCCAGCCGCCGCCAGAAGTGGATCGACCAGGCGCAGAGCCTGAACCTTTACATCGCTGGCGCCAACGGCAAGAAGCTGGATATCACCTACCGCATGGCCTGGTTCAGCGGTTTGAAAACCACTTACTACCTGCGCGCACTGGCTGCGACTACCACCGAGAAATCCACCATCAACACAGGTGCATTGAACGCGGTATCGGCAGGCGGCGCCGGCGGGCTTTCTGCAGCGCCCGCCGCAGCGGCACCGGCAGTTTCCGAAGTGGAAGCGGCGAGCTTTGCCCAGGCAGCACCTGTGCCACTGGCCTGCTCTATCGACAATCCGGATTGTGAAGCTTGCCAGTAATTTTGTTAAAGATGTGAATTGATTGTTGAGGGATGCCAAAGGCATCCCGACAATAAAACCTGTCACAGCAGCAAAAAACTAATAATTCAATTAGCTGTCATTACCTGTAACAACCGAGGGGAATGGGCTATGAAAAAAGAAACCAAGAGGAACAACATGCTTAGTTGGGATGAATTTGACTCCGAAGAAGTCGTCAGAGAAGCCGCCAAAGAAAATGCACGCAACGACGCCCTCAAAGCGGCACCCGCTGCCCCCGCGCAAGCGCAAGCCATTCCCCAGGGCGAAGCGCCCTCTGTGACCTTTGCCGCGAGCAGCAACGAAGCCGGCATCAGCCCCGAACTGGCCAAAGCCCGCGCCGCACTGGCAAAACTCGACCCGGCGCCCGGCATAGCCGAATTGGAAATGGGCGCAACGCGCATTCAAGTTGACGAAAAACAAATGATCAACTGCCGCGCCGACCTCAACCAACTGGTGCCGTTCAAATACGATTGGGCCTGGCAAAAATACCTCGACGGCTGCTCCAACCACTGGATGCCGCAAGAGGTCAATATGACCGCCGATATCGCCCTGTGGAAAAGCAAAGACGGCCTCACCGAAGACGAGCGCCGCGTAGTCATGCGCAGCCTCGGCTACTTCTCCACCGCCGACTCATTGGTAGCCAACAACCTGGCCCTCGCAATCTATCGCTTGATCACCAACCCCGAGTGCCGCCAGTACATCTTGCGTCAGGCATTCGAAGAAGCCATCCACACCCACGCCTATCAATACTGCATTGAATCCCTGGGCATGGACGAAGGCGAAATCTTCAATATGTACCGCGAACTCCCCTCGGTCGCCAACAAAGCCGCCTGGAGCCTGAAGCACACCCAATCGCTGAGCGACCCCACCTTCACCACCGGCACCCCAGAAACCGACCAGGAATTGCTGCGCAACCTGGTGGCCTTCTATGTAGTGACCGAAGGTATCTTCTTCTACTGCGGCTTCAGCCAGATCCTCTCCATGGGCCGCCGCAACAAAATGACCGGCGTTGCCGAGCAGTTCCAATACATCCTGCGCGATGAATCCATGCACTTGAACTTTGGTATTGATGTAATCAACCAAATCAAACTGGAAAACCCACACCTGTGGACTGCCGAGTTCCAGGAAGAAGTGATCCAGATGATCCTGCAAGGCACAGAGTTGGAGATCCAATACGCCCGCGACTCTATGCCGCGCGGTGTGCTGGGCATGAATGCGGCCATGATGGAAGAATACCTGCACTTTATCGCCAACCGCCGCTGTGCGCAGGTTGGGTTGAAAGAGCAGTATCCTGGTGCGCAGAATCCGTTTCCTTGGATGAGTGAGATTATGGATTTGCGGAAAGAGAAGAATTTCTTTGAGACTCGGGTTATTGAGTATCAGACTGGTGGGGCGTTGAGTTGGGATTGATTTCATTTGTAGTTATCTTAGTATAAACGAATCAACAAAAAACGGATAACTTGTGCGAAAATAAATAGCTCCGGCCATCATTAACTTAATCAAAAAGATTTGATTAAGTTAATGATGGCTTTTATTTGGCGAATCAATACTCAAACAGACTCTACCATTTAGAATCACTCTTATAAGGAAAAATTTGAATGCATTCATGGACAACACTATAAAAATTCTTACTTATACCTCACACAACCCAGATTTGAAAGGAAAAGCTTATGAATGAATTGCAAAATAGTGTCGCAATTTTAGGGAAGCCTTATACTGTAACGCGCTCTAAGCTCGGAGCGATAACCAAAATTTTTAATCAAAAATATACCTGCGACCTTACCGCTCTTAAAGAACTATTTCAAAGTATTGGCGAAAAACTATCAAGAAGCAACCCCCAAGAAACTCCCAAATTTTCATTCCTTATATCATTTGATGATAAAACCCATCACGATGGAATATCTACAGATTTTCAAAACCTTACAACTCTTGCAACAGGTAAGCTTACAGATCGCGTGGTGCTCCAATGGAGTATTATTCAAGAAATCGATGGAATGGAAAACGAACTATCAATCACGGTTCGGGTGGCCAACCCTATAAACCCATTAATGTTTTTACAGGCCGCACTATCAAAATCCCCAAGCGAACTTGACAATTCAGAGTTCGAGTCTGGCGCAACTTGCGTAACGGTTAACGGTGCAACTCAATCATATTCCGACGAGATTTTCCTGATTATTGAAAGATGGACGGAAGCACGAAACAAACCCTATACATCAGTAAAAGTCAGCAAAACATATGAGCGGTTTGAATGGTACATCGATCAATTTAATAGCTCTATTTTGCCAACACTTGTTGTTTCTGGATTATCATTCTGGCTAGCAGGCCAAGTGAACGAAAAAAAATATGTCAGCCTTGTACCACTATTTTTTGGACTATTTTACTTAACACATTCCATATCTCAAAAAATCAATGCAAAAATGGCTTATTGGGCAAGAAAGTCATCCTATTTAGGAATATTTCAAATTACTAATGGAGATGTTGATAGCATTACAAAGATGATGTCGGCTGCTCAAAATGGTGCGATAAAGCTAATTATCTCTACGTTGTTTTCACTTATCCTAAATATAATTGCTGGCATAATATGCTGGCGTTTTTTGCCAATAAATTAAATCCGATTTAGAATAACGGCGCAAGAAACTGGGGTCAGAGTAAAATTAAACCGTGTTAAGTCACATGAATTTCACTCTGACCCCAGCTTTCCACCCCGCTGGCTTATTTATTTCCAGGATACTCCATCGAATAATCCTTTAGATCGCTCGCAGATGCCTTCTCAATTTTCAACTCGCTTTTTATCAACTGGGCACTTGAAAACAACGGTCTTTCAATTGAATAGATACCTGTTGTAGACGAGAGGAAAATGACTCTTTCTTTTAAGTTTTTACCGTCAATAAGCAGGCTCAGTTGTCCATTATCAGAATCTATTCTACCTCCAAACTTTCTAGCCTGATATAAAAGATCATCACCCTTTTCGCCAGACCAAATAACAAATGCGATTTCATCATCCGCTATTTTATAAAAGCTTCCTTTGACGAATTCAATAAACACAATTGACTCGCAGGCATTTATTTCAATAGCAGAACCGTTACACGTTCGATCAGTAACTTTATAAACACCAAGAATATTATTTTCTGGCACC
>DATMSP010000018.1:0-116883 GCA_035565295.1 Cellvibrio sp. | reverse complement strand
ATATTGGTCAATATTGTGTTGACAACCCTTATGCGGGTCATTAATATTGCGCCTCCTTAAAAGGGGCTCGATTTTTGAGTGCCAGAAGGGTGTTCTTTAAAGTAAATAATTGGAGTTTGGTTCATGCAGAATCAACGCATTCGAATTCGCCTCAAGGCGTTCGATCATAAGCTTATTGACGCTTCCACTCAGGAGATTGTCGAGACGGCAAAGCGTACCGGTGCCCAAGTTCGCGGCCCAATTCCGCTGCCTACTCGCAAAGAGCGTTTTACCGTATTGATTTCTCCGCACGTTAACAAAGACGCGCGCGATCAATATGAAATTCGTACACACAAGCGTTTGCTGGATATAGTTGAGCCTACTGAAAAAACCGTTGATGCACTTATGAAGCTGGATCTGGCTGCTGGTGTTGAGGTTCAAATTAGTCTCGGCTAAGTAAATGTTAAGGTTTTGTGGCAATGGTGCTGCAAAACTGTGTAACGCTCTGAAATGGGCGGCCATAGCGGGTAAAAGCCCCGTACACTATAGAGGTTAGTAAAATGACGATTGGTATTGTCGGCCGCAAGAGCGGTATGACTCGTATTTTTACCGATGATGGTGTTTCCATTCCTGTTACTGTGATTGAGGTTGAACCCAATCGCATCACCCAGGTCAAGAGCGTGGACACTGATGGCTATTCTGCTGTGCAGGTAACCGTTGGTACTCGCCGGGCCTCCCGTGTTACCAAATCTGCTGCAGGTCACTTCGCTAAGGCTAACGCTGAAGCTGGTCGCGATCTGTTCGAATTGCGTAACGATGCTCAAGAAGCTTTCGAAGTTGGTGCTTCAATTACTGTAGAGGCTTTCTCTGCAGGTCAAATAATTGATGTTACCGGCACCTCCAAAGGTAAAGGTTTTGCTGGCTCTATTAAGCGCTGGAACTTTGGTATGCAAGATGCGACTCACGGTAACTCCCGTTCGCACCGCGTACTCGGTTCTACCGGTCAGTGCCAGACACCAGGTCGCGTATTCAAAGGCAAAAAAATGGCCGGTCACTTGGGTGCTGAGCAGGTAACTGTTCAAAACCTGGAAGTTGTCCGTGTTGATGCTGAGCGCAATCTACTTCTTGTTAAGGGTGCTATTCCTGGGGCTCCAGGTGGCGATGTTATTGTGCGCCCCGCTGTTAAAGCGCGCACTAACGCTTAAGTATCCGAGGGGAATCGACCGTGGAATTAAAAATTGTTAGTCCCGCAGGTGCACAAGGTACTGTGAATGTATCTGAAGTAGCCTTCGGTAGAGAATTTAACCAGGATCTGGTGCATCAGGCAGTTGTTGCTTACATGGCTGGTGGTCGTCAAGGTACCAAGGCGCAATTGACTCGCGCTGAAGTGCGTGGTGGCGGCAAGAAGCCATGGCGTCAAAAAGGTACTGGTCGCGCACGTGCCGGTACTATCCGCAGCCCAATCTGGCGTGGCGGTGGCGCTACCTTTGCTGCTAAGCCTCGCGATTTTGACCAAAAGCTCAATAAGAAAATGTATCGCGCTGCCCTGCAGTGCATATTGTCTGAGCTGAACCGTCAAGACCGTCTGGTTGTGGTTCAGGATTTTGATATCGACGCTCCTAAGACCAAGTCTCTGGTGCAAAAATTGGCTCAGTTCAATCTGTCTGAAGCCTTGATTGTGACTGAAGAAGTGAGCGAGAACTTGTTCCTGGCTTCGCGCAATCTGTACAAGGTCGATGTATCTGATGTGCAGGGTGTTGATCCTGTCAGTCTGATCGGCTTTGACAAGGTGATCGTAACTGTGTCAGCACTCAAAAAATTTGAGGAGATACTGGGATGAACCAAGAGCGCATTTACAAGATTATTCTCGGCCCAGTCGTTTCTGAGAAATCAGCCGCTGCCGGTGAAACATCAAATCAAGTAGTTTTCAAGGTTTGCCCAACAGCAAACAAGCTTGAAATTAAAGCTGCAATTCAATCGCTGTTCAACACTAAAGTCGAAGGCGTTTCAGTATTGAACGTTAAAGGCAAGACCAAGCGTACCCGTTACGGTGTTGGCAAAAGAAGCGATTGGAAAAAGGCATACGTAAGATTGGCACAAGGTCAAGAAATTGACTTTGTACCTGCTGAGTAAGGGGATTGATGTAATGGCTATCGTAAAACGTAAACCCACATCACCTGGCCGTCGTTTCGTTGTAAGTATTGTTAATCCAGACTTGTATAAAGGTGATCCCTATGCACCTTTGGTTGAGAAAAAATCCAAGACTGGTGGCCGTAACAATGCTGGCCGCATTACCACACGTCATATCGGTGGTGGTCACAAGCAACACTATCGCGTAGTTGATTTCCGTCGCAATAAAGATGGTATCCCTGCGGTAGTAGAGCGTATTGAATATGATCCAAACCGCACTGCATACATTGCATTGGTTTGTTATGCCGATGGTGAGCGTCGTTACATTATCGCTCCTAAAGGTCTGGTAGTAGGTGACAAAATTGAATCTGGCAATGCTGCTGCAATTAAAGTGGGTAACACCATGCCGTTGCGCAATATTCCGCTTGGTTCTGTTGTTCACTGTGTTGAGCTCAAGCCTGGCAAAGGTGCCCAGGTTGCCCGTTCAGCTGGTGCCTCTGCACAGCTGGTAGCGCGCGACGGTGCCTATGCAACCTTGCGTTTGCGCAGTGGTGAAATGCGCAAGGTGTTGAGTGATTGCCGCGCAACTTTTGGTGAAGTTTCCAATAGTGAGCACAATCTGCGTTCCTTGGGTAAAGCTGGTGCGAAGCGCTGGCGTGGTGTTCGCCCGACCGTTCGCGGTGTGGCGATGAACCCTGTCGATCACCCAATGGGTGGTGGTGAAGGGCGTACGTCGGGTGGTCGTCACCCAGTTTCTCCATGGGGTATCCCAACTAAGGGTTACAAAACGCGCAGCAACAAGCGCACTGACAAGATGATTGTTCGCCGTCGCGATAAAAAATAATCGTTAAAGCAACAGCCAAATGAGGAAGTAGCAGTGTCACGTTCACTGAAAAAAGGTCCTTTTATTGATCTTCACCTTGTTAAGAAGGTCGAAGCAGCGATCGCAGCCAACGATCGCCGTCCGATTAAAACATGGTCACGTCGCTCCATGATTATGCCAGAGATGGTGGGTTTGACTTTAGCTGTGCACAACGGCCGTCAACACGTACCCGTGCTGGTGAATGAAGAGATGGTTGGCCATAAACTTGGCGAATTTGCAGCAACTCGCACTTATCGTGGCCACGCCGCTGATAAGAAAGCGAAAAAACGCTAATTAGAGGTATACGATGGAAGTAGCAGCAAAATTAAGCGGTGCTCGTCTGTCGGCGCAAAAAGCGCGTTTGGTAGCTGATCAAATTCGCAATAAAGGCGTTGAAGATGCTCTTGATATTCTTGCATTCAGTAACAAGAAGGGTGCAGATATCATCAAGAAAGTACTCGAATCTGCAATAGCTAATGCAGAACATAATGAAGGTGCTGATGTTGATGCTCTTAAAGTATCAACCATCTTTGTTGATGAAGGTGTGAGCCTGAAGCGTATTAAACCACGCGCTAAAGGTCGCGCAGACCGCATCACCAAACGCACTTGTCACATCACCGTCAAAGTAGCCGATCAGTAAGAGAGCAGACGTTATGGGTCAGAAAGTTCATCCGAACGGTATACGTCTCGGTATCATTAAAAAGCACACCTCTACCTGGTATGCCGATGGTACTGATTACGCAGATAAGTTGATTGTCGATCTGAACGTACGCAAGTACATTCAAGATAAATTGGTCAGCGCCTCTGTGAGCCGTGTTGATATCGAGCGTCCAGCTAACACTGCACGCATCACTATCCACACTGCGCGTCCTGGTATCGTGATCGGTAAAAAAGGTGAAGATGTTGATAAACTTCGCTTGGAATTGAGCAAGAAAATGGGCGTGCCTGTCCATATCAATATCGAAGAAATTCGTAAGCCAGATCTGGATGGTGTTTTGGTTGCCCAGGGCGTTGCCCAGCAGCTCGAGCGCCGTGTGATGTTCCGTCGCGCCATGAAGCGCGCAGTGCAAAATGCAATGCGTCAAGGTGCCGAGGGTATCAAGATCCAGGTGGGTGGTCGTTTAGGTGGTGCTGAGATTGCACGTAGTGAATGGTATCGTGAAGGTCGCGTTCCTCTCCACACTTTACGTGCGGATATCGATTACGCAACTGCTGAAGCGCACACCACCTACGGCATCATTGGTGTAAAAGTGTGGATCTTCAAAGGCGAAGTGATCGGCGATGTAGTTGCCGAAGCTGAACCTAAGAAAAAAACCGCTAAATCCAAGTAAGGGGTACGCAAAATGTTACAACCTAAGCGTACGAAGTTTCGCAAGCAAATGAAAGGCCGCAACCGCGGCTTGGCCCAGCGTGGCTCCAAAGTTAGCTTTGGTGATTTTGGCTTGAAGGCAACTGGTCGCGGTCGCTTGACTGCTCGTCAAATCGAAGCAGCTCGTAGGGCGATGACTCGTCACGTTAAACGTGGCGGAAAAATCTGGATTCGTGTGTTTCCAGATAAGCCAATTACTGAAAAACCTCTTGAAGTTCGTCAAGGTAAAGGTAAAGGTAATGTGGAATACTGGGTGGCACAAATCCGTCCTGGCAAGGTTCTGTATGAGATGGATGGCGTCGGTGAAGAATTGGCTCGTGAAGCCTTTGCTCTTGCCGCGGCAAAGCTGCCAATTACAACAACATTTGTTAAGCGTTCGGTGATGTGATGAAAAGTTCTGAATTGCGCGAAAAATCCGTCGAAGAGCTGAACGGTGTCTTGTTGGAACAATTGAAAGATCAGTTTAAGTTTCGTATGCAAGCTTCTACTGGCCAATTGACCCAGACTCACTTGCTGGCGCAAGTTCGTAAAGACATTGCTCGCATTAAGACAGCGCTAAGACAAAAGGCAGGTAACTAACGATGACTCAGGAAAAACTGACTCGTACTTTGACCGGAAAGGTCGTTAGCGACAAGATGGATAAAACCATTAGTGTGCTGATTGAGCGTCGTGTGAAGCATGAGCTTTATGGTAAATACACCACTAAATCTTCCAAGCTTCACGCTCACGACGAAAAAAATGAGTGCAAGATTGGTGATATCGTGACCGTTGCTGAGTCACGTCCACTATCAAAAACCAAAACCTGGTCTTTGGTTAAAATTGAAGAACGCGCTGCTGAAGTTTAAGACTTCAGGGCATTTGAGAGTTTCGGAGACGGACGATGATTCAAACAGAAAGTTACTTAGATGTGGCTGACAATAGCGGCGCTCGCCGTGTCATGTGCATCAAGGTTCTTGGCGGTTCTCACCGTCGCTATGCGGCAGTGGGTGACATCATCAAAGTTACTGTGAAGGAAGCTATTCCTCGCGGTAAGGTGAAAAAAGGCCAAGTCATGAAGGCAGTTGTAGTGCGCACGAAAAAAGGTGTGCGTCGTCAAGACGGTTCATTGATCAAGTTTGACGATAATGCTGCTGTACTGCTGAACAACCAAGATGCTCCGATTGGTACACGTATTTTCGGACCAGTAACTCGTGAGTTGCGTGGCGAGAAATTTATGAAAATCATTTCTCTGGCTCCTGAAGTGCTTTAAGCACTTCGGTCAAAGAGAATAGAGGGCGGAAAAATGTACAAGATTAAACGTGATGACGAAGTCATTGTGATTGCAGGACGTGATAAGGGCAAGCGCGGCAAGGTTGTACGCATCCTCGCTGATGACCGTCTTATCGTTTCTGGCATCAATGTGATCAAGAAACATCAAAAACCTAATCCTCAGGCAGGCGTTGCTGGCGGGATTATTGAAAAAGAAGCTTCGATCCACACTTCAAATGTTGCTATTTATAACGCTGCAACCAAGAAAGCGGATCGTGTTGGTTTCAAAGTACTTGAAAATGGTGATAAAATCCGCGTTTTCAAATCCAATGGCGAAGCCGTAGAGGCGTAATTAGACATGGCTAGGCTTAAAGAACTATACAAGAAAGAACTCGCCCCAAAACTGAAAGAAGAATTGGGTCTTGCGAATGTTATGGAAGTGCCACGCATCACTAAAATCACCCTGAACATGGGTGTGGGTGAAGCTGTTGGTGATAAGAAAGTGCTTGACAATGCGGTAAGCGATTTGACCAAGATCTGTGGTCAAAAAGTAGTCGTCACTGCAGCCCGCAAGTCAATTGCAGGCTTCAAAATCCGTGATGGCTGGCCGATCGGTTGTAAAGTAACTCTGCGTAAAGATCGTATGTATGAATTCTTGGATCGCCTGGTAACCATCGCTATTCCTCGTATTCGCGATTTCCGTGGTATTAGCCCAAAGCAATTTGATGGTCGTGGTAACTTTTCCATGGGTGTGACTGAACAAATCATATTCCCTGAAATCGATTACGATAAAGTTGATAAGCTGCGTGGTTTGGATATCTGCATCACGACAACAGCTCGCACCGACGATGAAGGTCGTGCTCTGTTGAAAGCCTTCAACTTCCCATTCAAAGGTTAAGGGTAGAGTCATGGCAAAGAAATCTATGATTGCACGCGAAGTAAAGCGCGCAAATACAGTTAAAAAATTCGCTGCTAAACGCGCTGAATTGAAAGCTATCATCGTTAGCCCTTCCTCAACCGAAGAGCAAATCTGGGAAGCGCAAATCAAGCTGCAACAACAGCCTCGCGATGCCAGCGCAAGCCGCAAACGTAACCGTTGCCGCTTGACCGGTCGTCCACACGGTGTTTATCGCAAGTTTGGCTTGTGCCGTCATAAGCTGCGTGAAGCGGCAATGCGCGGCGATGTCCCAGGCCTTGTGAAAGCAAGCTGGTAAGCCTCAGGCTTAATTTTAGGAGCAGAATCTTATGAGCATGCAAGATCCTTTAGCAGATATGCTTACCCGCGTTCGCAATGCGCAACAAGTGGGTAAAGTATCTGTAACTATGCCTTCATCAAAACTGAAGGTAAGTGTTGCAAAAGTACTCTCTGACGAGGGTTACATTAATGGTTTCCAAGTGAGCGAAGGCGTTAAGCAAGAGCTGACCTTGGATCTGAAATACTTTGAAGGTAAGCCAGTTATTGCCGAGATCGACCGCGTAAGCCGTCCTGGTCTGCGCAACTATGCTGGTAAACAAGCGCTGCCCACCGTACGTGCGGGCCTGGGTATAGCGATTGTTTCTACCAGTAAAGGTGTAATGACTGATCGTGCTGCACGCGCCGCTGGCGTGGGTGGCGAAGTTCTTTGCACAGTATTCTAATTGGGAAGTCGTCATGTCACGAGTTGCAAAAAGTCCGGTTGAAATACCTGCTGCCGTAAGTGTGACCTTGAATGGTCAATCACTTAGCATAAAAGGCGGTAAAGGTACATTGGCGCTGGAAGTCCACGCGAACGTAGAAGTTAAGCAAGAAAACAATGTCTTAACTTTTGCACCACGCGACGGCGCCAAGCAGTCAGATGCGCTAGCAGGCACTACCCGTGCGCTAGTCAATAACATGGTTATCGGTGTTAGCCAGGGCTTCGAAAAGAAGCTGACCCTGGTGGGCGTTGGTTACCGTGTTAAAGCAGAAGGTAACACTGTAAACCTGTCTGTGGGTCTCTCACATCCCGTTAACTACGCCTTGCCAAAAGGCGTAACGGTAGAAACCCCCACACAGACTGAGATAGTACTGCGCAGCGCCGACAAGCAATTGCTTGGTCAGGTAGCCGCCGAGATTCGTTCGTACCGCGAGCCAGAGCCTTATAAGGGCAAAGGAATTCGCTATTCGGATGAAGTGGTACTGCGTAAAGAAGCTAAGAAGAAGTAAGGGGCTAGGTTATGAGCGATAAGAAGTTATCTCGTCTTCGCCGTGCACGCCGTGCCCGTGCTAAGATTCGCGAACTGTCAATCACACGTTTGTCGATCCACCGCACACCGCGTCACATATATGCACAACTGATCGCAGAAGATGGTTCAAGAGTGTTGGCTTCTGCCTCTACTCTCGACAAAGATTTGCGCAGTGGAAAAACTGGTAATGCTGATGCAGCCAAGGCAGTGGGTAGTTTGATTGCTGAGCGTGCAAAAGCTGCGGGTGTCACACAGGTTGCATTTGATCGCAGTGGTTTCAAATACCACGGCCGTATCAAGGCCCTGGCTGATGCTGCCCGTGAAGGTGGTTTGGAATTCTAAAGGTTAAGATATGGCTTACTCTAAGAAAGAAGAAGACAACAACGAAGGCTTGCAAGAGAAATTAGTTCAAGTCAATCGCGTTGCTAAAACTGTAAAAGGTGGTCGTATCTTCCAATTTACTGCGCTGACTGTTGTTGGTGACGGTAATGGCAAGGTAGGTTTCGGCCGCGGTAAAGCACGTGAAGTGCCCATTGCAATCCAAAAAGCAATGGAAGCAGCACGTCGCAATATGATCAACGTAGAGTTGAGTGGTGATACCCTTCAGTACCCGATCAAAGGCGTTCATGGTGCATCTAAAGTGTACATGCAACCAGCCTCTCAAGGTACTGGTGTAATCGCCGGTGGTGCAATGCGTGCGGTGCTTGAAATTGCCGGCGTACAAAACGTACTGGCTAAGATCTACGGATCAACTAACCCAGTGAACGTTGTTCGCGCAACTTTCAATGCCCTGAAAGCAATGACTTCACCACAATCTGTTGCTGCCAAGCGCGGCAAGAGCGTTGAAGACATTCTGAACTAATCGATTTCTCGATTTACGATGGTGGATGAACCATGTCTAAGAAAATGATTAAAGTGACTCAGGTGAAGAGCATTGCTCACCGCCTGAAAAACCACAAAGCCTGCGTTGCAGGTTTGGGTTTGCGTCGTATTGGCCATACCGTTGAAGTGGAAGATACTCCTTCTGTTCGCGGTATGATTAACAAGGTTAACTATCTGGTCAAGGTAGTGGGAGAATAAGATGCGTCTTAACACACTTAGCCCCGCACCGGGCAGAATTAAACCAGCTAAACGTGTAGGTCGCGGTATTGGTAGCGGCCTGGGTAAAACTGCTGGCCGCGGCCACAAGGGTTTGAAATCACGTTCAGGTGGTTCGGTCAGACCAGGTTTCGAAGGCGGTCAAATGCCTTTGCAAATCCGTTTGCCGAAATACGGTTTTACTTCTCGCATCAGCCGCGTGAGCGCTCAGGTTCGTCTTTCTGAGTTAAACCTGGTTGAAGGCTCTTTAGTGGATTTGGAAACTTTAAAACAAGCAGATGTAGTGGGCTCGATTATCAAGCGCGCTAAGATTTTCTTGTCTGGTGAGTTGACCAAGGCTGTAACTGTAAAAGGTTTGGCTGTAACCAAAGGTGCTAAGGCTGCTATTGAAGCTGCTGGCGGTACTGTAGAAGAGTAAGAGCGCATGGCTATCACTAATAATATGCCGTTAGCGAATCAAAAAGGTTTAGGCGAGCTCTGGGCTCGCCTTCGTTTTCTCTTTTTGGCTATTTTGGTGTACCGTTTAGGAACTCACATTCCAATTCCTGGACTGGATCCCGAGCGCATCGCGAATCTATTTAATCAAAATCAGGGTACGATTTTGGGGATGTTCAATATGTTTTCCGGGGGAGCCCTGGAGCGTATGAGTATCCTGGCATTAGGAATAATGCCGTATATTTCTGCCTCGATTATTATGCAGTTGCTAAGTTCAGTAACTCCTTCTTTAGAGCAGCTCAAGAAAGAAGGCGATGCCGGACGCAGGAAAATCAATCAATACACGCGTTACTTCACCGTGGTTCTCGCCACTGTGCAGGCGCTTGCCATGGCTGCAAGCTTCACTTCATACGCCTACGGCGGAGTTGCGGGCTTTGGCTACTACTTCACTTGCATAGTGTCACTGGTTACCGGTGCGGTATTCATGATGTGGTTGGGTGAGCAGGTTACTGAGCGCGGTATTGGCAACGGTATCTCCATGTTGATTTTCGCCGGTATTGTTGCTGGTATGCCTAGCGCAATTGGCCATGCTATTGAAAGTGCGCGTCAAGGTGACTTGAATATACTCGCGCTCTTGTTTGTGGTTGCTCTGGCCCTGTTTGTTGTTTGGTTGGTTATTCGTATTGAGCGCGGTCAGCGCAGGATTACGGTCAACTATGCCAAGCGTCAGCCCGGTCGTCAGGGGTATGGTGCGCAATCCAGCCACCTGCCGCTTAAGATCAATATGGCCGGTGTTATACCTGCAATCTTCGCCAGCAGTATTCTGCTGTTCCCGGCATCGATTGCGCAGTGGTTTGGCCAGGGTGGTGAAGGTCCCGTGAATGAATTTTTGCAGGATTTCGCTCTTGCGATTGGCCCAGGTCAACCATTGAATATTTTGTTGTTCGCAGGATTGATTACATTTTTCTGTTTCTTCTATACAGCATTGATGTTCAACCCTAAAGAGGTTGCGGACAATCTGAAGAAGTCAGGTGCTTATATTCCGGGGATTCGCCCTGGTGAGCATTCGGCAAAGTATATCGATAGTGTTCTGACTCGTTTGACTGTGGTTGGCGCTATCTATATGTCGTTAGTGTGTTTGTTGCCTCAGGCATTGATCGTGGTCACCAACGTACCCTTCTATCTCGGTGGTACTTCGCTGTTGATTGTAGTGGTGGTGGTTATGGATTTTATGTCGCAAGTGCAAGCTCACTTGATGTCTCATCAGTATGAATCACTGATGAAGAAGTCAAACTTAAAAGGTTTCGGCAGCGGCAACGCCCGTTAACCCTGGATTTTGAGGTTGAATAATGAAAGTTCGTGCGTCTGTTAAGAAAATTTGTCGCAATTGCAAAATGGTGCGTCGCAACGGTATCCTGCGTGTTATCTGCAACGTTGAGCCTCGCCACAAGCAGCGTCAGGGCTAATACACCCTAAGTATTCTTGCTGGAACAGCAAGAGGCAGGTAGTTACTAGGTAACTACCTGCCTCTTGCTTTCTGTGACAGGGATCTCAAAGTATTGACAAGGGGGCGCTGACTGTCGTTTAACGAGAAATCGTTAGGCTATTGCTTTATTGTGTTCTTATCGCTATCCTTCGCGCCTTTCTCGCGGCGTGGGTGGTGAATTACACTGTCAGCGCTACAAATTTAGTGTTACTGGAGTAATTTGAATGGCTCGTATTGCTGGTGTAAACATACCAGATAACAAACACGCCGTTATCTCGTTGACTTACGTTTATGGGATTGGTCGTACCACCGCTAAGCAGATCTGTGCCGCTACCGGCATTTCTGAAGAGACCAAAATTGGTACTCTTTCTGAAGAGCAGATGGACGCGATTCGTGGTGAAGTTGCCAAGCACACCGTAGAGGGTGACTTGCGTCGTGTTATATCTATGAATATCAAGCGTTTGATGGATTTGGGTTGCTACCGTGGCCTGCGCCACCGTCGTAGTCTGCCACTTCGTGGTCAGCGTACTAAGACTAACGCTCGCACACGTAAAGGTCCGCGTAAGCCTATTAAGAAGTAATCTTCTGGCTTATGTATCATTCACTTACGGTAACAAATTAGTAGGAAGAGATTGCTATGGCGAAGCCAGGTAATAAAACCGCAACCAAGAAAAAAGTTAAAAAGACAGTGGTCGATGGCATCGCCCATATCCACGCGTCTTTTAACAATACTATCGTGACGATTACTGATCGTCAGGGTAATGCATTGAGCTGGGCTACCTCTGGTGGTTCAGGTTTCCGTGGTTCACGTAAAAGTACTCCATTCGCTGCCCAGGTTGCTGCTGAGCGCGCGGGTGAAGCTGCCAAAGAATACGGATTGAAAAATCTCGACGTCGAAGTTAAGGGCCCAGGTCCAGGCCGCGAATCAGCGGTCCGCGCTTTGAACAATGCTGGTTACAAGATAACCAACATCACTGACGTTACGCCGATTCCTCACAACGGCTGTCGTCCGCCGAAGAAACGTCGTGTGTAAGGGGAAATAGAAAATGGCTCGTTATATTGGACCTACCTGTAAGCTATCTCGCCGCGAAGGCACTGATCTTTTCTTGAAAAGTGGTGCTCGTGCGCTGGATTCAAAATGTAAAATCGAAACTGCACCAGGTCAACATGGCCAACGTCGTGGACGTTTGTCTGACTACGGTGTTCAGTTGCGTGAAAAGCAAAAAGTTCGCCGTATCTATGGCATTCTTGAAAAGCAATTCCGTGGCTACTACAAAGAAGCTGCTCGTCGTAAAGGCGCCAGCGGTGAGAACTTGTTGAAGTTGCTCGAATCGCGTTTAGACAACGTTGTTTACCGCATGGGCTTTGGCTCAACTCGCGCTGAATCACGTCAACTGGTTTCTCACAAGGCAATCAGCGTTAACGGTAAAACCGTTAATATCGCTTCTTACCAAGTGGCTGCTGGCGATGTGGTTTCTGTTCGTGAAAAAGCGAAAAAGCAATTGCGCATCCAAAACGCTATCAACCTTGCCGGTCAACGCAGCAATGTTGAGTGGGTGGATGTGAACGCTGAGAAGAAAGAAGGCGTGTACAAGCGCGTTCCAGATCGCAGCGATTTGCCAGCTGATATCAACGAGAACCTCATTGTAGAGCTCTACTCTAAATAAGGTCCTGGGTCCTCTCAGTCTCCTTAACGGAACCGCTAACAGGTGTGGCTATGCAGACAGCAGTAAACGAATTTTTAACTCCGCGTCATATCGACGTTTCGGAAAGCAGCCCAACCCACGCACGCGTGGTGTTGGAGCCGCTAGAGCGTGGTTTTGGACATACACTTGGCAACGCATTGCGTCGTATTTTGCTCTCTTCAATGGCCGGCTGTGCCATTATCGAAGTGGAAATCGACGGTGTCTTGCACGAGTACAGTGACATCGAAGGCGTTCGCGAGGACGTAATCGAGATTCTCTTGAATCTTAAAGGTGTTGCTATTGTCATGCACGGTAAGGATCAAACTGTCCTTACTTTGAATAAAAAAGGCCCGGGCGTAGTTACTGCTGCTGATATTCAACTTGATCATGAAGTGGAAATTAAAAATCCAGATCATGTGATTGCGAACATCACTGGCAATACCGAATTGAAAATGCGTCTAACCGTTGCTCGCGGTCGCGGTTACCAGCCAGCTGACAGCCGTCGCAAAGATGACGATGAAAGCCGTGGTATTGGTCGCCTGCAATTGGATGCTTCTTTCAGCCCGGTTAAGCGTTTGGCTTACAGCGTAGAAAGTGCTCGTGTTGAACAGCGTACTGACCTGGATAAACTGGTATTGGATTTGGAAACAAACGGTACTATTGATCCAGAAGAAGCTATTCGCCGTGCAGCGACTATTCTGCAACAGCAATTGGCTGTGTTTGTTGATCTTGAAGGTGAGAAACAATCTGCACCAGAGCAAAAAGAAGAGGCGATTGATCCTGTTCTGCTGCGTCCGGTTGACGATCTGGAGCTCACTGTTCGCTCAGCAAACTGCTTGAAGGCGGAAAATATTTACTACATTGGCGATTTGATTCAGCGCACTGAAGTTGAGCTGTTGAAAACGCCAAACCTGGGTAAAAAATCTCTTACCGAAATCAAAGACGTTCTGGCTTCACGCGGTCTGTCTCTCGGTATGCGTTTGGAAAACTGGCCTCCAGCCAGCTTGAGAAACGATTAAAAAACTGAAAGCTCTGCGCGGTTTGGCGTTAATGCCGGGCCGCGCAGAGTTTTTTATTATTAGTTCGCCCGTCAACTCACTTCGGTGCGGGTGATTAACGAGATTGCCATGAGCAGTCCATTTTTGAAGGGTATTTGATATGCGTCATCGTCTTAGTGGTCGTCAATTAGGCCGTAAAGCTCCTCACCGTAAAGCTATGTTCCGCAACATGGTTACTTCTCTGGTTGAGCATGAATTGATTAAAACAACTTTGCCAAAAGCAAAAGAACTGCGCCGTTTCGCAGAGCCTTTGATCACTTTGGCTAAAGTTGACAGCGTTGCCAACCGTCGCCTTGCTTTCGCTCGTCTGAACAGCAAAGAAGCGGTAGGTAAGTTGTTCAGCCAACTGGGTCCACGCTATGCTGAGCGTCCAGGTGGTTACCTGCGTATTCTGAAGTGCGGCTTCCGTGCTGGCGATAAGGCACCTATGGCTTATGTTGAGCTGGTAGGTCGTCCTGCTGCTGCACAGGCAGTTGAAGTGGCTGACGCTGAATAAGATCAGTTGTTCGATACTCGAAAAAGCCAGGCATATGCCTGGCTTTTTTCTTTTCCGCTCTTGGTTAATTTTGTTGGGCTTTCAATGTACAAAATCCTTTTCTGCGTTTTGCTGTTGTGGCCGGCCCTGCCTGTGCTGGCGATTTCCAATATAGAGAGTGAACGTATCAGCTTGCCGGAAGAAGGGCTTTCTGGTGGCATCAAGTTGGGGATGGATGGCAAGACAGGAAATCAAAAGCAGCAGTCATACGAAGGCTCACTAAAAGGTGTATATCGTGAGAGCAAGGAAATTTTTATGGCTTTGCTGGCGAAAGAATACGGCTCCACTCGCGATGTCAAAGACACGGATACGCGCTTTGTTCACGGGCGCTGGACGCATCTGTTCAATGACCGCTGGGCGTTGGAAGCGTTTGCGCAGTGGGAGGAAAATGAATTTGATAATCTGACCTCCCGGGTTCTTGCTGGCGGTGGTGGGCGTCGCACCCTCGCTCTGGAGGCTAATGTTTATCAATTTGCGGTAGGGGTGGGTGCTTTTCGCGAGTATGAAAAATTGGACCTGCTGACCTACAAGGAAGAAAATCGGTTATGGCGAATCAACAGCTATTACTCCTATCAGCACCAAATCAATGAGCAGCTATTGCTGTCCAATGTCACCTACTATCAGCCGGCGACTGAGAGCGGTAATGATTATCGGGTATTGTCCGATATAGGGTTTTTGGTCAAATTAAGTAATAGTTTAAAGTTTTCTGTGAACTACCGTTTGACTTACGATAGTTCACCGGCAAAGAATCTGCAGGCGAATCCACCGATTGATAACCACCAAACGAATACAGAATACAAAACCGCATTAATTTATAGCTTTTAGCCTTGCATGATTTGCTAAATTATTGCTCTGATGTTGTTGGCGAGTTGCGCAGACTAAACCCACTCGTCCATCGCGCAGCGCTCACCCAACAATCAATCGCCCGAAAGGGCGACTTTTTATTTTTTCCCGCTTTTCTTGGCTGCCTTTGCCTTCACTTTCAGTATAGGTGCCAGGAATCGGCCCGTATGTGACTCTGCTATTTGTGCTACTTCTTCCGGTGTGCCTTTGGCAATAATCTGGCCGCCGCCACTGCCACCTTCCGGCCCCAGGTCAACCAGCCAGTCTGCAGTTTTAATCACATCCAAGTTATGTTCGATCACCACAACCGTATTGCCGTGATCGCGCAGGCGATGCAGTACGGTGAGCAGTTGTTGAATATCATGGAAGTGCAATCCCGTCGTAGGCTCATCGAGAATATAAAGGGTTTTTCCGGTATCGCGCTTGGATAATTCCTTGGCTAGCTTCACCCGTTGAGCCTCTCCACCGGAGAGTGTTGTTGCGGCCTGGCCGAGACGAATATAGGAGAGTCCCACATCCATCAGGGTTTGTAATTTGTTGGCAACAGAGGGAATCGCATCAAAGAATTCGCGCGCATCTTCAACGGTTAAATCGAGCACTTCATTAATATTTTTGCCCTTGTATTTCACATCCAATGTTTCGCGGTTGTAGCGTTTGCCTTTGCAGATATCGCAGGGGACGTAGACGTCGGGCAGGAAGTGCATTTCAACTTTGGTAACACCGTCGCCTTGGCAGGCCTCACAGCGGCCACCTTTGACGTTGAAGCTAAAGCGGCCGGGTTGGTAGCCGCGCGATCTTGCTTCCTGCGTGCCGGCAAACAGCTCGCGCACGGGTGTGAATATACCGGTGTAAGTGGCGGGGTTTGAGCGCGGTGTGCGGCCAATTGGGCTCTGATCTATATCGACACATTTGTCGAACAAATCCATGCCTTCAATTTTGTCGTGGGTCGCAGGTGTTAATGTACTCGCACCATTGAGTGCGGTTGCCGCCAATGGGTGCAGCGTTGCATTGATCAATGTGGATTTCCCCGAGCCGGAGACACCGGTGACACAAGTCATCAGGCCGACAGGAATTTCCAAGGTAACATTTTTCAGGTTATTGCCTTTGGCTCCCACCAGGCGCAGCACTTGCTTGGGGTTGAAGGGATGGCGCTGTACCGGGATTTCAATCGCTTTTGTGCCGCTGAGATATTGGCCGGTGACGGAGTCCTTGTTGGCCATAATATCTTTGACTTTCCCCTGCGCGATAATATGGCCACCGTGCACGCCGGCGCCTGGGCCTATGTCGATCACATGATCGGCGAGGCGAATTGCATCTTCATCGTGCTCTACCACAATCACGGTATTGCCAATATCGCGCAGGTGTTTCAACGTTTTAAGCAGGCGCTCGTTGTCGCGCTGGTGCAAACCTATGGAGGGTTCGTCGAGAATATACATAACACCGACCAGGCCGGCGCCGATTTGGCTGGCGAGGCGAATGCGCTGGGCCTCACCGCCGGAGAGGGTGTCGGCACTGCGACTCAGGGTTAAATAATTCAAGCCCACATCCACCAAAAAGCGAAAGCGATCGCGCAGCTCTTTCAGAATTTTGTCGGCTATGCCGGCTTTACGGCCAGTGAATTTCAGTTTTAAATAATATTCGTGAGCATCGGCAACAGGCAGTTCGGTTATTTGCGATAGAGTTTTTTCGTCGATAAAAACATGGCGCGCCTCCAGGCGCAGGCGCGCGCCCTCGCACTCAGGGCAGGTTTGCGTGGAGACAAAGCGCGATAGATCTTCGCGCACCGAGTTGGATTCAGTATCACGAAAGCGCCGCTCCATATTCGGCACTACGCCTTCAAAAGCATGGCTGCGTTTGTAGACATCGCCGCGATCATTGATGTAATTGAATTCAATCACTTCATCGCCGGAACCATAGAGCACCGCTTCGCGCTGTTTGGCTTTGAGTTTCATCCAGGGCGTATCAACGGTAAAGCCGTAGTGCTTGGCGAGAGAGGCGAGCATATGGAAGTAATAGACATTGCGTTTGTCCCAGCCGCGTATTGCACCTTCGGAGAGACTGAGGGCCTGATCCTGGATAACTTTTTCTTCATCAAAAAATTGCCTGACTCCGAGTCCATCACAGCTGGGGCAGGCGCCCGCCGGATTGTTAAAAGAAAACAGGCGCGGTTCCAGTTCGCTGAGGCTGTAGTCGCAAATGGGGCAGGCGTGCTTGGAGGAGAATAGGCGGTCGGGTGCTTCGCCATCCATATAGCTGATACAGACAATGCCCTCGGAAAGCTTGAGCGCTGTCTCCAGCGATTCGGCAAGGCGCAGCTTGATATCGTCGCGCACTTTGAAGCGGTCGACTACCACTTCAATGGTGTGTTTCTTTTTCTTGTCGAGCTTGGGTGTATCGTCCATATCGCACAGGGTGCCGTCGATACGCGCGCGGATAAAGCCATCGCGCTTCAGTTGCTCGAAGGTGTGCAGGTGCTCGCCCTTGCGATCGCGGACAATCGGGGCCAGCAGCATCAGCTTGGTGCCCTCGGGCAGGTCGGTGATGGTATCGACCATTTCGCTGACGGTCTGCGCGGTTAGAGGTTCGCCGTGAACCGGGCAGCGCGCCTCGCCGACGCGGGCGTAGAGCAGGCGCAGGTAGTCGTATATTTCGGTAATGGTGCCCACGGTTGAGCGCGGGTTGTGCGAGGTGGATTTCTGCTCGATGGAAATGGCGGGGCTGAGACCCTCAACGTGATCGACATCGGGCTTTTCCATCATGGATAAAAATTGTCGCGCATAGGTCGAGAGGGATTCCACATAGCGGCGCTGGCCCTCAGCGTAGAGCGTGTCAAAGGCCAGGGAGGATTTACCTGAGCCAGAAGGGCCGGTGATCACCACCAGCTTGTCCCGCGGAATATCCAGATCAATATTTTTTAAGTTATGGGTGCGTGCGCCGCGGACGATAATAGTATCCATGTACTGCTCTCAAATATTGTGGCAAAGGGGCGATTGTACCCTAACCAACTGACAGTGAATGTCAGGAGACGTACAAACTGTTAAATCCAGCCGAATCCTGTCTCTGTGGTAGCTTGTCCGGCCGTCCTCTTGCTAAAATCGCCATTTTTTTGGAGCGCTATTGCGTGCAGTCATCCCCCCTTCCTTTTGAGCGCCGCGTGGTGATGTCGCTCGCCGCGCTCTATACCTTCCGTATGTTTGGTCTGTTTCTGCTGCTGCCCGTGCTGGCGCTCTATGGTACGCAATATGAGGGTAACACCCCCTTTTTGCTAGGGGTGGCGCTGGGGGCCTATGGGGCCAGCCAGGCGCTGTTACAAATTCCTTTTGGTGTGCTGTCGGATCGCATAGGACGCAAGCCGATCATTGTTGCCGGCCTGCTGATTTTTATTGCCGGTAGTGTGATTGCGGCCCAGGCGCACAGTGTCTATGAACTGATTATTGGCCGTATCCTACAGGGGGGCGGTGCTATTTCAGGGGTGGTGATGGCGCTCTTGACCGATTTGACCTCGGAGGAAAACCGCACCAAGGCCATGGCCACCGTAGGGGCCTCCATAGGTATCTCCTTTTCCGTGGCCATGACGATTGGCCCAATGATGGCGAACTGGGCTGGGGTGGGCAGTATTTTTTGGGTGACGGCGGCTCTGGGGGTGATTGGTATCTTTATCCTGCTCCTGCTGGTGCCCAATGTGCAACAGGCGCCGCGCCGCAAGCAGGAAGCTGGTGCAGTGCCAGGCCTGCTCTGGCAAACGCTAAAACACCCCGAATTAATGCGTTTGAACCTGGGGATCTTTGCCCTGCATTTTGTACTTATGGCCAACTTTATGGTGCTGCCGCAGATCCTCGAGCAGCAGTTGCATATTACCCGCAGCCATCACGGCATGGTGTATTTTCCCATGTTGGTCGTGGCTTTTGCGATTATGTTGCCGTTTGTGATACTGGCGGAAAAGCGCCGCAAAATTAAGCCCGTCTTTCTCGCCGCCATAGGGCTGTTGGCTGCCACGGAGCTGGGACTGATCGCGGTTACCCCCAATCTCTATCTGACCCTTGCTGCTATCTTCTTTTTCTTTGTTGCCTTTAATGTGCTGGAGGCTACCCTGCCTTCGATGGTCAGCAAAATTGCGCCCGCCGGGGCCAAGGGTACGGCCACGGGTATCTACTCCACCAGTCAGGTTATTGGCGTATCCGCCGGTGGCGCTGTGGGGGGCTGGTTGCTGCAGCAATATGGCATGGAGGCGGTGCTGGCGTTGAGTGCGCTCTTCTCGCTCCTGTGGCTGGCGGCGGCCTGGTCGATGAAGCCGCCGCGCTTCCTGGCCAGCGTGCTGATTCCCCTGGGGCAGCACAAGGGTGAGTTGATTGCCGACAAGCTGCGTGCGGTTGAGGGGGTTGCCGAAGTGTTGATCGTGACTTCGGAGAATACCGCCTACCTCAAGGTGGACCAGCGCCTGGTGGATCGCAAGGCCCTGCAGGCAATTGTGGCCGGGCCAGCATAAAGCATTTTGGTTAGTGGCTATTTGGTGTATCCTGCCTGTCCTCGTTCAAGCGAGCAGCGAATTAACCTGAACGTCGTCTGATAAGCAGGAGGACGATTACACCATCAAACCAAGAGGAACTCCCCATGGCACGCGGCATTAACAAAGTAATTCTTATAGGCAATATCGGCCAAGACCCCGAAGTAAAATACATGCCTTCCGGCGGTGCCGTGACCAACGTCAGCGTTGCCACCTCGGAAACCTGGAAAGACAAAAACACCGGTCAGCCGCAAGAGCGCACCGAGTGGCACCGCGTAGTATTCTTCAATCGCCTGGGTGAAATTGCCGGTGAGTATCTGAAGAAGGGCAGCAAGGTTTATATCGAAGGTGCACTGCGCACCCGCAAATGGCAGGCGCAGGATGGCTCAGATCGCTACACCACCGAAATTGTTGCCAGCGAAATGCAAATGCTGGATGGTCGCGGCGATAGCGCCGGTGGCAATTTCAATCAAAACGAAGGTCAGGCCTTTGGCGGCTATCAAGGTGGCCCAGCGCCGGTGGCTGGCAACAATCGTCCAGCGCAGGCTCCGGTGGCCAACCGCAACCAGGCTCCGGCGCACAGTGCTCCACAGCAGCCGGCTGGGTTTGACAGTTTTGATGATGATATTCCGTTCTGATCAAGACAAGCTGTAACTGTTCTTGAAAGCCCCCGATTGGGGGCTTTCGTCTATCTATAAGCTCATAAGGCTGTCTCATTGCTGCAATTGCTGAGTCACTATCAATTCTCTTTTCCAAGACATGCAGTCTTCACTCCATAGATCGGACACAATTATTGTGCATTAATTTTTTGGTTGACCTGTAGTATTGCTGTTGTCATTGCGCACACCTAAATCAGCCATAACCATGCAACCTATTTTTTAAATTCACTTTGAGGGTTGTAGCGTCGGATGAAAATATTCACTGTACTTTTTTTTCTTATTTTTTTATTTTCTTGCAATCCTTCAGGCACAGTTGCCATGAATAGTGAAGAACAGAAAAAAATATACAAAAACTGGGTGTTAAGCAAATGCATAGGCACAGCTTTTTCTGAGGAGCGTGTCAGGCAGGATGCCTTTAATTCGGCCAGCGCCTATCTGGAGCTCTCTCGGCTTCCCATAGAGTCGCTGACAGCAGCCGAGCCGCTTATCAAACAATTTCTCGCGCGCGATTATCGCGGTTCAATACCCGGCAGTTTTCAAACCAAGGCATGCCTGGATCTTTTTTATAGCAATGAATTGGAAACGCTATGCAGGGAAAAAATCGGGAAAAATTTTCTGGGTAAGAAAAATTAATGTTTTATGTGCCGATAAAAATTATTGTTTAATTGTCGATACTTTTAACAGCTCTTAGCGAAGCCAGGATTCCTGTCGCACTTTTGTGCGCGCGCTGTTGTGCGGATTTTTTTACTCGTGGATAATCAGTGCAGCTCTCCATTCGGGTCGTAAAAGCCCGGAAGTATCCAATTAACCCATGAGATACCTTGAGCGGGAATCTCTACATAAAAGGAGATCACTATGTTGTATGCAAGCGTGGGAATTGCCGCCAACAATAATAAAAATGATGTGATTTACGTACAAAACCTTCTCAATAAATATCAGGATGCTATTGCAGATAATAATGTCATGCCCTTGAATCCCGATGGTGTGTGTGGCAAAAAAACCATTGCCGCTATTATGGGTTTCCAGGCAAAGGTGGTGGGTTTTGCCCGGCCTGATGGCAAGGTGGAGCCGGGTGGAAAAAGTATCAAGACTCTGGAAAAAAGGACGGGAAATTATTCGCAAACACCGCTCGGCGCCAATGTCGGTGTAAAGGTTGTCAGCTCGGCCGTAACTTCGCCGGCGCAGCAGAAAACTGCTACCATAGTGCCTATTGCGACTACCAGCACCGACCCTCGTCAATTAAAGAGCAGAAATGATATCGCCAGGGTCTATGGCGCTATCAGTGAAGATAAAAAGTGGGCGCGCCAGGGCGAATTTCTTGCTGGCTATAGTATTCCAACAGCGATACAAAGTCATAAAGATTACCGCTGGGTGAACGTCTACAGCCCCAAGAAAAATAAAGTCACTCTGGTATATTGCCACAAGGCCATGCACAGCTTCCTGGATAAGGCGTTAAACAATTTACTGGCTCGCGGTCTGCTGGTTGAATTGAAAGAGTTTGGCGGCTGCCATGCCATACGTGCTACCCGGGGCACCAGCAATTGGTCTGCTCACTCCTGGGCTCTGGCGCTGGACCTGAATATGACGGGCAACGGCCTGGGGCAGAAACCTTCGCTGAGCAGCGAATTTGTGCAGTGCTTTACGGATGCCGGCTTTGGTTGGGGCGGCTATTACTCGCGTCAGGATGGAATGCATTTTACGCTTGCCGGCTTTGATATGCCGCGCAGTCAAAAGTAAAGGTTGAGGTACTTATGAATAGAAAAATACTGAGTTTAGGCATTGCTTTGACCGCCTTGTTCAGCTGTCAAAGCAATGCTGTAGCCACTAAGATTGTCTATACCACCGTTAAAAACTGCGCGGAGACTGTGGCCAATGACAATGCCGCTTTTTCTGAGCTGAACTGCGGTGCCCTGGGTGGCAGTACCCTGAGAATCAAGCAGCAGAGCCCGCAGTATTTTACCTTGTTGCTGAATACGGCAGGCGCTACTGCTACTTCGGAGCTGGAAACCTATACCGCAGAGGCGCCCATGGAGCCCGGCAAGGTTATAGAGTGGCATCTGTCGGACAATCAACCGCGTTTTATGGTATTCCGCATCAGCTTTCAACCGGATGGAGGAAAAGCGACACAGTTGTTAACGCTAAACCTTGTGGCGAAAGACAGGATTTGTCCCCTGGCCAGTATTGATACGGCAAAAACAGCGAAAGCCAATGAAAAAATACATGAGTTGATTAAAGCGGATTTTGCCAATACCAAGGAATGCCCACAAAATATTTTGGCAATTTAGCCGTTGTCCGATAAATATTCTGCTGCAGCTCTTTGGGGGTGCAGCAGTCCCAGACCTCAGCATCGCATTTCTTCTCTCGTTTTCTCTGCAATGAAAATACTTTCGCAAAAGCTTATTCTTCATCCATGATTAAATCGTATCCCCGCAGTTTGGCGATCAACTCCTGGATCGACAGGGGTTTAGTCAGATAGGCATCCATGCCCGAGGCCAGCGCGCGCTCAGTGGCTCCCTCTGTGGCGTGGGCGCTCAGGCCGATAATGAGGATGGGCTGGTGATTGCTGCGCTGAATATTCATCTCGCGCAGCTTTCGGGTTGTTTCCCAGCCGTCCATGATAGGCATTTCGCAGTCCATCAGAATCAAATCAAAATAGCCGGGATGCTGTTTGCATTGATCAATCACGGCTTTGCCATTGTCGGCTATTTGCACGCTTGTGCCCAATTTGCCGAGCATGGCTTTGATAATGATCTGGTTGACTTCCTGGTCGTCGGCAGCCAGTATTTTTATATGGCCCTTTATTTTTGCGGTGATATCCGCGGGCAGGGTATCTACTTCTATAGAGCTGCCGTCGGCGTCAGGCAGCGATAAAGTGAAATAAAAACAGCAGCCGTGCTCAGTGTTATTTTTCGCGTTTATCTGGCCGCCCATAATTTCAACCAGCTCCCTGCAGATGGTCAGTCCCAGGCCTGTTCCGCCATACATGCGGGTGGTGGATGAATCTGCCTGTTGGAAGGCCTGGAATAATTGCTCAATTTTTTCTGGCGCTATGCCAATGCCGGTATCGCTAACGCTGAAGGTTAGGCGCTTATCTGGCTCCAGGGTAATTGCCAGACAGATGCTACCCTGTTCGGTAAATTTAAACGCATTGCCCAGCAAATTCATCAGAATCTGCTTAAGCCGCAGAGGATCTGCATAGACGTATTTGGGGATATCGCTGGAAATATTAATATTGAGTTTGATCTTGTCGCGCTTGGTGTGGTTGACAAAGACTGAGGCCACATCGGCCACCATGGTTTCCAATTGTACTGGGATGGATTCGAGAGCCAGCTTGCCGGCTTCCATTTTACTCAGGTCGAGGATGTCGTTAACGATTCGCAAGAGATATTTGCCGGATTTATAAATCATTTCTATACGATCGTGGATCTCTGGGGTGAGCTTTTCGTAGAGCATAAGTTCGGAAAGACCAAGTACGCCATTGATGGGAGTCCTGATTTCATGGCTCATGTGCGAGAGAAAATCCGACTTGCTGATATTGGCAATACGCAATTTTTCCGTGCGCTCTTCTACCAGTTCTTCAAGATGATTTTGATAGGTGGAAATTTTCAGCACCATATCATTGAATGCTCTGCTGAGTTCGCCCAGTTCGTCGTCGCGAGCGAGAAAGCTGTTGGGTAGGCGCCAGGTATGAGCAACCTTCATATAGTTGAGTTGGCTAATCAGCTGCGAGAGTTCACGCAAAGGCTTGCCGATTTGTTTTTTGATAATCAATCTGGCTACCAGAAATAGAGCCAGCATTACCAGGGTAGCGCTTAACAGCGCTGTAAACAGCAGCGGCAACAGCAGCGGTATTATGTCTTTGCTGTTGCCATAAATGGTGATACTGCCAAGCTGTTGTTTGTCGCGGGCAATCGGCTCGGTTATTGCGATAAGTTGCCTTGCATCGGTCATGCAGGCCACATCTGTCTGTATGTAAGTAAAGTTTGTGATTTCGGCGCGCGGTTTGCAGATAAGTTTTTTATTGTGGTCGAGATAGTTGCCGAGGCTAGCCAGCTCGCGACCCTGCTCATCATTGATGACTGCCCCGTAAACAATATCCCCGCGCAGCAGCCCGCCTATATTTAAATAAGTCTGATTATAGTCCAGGTTCCAGAGTGGGTCGCTGAAGGTGGGGGCCGCCATAAGTGCATATTGGTGCAGATTTTTTTCCAGCACTTTTTTGGTGAGGGCAAAGGAGATATAAATATGCAGGGCTGCTGCCGCAAACAAAACAATGAGGATCCCCAGATACAGGGAAATAATTAAACGTTTTGCGATACCGCTCGGTGAGTCGCTGGCGGGCGATGGCGCGAGTTCATTGGGCTTCATAACGGTCTCCGCATCCTCCATGATATGAATGTGCATTGGCTTGGTGCAAAGAGTGTCAGTCTATCAGGCTGGCCTTAAGCATGCTTGATGTTGCCCTAAATGGCAATCGCGGCGCGGTTTTGGGCCATGGTCGCACAATGCGATAACCACAGCGTCAGAAAGTCCATCATCTTTATCGGGTTTAACCTATGTATTCGTGGTGCATGCAGCCTTAGACTGCTTTAGAATGGCTGCCCCATTATGTTGGATGTGGCAGGTAAAGCCTGTTAGCCTATTGGCCTTATATCAGTTGTTAGGATGGTTTTTTGTGAATAATAAAAGTGAGCTCTTGTCGCAGTTGCATATCGACCGTAATGACAGGTTGTCAAAGTCTAACGCTATGCGTTGGCTGGTGGGTGGGGTGCTTGTCCTGCTTTTGGCCGGGCTCCTGTTTTGGGTATTTTATGAGCCTGCGCCGCTACCGGTAAAAATCCAAATGGCGCGGATGGCAACAGTGGACTCCTCCTCGGCCAGTGTGCTGGACTCCAGTGGCTATGTGGTGGCTCGCCGCTCTGCCACAGTCTCTTCCAAAGTGACTGGAAAGGTTGCAGAGATTCTGGTTGAAGAGGGCATGTTGGTGCAGAAAAACCAGGTATTGGCCAGGCTCGATGACCAGAATGCCAGGAAATCCATGGATGTAGCCAAGGCCGAGCTGTCTGCCGCCAAGGCACAGGTGGCCGAAGTGCGGGCGCGCCTGGTCGAGGCAAAGCTGAATTTTGAGCGCAATAGTTCGCTGCTGGATAAGCACCTGGTCAGCCAGGCGGCATTTGATTTGAGCAAGGCCAGTTATGAGTCGCTGAAGGCGCAGTTGAGCAATCGCCAGGAGCTGGTTGAGGTGAATGAAAGCCAGTTTGCCGAACAAAAACAATTTCTCGATGACTTGACCATACGTGCGCCTTTTGCCGGTGTTGTGATCAGCAAGGATTCGCAGCCGGGAGAAATTATTTCCCCGATTTCGGCGGGCGGTGGTTTTACCCGCACAGGTATCTGCACGCTGGTGGATATGACATCTTTGGAAATTGAAGTAGATGTCAATGAGTCCTATATCCAGCGCGTCCGCGCAGGGCAACAGGCAGAGGCGGTACTGGAGGCTTATCCGGAGTGGAAGATCCCCGCCAAGGTTGCCGCTATCATCCCAACCGCCGACCGGCAGAAAGCTACCGTCAAAGTGCGCATATCCTTCCAGGATCTCGATCCGCGCATATTGCCGGATATGGGAGTCAAGGTGGCTTTCCTCAATCCTGAGCCTCAGGAAAAGGTCAAACCTCAGGAACCTCTGGGAATCCGCGTGCCCACATCGGCAGTGCGCTCTGTAGAGCAAAACAAATTTGTATTTGTGGTAAAAGACGGCGTAGTGGAACAGCGCAAAGTAAAAATCAATGCCAGCTACGGCAGCGACGTTTACATTTCTGATGGCCTGAATGCCGGTGAAGATTATGTGGTTGAGGCCAGCGCACAATTGAAAAATGGTGTGAAGGTGATGCAGGAGTAAGTCGCGCCGCAATCATAAAATTGCAAACTCTTTTTTATAACCTTACTGGCTATAAAAAAGAGCCCCACCTTATTGACGGAGTAATTATGGCAGAGGTTAGCCTGCAGTATTCGCACACTGAAGATGATCCGCTGGTAAAACTTGTCAATATCAATAAGGTTTATAAAAAGGCCGGGGATATTGTCCCCGTCCTTTCCAATCTCAATCTCGATATAACGCGCGGCGAATTTCTTGCGCTTATGGGGCCCTCCGGTTCAGGCAAGACAACACTGCTAAATCTCCTCGGCGGGTTGGATAGCCCCAGCTCTGGCGAACTGTTTATTAATGGCGAGCGTATCGATCAATTTTCCTCCCGGCAATTAACCGCTTGGCGAGCTGCCAATATTGGTTTTATTTTTCAATTTTATAATTTAATGCCAGTGCTTACGGCGGAAAAAAATGTTGAGCTGCCACTGTTGCTCACCTCATTAACACGCAAAGAGAGGGCCTTGCATGTGGCTGCAGCTCTGGAATTGGTCGGCCTCTCTGATCGCGCCAGCCATTATCCCAGCGAGCTGTCCGGCGGCCAGGAGCAGCGTGTGGCCATTGCTCGCGCGCTGGTGAGCGACCCCAATCTGCTTCTCTGCGATGAACCCACGGGTGATCTTGATCGCAGCAATGCCGACGATATTTTAGCGCTGCTGCAGGAACTCAATCGCGAGCAGCAAAAAACCATTGTAATGGTGACCCACGATCCGCGCGCAGCAGATCATGCGAAAAAAATATTGCATCTCGATAAAGGGACTGTGGTCGGTGAGGCAGTGGTAGCCAGCGCACTGACTGGCGGATACTAGCATGTATTATGTCTATTTTATGGTTAAAAATCTCGGCCGTAAAAAGGCGCGAACCACACTGACCTTGCTCTCCATTGTTATCGCTTTTTTATTATTCGGGCTGCTGCGATCACTCAGCTCAGCGTTTGATCGTGGAGCCGAAATTGCAGGGGAGGATCGTCTGGTCACTATCAACAAGGTGACCTTGATCCAGCCATTACCCTACAGCTATATGGAAAAAATCAGACGCCTTGAGGGCGTTGATAAGGTCACTATGTCAAGTTGGTTTGGAGGCTACTATCAGGATAAAAGAAATCAGTTTCCGCAATTCCCTGTGGTTGCTGATGATTATTTTTCCATTTACAAAGACCTCTACAGTCTGTCTCCAGAGCAGATGCGGGCCTGGAAATCGGATTTGAATGGCGCAGTGATAGGGCGCAGCCTCGCCAATAAATTTCAGTGGAAAATTGGCGACAGGATTCCCCTGGTTGGCATGTTTTCGCAAAAAAATAATAGCACCACCTGGGAGTTTGTGATTAAGGGCATATACGATACCAAAAGTAAAAGTGGCGATGCCAATTTGATGTTTTTTCACTACGATTATTTTGATAAGTCACGGCAATTTTTTTCGGGCACTGTCGGCTGGTTGATAGTCAAAGTAACAGATCCTCGCCATTCCGCTGAAGTTGCGGCAGCGATAGACCAGCTGTTTGCCAACTCTTTTGCCGAAACCAAAACCAGCAGTGAAAAAGATTTTGCCAAATCCTTCGCCAAGCAATTTGGCGATGTCGGTCTGATTACCACTCTGATCATCAGCGCAGTATTTTTTACCATGTTGTTGGTGGCTGGCAATACCATGGCACAGTCTTTCCGCGAACGTATTCCCGAGTTCGCCATTCTAAAGACATTGGGTTTTTCCGATATTGCGGTGATGCTGATGGTGCTTGGCGAATCTCTGTTGGTTGCCATTGTTGGTGGTTTATCGGGGTTGATACTGGCTAAGCTTGTGCTTTTGAGCCTGGCAGATACTCTGGCCTCAACCCTGCCGGGCTTGACCATATCCTTGCCTATTTTTGCACAGGGGTTGCTGTTGATTGCGCTATTGGGGCTGGTGACGGGCGCTGTGCCAGCCATTCAGGGGTTGCGTTTGAATATTATTGCTGCACTGCAACGGCGGTAGTCACCATGCACAATACCCTTATTCAAATCTATAACATCAGCACTATGAATCTCTGTGCGATTCCTCGCCGTCTGGGCTCGTCCCTGACGGCCGTGCTGGGAGTTGCCTGTGTGGTGGGCGTCTTCGTTAGTGTGCTGTCGATGGCGACGGGTTTCCAGCGCACTATGGCCAGCGCCGGCTCCCCGGATACCGTGATTTTTATCCGCGCTGGCGCTCTGACAGAAATGAGCAGCGGCTTGTCTTTTGAACAGACCCAATTGGTGGCTCAGCTGCCGGGTATCGCCCGGCGAGATAACCAGCCCTTGACCTCGGCAGAATTATTTGTGGTGGCGGATCTCGCCAAAAAAACCAGCAATCTAGCGGCGAATGTATCCTTGCGCGGTGTACAGCCTGCCGCCTTCACGGTGCGCGATAAAGTAAAAATTATTGCGGGGCGAAATTTCGAGCCGGGTAAAAATGAATTGATTGTCGGGCGCAGCGCCCAGCAGCAATTTGCCAATTTGGAGATAGGCAATAAAATCAAGCTGGGCCAATCGCAGTGGCAAGTCGTGGGAATATTTGCCGCAGAGGGCGGTCTGCCTGAATCGGAAATTTGGTGCGATGCAAAAATTTTGCAGGGCATTTACCGGCGCGGCAACCGCTTTCAAACCATTCGCGCAAAAATTGATGGTCCTGATTCGGTTGCGCAATTGCGCGCGGCTATTGCGGCTGATCCGCAAATGATTGTCGATGTCAGGCTGGAGACGGAATATTTGGCCGAGCAGTCAGAGCCGCTCAGTAAATTTATCAAGCTTGTGGGTTATCCGCTGGCTATCATTATGGCGCTGGGGGCAATTTTTGCAGCGATCAACACCATGTACACCTCGGTATCGGCGCGGACACGCGAGATTGCAACTCTGCGAGCCCTGGGTTTCGGGCCCTTGCCTGTCGCTGCTTCTATTCTGCTTGAGTCGCTGGTACTGGCATTGGCGGGTGGTGTTATTGGTTCTATAGTTGTCTATTGTGTATTTAACGGCTACACCGTTTCTACCTTAAATTTTGCCAGCTTCAGCCAGGTGGTATTTGATTTTGCAGTGACCCCGTCACTGGTTATCCAAGGAGTTGTCATGGCTATTGTGATTGGCATTATCGGTGGTCTTTTCCCGGCATATCGCGCCGTAAATATGCCTGTTGCCGCCGCATTGCGTGACTTGTAGCAGCGGTAACGGCATAAACACCAGGGTGGCTTTAGCTGTCATTTGCGCGGGTGCTGGTGTAGTATTCTTTAATCGCTCAGGCTATGTTTTACTTATTTATTTTACGAGAGTCCTTCAACCATGAAAGACGATAAACCGACTTCATTTGATATTGCCTATCGTGCTGGCGTATCCCAGTCCACTGTATCGCGGGCCTTGCGCAACAGTCCTCTGGTGAATGAAGAGACGCGCCTCAAGGTTCAGGCTATTGCCAAAGAGCTGAATTACAAGGTGGATAAAAATGCGCGCAATTTACGTTCGCAAAAAACCCGAACCCTTGCGCTATTGCTCTGTGAAGACCACTGCACCAGCGATTCGCTGATCAACCCTTTTTTCCTCTCCATGCTGGGCAGCATCACTCGCGCAACGGCCAATCGTGGCTATGATTTGCTGGTTTCGTTCCAGCAGTCTTCCGATGACTGGCATGCAGACTTTGAGGATGCCAATCGCGCTGATGGCATTATCTTTCTCGGCTATGGCGACTATGAGCGCTTTGTCAAAAAGTTGACCCACCTCAGTGAAGTTGGGGCTCATTTTATTGCCTGGGGGCCTGTGCTTGAGGGGCAGCCGGGAGTGTCGATTGGCTGCGATAATTTCAAGGGTGCCTATCTTGCCACTCAGCATTTAATTGATCTGGGATTGCGCAATATTGCTTTTCTCGGCGATGTTTCCTCTGAGCACAGTCCCGAGTTTGAAATGCGTTACCGCGGTTTTCGCAAGGCGCTGGAGGATGCCAGAATTGCGTTTAATCCGCAGTTGCAGATTACTGCAGAAACCTCCAAGGAGGAGGGCTATAGTGCGACCTTGAGATTGCAGCAGAAGGGCATAGTGTTTGATGCGATCTTTGGTGCGAGCGATTTAATATCCATAGGGGCCATGCGCGCACTGGAAGATTCAGGGCTGCAGATTCCGCAGGATATAGCTGTGATTGGTTTCGATGATATACCTATGGCCTCCTGCACTACACCGCCTTTGACAACCGTGCAGCAGGATACACGCTTTGCCGGTGAACTCTTGGTGGAGACCCTGTTAAAGCTGGTTGATGGCGAGCAGGTAGAGTCCATGCTGTTGCCCGCGACCTTGGTGGTGCGTGGCTCCTGCAGCGCGAGCCAGCAGCCGAGAAAAATGGCTCGCTGAAGGCTTGTTAATACCGCTAAAAACAAAACGGCCAGTCGAGTTATCCCGACTGGCCGTTTTGTTTTTAGCGTTGTTATTGAATGCTGGCTTTAGTGCCCTGGTGCAACACTGATTTCCTCATGGTCATCGCCGTTATCCTGTACAAAACATACTGCTATGGCTCCCAGTATCATGGATACTCCAGCGAGTACAATAATATAGATCGCGTGGTTATCGAAAACATGCTTCAGCACTTGTCCGGCAACCAGGCCGGAGACTATTTGCGGTGCAGCAATAGTGAAATTGAATATGCCCATATAAACACCGGTTTTACTGGCGGGCAGGGAGCTTGAAAGAATGGCATAGGGCATGGCGAGAATTGCCGCCCAGGCGATACCGATTCCAATCATAGGAATAAGCAGGTTCAATGCACCTTGAGGCACGCTCACTTGGGTAACCAATAAGTTCACATGGGTGATGTCTGCATTTTGGAGTGCCAGATAACTAATGTAGCTAATGCCACCCGCCAGCAGTGACACTGAGTAGGTTAATTTGCGGCCGAAGCGAGTGGCAATGCGAGCGATCACCATAGAGAAGAGCGCAGCAAACAGCGAGTAAGCCGCGAAGATAATACCTACCCAGTCACCCGCAGCACCCTTGGCCGCTGCGATTTCTGTCGGTATCACATCCAGCGAGTGCAAATACGCAGGGTCAAACCATTTTGGATCGATTCCCCAAAAGTATTGCGTGATGGCCGGGGTAGAGTAAACCCACATAATAAACAGTGAAAACCACGAGAAAAACTGCACCACTGCCAGTTGGCGCATGGTTTTAGGCATATTGATAAAGAGATGCCAGAATGAACCCAGGCGGTGGCTGAGAGGTGCCTTGGGTGCTGGTACTGCCGCAGTGATACCCTTGTAGCGGTTGTAGTCTTCCGGTGCATATTCTTTGGTGCGGATACAGGTCCAGAGCACGGCACCCAGTAGCGCTGTGGCGCCTATGTAAAATGCCCAGGTAACCGTTTCAGCCACTTGGCCTTTTTCTGCGGTATTGTCCAGGCCTATGATATTGGTCAATACAAACGGCAGGATCGAGCCAAACACAGCTCCTATATTGATCAGCAGTGCCTGGATGGAATAGCCGAGGGTGCGCTGTTGGCTGGGAACCATATCGGAAACCAGTGCGCGGAAGGGTTGCATGGTCACATTGAATGCGCCGTCCATCAGCGCCAACATCATGCCGCCGAACAGCATGGGCGCTATAAACGCGACGAATATAGAGGCATTCGGCATCAACAGCATGCCCAGCGTTGCCGCCAAGGCTCCGCCGAGGATATAGGGCTTGCGGCGTCCGAACTTATTCCAGGTATGGTCTGATGCGGCACCTACAATCGGTTGAACCAAAAGGCCCATGATGGGAGCGGCTAGCCAAAACAAGGATAGGGAGTGAAGATCGGCACCTAAGTCAGAAAGCACACGGCTCACGTTGGCGTTCTGTAATGCAAAACCGAATTGCACACCCAGGAAGCCAAAGCTGACATTCCAGACCTGCCAAAACGGGAGAGTAGGTTGTTTCATGGTGACTTGCCTTTTTTTGGAATTGTTGTGGGTCCGTAGCAATCTAAAGAAGCTTGTTATATTTTTTAAAATTCGTCCAATTGGCAGTAGCGCTCATTGATGATGGTTCGCTGAAGCTGCTTATAGGCGATTTATGACCAGGCTATCTACCCTGTGAATGATATCCCAGTCTGGCATTTAAGTCTTCTAAGTGACTTTAGATTTGCGGCAAAGTTTACAGCAAAACGCCGATAAATCCATAGAGGACTTATCGGCGTCAGCAAGGGATAACTTATTTATCTTGCACTGAATCACATTAGTTTACTTCACCTGGCGATAGCGCAGTGCAGTGCTGCTATTTTTGTCCCAGATTTCCTGGTCGCTCAGGCTGCGCAGTAACTTGATATATTCCGCATGGGACCAGGCGAGGGGGGTGGCAGAATTGGTGCCCTCGCCGAGTGGATACTGATAGGTTTCATTGTTGCCAACACCATCCCAGACCTGCTCGGGAATCATGTACCCTTCATTGGCAAATAATTCCATACCCTGTACATAGGTTTGCCGAAGTGATGCGAGGGTAGCGGGTGAAACAGAGCCTTTCACGGCAGCCTTCGCCAGTTCGTACTGACCGCGCTCGCCGCTGAAAATTGGCCAGACGCGGCCGCGGGCATTCTCGGGCTTGGCGCCATAGCCATAGCCTTTAAGGATATCTTCACCGTAACCATCTTTGCCATAGCGTCGCCAGCCGGGAAAACTGCCTTCGACACCGGGGAAGGTAAACTCATATTTAACCCGCAGCTCATCCTCCAACTGAGTGTCATCAAGCTCGGGAAGCGTCTCGATAACCGACTTCGCATAGGGGGAGCGCACGCCATAGCGCACCAGCTCCAGGAAACCTCCGTCGAGCACTTCACTTTCACTCAAACCTTTTTTACCGTTGCGTTCCCCCAGTGGGCCCTGGTCATTAGGGTTTGCGTTTTCGGTAATACGCAAAAAGTACCTGCCGTCAGCGGGTGCCTTGTTGAGTACTCCTGTGGTGGTAAACATGGTTTTTTCGATGTTGGCAGAGTATTTGTCAGCGGCTGCCAGGTAGCGATTGGCATTTTTGTCATCCTTTGCCAGCTTGGCTATATCTGCTGCGGCAACCAGCCCGGTAATAATGGCGGCGGTGGTGGAGGGCGAGTAACCCGGCTGTTCCTCCCAGCGCTCCTGTTGGGTATAAGGCGGTACAATGGTTTCGGTATTCCAATGCAAACCCACTTTGCCGCCGTCGGTCAGGAAGTTGGCGGCAGGTTTCAGCATTTTGTGATACCAACTCACTATATCGGCATTATTGATGACGCCATCTTTCCATAGGCGCCAACCCAGCATGATGGGCATGGCTGTTTGATCCATTTGTACGCCCACCCATTCAATTTGACCATCGACATGGGTTTTCTGCAGAAACCAGCCTGGCGTGCCCGTGTAGTCGGGTGTTTTAGCGCTGGTTTGAACATTTTCGAGATATTCAAAGGCCACCCTGGGGGTGGTTTTGTCGCCCAGGGCCAGCATGGCCATGGTGACTTGATAAAAGTCGCGCGGCCATACGGCCTTGTAACCTGTCTGGGATTTTTCTGCGGTAGTGACATCGCCCCAGGGATTGGAGAGCGATGCTATCACTGCTCCGGCATGGGTTTTATCTTCCTGGGCTTTCAGCACTAATGCGCTGGCATACAGAAGCTTACCGCCATCGGTCGCGGTAGCCGCTAATTTCTCCAGCTCTGGCAGGGCGGCCAAATAGTCTTCCCAGCCAATGGCTTCACCTGAGCCATTATAGTTCGCGAGAACCTTGTTATAACCGGTGGCCAGGGTTTGGTTGGCGGCGGCAAGGCTTTCCTCTTTGGAATTGCCGAATCCCAGGGTGAACAGCCACTCACCTGATTGCCCTTTATTGAGCGTAGGTAGCGCCAGTGTCAGGGCAATGTTGCCGGGTATCTCGCCAGTAGATGTATAGCCATGGCTCAATTTGCCCGCGCTTTTTAAGTCGTTGATACCATCGGATACCCCTTCAAATCCCACTGTGCTTTTGCTGATAGGTGCGTCTGTCCGGATGGCGAGGTGGGTATTGCCATCAGCCGCAAACCAGGTGTTGTTCTCGCTCCAGGCTCTATCGCCAGGGCCGGTATTGGCCATATGGGGATTGATATATAAATAAGGGGTAACCTTGTCGGCATATGCATGGAAGTAGACTTTGATGACCAGGCTATTGGTATCTGGATCGGTAAATATGTGTTTTTCGATCTGGTAGAGACCCTCTTTATCTTTATTCACTATTTTGTAAGCCAGTGACAGTGGGCGCCCCTGTGCGTCCTTATCCAGGTAATCAATGGTGCTGACAGTATCTGTTTTCTCTTCGTCCATGAAGTTGTCACCCTTGATATAAAATTGTGCCTGTTGCAGCTGGGCCTCGTGGATTAGGCCAAACATGGTTTCGGTCACTATGCCCTGCGCCAGGGAAAACCAGACTTTGGATATTTTTCCGGTGGAGCCATTATCCTGGTATCGGCCTTGCGTATATTGTTCATAGGAGCTGCCGATACCCGTTTTGCCGGAATAAGACCAGTGCGATACCGCGCCGGGTGCCCCAGGGGCAATAGACGATGGTTCGGGGGTGTGTTTACAGGAACCGAGGGTGGCCAGCGATGCAATGAGAATCCAGCTCAAACGTTTATTCATCGTAGAAACCTTTTTTATTGAATGGGTTGGAAAATGCCCAGCGAAACCTGGCTGGATATTCTGTCTACTTTATTTTTTTGATCTGTTTCCAGGATTGAGATGTTGGGGGCTTACAGATCTTTCGGGTTTGATGCTTTGTTTCTCCGTTATGAGGCCTGGTCGCAGTGACGATGGCGGTAAAATTAACGTGACTGAATACGTATTCTTTCTTATTTTAGACACGCTTTTGCGCTTTGCCCGGTGCATACGTATGTAGGGGGCTTGGCTTGGGGGGAGTGCTCGCGTATGTTGCGAACCCAAACTTATGGCGGTAAACAGCGCCTCAACGCTAGAGCAGGCAAGGCATAACCGATGGAAAAAAGTCTTTGGTGGCGCGGTGCAGTTATCTATCAGGTGTATCCACGCAGCTTGATGGATAGCAATGGCGATGGTATTGGCGATCTGCCAGGGGTTATCAGCAAGCTGGATTACATTGCCAGCCTGGGTGTTGATGCCATTTGGATCTCACCCTTCTTCAAATCCCCCATGAAAGATTTCGGTTACGATATAAGTGATTATCGTGCCATTGACGGTATTTTTGGCTCTCTGGCTGATTTTGACCAGCTCATCGCCGAGGCCCACACTCGCAATATCAAAATTATTATCGACCAGGTGCTGAGTCACACCTCGGACCAACACGCCTGGTTCGAAGAGAGTCGCGAATCCAAAACCAACTCCAAAGCCGATTGGTATGTCTGGGCCGATGCCAAACCCGACGGCACTCCGCCGAATAACTGGCTGGCCATTTTTGGCGGCTCTGCCTGGGAGTGGGAGCCGCGTCGCTGCCAGTACTATTTGCACAACTTCCTGAAATCCCAGCCGGACCTCAACTACCACTGCGATGCGGTGCGCGCGCAAATGCTGGAAGAAGTCGAGTTCTGGCTGCAGCGCGGTGTCGATGGCGTGCGCCTGGATGCGATCAACTTTTGCTTCCACGATAAAGAGCTGCGCAATAATCCGGTCAATCCACCGGAGCAGCGCAAAGGGCGTGGTTTCAGTGCCGATAATCCCTATGCCTACCAGCTGCATGTTTACGACAATACCCGCCCGGAAAATTTTGCCTTCCTGGAATCCTTGCGCGAGCTGATGAATCGCTACCCTGGCACTGTGACCCTGGGTGAAATTGGCTCTGAAGATTCCCTCAAAACTATGGCAGAATACACCGCCGGCAATGTGCGCCTGCATATGGCCTACAGTTTTGAGCTATTGGTCGATAAAATTTCCGCCCGTTACATTCGCCAGACGGTGGAAGCGCTGGAGGAAAACCTGGCTGAAGGCTGGCCCTGCTGGGCGTTTGGCAATCACGATGTTCCCAGGGTAATGTCGCGTTGGGGTGGCGCCAAACAATCGCCCGATATGGCAAAGATGCTCAATAAGCTGCTGCTTTCACTGCGCGGCAGTGTGTGCTCCTATCAAGGCGAAGAGCTGGGGCTGACCGAGGCAAGCATTGCGCAGCATGAGTTGCAAGACCCCTACGGCATTACTTTCTGGCCGCGTTTTAAGGGGCGCGATGGCTGCCGCACACCCATGCCCTGGGTTGCCACAGAAAAGCATGCGGGTTTCTCAACGGCGAAAACCTGGCTGCCGGTTTCGCCGACGCATCTGCCGCTGGCGGTGGATGTGCAAACCTCTAGTGCGGATTCAATTTTAAACAGTTATCGCCAATTTATTGCCTGGCGAAAAAAGCAGCCGGCATTGTTGTTGGGCGATATTGAATTTTTAGATGCACCGGAAAATGTCTTGCTGTTTATTCGCCGCAGCGAGCAGCAGGTGATTCTGGCCGCATTCAATTTGTCGGACGAAACTGTGGTGTTTCAACTTGAAAAATCCCTCTCGGTTTCTGCCATGCAAGACAAGGGTATAGGTTTGGCCAGTATTGATGCGCAGCAGATAACGCTTGCGCCCTATGCCTGCGCTTTTGCAGAAATAAATTAACTCGATTTATCTATTCACTTTACTAATGGTTTTATGATTATGATCAAATGCTGTATTTTCGACCTCGATGGTGTGATTGTCGACACCGCTAAATATCATTACCTTGCCTGGAAGCGCCTCGCCAATAGCCTGGGCTTTGATTTTACCGAAGAGGATAATGAGCACCTCAAAGGCGTAAGTCGCATTGAATCATTAAAATTGATTTTAAAGCTGGGTGCAAAGGAGCTTGACTCTGAAGCATTTGAGCAGGCTCTGGTCAATAAGAATGCCTGGTACCTGGAAGATATCAACAAGATTGGCCCTGAGGAAATCCTGCCCGGCGTAAACGAATTTTTAACCTCGGTGCGCGCCAAGGGTATTAAGACTGCCCTGGGTTCTGCCAGTAAGAATGCCGTACTGATTCTTGAGCGTATTGGTTTGCTCGATCAATTTGATGCAATTGTCGATGGCAACAAAGTGGCCAATGCCAAGCCCGATCCAGAAGTGTTTTTAAATGCTGCCCGCGAAGTGGGTATAGATCCGGTTGACTGCATAGTGTTTGAAGATGCGGTTGCCGGCGTGCAGGCTGCACTCAATGCAAAAATGAAATGTGTCGGCATAGGTGAGCCAGAAGTTCTGGGACATGCAAACCTGGTCATCGCTAATTTCAAAAACACAACCATCGACGCGTTAGTCGCAAAGATTGGCTGATTTTTTTACCTGTAAAGTTTTTTAGACGGAAAATGATTTTTAACAACAACCTCACTTGGGACCTCAAATAAAAATGAGAGATTACATTAAGAAAGATGCCTGGAACATTATCGAAGAAGGCTTTGATCCAGCACTAAACCGTGTATCTGAAAGTATTTTTTCTATCGGCAATGGCAAAATGGGCCAGCGCGCTAACTTTGAAGAAAAGTACAGCGGCGACACCCTGCGCGGCAGCTATGTGGCCGGCGTTTACTATCCGGACAAGACCCGTGTGGGCTGGTGGAAAAACGGTTACCCAAAATATTTTGCAAAAGTACTCAATGCCACCAACTGGATCGGCATTGGTGTTCAAGTTGATGGCGAAGAGTTGGATTTGGCCACTGCCACTGTAGAATCCTTTACTCGCACGCTGAATATGAAAGAGGGTCTGCTGGTACGTGAGTTTGTTGCCAAGCTGCCATCAGGTAAAAAAGTACAAGTTAAATCAACACGTTTTACCAGCATTGTCGACGCTGACAACGGCGCTATCCAGTACTCGGTAAAAGCCTTGAACTTCAGCGGCCAATTGACCTTTGCCCCGCACATTGACCTGAATGTTTTCAACCAGGACTCCAACTACGACGAGCAATTCTGGGTTGAAGTTTCCCGTTCAGCAAGCAATGGTGTTGCTGTTATTACCGGTGAAACCAAGAAAACCGAATTCCATGTTGCCACTGCAATGAAAATTGCACTGGACGTGGATGGTGCTGCTGTCGCTATCAATGCTGAAGCGGTCAGCAAAGAAAAATTTGTTGGCAATATAGTTGCAGTTGATGTGAAGGAAGGCCAAACCGCTAACTTCGTTAAATATGCAGCAATTATTTCTTCTCTCTACTCCAGCAAAGCCACTATCCAGGCTGATGCCGAGAAAAGTGTGGCCGCTGCTGCTGCCAAAGGTTTTGCAACCCTGTTGCAAGAGCAGAGCGCTGCCTGGGGCAAAAAGTGGGCTGAGTGCGATATCACTATCGAAGGCGATGTTGCCGCACAACAGGCTATTCGCTTTAACATCCTGCAAATGAATCAAACCTACACCGGTGAAGATGAGCGTTTGAACATTGGTCCAAAAGGTTTTACCGGCGAAAAATACGGCGGCGTGACCTACTGGGATACAGAAGCCTACTGCCTGCCTTTCTATCTGAAAACCTCAGATCCAAAAGTGGCTCGCCAATTGTTGGTGTATCGCTACAAGCACCTGGACCGCGCGATCGAGAACGCTCAGAAGCTGGGCTTCACACACGGTGCTGCGCTCTATCCAATGGTGACTATCAATGGTGAAGAGTGCCACAACGAGTGGGAAATCACCTTTGAGGAAATCCACCGCAATGGCGCCATGACTTTTGCGATCTACAACTACATCAACCACACTGGCGATGAAGCTTATCTGGCAGAGTACGGTTTGGAAGTATTGATTGCTGTTTCTCGTTTCTGGCGTCAACGCGTGCAGTGGTCCGAGCGCCGCAACGGCTACATCATGATCGGTGTTACCGGTCCGAACGAGTACGAAAACAATATCAACAACAACTGGTACACCAGCCTGTTGGCGCAGTGGACTCTGAATTACACTCGCGAAGCTCTCGCGATCGTGAAGGCCAGCAATCCACAACGCTATGCTGAAATCGTTGCTAAAACCAAGCTTGGCGGACACGAGGAAGAAGAGAAAATCTGGACTGATGTGGCCAATAAAATTGTCTTGGCTGTGGATGAACAGACAGGTGTATTTATCCAGCAAGACGGCTTTATGGATAAAGAGCTGGTGCCAATGTCCGCTATTCCAAAAGGCGAATACCCTATTCACAAACACTGGTCATGGGATCGCATCCTGCGTTCATGCTTTATCAAGCAGGCTGATGTATTGCAAGGTATTTACACGTTTGAAAGCCAGTACGACAAAGAGACCATCAAGAAGAACTTTGACTTCTATGAGCCATTGACTGTGCATGAGTCATCACTGTCGCCCTGTATCCATTCGATTCTCGCCTCTTCACTGGGCTATGAAGACCTGGCTTACAAATTCTACCTGCGTACTGCGCGTCTGGATTTGGATGACTACAACCACGATACCGATGACGGCCTGCATATCACCTCCATGGCTGGTACCTGGATGTCTGTCGTTGAGGGCTTTGGCGGTGCGCGCGTGTTGAATGGCGTATTGCAATTGGCTCCTGCGCTGCCGAAGCAATGGCAATCCTATTCATTCAAAATCACTTTCCGCGGCGCTTTATTGAAAGTAGCGGTTAAGACGAATGAATTGGTGATCAGCAATGAATCTGATACCGCCTTGAACTTTACTGTTTACGGTAAGGCGCAGACAGCGGCTGCAAATTCAACACTGACTATCGCTCGATAGTAGAGAGTTCGAAATAAAAAAGGCTTGGTGGTAAATATCACCAAGCCTTTTTTATTGCCCTGAAATTACTTTTTGAATAGGGAATGTGAGGGTGCGTGAAAATTGTTCATGGGGGTGAAAAAACACGCAGCCTGGCGCTTTAATTGTTGTTTGTTAGGGCTTTTTTAAGAGTTAAAGTCGCAACCCTGTTTATGGTAAGGGTAATTCTGCCAGTAAAATTTTGCATAAACTTCTTTTTTCGATAAAAAATTCTTTGGTTTTCAATTGCTTGTCTATACTTATTGGGAGTCGGCAAAATGCGGACTCTTGCGACAAAAAAAGGTGCAGCAGTTTTTCTCTGCATACGTATGCATCGACATGAATACGTATGCAGTCTATTGTTCCTACCGAGTCGCAAGACTTACTATCGCTGCGGCACATAATAATCATTAAATAACACGGGGCGAGTTTTGCAATTTAGGTTGCAAGGTTTGCTTAAAAAAATAAAAGCTACATCTCCAACAAAGAGAGTCAAACATGAATAAACTCAAGTTCAATCATCTCCTGGCGCTTGTATCAACTATGACCTTGGCTGCAGGTTCTCAGGCAGTTTATGCGCAGGGTGCAGAAGAGCCGGAAGAAATCGTTATCACAGGCTTTAGGGCGAGTTTGCAAAACTCTATTGCCGCTAAGCAAGATTCTTCGTCAATTGTTGAGGCCGTTTACGCTGAAGATATCGGTAAGCTGCCTGACACAAGTATCGCTGAAACTCTGGCGCGTCTGCCTGGTTTGGCAGGTGCTCGTACCGATGGCCGCACCAGCGGTATCTCTCTGCGCGGTTTCAATGAAAACTACGTTGGCACCACCATGAATGGTCGTGAGCTTCTGGGTATAGGCGATAACCGCGGCGTGGAATTCGATCTCTATCCGTCAGAGATTGTTGCCGGTGCAATGGTTTACAAAACCCCTGATGCCAGCTTGGTCACTCAGGGCCTGGGTGGTGTGATTGACTTTAAAACCCTTCGTCCCCTCGACAAAGATCGCATTATTAGCTTCAGTGCAAACTACGAACAAAATGATCTGGAATCAGCGAACCCTGATTACGATGATAAAGGCCATCGTCTTTCTTTCACCTACTCTGACAAATTTGTCGATGACAAATTGGGTGTTGCATTGACTGTCGCCACTTTGGAAACTCCAAGCCAGGAGCAGCAGTATCGCGCATGGGGCTTTGCTACCGTTGATTCGGTGACAGGCAAAGACTGGCAGCCAAGAAACGAAAATGGCACGGTTAAGAACCAGGAGCAAGTTGATAATCCAGACCGTGCAACTCGTATTATCGGTGGTCAAGACTCCTATGTTCGCTCGTCTTTGACTGAGCGTGATACCTTCGCCGGTGTGGTTCAATTCCAGCCAACCGATGAACTTGGCTTCACATTTGATGCCCTTTACGTTGACTTCAGCGAATCAAAAGTATTCCGTGGTTTTGAAGAGGGTATGTTTGGTTCCTGGACCGGCGGCCAGGCCGATGAAACAATTACTACAGTAAAAGACGGCATTGCGGTTGCTGGAACAAGTTCGGGATACAAAAGTGTGATCCGCAATGATGCTGAGAGCAAAGACGGCAAGCTGACGACTTTTGGCTTGAATGCCAAGTGGCAGGTAACTGATACCTGGGCGTTGACCGGCGATATTGCAACCGGCAAAACCGAAAAAGATCTTATCAACCTGGAAAGCTACTCCGGTGTGGGTCGCGCCAACAGCGCTGGCCAGGGAGCTGGCGCTTCACGTTCCTATGTGTTGAATTCAAAAGGTGCTATGTTTACTTCGTTGGGCACCCAGCCCAACTATGCCGACCCTAACCTTATTCGCCTCGCTGGCCCCCAGGCCTGGGGTGGCGCTATTGGTCCATTGTTTAAAGATGATGCCCATCCAGACGGTAGAAATGATCAGCAGGACGGTTTCGTCAATAATCCTACCTTTGATGAAGAGTTGACAACATTGCGCCTGCAGGCGAATGGCGAAGTAGAATTCTCAATTATTAATGCGGTTGAAGTGGGCGTTAATTACTCTGATCGCACTAAATCCAAAGACAACTACGGTGCCTTCCTGACCTCTCCAGCGTTCTTTGCTGAGAACCCAGTCGCTGGTGCTCCTTATTCTGGCGGCGATGAAGCGGTGCCAGGGCAGTTTGTGGTGGGTACTGCAGACTTGAGCTTTATTGGCTTGGGTCAGATGCTGGCCTATGACTCGCTCGCGCTTTACAAAAGTGGTTACTACTATTCTACCGAGTCTGGTAAATACCAGTCTGACCGTAAGGGTGACACCTATGAGGTTAACGAGAAGGTGGCAACACTTTATGGTTTGGCCAAGTTTGAAACCGGTATCCTGACAGGTAATGTGGGCTTGCAAGTGGTCAGCACTGATCAATCTGCATCAGGCTACGACTCCTATAATGGTCCAGGCGGTCTCGTTATTGCCAATCCGGTTGAGGATGGCGATAAGTATGTGCAGCTGCTGCCCAGCTTGAACATGAACTTCCAGATTACAGAAGAGCAGGTTATTCGTTTTGCAGCGTCTAAAACCCAATCGCGCGCGCGTATGGATTACTTGAAGCCCGGTAATACTATCGGGTTTGACTTCGATACTGGCCGCCGTCAATCGGATAACCCAACTCGCAGTGCATGGAGTTCGGCAACCGGTAACTCTCAGCTGAAACCAACCGAAGCTATTCAGTTTGACTTGTCCTATGAATATTATTTTGCGGATGATGGTCTGCTGTCAGCATCTTACTTCTTTAAGGATCTGCAAAACTGGCACGTCAGCCGCGCATCAGTGGATAACTTCGATTCCTACTATATTGAAGGCTATCACAATGTAAACCTGCCGGAAGTATTGAATGATGACAATACCGTTAAGATCCCCGCAAATACGCTGATTTCTAAACGTGGCCCAGTAACTAGCTGGGAAGAGGCAGGTGCTGGTTATGTTCAGGGTACCGAGCTGCAAGCAAGCGTTCCTTTCCATATCTTCCACGATGTATTGGACGGTGCGGGTGTGACCTATAGCGTCGCGTTCCTTGATGGTCAAATTGATTACAGTGGCGGCACTTTGCAAATCCCTGGTATGTCTAGAGTTAGCCGTCAGCTGACTGCCTACTATGAGAAGCATGGCTTTGAGTTCCGTATCAGCGGCCGTGAACGCAGTAAGTTCCGTTCCGAAGAGCGTGGCTTGAGTTTGTCTCTGGTAGATTCAACCGACCTGGGCGCTGAATTGTGGGATGCTCAAATCGGTTATGACTTCAGTGAAACTGGTGTGCCTGGATTGGAAGGCTTGAATGTCAGGTTGCAAGTTCAGAACTTGACTGATGAAGATACCAGTACCGCAGATACTGCAGACTCACGTCTCATTACCAAGTACCAGCACTTTGGCAGAAACTACTTGTTGGGTGTTACTTACAAGTTCTAAGTTTCATGCTTTAGGTAAACCTAATAACCCTGTCGGCATTCGCTGGCAGGGTTTTTTTTCAGGTCAAATTACAATGAATAAACCAATAAAAAAAGTTGTTATTGTGGGCGGTGGAACCGCTGGCTGGATGTCCGCATCTTTATTAAAAAAGGTGCTGGGGTCGGTTATTGATATTGAACTGGTTGAGTCGGAAGAAATTGCGCGAGTAGGGGTTGGTGAGGCAACCATTCCGCCTATTCGCTATTTCAATGAAGTGTTAGGTATTAATGAGGCTGAATTTATACGTGAAACCAAAGCAAGTATAAAGTTGGCTATAAAATTTGATAATTGGCGGAAGCAGGGTGAAAGTTATTTTCATACCTTTGGCAATGTGGGTAAAAGTTTTGCGTTTTGCCACTTTCACCATTTCTGGGTGAGGGCAAATCAGGCGGGGTTTGCGAGTAATCTGGGCGATTATGATCTCAACTATCTCTGCGCCCAGGAGAATAAATTTTCCCCTATAGCCACTAAAGATCCGGCATTGGATATGCTTTATGCTTATCATTTCGATGCATTTCTTTATGCGGCCTACCTGCGTAAATACAGTGAAAAATTGGGAGTGGTGCGTACCGAGGGAATTATTAATCAGGTGGGTATCAATGCGGATACGGGTTTTGTAGAAACGGTAACGCTAAAATCCGGCACAGTTATCAGTGGCGATCTATTTCTTGATTGCTCAGGTTTGCGCAGTCTATTGATTCAACAAAAACTGGGTACAGGGTTTGAGGATTGGAATCACTGGCTGCCTTGTGACAGGGCTATTGCGGTGTCTTCGGCACGTATGCCGGAGACCTTGCCCTATACCAGGGCTATAGCCCATTCTGCCGGATGGCAATGGCGAATCCCTTTGCAGCACCGCAATGGCAGTGGTTTGGTTTACAGCAGCAATCATTATTCTGATGATGAGGCCGCCCATGTTTTGTTAACAAATCTGGGGTCGGAGCAGTTGACAGAGCCCAATTTTATTCAGTTCAGGGCGGGGCGACGCTTAAAGCAATGGAATAAAAATGTTATTGCAGTTGGATTGTCTAGCGGCTTTTTGGAGCCTTTGGAGTCCACCAGTATTCACTTAATCCAATCTGCGGTTGTCCGCCTGATTAAGTTGTTTCCTCATGCAGGTATAGATCCAGTGAGCACGGCGGAGTACAACAGGCAATCCAAAATTGAATTTGAGCAGGTCAGAGATTTTATTATTCTTCACTATCATGCGAACGAGCGCGATGACACGCTGTTCTGGCGCAATATGCGCAATATGGAGGTGCCGCCAAGCCTTGCCCATAAGATTAAATTGTTTCGTTCGGCAGGTAAGATATTTCGCGAGCAGGAAGATTTGTTCGCGGACTCATCATGGCTGCAAGTTATGGTGGGGCAGGGAATAATACCGCAGGATTATCATCCCCTGGCAAATTCTATTTCCGAGGATCAGCTGCTGGAAATGCTTGAAAATATGAAAAAGCTTAAGCGAAGTCCGCTCGATAAAATTCCAAGTCACGATGAATTTCTTGAGCGAGCTCATCGCCAGCAAAATCCTATCAGTGCGGCAATAGAGAATGTTTGATGTAACAGCCCAATGGAAAATGTGCCCGCCCATTGCCGCGAAAAGCTCCTGAGGGGGAGGGTATGGGCGGTGCATCAATTTCGAAAAGCAGCATGGCGATAGCCGAAATTGTGGGGGTTGTACTTGAGAGGATTGGGAATAAGATAAAGCGGGGCAAACAAGTAAACCAGATGTCTGGAAAACGAATATTCAGCGCTTCGAAAGTAGGTAAGGCGCGGAGCCCAGAAAACTATTGGGACGGTAAAGTAGCGCTGAAAAACGCGAGCCCGCCCTGGCGAGACTGCGCGGCAAGAGAATATGGGAGGGTAAATTAAGACGCATGCCGCAGTTTTTTCTTCCCGGGTGCACTCTTGGCCAAAATCGCTTGTGAAGAAAAATCTCTCTTTGTCAGCGGCTAAAAAGTTATCAATAAGGAAAATTATAGAGTTTCCCTTATTGGTATTCACAAACCAATCATGTACTCTTTGATAGCAGCTTTTCTAATAAAAATAATCAAGGCAGATTTTCAAGCGAAGATCTATAGCTAATTCCTGCACAGAGTATAAAAACATGAATAAACTCAAATTCAATGGCGTATTGGCGCTTCTGTCTACGGTGACCCTGGTTTCTGGATCGCAATTGGTGTACGCGCAGGCGGCCGTTGAGCCTGAAGAAATTGTTGTTACAGGGTTCCGCAGTTCTGTTCTTAATTCGGTTGAAGCAAAGCGCAACTCGGACGTTGTGTCTGAAGTGGTAGATGCTGGCGATCTCGGCTCGCTCCCCGCTGTTTCTATCGCTGACGCCCTGGGGCGCCTGCCGGGTGTTACTACCGTCCGCGATAGCGGTCAGTCATCGCAATTGAATCTTCGCGGTATGAGCGGAGACTTTATTCAAACCACTCTCAATGGTCGCGAGCAGGCCAGTACAACAGGTTATGCGGCGGGCAGCCGGATAATTTCCTTTGACCAGTATCCCTCAGAATTGATTGGTCAGGCTGCGGTTTATAAGTCGCCAAAAGCATCGCAAATTGAAGGTGGTGTCGCGGGTACTGTGGAGCTGAAAACAGCCAATCCGTTGGATGCAGAAAAAGAACATAATTTTAGCGCCAGCATACGTGGCTCTTATAATGATGCAGCAGCAGACGTGGGCGCAGACGAGTATGGCAGTCGCGTGAGCTTTTCTTATCAAGGTAAATTCTTTGACGACACTTTAGGTTTTGGCATTGGCGCTGCTAATCTGATTCAGCCCAACAATTCTGAAGAGGCGCGTGCAGGTGCGGATGAAGAGACTGGTTATAGAGGCTGGGATAACAACGCTCCCGGCAAGGATCGCGCGGCGCGATCATTCCAATTCCGCCAGGCCAATGGCAATGATGACCGCCTGGGCTATTTGGCTACGATTGTTTATAAGCCCAATGATATTGTTAAAGCGAGCTTCGATTATTTTAATTCCAGCTTTGAGTCGGAAGATACTCGCAGTGGTCTGACGTTTAAAAACATGGATCATACCACCGGTCACACCTTGACCGGGGTGAGCGCAAACGCCCAGGGCTTTGTCACTGGTGCTACCTATACCTCAACAGGGCCCAGTGGAATTTCCATTGAGAGCCGTACCGAGGATCAGACGACTGAGTCAGATACCGAAGGTTATGGGCTGAATCTGGAGTTCCATATTGGTGAAAGCTCAACCCTGAGTGTGGATGCCGGGCATAGCGAAGGTAGAAAGACTCGCCTCGATCGCATAGCAACCCTGCATGCCTATGAGTTTGGCGGCGATGCCACAGGCGATGTGGGGCATTACGGTAGCAACAATGCCTGGATTGTCGATCGGGCCAATGTCACTCAAGGCACTTGGCAAGAGCTGACCGGACAGGTTGTCAGTTACGGGAATTATCGCAGTGGTGTACCTGGTTTTTCAGTGAGTACCGATCTCACTGACCTCAGCCATATGCGCCTGTCTGAATGGGAGCAATTTCCGCATCTCTACACCGATGAGCTGGATAATTTCCGTGTCGATTATAAATTGGATCTTGAATCCGAGGTGTTCAGTTCGATAGAGGCGGGTATCAGGCTTTCAGATCGCACCTTCGGCACTGACCGCAGTACTTTCCGCTGGGGGCAGCGCTGGGGGCAGGCGCAGCAGGTTGATGGCAACGGTCACTGGGTGATCCAAGGCTGTGAGAGCAATGTCAGTAAGGTGGACTGTACGCCAAGAGAGCTTCCTGCCGGCACTTATACCCAGGAATCCTTTGGCGGATCTTTATCGGGCTTGCCGAATTATCTGAGTGTCGATTTGGAAGCTATTGCGAATGCGGTATTTGGCCTTGGTAACTATAAGGGCAAGAAATCCTGGGCGCACAACTGGACACTGGTCAACAGCGGTAAAGTGGAAGAGGAGGTATTCGCCTACTACTTGATGGCCAACCTGGATTCGGAGGCGTTTACGCTGCCTGTCACGGGTAATATAGGTGTGCGCGTCATCAAGACAGATACCAAGGCGGTGGGTATTGTACAGAATGCCGTGGCGGGATCGGGGCAGCCTATTGCCGATGGCAATAATGTGGTCAGCACTGATTACAGCCACGTGAAATACGGCCCTGAATACACCGATGTGTTGCCATCGCTCAACCTGAATTTTGCGGTGACCGAAAAGGATAATGTTCGCTTTGCCTTGGCCAAGGTGATGGCTCGCCCGCCCGTCGACAAATTGGGTGGCGGTGCTGGCTCCTGGATTACCCCAGACAGCAACCCGCCTATTTATAATGTATGGTCAAAAGGCAATCCGAACCTGCATCCTTTCCGCGCAAGCCAGGTCGATCTTTCCTACGAGCATTACTTTGATGATGGCGGCGCTGTGTCTGTGGCGGGTTTCTACAAAGATATCGACACCATGGTCGAGAATGTTACCTATCCTGAGGGCTCTCTGGATGCAGCGGGCTGGAAGGCCATTGGTCTGCCCTTGCCGCCCGCAGGCTATGAGCTGGGCCAATACCAAACCTCGCGCAACAATGACAAGGGAGGTTATATCCGCGGCCTGGAGTTGGCTTACAGCACAACCTTTACCCAGTTGCCTGGCGTATTTTCTGGCTTGGGTCTGACCACCAGTTATTCCTACACAGAAAGCAAAACCTCCATCGGTGGTGGTGTCTACTTCCCGGCTCAACAATTGCCACTGCCAGGATTATCCAGAAATGTGTGGAGCAATACGCTGTTCTGGGATATTGGCCAGTTCAGTACCAATGCCAATATTCGCTATCGCGATGATTTTATCCATGAGGGCGATATTCCCGGCGGCGGTTCACCACTGAAGGCTTCTGCTTATACCATTATTGATTTGCAGGCGTCTTACAAGTTTGACAATGGCATTGAGGCGGTAATCCAGCTGAATAACGCTACCGATGAAGGTTTTGTCTCAAGCTATGGTTCGGACTCGGTATTGGGTGAGGTCAAAGAGTTTGGTCGTCAGTATTTTGTAGGCATCAATTATAAATACTAATAGTTGGGTCTTCCTTTAGCATTATTTGTTGAGGTGAATAAAAAATAAACCGCTCGCCAGCATTGCCCGGCGGGCGGTTTTTTGTTTTTGCTGAAGGGGTAGGCTAGACTAGTCTGGCAGGGCTTGATGCATATCAAGTGGTTTGGATATGAATTCAGAGGTTTTTGGATAAAACATTTGCCGCGAACTAGTCATAGTCAGGCCTTGGGCCAGATTGCAGTACTTATTTTGCTGGCGGCAATGTTTTGCGTAAAACCATTATGAAGAAAACAGAGGACAAAAAATGAGAATAATCGCCGGTGTTTTAGCTGCGTTGTTAGCGGCAAATATTTCCGCAAAGGAGTTCGAGGTACAGCATCTCGAGCCCCTCAATTGGTGGGTGGGAATGCACAATTCTGATTTGCAGCTGATGGTGCACGGAGAAAATATTTCTGCGTCAACCCCCAGTATCAATTATCCGGGCGTAACCCTGGTGGGTGTCGAGAAAACCGATAACAAAAATTACTTATTCATTAATCTGCGCATCGCCGAGAGCACCAAGCCGGGCACCTTTAAGCTTGCCTTCAGTCTCGATGGCAAAGAGGTGAGCAGCGCAAACTACCGCTTGGACGCACGCCTGAAAGGCTCTGCCGAGCGCAAGAGTTTTTCGGCAAAGGATGCAATCTACTTGCTGGTGCCCGATAGATTCGCCAACGGCAATCCGGCTAACGATAGCCATAAGGATTTGCTGGAGGGTCTGGATCGCAGCAAATCTGGCGGTCGCCACGGCGGTGATATCAAAGGTGTTATAGACAACCTGGATTATATTGCCGGCATGGGCTTTACCATGATCTGGCCCACACCCTTTATTCAGAATGACCAGAAGGAATATTCTTATCACGGTTATTCCGATACCAATCACTATCAGATAGATGCGCGTTTTGGCAGCAATGAAGATTATAAAAATCTGGTGGCTGTCGCACAGAAAAAAGGCATGGGTATTATCCAGGATATAGTCCTGAACCATATAGGTTCCGGGCACTGGTGGATGAAGGATCTACCGGCTAAGGATTGGGTGAACTTTCCCGATAAGTATGTTGAGACAACCCACAGGCGCACTACGCTGCACGATATCCATGTTGCCGCCGATGACCGTGAGGACTTTGCCAGCGGCTGGTTCGTCAACACCATGCCTGATCTTAACCAGCGCAATCCATTCCTGGCTACCTATTTGATCCAGAACACCATCTGGTGGGTTGAATACGCCAATATCGCCGGTATTCGCGAAGATACTTACTCCTACTCCGACAAGGCTTTCCTGGCGGTGTGGAGCAAGGCCATTCTCGATGAGTACCCCAATTTCAATATTGTCGGTGAAGAGTGGTCGCCCAATACAGCGATTGTCTCCTCCTGGCAGAAAGGCAAGGTCAATACCAATGGCTATGTTTCCAGCTTGCCCAGCCTGATGGACTTCCCAACCAATTATGCGACCCTGGAAGCGTTTACGCCACCAGAGGGGTTTGATACCGGGTTTGTCAGGCTGTATGAAAGCCTGGCCAACGATTTCCAGTATGCCGACCCCATGAAGCTGGTTATTTTTCCTGAGAACCACGATACCCCGCGTATCTTTTCCATTTTAAATGAGGACCTCAATCTCTACAAAAACGTAATGGTCTATTTCTCAACCCTGCGCGGTATTCCCCAGTTCTTTTACGGTTCGGAAGTGTTGATGAAGAGCCCTAAAACGCGCGATGATGGTGTGGTCCGCAGCGATATGCCGGGCGGCTGGGCAGGCGATAAAGTCAATGCCTTTACCGGCAAGGGCTTGTCTGCCGAGCAAAAGGAGGCTCAGTCTTACCTGAAGTTCCTGTTGAACTGGCGTAAAGCCAACAGTGTTATCCATGAAGGAAAGTTGATGCATTATGTTCCGAGAAATGGAACTTATGTTTACTTCCGCTACTCCGATAACAAGAAAGTCATGGTGGTGTTAAATAAAAATGCAAAAGACAGCAGTTTGGATTTGACCCGTTTCCATGAAATGCTGAATGGCAAGGTGCAGGGCAAGGAAATCTTTAGCAAATCTGTGATTGATTTAACCAAGCCCCTTGAATTGAAGGCAATGACACCTGTTATTATCGAGCTGTAATTTTTGTACTGCAAACCCAGTCGGTAACTCCGGCTGGGTTCTATAAAAATAATAATGTTTTTATGAGCGATCCATGAAAAAGCTAGTGCGCTCTTTGAGCTTCTTCCTGAGTTTTTTGGCTGTGGCAGCTCATGCCGAGCTAAAAACAATAACCTCTCCCAATGCCAGCATCCTGGTTAGTGTCGATGACGATCAGGGCATGCCGCACTACAGCATCCAGTTTCGCGGTGAAGATATTGTCAAGCGCTCTGCATTAGGCCTGGAGTTTAAAGATATTGACGGCTTTGTGCGCAATCTCCATATCGTCAAAGCAGAGATACGTTCGAATAGTTCAACCTGGATTCAACCCTGGGGCGAGCGCAAGCAAGTCAAGGATACTCACCGGGAGCTGGTGGTTGATTTTGCGCAAAATCAAAAGCCTTTTTACCATATGCTGGTGCGCATCAAGGTGTTTGATGACGGTGTTGGTTTTCGCTACGAAGTTGCCAAGCAGGCAGGATTGGCGGCGGTTGCCATTGTCGATGAAAAAACCGAATTTACTATTCCCGATAGCGACAAGACCACAGCCTGGTGGATTCCCGGTCGCGCGCATTTGATCGATGAATTTTTATATAACACCAGCCCGCTCGCCAGGGTTGTGCGGGCGCAGACCCCCATGACCATGAAGCTGCCATCGGGTGTGCACATGGCGATCCACGAGGCGGCCCTGGTCGACTACGCGGCCATGACCCTGGAGCAGCGCAAGCCCGGCTATCTGCGCGCTGACCTGACGCCCTGGTATGACGGCATACGTGTTAAAACACAAACTCCCTTTGTCTCTCCCTGGCGAACCATTCATATATCAGCCAATGCGGTGGGATTGTTAAATTCCAATTTAATTTTAAATTTAAACGAGCCCAATAAATTGGGCGATGTCAGTTGGGTTAAACCTGGGAAATATCTTGGGGTCTGGTGGGGTATGCATCTGGGAGCCATGACCTGGGGCACAGGCTCGCGCCATGGCGCCACCACTGAGCGAACCAAGGGCTATATGGATTTTGCTGCGCAATACGGCTTTTCGGGTGTGCTGGTCGAGGGTTGGAATCAGGGCTGGGATGGCAATTGGGTTGCCGATGGCGATAAATTTAATTTTGTAAAAGCGAGCGCGGATTTCAATCTGGTAGAAGTCTCCCGCTATGGCAAGGCCAAGGGCGTCAATCTGATTGGCCATCATGAGACGGGCGGTGCGGTAAGCAACTATCGCAATCAGATGGCGGAGGCCTATGATCTTTATCAAACCCTGGGTGTTACGCAAATTAAAACCGGTTATGTTTCCGATCACGATAAGATTCTGCGCACTGATGCCGCGGGAGTAGAGCGCAATGAGTGGCACGATGGCCAGTTTATGGTGAATGAATATTTGTATTCTGTGACTGAAGCTGCCAAGCGAAAAATCAGCATCAATACCCATGAATCCATAAAAGACACCGGCCTGCGCCGCACCTATCCCAACTGGATTTCTCGCGAAGCTGCGCGCGGACAGGAGTTCAATGCCGCCTGGTCGGCAACTGCCAATCCGCCAGAGCATACGGTGCTGCTGCCTTTTACCCGCCTTCTCGCCGGCCCCATGGATTACACCCCGGGGATTTTTAACCTGGCCCCCTTTGGCTTAAATTCGGAACACCGAGTCAAACATACTTTGGCAAAGGAGCTGGCTTTGTATGTTGTCATTTACAGCCCAATCCAAATGGCCGCCGACCTGCCGGAGAACTATCTCGAAAAAGATGGCAAGACACTTCGCCCTGGATTTCAATTTATTTTGGATGTGCCCACCGATTGGGAGCAGAGTCGCGCGCTGCTTGGCGAAGTGGGTGACTATGTGGCCTATGCGCGCAAAGCGCGTCATGGCGATGACTGGTTCCTCGGGGCCATTACCGATGAAAACCCGCGCCAGCTTAGCGTTAAATTGGATTTTCTCGAATCGGGAAAAAAATACACTGCGGAAATCTATCGCGATGGCCCTGCGGCAGATTGGAAAACCAATCCTTACGATATAGTGATAGAGCGTAAAATTGTCAGGGCGAAGGATGTATTGAATTTCAACCTTGGGGCTAGTGGTGGGGTGGCGATTCGTTTTAAGCTGGAAAAATAGATTCTATCTTGCTTTATGGTAGCTCCGCTCAGCCATTGTATGGGCGTGAGCTTTTCTTGCTGTAGTGATGAGTATCACAATATTTTCATGACTTCGCGGATGATTTTGTTTCAGGGCGAAGGGTTCCGCAATCTCAAAGGTTTGCAGATATTTACAACCATAATCACAAAAAATAAACATGCAATAACTATCAGATAGTTTATCCAGCTTCCATCCTTAAGCAGGTATTTGGTGAGGCCTATGCAGATTAAGGCCATGCATAAAGTGCCTGTCAAATAGGAAAAAATATCCAACAGTTTGTTGGCTTTAAGGGATGCACTCATTTCTTGTAAACCTTCATGCTAATTCCGTCGGAGTTTTGAAATAAAATATATTTATGAAAATTGTCAGTATACGTAGTGGAAACTGTATCTGATCCGGTTTTTCTCCAAGACGTTATGTCGACAATACTGGTAAGGTTTTTCAGTCGATAAGAATCGTCGTCGCTGTTGAAATAATATGGTGAAACAAAAATAATTTTGTCTTCACATCCACAACCTTTGACGCGAAATGCTTTATCGCCAATCAGGTTTTTTACTAGGTCATCGCCAAGAGGCTTTAACCATAGGCTATCTATATACAATGGAATGTTGATGATGCAGCTGGACTTTAAAATTCCCAGCAAGATAAGCCAGCATGTACTGCCTGCCAAATAAGAAAAAATTTTTGGTAAGTAGCTTTTTTTGATCACTGTGCTTTTCCAGGGTATCTATTGAATATCGATCTCGGTGGGATAATTGGTTTTCCATTTTTCCTGCTCGCTTGCTTTGCCTATCTCTTATTTATTCAGATAAGCTTGATTCCAGCGAGTTGGTGGAGAAAAATCTGGCTTGCCAGTAAAAATATATTTTGCGCTTTATCAAGCTATCACGCAATGTGTGTTTGTTAATCGGGTTAATGATTCTTGACCCAATATGAATTGGGATAATGAATCAGGTTGGTATTATGTGCGCGTAATCCTTGATATTATTATGCTAGATTTTCTGCAGTTGATCTGAAAATCATTTAAGGGGCTGGCGTTGGCGGAATTTGATCGGTTTCTTAAAGAAAAGGATATGGGCTTAACTCGTTAAGTGAAAATGTCTGGTGCAAATATTATAAATACGATACATGCATGAACCTAAGGGGCAATATAATGGATAGGTTGTCTAAAGTCTTTATCTAGGCTTGAGTTGACAGCTCTATTTCTATTGTTGGCTCTCCGGCTTGGAAAAATATTGAGCGTGTATTTGAATTGTGCTGTTAAGTTGGTCTCGACTAGGAAGGATATTCTATCTCACGTAATTTTTTGAATGGTGGATTTCACTTTCGCATGCGAGCAGTAGTTGCAAAATCTAAGCTGCTACTAGATATCACTAATTTGGGTGAGCGTAGGCTGCGACGCAAAGATTTTTAATCTTCACTCTCTAGTCTAAACAAAAGCCTCTTATTATTATACTGCTCGTCCGTCCCCCGCCTAAATCCAGGAATACTAAAAAACAACTCATCAAAGCTGCCATCAGCCTGGGCCATTTTTAATCCGCGCTCGATACGCTCAGCCAGCGCTTTGTTTTTCTTGTTGACGAAATAATAAAAGGGCGCGTTGTAGAACAGCATTATATGGTCTTCGATAACAATATTTTTATCCTTGTGTACTTCGGCTTCATTCCAGGCTTCGTATAATCCCCGCGAAAAGAAATCAAAGCGTTTTGCCACCAGCATTTTGAACAGCGAATCGTATTGCATGCTGGTGATCACGGTAAAATTATTGTTGCGCATGATTTCCGTATCCGGCCACTGTGAGCCAAGGCCCGCCTTGAGCGCGCGCAGCTCGTCCAGGGTCTGGATTTTGGCAAATTTTTCTCGGTCTTCCTTGCGTATCAGCAGTACGCGGTAGCTGTTGAGGTCGCGTAGCAGCGATATGCGTACGGGCAGCAGATTTTGCTCGCGCTTTTTGTTGCCCATAGTCCAGAGCACGTCTATGGTGTTGTTGTTGCTGAGTTCGGCCAGGTAGCGCTCGGTGGTGAAGGTGGCGGAGGCGTAGGAGATCTTGACTGGCCCTTCGGCTTTTTCGGTTTTCTTGAGGGCCAGTTCTAGCAGGGTGTAAAAGTAGCGGTATTGCGGGGTGGCATCGGGTTCCAGTGGCGGTATGACAACATTCAGTGCGGGGGCCGCATTGAGGTTGCTGGCGCAGAGAAGTAAAAGGTAAATGCCCAGACGCGTTAGCGGCAATAACTTGGCTTTTATCATTGACTGATGGTGTCTCGCAATAGTCGTTACTAATGAGTGATAGACAGCATACTAAGTTAATTTCAGTTAATAAACACCTCAGAATGGCATGCCCGGCGTTTATCCGGGCAAATCATCTTGCAAGGCTTTTATGCTCCAAAGGATGGCCTCAGTATAAAACGCTTCCGGCAGCATGGCTTTCAGGCTGGAGAGCGTTTTAATAATAGCATCGATATCGCCATGGCAAATATTGATATGGCCCACCTTGCGCCCCGGGCGAACTTCTTTGCCGTACCAATAAGTGCGCACGGGTGAGAGACCCAGCCAATCCTTATTGTATGCAGTACCTATCAAGTTGATCATGACATTATGACCAACAATGGTTGCCTTGGGCATGGCGAGATCGGCGGTTGCACGCAGGTGATATTCAAATTGGCTGATGCTGGCACCGGCCTGGGTCCAATGGCCAGAGTTGTGAACGCGCGGGGCCAGCTCGTTGATCAATAGTTGATCGCCCATGCGGAAACATTCCATCGCCATAACGCCCACATAATCCAGTGCGTTCAGCAGTTTGCTCAGCATGGCTTCGGCTTGCGGCTGCAGTTGCTGCAGGCGATTGAGGGGGGCTATGGACGCGTAGAGTATGCCATTAAGGTGGAGATTGAGTGTTAAAGGATAGAACACGCACTCGCCTGCGCGGTTGCGCACACCTACCAGGGAAACTTCTTCATCAAAGGCAATGGCCTGTTCGGCGATGGCTTCGCCCTGCCAGTCGGCGGGAACCTGATCGTCCTCGGTGCGCAGCCAATGTTGACCTTTACCGTCGTAACCGCCGGTGCGGCGCTTTAGCAGCACCCGGTCGCCGAGCTGGTCGTGGAGTTCGCTTGCACTTATATCGCCTGCCACATTGCGCCAGGGTGCAGTGTTCAGGCCGAGGGAGTCAATCAGCTCCTTTTGTGTCTTGCGGTCGGCCAGGCGGCCGAAGACCTGCTTATTGATAAAGTGCGGATGCTGGGCCAGGGTGCGGGTGACCAGGGTATCCGGCCACTGTTCGCGCTCTGCGGTGACCAGGTCATCTGGCTGGAGTGCGGGAGCCGTTGTTTCATTGATATCGACGGGGCGGACATCGAGGGCCAGCGGCATGCCGGCATGTTGCAGCATGGCGCCGAGCTGGCCCGCGCCCAGTACCCAAATTGGTTTGTTAATGCTCATTTTCTAGGCTCGAACTCAATCAACGCTGGGGTCGGGATTATCCAGGACGGTTTGGGTCTGGCTCTCGCGGAAGTCGTCCAGGCGGGTGGCCAGTTCGCGGTCATTCAGGGCGAGGATCTGGCAGGCCAGCAGGCCGGCATTGAAGGCTCCCGCCGTACCAATGGCCAGGGTGCCCACGGCTATGCCCTTTGGCATCTGCACAATCGACAGCAGGCTATCCATGCCGTTCAGCGCCTTGCTCTGCACGGGGACGCCCAGTACGGGCAGGCGGGTGTGGGCGGCAATCATACCGGGCAGGTGGGCGGCGCCACCGGCTCCTGCGACAATGACCGCAAAGCCATTATCGACGGCCTGCTCGGCGAAGCTGGCCAGTTTTTGTGGTGTGCGGTGGGCGGAGACCACCTCGGTGTGGTATTCCACTCCCAGCTTTTGCAGTATCTCAACGGCGGCCTGCATGGTCGCCCAATCGCTTTTGGAGCCCATTATCACAGCGACTTTATTAGTCATAGTCAATATTCCGGTAAAACGAACCTGTAGAAAAAGGGAGCTATATTAGCATAGACCGGCCAAATAGCTGAAAGCTTGTGGATATTTATGGAAAATACCGCTATTGCAGTCTCGGGGGGAATTGCTCACACTGCCGGCCTTATTTAAAGCCTTGTCCGCATTCACTCACTGCTTATAGCCGTCACCCTCGCAGGATCTCAAACCCATGCAGTCAAAATGTGCCCGCCTGGATCGCTTTATCAGTGTCAAAACCGGTATCAATCGCAAGCAGGTGCGCGCGCTATTGGCGCAAAGTCGCGTTGCCGTCGATGGCTGCTGGGCCAGGGATATTCATCAGTCAATCAATGAATTTACCCATATAACCCTGGATGGCCAGGTGTTGCAGGCCAAAACCCCGGTGTATGTGATGATGAATAAACCGCTGGGGGTTGTCAGTGCGACCCTGGATGCAAAAAATAAAACCGTGATAGAGGTGCTGAACGAAAACCTCAGCGATGCAATGGCGGAAGCGATGGATACCCGCGAATTGCATATTGTCGGCCGCCTGGATTTTAATACTTCTGGCCTGTTACTGCTCACCAACGACGGGCGCTGGTCGCGGCGAGTCACTGCGCCTGAGCAGAAAATTGCAAAGTTGTATCGCGTGACCCTGGCCAATCCCATTGCCGAAAATTATATCCAGGCATTTGCCGAAGGTATGTATTTTCCCTACGAAGACATCACCACAAAACCGGCAAAACTTGAGATCATCAGCGATTATGTGGCTGAGGTCAGTCTGGTTGAAGGGCGCTATCATCAAATCAAGCGCATGTTTGGCCGCTTTCAAAATCCAGTGGTTGAACTGCAGCGTCTGGCGATTGGCAATGTCATGCTTGACCCCGCACTTGCCGCAGGCGAGAGCCGGATGTTGAGTGCCTGGGAAGTGGAGAATATTGGCTAGCGTAATCTGTTGGCTGATGCTTTACTTTTCATGTTATGGTTTTGCTATACCGGCTAATGTCAAAAGTTGGAACATAATAAAAAGCGGCAAATCAATATCAGGGCAATAAGGAGGCGCAAATGGCAGAGGCATCCACCGGCACTTTGGATTTGAGCGGGCGTATTCAGCAGAAGAGAATCCAGGTCAATCACTACCTGGCGCAAACCAAACCGACCAAGCGCAGGCTGTTAAACTCCTCGATTATTGGCGGCAGTCTGTCGGCGCTGCTGACCGCTGGCCCGGCGCTGGGCGGGCAGCCATTCGCCGCCTGGCTGAGCGGTGCTTTCGGTTTAAACTCGCCCTCCTGGCAAATCCTCTGCGGCGCGGCGGCGGCCTGTTCGCTGGTGGCAACGATTTCACTGCAATTGTTGAAGTCCAACAAGCTGGAAGAGAATCTGGCCAAGGCGCAAATCTGCAGCGCTAAACTGGAAATTCTCGAAATTGGTCTGAGTGCAGGACAAATGGATGATAAGCAGGCGCTGAGCGAATATATTCGCTGCGTGGAGGGTACGGATTTTTTACAGGGAGAGGAGGGGTGATAGAGCATCAAGCTCGCGATTATTTTCTAATAGCCGCGAGCAGGTGGCATCAGTCGGGCTTTGCAAAACTCACATTTTTTAAATCAGCCAGGGCGCTGGTTTTTTTCTCCAGCAAAGCGTCACCGTCCTGATCGATATAAAGGGCGGCAATCGCATTGGCATTGGCCACTCGCATTCCCTCTTCACTGCCGAGGCAGAGCAGCGCTGTCGACCAGGCGTCGGCAACCGCAGGGTCGGGATGCAGTACTGTCGCGGCCACCGTATTGTGCTCTACAGGTTTGCCGGTGCGCGCATCCAGTATATGGCTATAGCGTTTGCCATTGTTGTCGAAGTAGTGGCGATAGGTTCCCGAAGCCATCAGCGATAGCGGTTCCCCCGAATTGAACACCACAATTTTATCCAGCTTGCGCTGATTGGGCAGGGGTTTCTCCAGCGCGACTCGCCAGGGGCTGTCATCACTTTTTTTGCCGCGCACCTTCAGCTCTCCGCCGATTTCCACCAGATAATTTTCGATGGCGTGGGCCTCCAAAATAGCGGCGATACGGCCAACGCTGTAACCTTGCCCTATAGAGGACAAGTCTACACGCAGTTCCGGCAGCGCTTTGCGGATATGGTTTTTATCCAGCGTCTCCAGCTTGTTCATATCCACCAGGGCGCGGGCCTGCTGCAGGGCCTGGTCGTCGGGAAGGTTGAAGCTGTCCTTCTTAAATCCCCATAAATCAAACAGCGGCTTAACCGTCAGGTCGTAGCATCCGTGGCTGGCGCTGCTGACCGCGCGGGCGATTTCGATTAAATAAACAATTTCTTCCGTGACTTGCTGCGGTTCACTGCTGAGCTGGGCATTGAACATTTCGATCATGGAGTCGGGGCGATAGTTGGAAATGGCTTGATCCAGGCGGGCAAATTCAGCAGTGATTTCCCCACTTATGGTGGCCTGCTGATCGGGTGAGGTAGGGGTAAAGCTAATATGGTAAGTAGTGCCCTGGGCAAAGCCTTCGATATGCGCAAGTTCGGGGGCTCTGCTGCAGGCCAGCAGGCCCGTCAGGATAAATGCCAGGGTAGGGAGCGTTAAACATTTCATAGGAGTTCAGGGGCTGTGAGAAATGGCTATTATATCCTGAACTGGCGCCGGGTGCCGGCGCCACAATGAATTACCCAAGGCTACTCGGTGAAGGTGGGGGCGGGTGTTGTGGTCAGGTCATCGCCATCGCGATTGGGGAAAACCGATTCGACATCGCCGTTTTTGGTCATCAGCAGGCAGCCCACTTTATTGACGGTTATGTAGGTCAATATTTTCGAATCGGGCACGGGTCTGCCAATGCGGAAATCCCGCGGGCGATCTTTCCATTCTTTATGGGAACTGCGTTTGCTGACATTGTCCTGCGGCGTCCCCACTTTGGTCAGGCTCTGCTCTATCCAGAGAATGGTCTCGGCTTCCTTCCAGTTTTTGGGAAAAATCGATTTCCACTCCGGACCGTAGAATTTGCCATCGATCTCTATTTTTACATTGGCTCTGTAAGGTTTGTTGGCAAGCCGGAGGCCGGCATTGACGCCGTCGATCTGGGTAATGATCAGCTTCTTATTGACCAGGTTTTTGCGCTGTTCCGAGTGAAAACCGGCAAAGCTGCCTTTGGAGTTCAGCTCGCCATCAAAAATATGGGTGATAACATCGGGTTTTAATGCATAGCGTTTAACAAGCGGCATAGGAAATCTCCATTTTGGGTTTTTTATGATTTTGGTGACAAGATGGCTATTCATTTTTTCCAATTAACAAGCATAGACGCTTTTAATTTGCCTATAATATTTTTTGGCCCCTCGTTGATTCAGATAAGGAGATGGTTATGGCAATGCCCTATTCGGTCAATAAAACCAGCGCTTGCCTGCTGGTGGAGTTTGCACAAAAAATCTGGCTGGAAAATGAGGCGGCTCCCAGTCTTAAAAACCAGCAGCGCTACCTTATGGTTCACGATTTATATATCAAGGCGCGCAGCTACTGCATTATTAATAAAGTATCTTTCTGGTTTGCGTTGCTGTTGGGGATTGCTGTGGTGGTCTGGCCTGCCATTGCCATTTTCGCGCAGGATTTCGGCTGGCAAAAGGAGTTCCTGAAATCCGCCATAGTACAGACTACGGTAACGGCCTTTGCGGGTTTGACCTTTGCCATCTATAGCCACTATAAAAAACGCCAGATGCATATAGAAAATATTATGCGCGCGCTGGTCTATGGTGCAGAGTGGAATCAGGGTGTGATTGATCGCGTGCTGAAGGAAATGGAACGTATTGATGCGGGGTTTGGCTTTTCGGATGCGCTTAGCAGGAAAGCCAGCGATGAAGAAAAGGCGCAGGAAAAAGCGCACTAGCAATAGTGATGGGAATCAGTGGAATAAGATAAAGAAGAAATGCAGCTGCAAAGCCATCCGCAATGCTTATCTCCCCTGTAGAGGTTTGCCCGCGATCTGCCTCTGCTATCCGCTGCGCCCCATATCCTGCAAGACCCAAGACGAAAGCTTGGGATAATGAATTAAATACAACCGAATTCCACACAATCTGCACCACTGCTGAGCAAATTTGCCTTTTGCAGCGAAAACTCCTGTTTGATTTACTCCGATTTCTGCCTATTGCCATTTTTTGCCCGGCTTCAATGGCAGCTCGGGCAGGCATAGTTAAGTCTCAGATGTTAAACGATCAATTCCTTTTTTTCGCAGGTCGGTCAAAGCCTGGAGGGCGGCCTTTGAGGGCTATTGAGGCAATTTGCACCATAACAACGCGCATTAAATTCATTTCGCCTGCCTATAGAACTCATGCGGTGATTTTGCCTGCATAAAAATGTTCATCCAGCCCTTTCCCCTTGTTCTATAAAAGTGCAGTTGCAAAAAACAGCAAAATTTCGCGAGCCAAAACGGCGCAAATGGGTTGTTTATCGCTCCTTGGCACAAAGATTGAATAAGTCGTCTTGTGCAGCAACCATTCGCAAACACATGCAGTGGCAACCCCAATTCAATAAGACCTGTTTTTATTTTCCAATAGTAGGTTAGGAGCAAAACATGATGAGCGTTACCGAAAAAGCAAAAACTGTTTTTCCAAAAAAATTAAATGCCCTGGGTAAAATTATTCGCACAGCAATTAAGGCCAGTGTCGGTGTCACTGCAGCGCTCGCCTTTGTTATGTCTGCAGAAGCCGCCACAGGCAAGCCCGAAAAAGATCATCTGAAATTTGGTTTTATTAAATTGACCGATATGATTCCCCTCGCTGTGGCCGCAGAAAATGGTTACTTTGATGATGAGGGCCTGAGCGTAGAGCTTGAAGCTCAGGCAAACTGGAAAGTTGTTCTCGACCGCGTGATCACCGGGCAATTGGACGGTTCACATATGCTGGCCGGCCAGCCTGTGGGCGCAGCCGCCGGCTTCGGTACTGCAGCGGAATTGGTCTGGGCTTATACGCTCAACCAAAATGGTTATGCCTGCACTATCGGTAATGATATCTGGAACATGATTAAAAAATCTGTACCTAAAGGGGCCGATGGCAAACCTCTTCACCCCATCTCTGCAGAGGTTTTAAAGCCAGTTATTCAGAATTATAAAAGCCAGGGAAAACCATTCAATATGTCAATGGTATTCCCTGTCTCTACCCACAATATGGGTGCACGCTATTGGCTGGCGGCTGCGGGCATTCACCCTGGCTATTATGCCCCGTCAAAAGGCGATATCTCCGGGCAGCTGCAAGCAGATGTTTTATTGTCTGTAACACCGCCACCGCAAATGCCAGCAACACTGGAAGCGGGCACGACCAATGGCTACTGCGTGGGCGAGCCCTGGAACCAGCAAGCGGTATTTCGTGGAATCGGTGTGCCCGTGATTACTGTGCACAACCAAATGGCCGACAAGGTGTTTGGTGTAACCCGCGCCTGGGCCGAGAAAAACCCCAACACTCACGTTCGTGTGGTGAAAGCCTTGATTCGCGCTGGCAAATGGCTGGATGAAAAAGAGAATGCCAACCGCCAGGCGGGTGCAAAACTGATTTCCAATCCCAATTACGTGGGTGCTGATTTTAAAGTTATCGCCAACTCAATGACTGGCATATTTGAATACGAGCGCGGCGATGTGCGCAAAGAGCCAGACTTTAACGTGTTCTTCCGCTACAACGCATCTTACCCTTATCAATCCGATGCTATCTGGTATCTGTCGCAAATGCGTCGCTGGGGACAAATTCCCGAAGCTAAACCCGATAACTGGTACATAGATCTGGCCAAGAAAATCGTTATGCCAGAAGTCTATCAGCAGGCGGCCAAGGATTTGATCGAAGAGGGGAAAATGACTGCGGCAGACTTCCCGGATTTCAGCAAGATAGATGGCTTCCGCGCACCTGATGCAACCGAGTGGATTGATGGCATCAAGTTCGATGGACGCAAAACCAATGACTACCTTAAACAATTCAAAGTCGGCTTGAAAGGCGATGAAAAAATTTAAGTCATAGTTGATAAGTATTGGCTGTAGCCAATCCCTTGCGCTGATATTGCGCAAGGGATTGGCAAAGAACAAACGCTGGAGATAAGCAATGAACAATGTGGCAACGACACTGGCAAGTATTAAGAGCGTGAAAATATCCGCGGCAAAAATCAATGACCTGGTATTGGCGACCTTTATTCCCGCCGTAGGCCTGGCGATTTTTTTACTGTTTTGGCAAGTGGGTGCGCAGAGTATCAAAACCTCGCTGGGGACTTTCCCCGGGCCGAAAGAAGTCCTGGTGCAATGGAACAACCTGGTGGATGAACACAAGGCGGAAAGGCAGCGCGAACACGAATTTTATGCGCGTCAGGAAAAACGCAATGCAGAAGCCCTGGCGCAGGACCCCAATGCTGAAATCAAGCAGCGAAAGTTTTCGGGGCACCCAACATTTTTTGACAAAATCCAAACCAGCCTGATTACCGTGCTCAGTGGATTTTTCCTGGCGACCTTTATCGCCATTCCGGTCGGCATAGTAATCGGCCTCAACCAGACGCTCTACCGGGCCTTTAACCCGATGATCCAGATTTTCAAACCTATATCGCCGCTGGCGTGGCTGCCGTTGATTACATTGGTGGTCAGCTCGGTTTACACCAGCGAATCGCCCATCTTCCAAAAGTCTTTCATTATTTCACTGTTGACGGTGACGCTCTGCTCGCTCTGGCCAACCATGATCAATACGGCGGTCGGTGTTGCCGGTGTCAGCAAGGATCTGGTCAATGTGAGCCGCGTATTGCGTTTGAGCTGGTTTACCCATGTGCGCAAAATAGTACTGCCATCATCAATCCCTCTGATGTTCACTGGTCTGCGCCTGTCTCTGGGGATTGCCTGGATGGTATTGATCGCCGCTGAAATGCTGGCGCAAAACCCAGGCCTGGGCAAGTTTGTGTGGGATGAGTTTCAGAACGGCTCATCGGATTCGCTCGGCAGGATTTGTGTGGCTGTGTTGACCATTGGCTTGATCGGTTTCTTTCTGGATCGCAGTTTGCTGGCGGTGCAGAGTTGGGTCAATTGGGATAAGAGTGCGGTAGTGCGCTAGTGCTGTGCGTTGTAAGCAAACTCAAGGTTCCTCAAAGCAGATTTTAGGTTTCCGCATGGCGGACTGAACAACAGGATTAGATTATGAGCCAGGTACATTTAGAACTCTCGCAAGTTGGTATAGATTTCCCCACGCCCAAAGGCCCTTTTTGTGCGCTGCAGGATGTTAATTTAAAAATCATGAAGGGCGAGTTTGTCTCCCTGATCGGGCACTCGGGCTGCGGTAAATCCACTGTGCTGAATATAGTGGCGGGCCTGTACAAGGCCACCAGCGGCGGCGTTATGCTGAATGGCCGCGAAGTCAATGAGCCTGGCCCCGAGCGCGCTGTGGTGTTCCAGAACCATTCGCTGTTGCCCTGGCTCACGGCTTACCAGAATGTCGAGCTGGGCGTGAAACCGGTTTTCAAGGGCAAGAAAACCAAGGCGGAAATGCGCGAGTGGATAGAGCACAATCTGGAGCTGGTGCATATGATTCACGCCATGCACAAGCGCCCCGATGAAATTTCCGGCGGGATGAAGCAGCGTGTGGGTATTGCGCGCGCGCTGGCCATGGAGCCCCAGGTATTATTGATGGATGAGCCTTTCGGTGCTCTCGATGCCCTGACGCGTGCTCATCTGCAGGATTCATTGATGGAGATCCAAAATACCCTGGGCAATACCGTTATCATGATTACCCATGATGTGGATGAAGCAGTATTGCTGTCGGACCGCATTGTGATGATGACCAATGGCCCTTCGGCCACTGTGGGTGAAATCCTGGAGGTCAAGCTTGCGCGTCCGCGCAATCGCCTGGCGTTGGCAGATGACCCTGAATATAACGGCTATCGCAGCGCGGTGCTGCGTTTCCTCTACGAAAAGCAAAAAAAAATTGAGCCCATCGCCATTAAGCGAGCAGAAAAAAAAGCGGAAAAGGAGGCGGGTAACAAGCAGGTTGCCTGATAAGGATAATGGCAGACTTTCCCGGTCCCTCAATGCGGGCCGGGAATGTTTTTAGTTTTCTCCCTGCCAATCGCGATTGATAATGGCCCAGCGTTCATGGTCCTGCCATTCTCCCCCGCCCACTCTTAAGTAGTGTGGCGAAAACCCCTCCAATTGAAAACCAGCACCTTTGACCAGGGCTATGGAGGCATGATTGCCTGGTTGTATATTGGCCTCAAGCCTGTGCAGTTTCAACACCGTAAAAGCTTCCTGAAGCAACAGCTGGAGGCCTCGACTCATATAGCCTTTATTGTTGTGGGGCACGAATGCCTGGTAGCCGAGATAGGCGGATTGAAAATAACCGCGCATCACACCAGAGAGATTGAAGCTGCCCAGTATTTCATCGCTGTGCATCAGGCAGAGCAAGTAGAGATAGGGAGATTGAATATAATCTTGATAATTCTCCGGCGGGTATGACCAGGGCACATGCAGGTCTTTGCTATCGGCAAAAGCCTGCTGCAATTTTTCGCTGTCAGCGACAGTGGCTTTGCGCAAATAGATCGAATGATTGTTGTGCATACTCTCAGCCTGGCCTCAGAACCCTTAATATATTGCCTTATTTACTGTTTTCCTGTTTTTCCAGAGGGGGATTTTTCCTGCTGTAGTAATCGTGTAAGACACCCCAGGCCTTTTTCTTTATGCCGCGCTCAGAGATAAGTCCACTGCGGTTCCAGAAATCCTGCACATCGCTCAGACCGCTTTCGGGAGAGCGGAAGTCGCGCAGCGCCAGGGGCGTGAGGCCGCGCAGAAAGCTGATATTGTCAGCCATGGTCAGGTTGCTGGCATAGACAAAGGCCTGGTAGTCCTCGCTCCAGCGCTGCCCCTTATCGCCGTGGTTGCCCTGCAGGGCCTGAGCGCCGAATTCGCTGAGAAGGGCTGGCTTGTGATAGCGCGAGAGCCATTTCACATTGACACAACTGCCGGGCGCGCCCTGATTCCAGCCGCAATAGTGGTTAATGCTGATAATATCAAGGGCAGCAGCCAGGGGGTCATCAATCAGGTGTACACCCTTGCTGTCCACTTCAACTTCTACGGTTGCAGTGATTGGCCGGCTGCTATCCAGTTCATGGGCTTTTTGCACCAGTTCGCTGATAAATTTCAGTCGCGCCGAGGTATTGGCTGTATTGCTGCCCAGCGACCAGAGGATAATGGCTGCGCGATTTTTATCGCGGGCAATCATTTCCGTCAATTGATTTTCGGCTTTATCGTAAACGGCGGGGTTGTTGAACAATACCGAACGCGACAGTGGAATTTCTGACCAGAGCATCAGCCCCATTTTGTCGGCCATACGCACCAGTGTTTCGCTGTGTGGGTAATGCGCAAGGCGAACGAAATTGCAGCCGAGTTCCTTTGCCTGGGACAGGATTGCACGAGCATCCTCTTCACTCCAGGCGCGCCCTTCATGCAGGGGCGACTCTTCGTGCAGGCTGATGCCTTTTAAAAAAATGGATTTATCATTGAGAAGAATATCTTCACCCTCGATGGTAATCTTGCGAAATCCGATTTTATCGCGCAGCAGATCCTGCTGATAGCTTAAATCCACCGTGTATAGCTTCGGGGATTCAGGGCTCCAGGGCTGCAGCTTTGTCGGAATTGAAAATTCGCCCTTGCCATTTTTGTTGAGATTGACTTTGTGGGTAATATTCAATTCAGGAATGCGAATTTCGGCTTGCGGATGTTCAGTGCTTTTGTCCAGTCCCTCCACACTTATCCAGCCTTCAATAGTATCGGCTTCACCATTGCTCAGCTGCAGGCTGTAATCCTGGATATGTGCCTTGGGCGTTTGGATAATTTTGACTGAGCGGGTAATGCCGCCGTAATTCCACCAGCCATTGGCCAGGGTGGTGACATGATCGCGCGCGCGATGGTTATCCACTTTGACTACCAGAGAGTTAACGCCGGATTTAATAAAGTCATTGATGGGAAACTGGAAGGGGGTAAAACCGCCCTCATGGCTGCCGACTTTTTTGCCGTTGATATAGACATGTGCGCGGTAATTCACTGCGCCGAAGTAAATGTTGTATTGCTGTTCGGTTTTTTTGCCTATATCGAAATCGCGGTGATACCAGAGCGTGCCTTCGTACAGGAATAATTTTGCATCCTGAGTGTTCCAGTCTCCCGGCACATTGAGTTTGCCGGAGTGGGCAAAATCATACTCGATCAGATCGCCATTATTGCTGGGTTTTGCATTGTTGAAATAACCGGTTTCCGACTCTTCATAGCGCTCGTTATAAAAGCCTTTTTCATTGGGGTCGATAATAATATCCCAGCGGCCATCCAGCGATAGCGCGGTGCGCGCATCGGGATTTTGCATGGCGGGGTCTGCATGGACGCTGGGAACAATAAATGCACATAAAAAAATGATGCTGGCAAGGAGGCGATTGTTGAGCATGGTGATTCCTGCAGTTATTGTTTTCCATTAGCGGGCTGGCATTGAGCGGGGGGAATTGTAGCTTAGTTTTTGCCTTGCAAACAAAAAAGCCGCAGCTCTGGCGAGTTGCGGCTCTGCGGGTTAGATCGTAAAAACCTTAACCCGTATTGCGCATACCAGCGGCTATGCCCGCCATGGTGACCTTGAGTGCGCGCTCAAGATCAGGGCTGATGGCTTTGCTGCTGCGGTAGCGTTTTAACAGTTCTGCCTGCAGGTAATTGAGCGGGTCTACATAGGGTTTGCGCACGGCCAATGACTGGCGCAGTAACGGTTCATCACTCAGAAGCACGTCCTGCTTTTTCAGGCGATTGATCAGTTTTTCGATCGCCGTCACATCAGCGCGCAGCTGTTCGCCCAGGCCGTGATACTCAGCCGGCACCAGTTGCTCCTCATAGTAGCTGCTGATGGGGTTGTCGGCCTTGCCGATGACCATTTCCAGCAGATCGAGGAAGCTGGAGAAAAAGGCCCAGTTGGAGACCATATTCTCAAGCCGCTTTGGCTCATGCTCCAGCGCGTATTCCAATGCCTGGCGGGCACCCAGCCAGGCCGGCAGATTCAGGCGAACCTGAGTCCAGGCAAACACCCAGGGAATGGCGCGAAGGCTTTCAACGCCGCCGGTAGATTTGCGTTTGGCGGGGCGGCTGCCGAGGGCCAGCAGGCTGAGTTCCTGTTCCGGAGTCAGGCTGCGGAAGTAGGGGACAAAGTGCTCGTGGCCGCGCACCACACTGCGATAGGCCTCCAGGCTGGCGTGAGCCATGCGCTCCATCAGGTCGCGCCACTCGGGTTCGGGGGCGGCGTGTGGAGAGATGGTCGCGCGCAGTGTCGCAATCATATAAGAGGACAGGTTGCTGAAGGCCACGCGTGGCAGGCCGAATTTGTAGCGGATCATTTCGCCCTGTTCAGTCACGCGGATTTTGCCTTGCACAGAACCGGGAGGCTGCGAGGCCATGGCTTTTTCCACTGGGCCGCCGCCGCGACCTACAGTGCCGCCACGACCGTGGAACAGCACCAGTTGTACTTCGTGCTTATCGGCGAGCGCCACCAGCTTTTCCTGGGCCTTGTACTGTGCCCAGGTAGCGGCAAATTTGCCGGCATCTTTTGCCGAATCCGAGTAGCCGATCATCACGGTCTGCTGTTGATCGCTGTAATTCTTGTACCAGTCGAGATTCCACAGGCGATCCATCACCACAGGCGCACGATCCAGGTCATCCAGGGTTTCGAACAGCGGCACAATGGGCATATTCCAGGTCATGCCGCACTCTTTCAGCAGCAGCGCGACTGCCAGCACATCGGAGGGCTGCTGCGCCATGGAAATAACATAGTGCGACAGGATTTCGCGTGGCTCTGCAGCTATCACGCGACAGGTGGCGAGTACTTCGGCGGTATCGTCACTCATTGGCCAGTTGTTTGGCAGGAGCGGGCGCTTGCTGTCCAACTGCTCCAGCAGGAAGGCTTGGCGCTGTTCCTCCGACCATTCGCTGTAGCTGCCCAGGCCCAGATAGGCGACCAGCTCATCTATGGCTTTCACATGGCGTTCACCGTCCTGGCGGATATCCAGGGGCACCAGGTTGATGCCAAAGCAGTGAATGCGACGGATAGTATCCATCAGCGGACCGTTGGCGATATGGGGCAGTCCCACATCGTGCAGGGATTTGTAGCACACCATCAGGGGTTCTAATAGATCATCGCGGCTGACAATCAAGTCGTCCGGCGTCTCAACCGAGCGACCCTGCAGGCGCGATTCCGCCCACTCCAGGGTGGCCTGGATGCGCTTGCGCAGGGTAAACATGGCATCGCGGTAAGGTGTGCTGCTTTTCGGGTAGAGCTTTTGCAGTTCTTCATTGGCTTCGCTCATGCTGAGATCGCCGCCCAGGCTATAGACATCGCGCGAGTACAATTCGGCGGCCATCCAGCGACCCAGCAGCAGCACCTCGCGGGTGATCTTGTGGGTGACATTGGGGTTGCCGTCGCGGTCACCGCCCATCCATGAGTAGAACTTAAAGGGCTGCAAATCTATTGGCAGGCTCTGCCCCAAATGGCGGGTGCAGAGGCGATCCAGATGGCGGATAAAGTCGGGAACTGCCTGCCAGAGACTGTTTTCAATCACGGCAAAGCCCCATTTGGCTTCATCGATAGCGGTTGGACGAGTGGTGCGGATTTCGTCGGTGGCCCAGATCTCTTCTACCAAGCGATGCAGGCGCCCGCGCAATTTGTCCTGTTCAAACGTCAACAGGCTGCCATTCTGGCGATCGGCCAGGGTATCCACAATTTGATCGTATTTGCGGATAAGGGTGCGACGTGTCACTTCGGTCGGGTGGGCCGTAAGCACCAATTCGATGCGCAATTCGCTGATTTTTGCGGCCAGTGCCTCTTTTCCGTGAACTTTGGCGAATTCCAGCAGGGTGGCTTGCAGCCCGTCATCCCGCTCGGATTCCGCGCTGGAGAAGTACTCCTGGTCGGCGATGTTGGCCAGGTTCAGGAATTGGTTGAACGCGCGAACAATGGGCAGAATATCCTTGTCTTCCAATTCGCCCAGCAATTTCACCAGCGGGGCAGAATCGCCGCTCTCGGCCAGGGTGATAGCCTTGCCCAACCTGCGGATACCCTCGACTTTATCAAACAGCTCAGCGCCTTCGTGGGCGTGAATGGTTTCGCCCAGCAGCTCTCCGAGCAGGCGAACATTCTCACGCAGTGTTTCAGGCAGCATTATCATCAAATATCTCCAGCTTGATCGAGGGAATAGAAACAGCAAAAACAAAATAGGACGGCATTCTACGTCATCAGCTTTTGTTTGGGTAGAAAGTGCCCGCCAATCCGTCCACAAAAGTAACGAGAACTTTGCCGGGGGATAGAATCTGTTCAGCAGTATCTATGCCAAGCCCTTGTTATGGATGCAGTTTCGTTTGCTTATCCACAGAAGCTGTGAATAACTCTGTGCATCACTATGGAGTAACCGACGTAAAGCCAGAAAAAATGCGCTTTGCCGGGAGGAGTACAAATTGTGTGCGCAGTCAAATCACCTGATTAAGGCTTGGGCGATATGGATAAAAAGGCATCTCGGCAGGGCAACTTGGGTAATTGCTTCTCAGCTTTGCAATGAATACTGTCGGATTTGACAAAATAGCGATTGATTGGGTTGACAGTTCGTTTAAAAGCAGGATAATGTCGCGTCCTTGATTCCAGACTGCTCATGCAGCTGTATCTCAGTATTCTACAGATTTTATTTATATAGATTTTTATAGGAGCACCACGGTGGCAAATTCACCCCAAGCTAAAAAACGTGCGCGCCAAAACGAGAAAGCCCGCAAGCAAAACGGCAGCATGCGCTCTATGGGGCGTACCTTCCTCAAGAAAGTGATCAGCGCTATTGAGTCTGGCGATAAAGCGGCAGCAACAGCTGCTTATGTTTCAGCGGTTGCTGTGATTGATCGCATTGCCGACAAAGGTCTTATTCACAAAAATAAAGCTGCTCGTCACAAGAGCCGTCTTAACGCAAAAATCAAAGCTATGGCTGCCTAATTAAGCAAATTTAAATAGCAGCAACGCTTATATCGTCTACACTTGCCCTTGAGGCATGTGCAGAAAAAAAACCGGCTTATGCCGGTTTTTTTTTGTAATTTTTCGCTGGCTGACCCAAGCCACTGCCAAGGTGTATAAAATAATCTATACACTGGGATAAAAACAGATTACATTCGCCGTGCAATTCTGGTCGCCGCTTGAATTATAGGGGACCGCCAATAAGAATGAGTGAACATACTAGAACGGAGATGTCTCTATGTTGCCGCGTGAACATTATCTAAAACAGCCTTTTCATGATCCTGTGCATTTCCCTGATGGTTTTGAAAAGGGCGGTTTGTCTGATATACAAGCACGTCTTGTTCGTAAGCATGGCACATTGATCAGTGCAATCACCGCCGATGAAGTTTCCGATGCGACCACAGATGATCAGCATATTTTAAAGGTTATCGCCAACCAGAGTGCGCCTAAAAATCCTGTTGAGCAGGCGTGGATGAAATACTTGACCACCATCAAGGGGCTTAATGTTAAGGGTGGTGGAAAAGCCAAAGCCGCCAAACCTAAAGCTGCGAAAACCACAACAGAGCTGTCTCCGGTGGTGGGTGCCCCTGTGGTAAAGCCAGTGCCCGCCGAGCCGGTTAAGGTTGCCAAGCCGGCGGAGTCTAAGATCGTTGCAGCCAAATCCGATATAGTCCCAGAAGAAGGCAAAAAAACCAAAGTCCAGCCCAAAGCTGCGACTCCAGTCAAGCCGGTGAGCGCAGTAGGAAAATCGCCGAGCAAGCCGAGCAAAGAGGATGGGGCCGGCAAAGCGCAAGCACCTGTTAAGAGCGCAGCATCCGCGCCAGTAAAAGTAACTCCGGTGAAAGAGGCCAAAGCCAAGAAAGAGCCTGTCGCCGAGAAAGCTCAAGCTAAAGAGGTTGCAAAAAAAGCAACTGTTGTTAAGCCGGCGAAAGCGGTCGCCAAGGTGTCGGCCAAGCCGCTAAAGGCTGCAGAAGTGGTCAAGCCTGCCGCTAAGGCCAAGGCCGAGGTGAAGCCTAAGGCTGCAGCTAAAAAAGAACCGGCTGCTAAGCCTGTTGCGGCCAAGCCAGCTGTTGCCAAGAAGGCACCAGCTAAGGCTGCTCCAGCCAAACCTGCTGCAGTAAAAGCAGCGGCGGCCAAGGCGGCTCCAGTTAAGGTCGCCGCTAAAGCGGTGGCAAAATCGGCTCCAGCCAAAGCGGCTGCCAAAAGGCCAGCCCCGGCAAAGCCGACAACGGTAAAGAAAGCGGCTGAGAAAAAAGCCCCAGAGACAAAGATTGCTGGGAAAAAGGTTGCTGAGAAAAAAGCACCTGCGAAAAAAGTCGCTGCAAAGAAATAGTGATTCTGCAAAAAAACAAAGGGTGCCCTGGAATCAGGGCGCCCTTTTTTTATTTTATTATTGGGGTATATTTCGTCGGCGCGTCGGTTGAGCTGTGCAGGCCCAGTGCATCGCGGGTCCCCAATCTGAGCAGCTTATGAGGGGAAAACCGGTTTGTTTTCTTCAGCTGGCAGGACGGTGTCAGCCAGAGACTTCTGTGCTCTTCAGTTTGCGTTTTTCCAGAATCAGCCCGATATAAACGCCCACTTCAAATAATAGCCACATGGGGACCGCCAGGGATATCTGTGACATAACATCCGGCGGGGTCAAGATCATACCAATAACAAAACAGCCGACTATGACATAGGGGCGCTTTTTGATCAGCGCCTTGGCAGAAATGATTTCGGCATAGATCAGGAGTACGGTCGCCACTGGGATTTCGAAGGCGAAACCAAAGGCAAAAAACATTTGCAGAACGAAATCCAAATACTTGGTGATATCGGTCATATTGGCTACACCCTCCAGGCCGACATTGGTGATAAAGCCAAATATCAGAGGAAACACCACAAAGTAGGCGAAAGCCATGCCGGTGTAAAACAGCAATACACTGGAAACCAGCAGGGGTATAACGATTTTTTTCTCGTGTTTATACAGGCCGGGTGCGACGAATGCCCATATCTGATAGAGGATATAAGGAATTGAGCCCAATAGCGCGGTGAACAGAGTCAGCTTCATGGGGGTCAGAAAGGGTGAGATAACATCTGTGGCGATCATACTGGTATTGGCGGGCAATAGTTTTTGCAGGGGCGCCGAGATAATGCCGTAGATCTGGTTGGAAAAATTAAACAAAACAAAAAAAACCACAGAGACAAATATGAGTATGCGCAGCAGGCGGGTGCGCAATTCGATAAGGTGGTGGACAAGGGGTAACTCTTTATCCTGGCTATCTTGATCTGCTGAGGTCATGGTGTTTTGCTGGCGCTGTCTGAAGTCTGAGGGTTGTTGTCGGCGGTAAAGTTTAGCTTGGTCTGCTCGACGAGTTCAACCGTCTTGCTTTGCTCCTCCTCGCTGAGATGGGCATGATCAGGCAGTTCTTGCTGGGTGTATGTGCGCGGCTTGTTGCGCTCCTCTGCATCAATATCCGACTGCACATGCTCAATGACGGAGTTGAGTTCGCTATTGATGTCTGCGCGGGTCTGCTCCAGGCTGCGCATTATCTCTTCGTTGTGCAACTGACGACGAATATCCTCCACGCCAATCTGCCGCTCAATTTCCTGGCGGGTTTCGCGCATACTGCGTTTGAAGCGCCCAATCCACAGGCCGATGGAGCGCACGGCTTCAGGCATGCGCTCCGGGCCTATCACCACCAGGGCAACGACGGCGCAAACAAGGAGTTCAGAAAAACCAATATCAAACACGGCATTACCTTACAAAGAGGGTTGCTGAAAGAGGCTCAGCCCATTTTTTGCTGCAAGCTTATCAAGACTTATGCTGGTCTTTCTCAGATTCGGTTTTTGCATTCACGACCTTTTCCGATTCGACTTTGCCGTCGATAATTTTCAGGGCGTCTTCTTTTTCCTTCTCCTTTTCTTTCTCCGCATCGGGAGACATTGAGTTCTTGAAGCCTTTTATGGCTGCACCCAGATCGCCGCCCAGGCTGCGCAGGCGGTTGCCGCCAAACAACAGCAAAATAATGACCAGGAGAATGATCAACTGCATGGGGCTGCCAAAGTTGCCTGCGGCAATCATGTTGTCTGTGCTCATGATGGATACCTCTTTTTTAATTAATGATTATTCGTATTGCGAGCTGCTTTTTCAGTGTGCCCTGAAACGTTAAAGCGGCGAGCGAGTTCGTTGATTACCGCATCGGCATTTTCTCCCAGGTGAGAAAGCATCACCAGTGAGTGAAACCAGAGGTCGGCAGTTTCATAAATCAGATCGCTGTTATTGCCGCTGGCCTGGGCATCTTTTGCAGCAATAATGGTCTCTGTGCATTCTTCGCCGACTTTTTCCAGTATTTTATTCAGACCTTTCTTATGCAGGCTGGCGACATAGGATGTTTCCGCATCCATATGACGACGGCTTTCTATAATCTGGGAGAGTTGGGTCAATATATCTGTACTCATGAATATATCTCGCTGGGGTCTTTTAACACTGGCTCTACAATGTGCCATTGTCCATCTTTGAGTACGCGATAAAAACAGGAATGTCTTCCTGTATGACAGGCTATGCCGCCTATTTGTTCCACCTGGAGGATGATCACATCTTCGTCGCAGTCCAGGCGAATTTCGTGCACTTGCTGTATGTGACCAGAGCTTTCGCCCTTGTGCCAGAGTTTTTGTCGCGAGCGCGACCAATAGACAGCCTGCTGCAGCTGGGCGGTCAATTGCAGCGATTCCCGGTTCATCCAGGCCATCATGAGAATGCGACCCGTCCTGGCATCCTGGGCAATGGCGGGCACCAGGCCGTCGCTGTTCCAGTTGATGGTGTCTAGCCATAGACCTTGTTGGGTATTGGCTGTTACTTCAGTCTGAGACATAGGGTTGTGCGTTTCACTCATATTCTTTCAGGGAGCCAGAGCGCCTAGTGCACAGGCGGCATTATCGCGCAGATGCTGGCAATTCAATGTACCGATTATGGCACTGTTCACGGCTTTGTGCGCAAAAATTAGCTGCATTTGCTGTTCTATTGCGGTAAGGCGTGATCTGGTTGGTGTTGTGGGGTCCGCGTGCAACAGGTGACCGCTGTCGAATATTTTCTTCAGCAGCACGCCGCTGTTGTTTGCCGCACACTTGTCCAGCAAACATTGATCGCTCTCTTGCGCGGGGTCGAATGTGGTCATCACCAGGTCGGCATATTGGCTGCTGAGTTCTGCACCCTCCGGGGTTTTGCTGGACATGCCAAAGGCGCGTATCCAGCCCTCCTTTTTGAACTGAGCCAGGCTGTGGAATACCTGGTCGCGGTGAATAATATCGCTGTCGTTGCCGTCAGAGTGGATCAGCAGGATATCCAGATAATCCGTGCGCAGATGGCGCAGGCTGCGATCGAGGCTTTTGCGCAGGGCGACGGGGCTGAAATCGAACTGTGACTGCAAGCCGTCGTAGTTTTCCCCGGCTTTTGAGCATATTACCCAGTCTTTGCGCTCGCCGCGCAGCAGGCCTCCAAGGCGCTCTTCGGAGGCGCCATAGGACGCGGCTGTGTCCAGCAGATTAATGCCCAGATCCCGCGCGAGATTAAGCAGTGCGCGAGCCTCGGCATCGCTTGGCAGGGTAAATGCCTGTGGGTATTTGACATGGCTGTTGCGGCCAAACTTGACCGTACCCAGGCCCAGCCGGCTGATCAGTAGATCGGTTTTACCGAGTCGGGTCTGTGGCAGCATCAATATTGCCCCCCGCGTTCTTCAGCGGCTCTTTGTTCTGCAGCAAATTTTTGCGTAAGTCTTTCCTCTGCGTTGATTGCCGGGGGAAAGGCTTCCTCCCAGGGGGTGGGGGCAATCTCTGGCGCCGACAGCCATTGCTGCAGTTGCGCGAGTGCTGCTGCGCCCTGCTCAGTATTTCCCGGCACCAGTTTGGATGCTTGCATAAGTTCCAGTGCCTGGTTGGCGAGGTTGGGGGCCAGGGTGAGTTTGGTCGGCCAGGCTACCAGCAGGTTGCGGCAGTTTTCATCTGCTGCACTGATAAAAGCATTATCTGGGCGTTTGAATTGTGGTTGCAGCGCTTCTGCGCGAGCTATGGGCAGGGTGGCCCATTCTGCCTCACTGATATCGACCCAGGGCAGCAGTTGCTTTAGCTCCTGCTGCGCTTCGGCGATTAGTTGTTCCGGCTCCATGCCTGCGCCCTTTTCAGCAAGGCTTCCACCGAGATACCAGACTCTTTCGTGCTCGGACAGGAGATGGGTTGATATTGTCAGGCGCGGAGTGGTTTCCACTCCCATGCAGTGACCAAAAAATACATAGGGATTACGGTGCTTAACCATGACCTGCTGCAGTGGGCGCAGTTGCATGGCCGGGCTGTTTAGTTGCAAATTGGCCAGCATTTCTGCATTGCCTTTGCCAGCAGTAAAAATAAAGCGCTGCGCCTCCAAGATGACTTCCCGACCCTGCTGGATAAAGGCAAGCATCACGTTGCCCTCGTTATCTTTGCGCAGCTGCGTCTGGGCCCAGTCAATTAAAAAGGTATGGCCTTCGATATTCTGCGCAAGATTCGTCACCAGGCTGTGTACGTCCAGCACTATATCGCTGAGCTTGTAGAGATTGCCATTAAAACCAGCGTGGCGGAACAAAGGCGGTCGCTTCTCATCGGGCACGCTGTCGACACGCCCGCGGATGGCCTTGCTGGCCAGGAAGCTGGCGAGTTTGGCCGTCAGGCTTTCACCGGACCAGAGGAAAAAATGATCGCTGAGAATGCGGGTATTGCGCAGATTGACATCGCCCTCGCCGCACAGGCAACTGCGCCAGTGCTGGGGCATATCGGCAATAGTTTCTGAGGCTCCGGTAAGGGCGCCGCTCAGGGTGTATTTCATGCCGCCGTGGATCATGCCTTGCGAGGCTATGGTCTGGTCGCTACCCAGGGCTTTATGCTCAAACAGGGCAAGGCTAAAGCCGGCACGCTTGAGGCGGTTCGCCAGCCATAAACCGGCAATACCTCCGCCGATAATGACGGTATCCAGCTTTAGTCTGAGGGGTAGATCCTGTTCCGACATCTTGTGCCTTAATGGTTGTTAGCTGCTGAGTTTTTTTATTATTGTGTAATGTCTGCCTCCCAGGCTTAGATCTCCACCTGGGTGCCCAGCTCAATCACGCGATTGGTGGGAATATTAAAGTGATCTACCGCTGTACCGGCATTGCGGGCCATGGTGGCAAACAGGCGCTCCTGCCACATGGCCATGCCGCTGTTGAGTGTGGCAACCGGGACAATCTTTTCGCGCGATAAGAAGAATGACGTTTCCATAATATTAAACGTTAAACCTTTGGGTTCGCAGGCTTTCAAGGCTTGGGTAATATCGGGCTGATTCATAAATCCTAAATGGATAATCACGCGGTAGCAATTGTTGCCCAGATCCTCTATTTCACAGGATTCGCTTTCCTTGATCCAGGGCACAGTGGTGACCTCTACCGTTAAAAATACCACACGTTCATGCAGTACCTTATTGTGGTTGAGGTTGTGCAGCAGGGCATGGGGCGTAGCTTCAGGTGTCGCACTCAGAAAAATCGCCGTGCCTGGCACGCGCAAAGGGGGAGAGATAAACAGCGATGGCAAGAGAGTGTTTAGTGGCACTGATGAGGAGCGCAGGCGTTCAAACAGCACATCGCGCCCACGTCGCCAGGTAGTCATTAAGGTCAATACGACCAATGCAATCAGGATGGGCAGCCAGCCGCCATCGAACACCTTGACGATACTTGCGCTAAAGAAGGCCAGGTCAATGCAGACAAACAAGCCCGTGGAGGCTATGCAGAGTGGCAGCGGCAGTTTCCAGCCAAAGCGGATGACAAAGAAGGTGAGGATACTGGTTACCAGCATATCGCCGGTCACGGCCACCCCATAGGCCGAGGCCAGGGCGGTAGTGGAGCCGAAGCTGACCACTATCAATACCACTACCAGCAACAGTAGTGTGGTAACGCCAGGAAGATAGACCTGGCCTATCTCTTTTGCCGAGGTTTGCACAACCTTCAAACGTGGCAGAAAGCCTAGTTGAACCGCTTGCTTGGTCACCGAATAGGTTCCGGCTATGGTCGCTTGTGAGGCGATAATCGCGGCAAAGGTGGCCAGCACAATGGCGGGATAAAGGGCCCAATCGGGAAACATATGGTAAAACGGGTTGGCAATAGCGGCGGGATCGCGCAGGATTAGCGCGCCCTGGCCAAAATAGTTGAGCAGCAGCGAAGGGGCTACCAGGATAATCCAGGCGGTGCGGATCGGGCTTTTGCCAAAGTGGCCCATATCAGCATAGAGGGCTTCGGCGCCGGTTACACACAGGACTACTGATCCCAGCACAACAAACGAGGCAAAGCCGTGGTTGGTTAAAAAGTGCAGGGCATACATCGGGTTGACCGCTTTGAGTACCAGAGGGTTTTGCAGGATGCTGTAGATGCCGGTTATCGCCAGCACTATAAACCAGACAATCGTAATGGGGCCGAAAATGGCGCCCACCTTCGAAGTACCTCTGCGCTGCATGGCAAACAGGGCAATAATGGCCCCCACTGAAATTGGCACAATATAAGGCTTGAAGGCGCTGGTCACTACCTCCAGCCCTTCGACGGCACCCAGCACCGTCATGGCCGGAGTGAGCACCGCATCGCCATAAAAGAGCGAAGCACCCAATACGCCCAGCAGAAGAAGATAGGGCTTCCATTGGGGATGGTCTTTAATCGAGTTAAAGACCAGGGCAAGCAGGGCCATAGTGCCGCCCTCGCCGTGGTTGTCGGCGCGCATCACCAGGGTTACGTATTTTAGCGTTACCACCAGCATCAGGGCCCAAAATACAGTTGATAAACCGCCCAGCACACTGGCTTCAGAAAATTCTATGCCGTGATGAGGGCTGAAGGTCTCTTTGAGTGCGTACAGGGGGCTGGTGCCTATATCGCCAAACACAACGCCAAGGGCGGCAATGGTGAGGGCGCTGTGTGAGGATTTGTGCGGCGTATCAGTAGTGGACATCTTATTACCTGCGCAGGGACTAAAAATGAGCCATGCTGCCGAATCAGAGAGACGGGCAGAAAAGAGCGGTGCGTATTGTGCCAGAAGCGTGAAACAAGTCATCATCTTTGTGCAGTGAATTTGCAGATGAATACTTGCTGTTAGAGTTTAGGTTGAAATTTGTGAAGGGCTTTGCCAGACTCCAGTCATTAACTTGTCATAGCCTTAGCAAAAAGTAATCAGAGTATTATTTATTTTAGCCGGCCTTCACCTTTGCCAAAGCGTATATTATAAAAATTATGTCCTATAAGATCCTGATCACCGATACCGCGAGCGCCCTGGGTTGTGCGCTGGAGCATGATTTAGAGCGCGAGCATTGCAAACTTTACGCGCCAGGCCCGGATCAGCTGAATTGGCTTGATAGTGGCGCAGTAATAGATTACCTGGCTTCCCTGAGGCCGGATGTTGTGATTAACACTCTGGGCTGGGACAATATCCTCACTAGCGAGCAGCAAATTGTGTTTCCTCGCGTGGCAGCCAATCTTGCGCTTGCCTGTGCGCCTCTGGCCATACCTTTATTGCATTTTTCCAGTTATAAAGTATTTGGTGTCGATAGCAAAAACAGTCACAGTGAAAAGGATATTCCTGCGCCGGTCAGCGCTGTAGGTCAGGCATTTTTTGCCGCCGAGCAGGCCATAGAACACAGCTCGGCCAAGGCTATTATTCTTCGTTTGGGCTGGGTTATCGGCAGCTATGGCGATAATCACCTTACCCGCCTGCTGAATAGCATCCAAACCCAGCAGCCGGTGTTTTTAAATGTGCGTCTGCGCGGCGCACCAACCCTTTTGTCTGATGTGGTTCGGGTGGTGGTTGCACTGATAAAGCAAGTTGCCAGCGGCGCGGAAAACTGGGGTGTTATGCATTATTGCAGCGGAGATGCTGTCAACGAGGCGGAATTTGGCGAGCAATTGGTGCAATTGCTTGCCCAGCAGCAGTTGTTGTCGACGGATGCTAATTTTACCCTGCTTGATGAGGCTCCGCTGGACGAGCCGGTGAGTGCCGTATTGGGCTGTCGCCGTATTCGCGATGGCTTTGGTGTGCAGGCGCGCTCCTGGCGCCCCAGCTTATTGCCCTTGGTGAAGCAGTGGTTTCATCAGCAAAACAACCAGCCTTAAGCAAATTTTACCCATAAAAAAACCGCAGCTCAAAAATTGAGCTGCGGTTTTTTTATGGGTTGGTGCTTTAGTCGACGCGCTGGAACACTAGGGTTGCATTGGTGCCGCCAAAACCAAAGCTATTGGACATAACGCGATTGAGCTTCACGTTATCCTGACGCTTTAGCACAATCGGCATGCCTTCAGCTTCCGGATCGAGGGTTTCAATATTGGCGGAGGCGCAAATAAAGTTGTGTTCCATCATCAGCAGGCTGTAAATGGCTTCCTGCACGCCAGTGGCGCCCAGGCTGTGGCCGGTCAATGATTTGGTGGAGCTGATTGGGGGGATCTTATCGCCAAAGGTGGCTTTAACCGCTTTCAATTCCGCGAGATCGCCCACAGGGGTGCTGGTGCCGTGCGAGTTGATATAGTCTATCCCACCCTGGGTGGTAGCCAGCGCCTGCTGCATGCAGCGAATTGCGCCTTCGCCCGAAGGGGCAACCATGTCGTAGCCATCTGAGGTTGCGCCATAGCCAACCACCTCGCCGTATATCTTGGCGCCGCGCGCCTTGGCGTGTTCATATTCTTCCAGGACAACACAGCCACCGCCGCCGGCAATGACAAAGCCATCGCGATCCGCATCATAGGCGCGAGAGGCCTTATCGGGTGTCTCATTGTATTTGGTGGACAGTGCTCCCATGGCATCGAACAGGCATGTGAGGGTCCAATGTTCTTCTTCGCCGCCGCCGGCAAACACTATGTCCTGTTTGCCCAGTTGGATCTGTTCAACTCCGGCGCCAATGCAGTGGGCACTGGTGGCGCAGGCTGAAGAAATAGAGTAGTTGACACCCTTGATCTTGAATGGGGTGGCAAGGCACGCCGAAACAGTGCTGCCCATGGTTTGGGTTACGCGATAGGGGCCGACGCGCTTGACACCTTTTTCGCGCAATATATCGGCCGCTTCAACCAAATTCAAATTGGATGCGCCGCCAGAGCCCATAATAATGCCTGTGCGCTCATTGGAGACCTGATCTTCTCCCAGGCCCGCATCGGCTATGGCCTGCTGCATGGAGATATACGCAAAAGCGGCGGCATCGCCCATAAAACGCAGGATCTTGCGGTCAATCAGTTCAGATAAGTTGATATCAATTGAGCCGGCAACATGGCTGCGCAAACCCATTTCTTTGTAGGTTTCTTGAAATTTAATGCCGGAACGCCCAGCGCGCAAAGCGTCAAGCACAGCGGTTTTATCATTGCCAAGGCAGGAAACAATACCCATACCGGTAACAACAACACGTTTCATAAGCTACCTCTAACTCTATCTGACGCGGGCATCTCTAAGGTGGGGGCCCGGTTGCGGTGCGCTGATCGACCCGGCGACACCTGATATATTGAAATTAAACCAAGCCTGCTGATTATGCCACATTCACCGACGGCGCATAACTACAGATGGTCACAGTATTCGTCTAAAAAGAGTCGGTATTCTGGAACAGGCCAACCCGTAAATCATGGGCAAAATAGATATCCTTGCCATCGCAGGAGACACGGCCATCGGCGATACCCATGATCAGCTTGCGCTCAATCACGCGCTTTAAGTTGATGTGGTAGGTGATTTTCTTTGCAGTAGGTAATATCTGGCCAGTAAACTTCAGTTCGCCGCAGCCCAGCGCGCGCCCGCGCCCCGGGTTTCCTTTCCAGCCCAAAAAGAAGCCGACCAGTTGCCACATGGCGTCCAGCCCCAGACAGCCGGGCATAACCGGGTCGCCGGGGAAATGACAGGCAAAGAACCACAAATCTGGCGATATATCCAATTCTGCCACTATCTCACCTTTGCCAAATTCACCGCCCGTCTGGCTGATATGCACAATGCGGTCGAGCATTAACATGTTAGGCAGGGGCAATTGCGCATTTCCCGGGCCAAATAGGCGGCCGTTGCCGCATTCGATCAGGTCTGCGTAGCTATATGAGCTTTTTGGTTCAAAAGTGGTCATGGAATAAACTCAGTTGAGAGAGTGGCCGCGCGGCAGGTGCCGCGCAAAGGGCGTCATTTTACCCACTGTGGGGGTGTTGTCCAGCAGATAGCGGTTATCTGATAGGTTTGCTGCAGCTAAAGTTCCTTCTTTTGCTGGGGTTAATAGCTGCGCGCCAGGGAAAACTCGGCCACTTGGCGCATGGCTTGGGTGTAAATATTATCCGGCAGCTGCTCCAGTTGGGCTATTGCCAAACGTACCTGCTCGCGTGCGCAATCCAGGGTGTAATTCATTGCCCCGGTTGCCTGGACTATTTCCAAAATAGCCGGTAACTGGGTGGTATCGCCGCTGCGGATGCTGGCTGCTATAAGTTCTACCTGGGCCGGCGTGCCGGTGCGCATGGCGTAAATCAAGGGGAGGGTGGGTTTGCCTTCGGCCAGGTCGTCGCCGACATTTTTGCCCAGGTTTTTTGCATCGCCAGTGTAGTCCAGGGCATCATCCACCAATTGAAAGGCAATCCCCACTTTGTGCCCATAGGTGCTTAAGGCTTTGCGCTGTTCGGGGGTTGCGCCGCAATGCACGGCGGCCACCTCGCAGGCGGCGGCAAACAGTACCGCCGTTTTTTTGTCGATCACGGTAAAATAGTTGGCTTCGCTGACATTGGGGTCTTTGGCGTTGACCAGTTGCTGGACTTCGCCCTCGGCAATGATATTGGTGGTGTTGGACAATATGGCCATAACCTCCATATTTGCAATTTTCACCATCATCTGAAAGGCGCGGGAGTAGAGAAAGTCTCCCACCAGTACGCTGGGAGCATTGCCCCATTCGGCATTGGCGGTAGGGCGTCCGCGGCGCAGGCTGGACATATCGACCACATCATCATGCAGCAGGGTTGCTGTGTGGATAAATTCAATGATTGCGGCTAAGTCCAGATGTTGTCTGGCGCTGTTGGTCTGCGGATAATTTAAGGCATTGGCGGTAAGCAGCACCATCAATGGCCGCAGGCGTTTGCCTCCCGCGTCAACCAGGTAGTGGCCGATATTCTCCACCAGTCCGACGTCAGAGTGGAGTTGTTCGATAATTAATTGATTGACAGCAGTAAAATCGTCTTTAACAACAGCGTGAAATGGCAGCATGTGTGGGTTCTTATTGGCAAGGAAGAAAAGTCGGTAATAGGGCGCATGCTAGCAGTGACATAATATGTGTCAAGTAAAACGACACTCTAATGGCGGTGGCTTAGCGGTTACCCTCTTCAATCCAAGGGTCTGGCAAGCGGGCATTGCGAGCAGTGCTTGGTGAACGATGTAGATCAGCGCGACATGGTGGGGTTTTCCTGGCAGTTGCTGTTTAGCCTATTCACACCTGTATCGCTGTTGCAGATTCTCGCGCTGCATTTGGAGCTGTTGTGAATGCTTTCAGCTGCTTAGCGGCAGTTGGCGATTGGGGTGCTTGTGAACTTTCACTCCCTATTTATTGAGACAGGTTCTATAACTGCAATCTTTTACTTTTGTGAATAGCCTTTCAGTTTTCTCTAGCGGCCAGCCTAATTTGTTCAATGCTATTGTAATGCGGACAAATAAGGCTTCGCCAGCTTCTGCAACAATTGATCTTGTCTGGATGAGATATTGCCTGATGATACCTCGTGCCTTCTCTTAATTGGCAGGGTGAAAATTTGCCCCATTCTAGAGCAGGCATATTGCTGGTATTTTTCCAGCAAACAAAATAGCTCGGCGGACACCATCTTCATAAATAAACACCTTATAATATTGGTTTTATCAAACCTTGTTCGAGAGTCAGGTCCTATTCAGCTGATCAGCACTAAGCTGCTGTATTAAAGGGACAACTGCAGTAAATTTATGATGAAAACACGAAATCCTGTGCAAAAGTTATGGCTTTATTGCCTAGGCTGTTGCAGTTGTCTACTACTGCTTATGTCTGGCAGTCTCTACGCACAAACCACCAAGGTAGTTATTCCCCATTGGGGGGCGAATGGCGATCAACAAAATACTTATTTTTATAAGTTGCTGCAGCTGGCATTTGCTGAGACGGAGGCGCTTTATGGTCCTGTCGATCTCCAAATTTATCCCGAAGACTTGTCCAGTGCGCGGTTGATGGCTGATTTGAAACAGGGAGTGACTGTGGATGTGGTATGGAATGGTACCTCTGAGCAGCGAGAAAAGGATTTTCTGCCTGTGTATGTCTCTCTGTTAAAAGAGCTGAACGAATACCGTGTGCTGCTGGTGCGCAAGGATGATCAGGAAAAGTTTGCGCAAATCCAATCGCTGGATGAGTTGCGAAAGCTCACCGCTGGTTCTGGAGCCGACTGGCCATCGCGGGATGTACTCAATCGAAATGGATTGCCGGTAGTTGCCGTCAACAACGGTAACCTTTTATATCCCATGCTTAAAGCAAAGCGTTTTGACTATATATCGCGCAATATGTTTGAGGCCTGGAATGAAGAAAACCTCTATGCAAAAGATGGCTTGATCGTAGAAAAAACCCTGTTATTGCACGGTGGAGTTCCTTTTTATTTCTTTGTTAACAGGCACAATGGCCGCTTGGCAGAGCGCATTAAGCTGGGGTTGGATATGGCTATTGCCGATGGTCGTTTTGCCAAGCTTTTTTTTAGCTTTCCAGACTTCAAGCGCGGTATTGATGAAATAAAACTCAGCAAGAGAAAAGCACTTTCTCTGGAAAATTGAATTTATATTATGGTTGCAGGAATAGCTCGGCTGCATCAAACCAGCGGATATTGATCTCCTCCCCGGAGTGCCTTGCAAGGGCCACGCAAAAATCCTGGTTCATAAAGGTCTGATAAAATTGCCAGTCATCTGCCTGGGTATTCAGCTCGTCTGCTAATTGGGCATTGATGGTCTGGCCCTCAAGGTGGAACGCCGCCTTTTCCAGTCCTGCAGAAATTCCTTCTCCTGTCGCTTTAAAAAAAGCCTCCTTCAGTGTCCATAAACGAAAAAAGTGGGTGTTATGTGCGGGGTTATCCAATTTTTCCAGTTGCGCAAGTTCCAGCGGGTGAAAGTAGCGCGCGGCAATTTCCCGCTGGCTGCGATTGCGGGTGGTGGACTCTATGTCCACGCCCAAGGCAGCTTGCCAGCCTATGACAAGTACAGCTACCTGATTGCAATGGCTGAGATTAAATTGGATGGGGGTGTTGGCGCCCGCTAAAAAAGGTTTGCCCTTTTCTGCCGTTTTTAGTTGTAGTGATTGCGGCGGCTCATTTGTATAGCGCGAGAGACACAGGCGCACCAGCGCCCGCGTGGCAATAAACTCCAATTGCCTGCGTTTTAATGTTCGCATGCGCTGCAATTCATCAGTAGATAAAAACAGCTGGGTTTGCCGGACTGTATCCTCGGGCAATTGCGTTAAGTCCAAAAACCAAAGGTGGCACTCCCTGCGCAGATCGAAGTGGTCGGAATAGGTTTCTGGTTTAATCAGTAAAGGCAGCATGATTCAATCGGGGCTGGAAATAGGGATGGCTGGAATGATTTTAGCTGATTGCAGGAGTGGGGGCGATTGCTAAAAAATACTTTCGCCAAATAATTATTGCGCGAAAATTTAAATGTATTGCGGGGCAGTGATTGGCTGCTGTCTATTGTATGGTGGGCAGAAACAAAAAAACCTCCGCTAGGGGAGGTTTTTTGACTGCATCAGATCAAGCTTTGTGTGAACAATGATTGATCTGCAGAAAATTTATGGTGCCCAGACCCGGAATCGAACCAGGGACACGAGGATTTTCAATCCACTGCTCTACCGACTGAGCTATCTGGGCGTGTCTGATGTTTCTTGCAGGCTGGCTGCAAGAGGCGCGTATTAAACCTGCTTGAGGGGGTTGAGTCAATACCGAATCTCAAAAAAATCCCTTTTTTATCAATAGCTAATTTTATCCACGCTGGTTTTGTCTAGTTCTTGCCCAATGGCTAGGATTTGCTGGGCGGGACATAGCCATCGGCCTGGTCGTAGCTCTCACCCGAGAGGAAGCGTGTCATTTGCTCGCTGAGGTAAACGCGGCTACCCATATCCATCATATTCAGGCGCTTTTCGTTGATCAGCATGGTTTGGTGAGTCATCCATTCCTGCCAGGCTTTTTTGGAAATATTCTGGTAGAGGTCCTGGCCCTTGGCATTGGGGTAGGGGGGCGCATCCAGGCCTTCGAGTTCCTGTTTGTATTTGCGACAAAAAACGAGTCGGGTCATGGTGATTCCTGGTGGTTATCGGGTTGGCGACACTGCGCTATGGGAGCCATAAGCAGTTTTGCAATGATGGCTATTGTAGGCGCGTTTAGCGCCTGGGGTCTAATTGAACGAGTTTTTCCAAGAGTTTTTTTACGGGGGCCGCGAGCCCGAGGGCTTCGGGTTGATGAAGGTTGTACCAGTGGCTGCCGCCGCTGGCGATAAGGCGTGGGGTTTTGGCGAGTTGCAGCAGTACCGGGGTGATATCCAGATGGTAGTGGCTAAAGGTGTGGCGGTAGCTGTTCCAGGTTTCGCTGCTGATGATTTTGCCAAAGTGGTCTGCTGCATAGATTTGTGCATCTGCTTCGATATCCAGTTCGGGAAAGCTCCAGAGTCCGCCCCAGATTCCCTGTGGTGGACGCTGCAGCAGCAGGATTTCGCCATTGGGGTTGCGCAGCATCAATAATTGAACCGATTTTTGTGGGAGATCTTTTTTGGGCTTTTTGCCCGGGTAGCGACTCTGCTCTCCCTGGGCATAGGCAAGACAGCCACTCTGCAGCGGGCAGCGCTCGCAGGCCGGTTTGCTGCGGGTGCAAAGGGTTGCCCCCATATCCATCATCGCCTGGGTATAGTCGTTGCTGCGTTTGTTCGGGGTGTGCTGTTCGGCGATTTCCCAGAGTTGGTTGAGGGTGTCGTTTTGTCCGGGCCAGCCTTCTATCGCATGATAGCGGGCAAGCACCCGCTTGACATTGCCGTCGAGAATGGCCGCGCGTTTTTGGAAGGCAATGCTGACTATGGCTCCTGCGGTAGAGCGACCTATACCGCTGAGTTCGCTGAGTTCATCGACGCTGCTGGGGAATTCACCAGCATAGTCTGCTACCACTGCCTGGGCGCATTTGTGCAAATTGCGTGCGCGGGCGTAGTAGCCGAGGCCTGTCCAGAGGTGCAGCACCTGGTCGACAGGTGCTGCGGCAAGGCTCTGCACATCGGGAAACTTGGCCACAAAGCGCTCGAAGTAGGGGATTACTGTAGTCACCTGTGTCTGCTGCAGCATGATTTCGGATAGCCACACCCTGTAGGGGGTGATTTGCTGTTGCCAGGGCAGGTGTTTGCGCCCGTGTTTATCAAACCATTTTAAAACAGGCTGTGAAAATTTATTGCTCATCTTTCTTCTTAAAAATATTCTTCAGCAGGGTTCTGGCTTTTTCGGTATTGCCTTCGCCGCCCAGTTTGTCATCCAGTTTTTTGATCAATTCCGCTTTCTTTGCCTCGGCTTTTTCGCCGTGCTTCTCGCGCAATTTGTATTCGGCGTAATCTTTTATCACGGCATTGAGCATGTCCTTATCGGGGCGACAGTCCTTGCGCGGGTTGATTTCGCCATAGGCTCCTTTGCAGCGCAATAATGCCATGCTGCGCTCTGCCCAATAGTTGCTATTGACTGTGCAGCCTGCGGCGCTGGTGGTGATGCTGCTGGCTGTGTCATTGGCATCGCGGATTAATTTTAACGGTAGCATAAAGTCATAGGCACCCGTGGCCAGGTTGATGTTGCCCTGGGTTCCCAGCTGTAGTTTTTCCACACCGGCATTGAAACTTTCTACCGTAATAATGCGGTTGGCGATATTGATCTTGCCGGACAATTCGCGCAGTTGTGTATAGTCGTTCCAGGTTTTTTCCGGGGTGTCTATTCTATTGACAAGATTAATCATTTGACAGAACTGCTGCTCGACATTAATGGGGGCGAGTCGCACCTGTGCACCGGAGAAATTGCCGTTGGCCACGAGTGATTCGAACAGCTGGTTGCCGCTGGCGCCATTGGCCTGGGCGCTGATATTGGCCTCAATAGCGCCGGATAGATGCAGGTTTTTATCGAGCTTTTTATCTTTGAGTAGAGGCTCCACCTGCAAGCCGCGCACTATGGATTCAACGCGAAGGTTTGCAGTTTTTTCGCCGGCAGTCATATTCAGCTTTTCATGGATGCTGCCGCTGTAGGCGTTTGCGCTCAGCTCCTGCTGAATGATGCCGTGCTTGGCGTTCAGGTCCAATTGGATTTTTTCCAGTGCAAGCTGGGAAAAAATCATTTTGTTGAAGGTGATCGTGGAGTTGATATTCAATCCGCGCAGCAGCTTTAACGGTAGCGGGCTGTCGGGTGCAGCTGTTTGCGCGCTATTGGACTCCGGGGTGGGAGCCTCTGCTTTGGGAGCCAGGTAATCATCTACATTAATATTATCTCCCTGCAGCTTGACGGCGAGTGCCTGGGAGGCAAAATCATTGATTGCCATTTCGCCTTTGAGTCGGGTTTTGTCCAGCTGCAGCTCAATATTTTTTAACGCGAGCTGCTGTTTGTTGCCGCTGATCTCTGCGCTCACGCCCAGTTCGCTCAGGGCCTTTTCGTTGGCTGTTTGCAAGGGGATAGCGAAAGCGTGAAGCAGCGTTCGCGCATTCAGGGGTGGTAATGAGATCTGCCCTTTGTATTCCAGGTTGCTGTCAAGCTTATCTAATTTCACCGCGTATTTCACCGCAATGGCCGCTGACGATTTGGCTTTGATCTCAAGCATTAAATCGCCCTGGGTAAGCTCCACACTATCAAGGTTTTCACTCAGTGCGATGCGATTGTGCAGTTTGCCTTTCAGGCTCAATGGCTGGTTGTTTGCGGCATCGCTGATCTGGGCATTCCAGCTGAAATTCATGGCAAAGGGTTCATTGAGTGTGTTTACATCATCTATATCCAGTTGAATGTCTGCGAGGTTGACTCGCTGGTTTTTGCGCAGATCAAGGTAGCTGATGGCGCTGTCGTGCAGGCTGATCTGTTCGATAGATAGGTGCAGGTCGCTGCTGTTGATGGAGCCATCAAGGTTGGTGCGCGGTTTGTCGCTGCTGACTGGCGTCTGCGGCGATTTGCTGAGTGCCTCCCAGTTGCCTTTGCCCTGGGTATCCACCTCCAGATTGATAACCGCGCCCTTGATGATGATATGTTTAACTTCGAAGTTGCTTTGCATCAGGGGGATAAAGGCAATCAGGAAACTGGCCTTTTCGATAGTGGCCACAGGTTTGTCGGGGGTGTCGCTGCTGGCGATGCTGACATCATTGACCGCCAGGCCAACACTCGGCCAGAAGGCCCAGCGGAGGTCGCCGCGCATATCCAGAGCTATGCCTCGCTCTTTCGCCAGCGCCGTGATGCGCGGTTTGAACATATTGGCATCCACCAACAATGCCAGGATAATAATTGAGCTGATCACAAACCCAATGGCAAAGCCTGATATTTTCAACGCGCGTTTCACTGTGAGCTCCTATTGTCCCCTAACTCTTTGAGTGTACTGATAAATTCCTTATCTAGCGAGTTTCAACCCGCAAATCGGTCAAATCTGAGCGAATTCAACTGGTGCTAACTCACTCTGCTCGCTAGAATGGCGGCCTTTTTCACAAGCTGGCGGGTTTGCCGCTGGCGACTCAATTGCAGAGGCCACTATGGGCAATAAAACCTCACTCTACTCCAGCCACCAGGCGATGAACGGCAAGCTGGTGGACTTTGGTGGCTGGGATATGCCCCTGCACTATGGCTCGCAGATAGAAGAGCATCATAAGGTTCGCCAGAGTGCGGGTATGTTCGATGTATCGCACATGACGGTGGTGGATGTGAAGGGTGCAGAGGCTAAAGCCTATCTGCAGTATCTGCTGGCCAATGATGTCAGCAAGATCGAGCCCCTGCTCGGCAAGGCCCTCTATAGCGGTATGCTCAATTCCGAGGGGGGGGTTATTGATGATTTAATCGTCTACAACATGGGCGATTGGTTCAGGACGGTAGTCAATTGCGGCACCCGTGAAAAGGATCTGGCCTGGATGGGCAAGGTCGCAGCAGATTTCAAGGTCGAGCTGATTGAGCGCGAGGATCTGGCGATGATCGCCATTCAGGGTCCCGAAGCCATAGCCCGCACTAAATCGGTGGTGAGCGCCGAACGCGGCGCGATTATCGATAGTCTGAAAATATTCCAGGGGCTCGGCAGTGGCGAATGGTTTATCGCCCGCACCGGGTACACGGGTGAGGATGGCCTCGAAATCATGTTGCCCAATACCGAGGCCGAGCTGTTCTGGAAAGCCCTGGCCGGGGCTGGCGTCGCTCCCTGTGGTCTGGGTGCGCGCGATACGCTGCGCCTGGAGGCGGGCATGAATCTCTATGGTCACGAAATGGATGACAGCGTATCGCCTCTGGCGGCCAATATGGGCTGGACCATCGCCTGGGAGCCCGCCAGTCGCAATTTTATTGGCCGCGAGGCCATACAGGCAGAAAAAGCCGCTGGGGTGAAGCAGAAGTTGGTGGGGCTGGTATTGCGCGAGCGCGGTGTATTGCGTGCCGAGCAGGTGGTGTCTGTCGCCGGCAATGAGGAAAAAGGTATTATTACCAGTGGGACTTTTTCGCCAACTTTGGGCTATTCTATAGCGCTGGCACGGGTGCCTGTGGGTATCGGCAGCCAATGCACGGTGGATATGCGCGGCAAGCAGGTGGTGGTGAATGTGGTGGCCCCTAGCTTTGTGCGCAATGGCAAACAGGTTTTTTAGGCTGCCTTGTTTTAGGCATAGCTTTTTTTAACATGGCTTTGTAAAAGTCAGTCTTTCTCCAGTCAGGATCAATATCATGAGCGATATTCGCAAAGAACTAAAATATCTCAGCAGCCATGAGTGGGCTCGCGTTGAAGAGGATGGCACGGTCACCATAGGAATTACCGACCACGCTCAGGAGGCTTTGGGCGATGTGGTCTATGTTGAAGTTCCCGATGTGGGCAGCAGCGTAAGTATTGGTGAAGAGGCTGGTGTGGTCGAGTCTGTTAAAGCTGCCTCTGATATTTACAGCCTGGTGAGCGGCACAGTGGTAGCGGTAAACGAACTGCTGCAGGATGCCCCTGAAACCGTCAATACCTCTCCCTATGACGACGGCTGGTTTTTCCGTGTTCAACCGGATGATCTCGCCGAGCTGGACGACGCATTGAGTGATGAAGATTATCGCGATCTGCTGGCCAGCGAAGAGTAATTCAGCAAAAAATAAACGCGGCCACGGCCGCGTTTTTTCGCTCTATTGTTTTTCTTTTTCCTTTTTGGCTTTTTCCCTCTCCTCATCTACGGCAGTTTTCAGCTGGCTGATATTTTCATTGAATTCTTCCAGGCTGTGGTTGCGGCTCATGCGCACCGCGGGTGGCAGTATCTCATCCATATAAAGTTCATCCGCGTATTGATTTGAGCTTTGGTAGTTTTTCATCAGTACCAGCGCTGATCCCAGCAGTGCCAGCGCTGCGCAGATAACTTTCAGGCGTTTGCCCCTGCGCGGTGTAATCTGGCGAAGATGGAAGTAAATGATAATCGCCAAAATAAAAATTTCGCTGTGATTGCCAAAGCGGGTGAGCAGCGTCCAGGAAAAGGCATAGGCCAGGGTGATGGAGAGATAGCCCCAGATATACAGCAGGGTCAGGCCACAGCCGAGGATAAGCAGGTGGCGACTGAAATGCGCCGTTCCGCCAAATACGCGATTGGCCAAAGCCCAGATGCCGGCCCAGAGTAGAGAATAGCCAAACCACATGCAGATATTAATGATATAGGCGGTAGTCTTATTGTTCTCGATATCGCTGAGCCAGGCATTGTTAAAAGCGATTATGCCAATCAGGCTGATGGCCAGCAGGGCTAATGGCCAGCCCTCCCAGCGATGGTTGAATCCGTCGATTATTTCGGGGGCTACAGCATATTCCTGGGTGCGCACACGCACTTGGGTGTGGCCTAAATGAAATACGCTATCGCCGTGGATGTTAAAGCTATCCTGTCTCTGCTTTGCAGCCTGGCCTTTTACACGAATACCATTGTGACTGGCGCAATTGCGTATAATCAGCAGCCCTTCTTCATTGTTGTCGACAATAGCATGCTCAGCTGCTGTATGGGGATCGTCGAGAATAATATCATTGCCATAGCCGCGACCAATGCGAATCGGTAGCGAGGAGAATTTCTGGCGGCTTTGGACTTCGCCGCTGTTGTTTAAGATTTCAATAAAATAAGCGCTGCTCATTCACGGCGCTCCTTGTCAAAACTTGCCAGGAACTCTTTCACAAATTTCTGCCCGTTCTCATAAGACACTCCATTTAATTCCAGGCTGCTCTGCAAACTCATCAAGGGTTCATCGCTGCTGGCTGTCATAAGGGTAAAATCATAGAGCCCCTCAAACTTCTGATAGGCTTCCACGCATACCACTGCGCGGGTGGTGAAATTTTTGTTATTGATAAAATCTTCACTGCAGCGGGCCGTTGTGAGAGTTTTATCCTTGGTATTGCTGCGTATACCATTGCTGAAGAACTTTCCCATCAGCAGGGAAAAGCGAAGACTGTTAAGCTTGGTGCTGCTGATAAATTGATGATGCATGGCAATACTGCCCGTCTGCAAATCTTCGGATACAAATATCTCCGACTCCATGGAGCAATTGATTTGGTTGGTGCTGTAGGTTTTGTCTGCCTTGGCGTCGGAGCTGCCCCAGCAGCGCAGTTGCTCCGATTCGCGCACTGGAACCTTATAGGGGCCGAGTTTTTTGCTGGTGAAGGGCGACTCTAATAATTTATCCATCATCAGGCTTTGGTGGGCCAATAATTGCTGGCTGATAATGGGTTTGAAATCTGCCGGGGGGAGGCTCTCAGCGATCACGCTGTTAAGCAGCTGCTGGGCATAGCGCGCGGGAACCAGAAAGCTGACCAGTTCGCCATCGCGGCGGTGCGCCACATTGACGCCTGCTACCTGGCCATCTGCCGTGACATTGGGGCCGCCGCTCATGCCGGAATTGACCGGGCCGGTGAACATAATCTGGTCGCTGAAGCCGCGTCGGGTTATGCCGTTGTAGGTTCCCTCGGAAATGGTAAAACCGAGGTCGAGGGGGTTGCCCAGCGAGTAGAGATGCTCCCCCTGGGTGAGGGGAGCCAGGTTCTCTGGCAGGTTGAACACGCCAGTGCCCTGGCGGTTGATGCGCACTACCGCCAAATCGTGCTGCACGTCCACTGCCAGCAATTCCAGCTCACCGCTTTTCCCCTGGGTATCTTTAAACTCGCCAAAATAGATTTCCGGCTCCAGGGCAATTTGCGATACCACATGGAAGTTGGTGATGACCAGGTTGCTGCTGCCAATCAGGAATCCCGAGCCCACTGAGGCCTGGCTGTGGCCATTTTTCAGCAGCACCCGCAGTTGCAGCAGGTCGTTCTGGGCGGCGGCGTACAGCTTCTGTGCAGTGGAGGAGGCGAGCGCTGGAGGCGCTGACTGGGTCGCTGCAGCGAGTGGCGGCGAAGACGAAACGCTCTGGGCGATAGCCGGCAGGCTGAGGCTCAGGCATGCCAAAAAAGCAATAAGTTTCATGGATTTCCTTGGTTGTGCCAGGGGTTGGCTAAGGGTTGGGGCAAATAAGCCCATCTCCCAAGTATGACGCCAGATAGGCAAGCGCGCTACTATTCATAGCTGCAACAGAGCTTTATTTGCCGGTCTGGTTTTATCGAGGCGGCGTTCAGGTATTTCACCTGGAGGCTGCTGTTGGCTATAGACGCTATACATCTGCTGTAAAATAATCTCTATGTTATTGCATCCAAAAATCGCCGCCGAGCGTCTAGTGCTATAACAATAACGATTGAATTTAATGATTCGGCGATGGCCAATCTCAATGGGAATAAACATGATGAACCTGAATCTATTATCTCTGGCAAATATAGGCCGAGCCCTGCTTGTGGGAGTTTTGCTGGCTATTTCTGCCGCACCTGCCGTGCGCGCGGTTGAGCTGGTGGGCAAGCCGGTGCCACTGGGCAATGCCCAGTTGATTGAAGAGGCGCCCGCAGCAGAGTCCGATTCCTCGTCAGTAGCGGCAGAACCCTCACTACCGGCCGCGCCCGCTGTTGCTGCCAGTCAGGAGGCGGCACATCCTTTTGCGGAGAGGGGCTTTCCGCCGCTGAACGAGGATACGCTGATTCCCCTGTTGGCCATAAGTATGGGGATTGGCGGCCCGGTGATACTGATTATATTTCTCGTGGCCATGCATTACCGCGCAAAAGATCGCCGCGCACAGCATATCAACGCTAATATTGAGCGCCTGCTGGCTGCGGGTCGCGATATTCCGATTGAGTTGCTGCGCGGTGACGAGGCCAACGAAGAGGCAGAGTTACTGAAGGGCGATATTAATCTGCACAAGGGAATAAAAAACCTGTGTATAGGCCTGGGGTTGGTTGTCAGCCTGGCGATGATGTTTGGTATAGAGTTCGGTGGTATTGGCTTTATAGTGATGAGTGTTGGCCTGTCCCAGCTCTGCCTGTGGAAGTTATCGGTCAGTAAAAAGCCGGATGCGAGCTGAGAACCATGTCAATTCCGGATCAGGAATTGATCGCGCGAGTGGTCGCCAGTAAAGACCAGCACGCATTTGCGCAGCTGGTTTTGCGCTATCAATCCCCCCTGCGGTTGTGGGCGAGGCGTCTGTGCGATGGCGACAGCCATTTGGCTGATGATCTTGCCCAGGAGACTTTTATGAAAGCCTACGGCGCTATTGCGGCTTTTCGCGCTGAGGCAAAGTTTTCTACCTGGCTCTATCGTATAGCCTTTAATATTGCCGCCAATCGCTGGCGCAGCAAAAAAATGGTCTGGTGCAGCCTCGAAGATAACGAGGATGTAGCGGCAGATATATGTGAACTGAATCGGTTTTCGCTTAAGAAGGATATGGATACGGCTATGCAAGCATTGAGTCCCGCACAGCAATTGGCAATACGCCTGTGTTTTGAAGATGGTTTTTCACATGAAGAGGCCGCTAGTATTATGGGGGTGCCGCTCGGCACATTGAAAACCCATATCTCGCGCGGTAAACAAAAACTGCAAGCCCTTTTGAATGCTTGGGGAGATGTAGCATGATTATCGTCAATCACAATCAGGACCAGAAAAACTCCAATGGCCAGCCTGCAGCAACTGATGACAGTTTCGATATATTTCTGCGCACCCAGCTGCAACAGCAGAAATCCTATCTCAGCGATGAAAATTTTTCTGCAGGCGTTCTTGCCCGCCTGCCTAAGGTAAAAAGAATTTCTCGCTGGCGCGAACGGTTGATTATCATCATTCCTCTGGTAGCCATTAGCCTTTTGGTATTGAGTCAGCACTCTTTACTTGCATTTGCTATAAGGTCGTGGGTGTTGCTGTCAGTGATCAGTTTTGCAGATTTTATCAAAATCACCTTGGAGCTTTCTGTTGTTATGCTGATGGCTGTGGGTTTTTGGTCGGCAAGAAAAATCAACTTATTCTGATTCGCTATCTAAAATTTTTTTACAGTTTGAATTGTGGAGCCCGCTTTGGCGGGCTTTTTTATTGGTGTAATCAATAAATTGACGCTTCAGTTTTTTTTGGTTGTCGCATTATCATTATATTAACGATAAATTAATATTTAAAATTGCAGCAAGCCGTATTCACTGCTATACCCATCTACATAATTATATTCAGTGGACTCGATTCTTCAGGGTTGGGGTGGTCAATGCTGTCTCTAAAAATTTCTCAAAAATTAATGCTGCTGGTCTTCATCACCTTGTTTGCTTTTGCTATCAGCCAAGGCTATTCACTGCTGGTTGAACGAGCTAATGCGGCGCGCTTACAGAATGTCGAGCAGCGGCTATATCCCACGCTTGAATTGACCACTATCAACCTCGGCTCTCTTTTGCTCATGGAACAGCAATTTAACAGTGCTGTGACCACCGCTGACGATCAGGCTCTGGTGGCTGCCGAGCAGCACTATAAAAATATTCGCGACAACTTCAATAAGATCTCAGGTTTAAGCAGTGAGCTGAAGAGCCAAACTGTCGATATAGAGGAGCAGTTGGTTTTATGGCATGACACAGCTGTACGCATAGCGCGATCTTTTATCGATGGCAGTGTGGATATGGGCAAAGTAGGCGCGGAAGCGGCAAGCAATGCCGATCGCTTGAGTTCTTTGAAAAAATCACTGGAGACCATGAAGGAGCAGACCAAGGCTTCTTTTGTGAGTTCTATCAGCGATACAGTGCAGGAGTCAGAATCGGCAAACACAGTCAGTCGCTTTATTGCTGTTTTTGCTGTGATAGGTCTGATTATTTTTAGTTTGATGCTGAGCCGTTCAATTACGGCCAGTATCAATAAAATATCGGTCAGTCTGCACGAGATGGCATCGGGAGCGGGTGATTTGACGGTGCGCATTGAATATCGTGGCAAGGATGAAATCCGCGCGCTGGTAGATAATTTCAATAAATTTATAGGAAAGTTGCACAGTTCTTTCGCCGATGTGTCGCGCGATGTAGGTGGGTTGGGTCAGGTGGCAACGCGACTGACGCGCTCCAGCGGTGAAAACCTCCAGAAAAATAACGCACAATCACAAGCTATAGGCGATATGCGCACTTCTATTGAAGAATTGATGCGCAGCGTCAAAGAAGTGGCTCACTATGCGAGTAATGCTTCAGTGCAAACCACCAGCGCGCGCGATGCGGCCGCTCAGGGGAAAACTACTTTGGCCACCAACGTGGCAACAATTTCGGCGCTGGCTAATGAGGTTCACAGTGCAGCGAATATTGTCAATCGATTTGAAAGTTTTTCCACCGATGTTGGACAGCTGTTGAATACCATTCAAAATGTTGCCGAACAAACCAATTTGCTAGCCTTAAACGCTGCGATAGAAGCCGCGCGAGCGGGTGAGCATGGTCGCGGGTTTGCGGTTGTGGCAGATGAGGTGCGCGGCCTCGCTGTGCGCACCAGGCAGGCGACGGAAGAAATCCACAAGGTTATCGGCGAACTGCGCCAGGTTTCCGAGAGTGCTGTCACTGCAATGCAAGGCAGCGTTGAGCGTGCGAATAGCGGCGTTGATGCCACTAATGCCTCAGGAGCGGTGTTGGCCAGCATTCTCACCAACGTTGAAGCCATAAGTTCGATTAATGAACAAATTGCTGCGGCAACTTCTGAGCAAAGCCAGACCTTTAACGATGTGATACAGCATGTTACGGCTATCCATCACAATACTGAAACCCTCACCGAAAGTACCAGTGACCTGAATTCAGTCAGCCATGATATTGAAAATATTGTGCAGGGTCTGCGGCGAATTTCAGCGCAATTTAAAGTGTAGTTTGTTGTATGTGTATAAGGCAATGTTCCCGGTATTAGCATTGTGGTTATTAGTTTTAATATAAAAAATATTATCTACCAGGAGTTAACAGACAATGAAATATAATAAATTTACATTGCAAAAAAGTCGTTTGGCGGCTGCTGTTTTTTGCTGTTGTGCAATGTCCACGGTACAGGCCAGCGATATAAAATTCTCTGGTTTTATATCCGTGGGCGGCGGTATTGTGGATGATGATAAAGGCATTGCCTATAACGACTACAGCGAAAAAGATTTGACTCTCAATAAAAATTTATTGGGCCTGCAGGCCGAAGGCAAGATCTCTGATGAGCTGACGGCTACTGCGCAAGTTATCGCCCGCAGCAGCAATGATTACCAGCTCAATGCCGAGTGGGCCTATTTGACTTGGCAGGCCAGTGATAATACCAAGATTCGCGTGGGCCGTTTGCGCACACCTTTCTACATGTATTCCGATTCGTTGGATGTAGGTTATTCCTATGTTTGGATCACACCTCCCAGTGAAGTCTACAGCGTACCCTTCAATAATGTCGATGGGGTGGATATTTACACTACTGCCACTCTCGGGATTTTTGATACCAGCCTGCAAGCCTATTTCGGCAGTTTCGAGGATACCCTGGATTTTCAGGGTACAGACGCTGCCACCAAAACGCGCAACCAAATTGGTCTGGCGGCCACCATCGGTAAAGATTGGTGGACATTCCGCGCGGCATACCACCAATCTGATTTAACTATTGATGTTCCAGCTTTTGCTCCTTTGGTGGCAGGGCTGGATTTTTTTGGTGGCGACAGCTCAAAATTGATTACCGAGGAAGATCGGGCGACATTTGTCGATTTTGGATTGAATATTGATACCGGTACTTTTGTCGGCGCGGTGGAGCACACTGAACTTACCGTGGATGATAGTTTTATCGCCGATAATATTCGCGAATATGTGATGGGCGGTGTGCGTATGGGCGAGTTCCTGGTCCATGTGACTGCGGCCAGGGCCAAAGATGAACTTCCGGATTCTGATCCTGCAGCGGGCATAACCCCCAGTATGTTCAATCAACCACTGCTTGATGGCGTTGCAGAGATTCGCGCATCTGGCGTTACGAAGCGCAATGTTGTCACCTTGGGTACGCGCTGGGATGTCACTGCCGGCACGGCATTAAAGCTGGAATTGAGCAGTGTTAAATTGAGCGGTCATGACCCGGAACTCACAAAAGCTGAGCGCGAACAAAAAATACTCGCGGTTGCCCTGCATACAGTTTTTTAGGAGAGAGCTAATGAAAATTTTTATAAAAACATTACTGGTGCTGTCGCTGCTTGGAGCTTCTGCGCTGGCCTCTGCCGGTGTTGTGGTTATTGTCAATCCGTCTGCAAGTTTTGCCTCGCTGACCGAGGATGATGTTTCGCGCATATTCCTCGGCAAGGCAAAAACTTTTCCTGATGGGGCCGCTGCCGTAGCGCTCAACCAGGATGAAGGCTCAGCTGTGCGAGATAAATTCAATGATGCTGTCTGTAAGAAAAGTGCAAGCCAATATAAGGCCTACTGGTCACAATTGGTCTTTACTGGAAAGGGCACGCCGCCAAAGGATGCTGGCGATGATGCCGCCATTAAAAAGCTGGTGGCAGCCAATCCTAATATGATTGGCTATGTCGATGCTGCTGCGGCAGATTCCAGTGTTAAAGTCGTTTACAAAGTGCCCTGATATAGGGAGCTAGAAAATAAAAAACCCACCTCTGGTGGGTTTTTTATTGGCCGCAACTGCGGTTTATTTTTTCTTCATCGCCTGCTGCAAGAGCGCGCCCATGCTTCCCATAGTTGCCGGGGCAGGATTGTTTTTTTGCGCATGGCGGGCTTGGTTTTGCGATTGCGGACGGCCGCCACCTTTGTTGCCCTCCACTTTTTCACCGGGGGTATCGTCCAGGCGCAGTGAAAGTGCGATGCGTTTGCGCGGCACATCCACTTCCATCACCTTGGCCTTGACAATATCGCCAGCTTTCACCGCCTCGCGTGGATCTTTGACAAAGGTGTGCGAGAGCGCCGAGATGTGTACCAGGCCATCCTGATGCACGCCTATATCGACGAAGGCTCCAAAGTTGGTCACGTTGGTTACAGTACCTTCGAGGATCATGCCCGGAACCAGGTCGGTAATTTCATTCACCCCCTCCTGGAATGTAGCCGTTTTGAATTCGGGGCGCGGATCGCGGCCGGGCTTGTCCAGCTCCTTGATAATATCGGTTACGGTCGGCACACCAAATTTTTCATCGGTATAGTCCGCGGCCTTTAAGCCGCGCAGGAAGGCGGAGTCGCCGATCAGACCTTTGATTTCACGGCTGTTTTTGGCAGAGATTTTTTCCACCACCGAATAGGATTCCGGGTGCACCGCAGAGGCATCAAGCGGGTTGCTGCCGCCGGCAACACGCAAAAATCCTGCGGCCTGTTCAAAGGTTTTCTCGCCGAAGCGCGGCACTTTTTTCAGGGCGGCGCGCGAGGCAAAGGCGCCATTCTGATTGCGGAATTCGACAATATTATTGGCGAGGGTGGTGTTCAATCCAGAGACGCGTGCAAGCAGGGCAGCAGAGGCGGTGTTGACTTCTACACCCACAGCATTCACACAATCCTCGACCACGGCGTCGAGCGAGCGCGCCAGCTGCGATTGTGAAACATCGTGCTGGTATTGGCCGACGCCGATGGATTTTGGATCAATTTTTACCAGCTCGGCGAGTGGGTCCTGCAGGCGGCGCGCGATCGAAATAGCGCCGCGAATGGTCACATCCAGATCCGGAAATTCTTTTGCCGCGAATTCGGATGCGGAATAAACCGATGCCCCAGCCTCACTGACAATAACTGTGCTGGCAGTGATATCGCTGTGAGTTTTCAATACATCCTTGGCAAACTTTTCCGTTTCGCGCGAAGCGGTACCATTGCCTATGGCAATCAGCCCCACATTATGTTTTTTGCACAGGTGTACCAGTATGGCTTCAGACTCGGCAATTTTATTCAATGGCGGTGTTGGATACATAACGCAGTGGTCGAGCACTTTGCCTGTAGCATCCACTACGGCCACTTTTACGCCAGTGCGCATTCCTGGGTCGAGGCCGATAGTGGCTTTTTGTCCGGCGGGTGCGGCCAGCAGCAAATCCTTTAAATTGGAGGCGAAAACCTTAATGGCTCCCTCTTCGGCTTTTTCGCGCAGTTCGCTCAGCAGGTCTGTTTCCAGGTGAGTCAAAAGCTTTACTCGCCAGGTCCAGCGCACTACCTCCGCTAGCCAGCCATCGGCGGCGCGGCCCTGGTCTTTAACCTGCCAGTGTTCGGCAATCATGGTTTCGCAATGGTGGCCGATACGCGCTTCTTCATCGCCCACTTTGATGGCGAGGGTCAATGTCCCTTCGTTGCGACCGCGGAACATGGCCAAGGCGCGGTGTGAGGGAACCGATTTCAGGGGTTCATCATGCTGGAAATAATCGCGGAACTTTTGCACTTCTTGCGAGCTATCGGTTTCTTTGCCGGTGGCAACCCGCGCACTGAGCGTGGCTTCCTGTTGCAGAAAGCTGCGCAGGTTGCCGAGCAATTCTGCGTCCTCGCTGAATTTTTCCATCAGGATATACTTGGCACCATCCAACGCGGACTTCACATCGTTGATGCTGTGCTCGGTATTGAAATATTTTGCTGCCTCTACTTCAGGTGAAAGCGTCGGGTCGGCCAGCAGGCCTTCGGCCAGAGGTTCCAGGCCGGCTTCGCGGGCGATCTGGCCCTTGGTGCGGCGCTTGGGCTTGTAGGGCAGGTAAAGGTCTTCCAGGCGATTCTTGGTATCGGCCTGCAGGATTTCGCGCTCCAGTTCGGGGGTGAGCTTTTCCTGCTCGCCAATGGACTTAAGGATGGCGCTGCGGCGCTCTTCCAGTTCGCGCAAATAGCGCAGACGCTCTTCCAGGGTGCGCATTTGGCTATCGTCCAGCCCGCCGGTGACCTCTTTGCGGTAGCGCGAGATAAAGGGCACGGTTGCACCTTCATCCAACAGCCCCACGGCTGCGCTAACTTGTTGTTCTTGAACGTTTAATTCATCGGCGATACGCTTGGAAATACTGGGCAGACTGGTCATATAAAGCTAACTCATGCAGCGGGAGAATCGTAAGTTGAGGGGGTATTATCGCTAAATTGGGCTTAGCCGCCAGACTTGTTTTTAACGGATATTTGTGCGTTTTAACCCAGCACTGGCAATTTGCGAAAAATCTTCCTGGCTGCATCCAGGCCGTGAAAAATGGAATCTAATCGTTACCGAGAAGCTGAAGCCTATATAATAGGCCGCCCCCAGGGGAGTAAAGCTGCCGCCCCGCAACAATAACATTGAGGATGGGTTTATGAAGTTAACATTATCTGTATTGCTGACCGCCGTGATCGGCATTTGTGCCACGGCATCGGCCAGCGCTGATGATTTGGTTGCCCAGGAATACACTATCAGCGATGTAACTGAAGTGAGCGCCGGTGGGGGGGGGATAGTGCAGATTGTTCAGGGCGATAGCGAAAGCCTGCGCGTGGAGGCTTCTCCCGATGTCATGAAGCGAGTAACGGTGGATTTAACCAAAAACAAACTTTCGCTGGGTGTGAAGGATGTCAATGGTAATTTTTATCATTGGTTTGATCGCAATAAAGATCCGGTGAAATTTTTTCTGCAAGTAAAAAATCTCAATAGCCTGGAGATTATGGGCTCGGCCCGGGCCAGTATCGGTAAATATCAGGGCGAAAAATTCTGGTTGAAAAACTCCGGCGCATCCAAGGTAACCCTGGTTGATTTATCCGTGTCCGATTTGACACTGGAGTCCAGCGGCGCTGCAGAGATACAGATTCTAGCGTTGAATAGCCAAAAGGCAGTCATGGATTTGTCGGGCGCTTCCAGTTTGTCGATAAAAAAATCTGGAGCTATTCAGCAGTTGACGCTGAAGGTCAGCGGTGCCAGCGACTATCGCGGCAGGTCCCTGTCTGTGGCAAAGGCTGAGGTTGAGGCGAGCGGTGCTTCGAATATCGATATCCAGGTCAGTGAAAGCCTGCATGCTATCGCCAGTGGTGCCTCCAATATCGACTACTATGGTTCGGCGCAAGTCACCTTTTCGGCGAGCGGTGCAAGCCACGTCAACGGTCATCAATAGTGGAGGAATAGTCTATGAGTGCAGAGAGAAAATTTCGCGATTTGAAAAAATCGGCAAGCGATAAAAAAATTGCTGGAGTTTGCGGTGGCTTTGGCGAGTATACGCCGCTGCCCTCCTGGATGTGGCGGGTGGTATTTTTAATCTCGCTGTTCCTCGGTGGCCTGGGGCTGATCTCCTATATCATCCTATGGCTGTGCATGCCGGCTGCCGATCTGGCGATTCGCCATGAGCGGGTGATCAACCCTGGACCATCGCCAGAAAATGGTTTCTCCAGGCCGAATTCGCGCGATAGCTTCTAAGTGATTTACCGACCCGCCTGCAAGCCCAGCTTAGCCTCATCTGCTCTTAAGGCCGTTTATCAATAGCCTGTTCTTTAGTTGTCCTATCTTTCCAATTAACTTCCTGGCTGCCTGATTGTTTTACCAATCAAGTAGCCACAGGGGTTTGCTTTGCTATTCATTCGATGCTTGCATTTCGTTGATATGGTGTTATAGTTATATATAACAGTAAATCACCGCAGAAAGCCTATGTCTATTACCTGGAATCATGAACAGCCTATTTATCGGCAACTTCGCGAGCGCATAGTGGAGTTGATATTGACCGGTATTTTCAAAGAGGGAGAGCCTCTGCCATCGGTGCGGCAGGTGGCGGGAGACTACCAAATTAATCATTTGACGGTAAGCAAGGCCTACCAGGAGTTAGTGGATATGCAGTTGGTGGAGGCGCGGCGCGGTATGGGTATGTATGTAATGACTGGCGCCCAGGAAAAACTTCATGCTATTGAAAAGGAAAAGTTCCTCAGTAGTGAGTTGCCTGCCTTGCTGAGTCGCATCAGACACTTGGGCATGAGCCTGGACGAGCTATGCAAAGCTATTAAAGACAGCGGAGAGGAAAACTAGATGGAAATGGTCATTCAGGCGCGGGGGTTGTGCAAATCCTATGGCGCAAAAACGGCCCTCGATAATATCAACCTTGAGGTTGGTGCAGGTCGTATTGTCGGCCTTATCGGTCCCAATGGAGCAGGCAAAACCACTTTGTTGAAAGGAATTCTGGGGTTGGCGAATATGGAGGGGGAGCTGCGGGTATTGGGATTGAATCCGTTTAGAGAGCGGGTCAACTTATTGCAGGACGTTTGCTTTATTGCCGATACCGCTATTTTGCCGCGCTGGATAAAAGTCAGTGAGGCGCTGGAGTATGTTGCGGGAGTGCATCCAAAATTCAATCGCGAAAAAGCATTGGGGTTTCTCGAGAAAACCAATATCAAGTTAACCGATAAGGTAAAAAATCTCTCCAAGGGAATGGTGACTCAACTTCATCTCGCTTTGATTATGGCAATTGACAGCAGGTTACTGGTATTGGACGAGCCAACCCTGGGGTTGGATATTATCTATCGCAAGCAATTTTATGAATCGCTGTTGAATGATTATTACGATGCGAACAAAACCATTGTCATTACTACGCATCAAGTGGAAGAAATTGAGGGAATTCTCACCGATCTGATATTTATTGACGACGGCAGGGTAATTTTACAAATGGATATGGATGAAGTGCCGCGGCAATTTTTTGAATTGCAAGTGGATGCCAGCAATAAAGATCTAGCCTCCGCCCTCGATCCTATGCACTCGCGGGCGATACTGGGGGGGTGGAGCATGATATTTGAGAATGTCGATCCCTCCCGACTGGCGCCCCTGGGACGCGTATCAACCCCAAGCATTGCCGATTTGTTTGTGGCAAAAATGCAAGCCAAGCCATCGCTGCGTTAAGGAAATAGTTATGAATATTCAAAAATTATGGGTTCCCGTAAAGCGCGAGATCTGGGAATACAAAGTGGGGTTACTCTGGACTCCGGCAGTGATAGCGCTGTTGATAATTGTCTCTGTTCTCTATGTGGCTATAGCGAATGACTATGGCTCACTCAATGTACACAGTGAAGCTCTGACGATTGAATCTGCAGAAGGTAAAAGTTACGAGTTGAGCGATATTCTGCAATTCTTGGCTTTGAGTTCAGAGGTAAAAGATACATTTATTTCCTATTTTGCGGCGGCGGTCGGTGCACTGCTGGCAATCCCGATGGTGCTTGTGTTGCTGGTCTACGGTCATAGCGCCTTGTTTGATGATAGGAAAAATCGCGACATACTTTTTTGGCGATCCATGCCTGTCAGTGAAACGCAAAACGTGCTAACCAAATTATTTATTATGGGCGTGGTAGCACCTACCGTAATCTTTGTGTTGACGCTTGCCTGTGTGGTGACGGTTTTACTGATAGACATCTGCTCGTTTGCTTTTGTCGAGCATTGGCAACCTATTTCTATTTTTGCGAGTTTGTGGTGGCCTGTAAAAATATACGGAGGTATGTTGTTCTATTTTATTATGCTGTTTCCGCTATATGCCTGGGTAATTTTTTCCTCGGCCTTTGCCAGAAAGTCGCCGTTCCTGGTGAGTTCGTTGATCCCCGCCATGCTTATTACTGTAGATGTCCTATTGCGAAAATATCTTGTCGTGGACTTGCACATAGTTTCAGGATTGCAACGCTATATTGATTTTTTGGATGATATTACTGCGAAGAATCATCTGGTGTTGGACGCCCACTTGGTGAGTTCATTTGCTGTCGCCATGCTGGTTGGTGGGGTTCTGGTGTTGACGAGTATATGGTTGCGCAATAATCGCTACGAAATTTAACAGAAAACTCTATTTGTATTATTGGCATATATTTTTTAAGGAAATGTATATGAAAAAAGCACTTTTATTGATTATCTGCTTTTCGCTGAGTGCTTGTGTTTATACCCAGCACAATAAAGATCGCCGCGAAGGCACCCTGTTGAGTCCGCAGCAATTGGCGGCCATTGAAATAGGTAAAACCAACCGGCAGTGGGTGTTGACAAATCTGGGCGTTCCTGAGCGCACACAAAGTGAAAAGGACGGTCTGGAAGTTTTTGAATATGTCAGTGGCCACACGAAAACATCGGAGAAAAAATTTATTTTCCTGTTTGACATCAACTCGGAAAAGGACGTTTACAAAAGAGTGACTCGACTGGTTATGCGCAACGGCATAGTCGAAACTGTTGTCGATCGAGACGAGCGATAAAAAGTAAACAACAATAAAAGGAAAGTGGTATGCGAAATTTACAATACTGGGGTGCCCTGGCAGCGCTGGTGGAAGCTGTTACATTTATCGCGGGGTTTGTCCTTTACTTTACGTTATTGGGCGCTGCCAACTATGGCAGCCTCGACATTGATCCTATCAAAAATGTGATTTTCCTCGCTGAGCATAAAGTGCTTATGCATACCTGGTATTTCACCATCTATATCGTTTTTGGAATATTCCTTGTGGTGTTGGCACTGTCGCTGTACCAGCGACTGAAGCTGAGCGCGCCGGCACTGATACAGGTGGCAACCGCATTCGGATTGATCTGGGCGGGGTTGGTTATTGCCAGTGGCCTGGTTGCCAATATCGGTGCTGAGACTGTAATAAATCTTTATCTAAAAGATCCAGCGCAGGCTGCATCCATGTGGTTGGCCCTGCAGTTCGTGGTCAATGGATTGGGTGGCGGCAATGAAATCATCGGCGGTATATGGGTGTTGCTGGTCAGTGTGGCCGCGACGGGGAGGCTGCCTTCTCTGCTCAATGGCCTGGGTATGCTAATCGGGTTTGCGGGCGTTGCCAGCAGTGCACCTATGATGGGTGCATTGGGAGCTGTTTTTGGTTTGGGTCTTATTCTCTGGTTTTTCTGGCTGGCAGTGGTTATGTTGCGCCCTGCATCGCCAGGGCTGGATCGCATTTCGGATAAAACAATTTAATAACAGTCTTTGTTTTGGTTTTTCGAGGTATTTATGGAAAGTCGTAGTGGTTTTACAAAGGAGATGACGGGATCTGCCGTGGCTGACAAAACCTTGCGGGTTGCCGTGCAATTTTGGTTTGTAGTGGCAGTTATCGGTCAGTGGATATTTGCAAGTTACATTATTGCCTACTATGGCGGTTCTGCGGCACGGGGCAATATGGATATGTGGAACCAGGTTTTCCCTCGCGGCTATGTTGCCAATGACTTGCCTGGCAATTTACTTGTGATTCTCCATCTTTTTTTAGCTGCAGTGGTAACAGTCGGTGGGCCGCTGCAGCTTATCCCTCAGATACGGGCGCGGCTGCCGATATTCCATCGCTGGAACGGGCGGGTCTATCTTTTGGCGGTCTGTATTGTCAGCATTGCCGGGCTGGGCATGTTCTTTTCTCGCGGCTCGGTAGGTGGCCCCATGCAGCTCTGGGCTCTTGCCATCAATGCCATGCTGGTTATTGGTGCTGCAGCTATGGCATTGCGCTATGCCCTTGCAGGGAAATTCAACATTCATCGCCGCTGGGCGCTGCGAGTGTTTTTGCTGGCGAGCGGCGTCTGGTTTTTTCGCATTGCTCTGATGCTGTGGCTGGTACTCAATCAAGGTCCTGCTGGTTTTGACCCGGAAACTTTCCAGGGGCCATTCCTCTCATTTTTGGCTTTTGCACAATACCTGTTTCCGCTCGCGGTGCTTGAAGTTTATTTTCGCGTACAGGATGCTGCGCACAGGTTGGGTCAATTTATGCTGGCGGCGGCGATAATAGTGCTGACTCTGGCTATGGCCGCTGGCATTGCCGCAGCAACCCTGTTGATGTGGCTGCCGCGGCTTTAGCGGCAGTCGCACTGCTCGGGAAATCTTGCCATGAACTTCAAAAGCGATTGCATGTCTGACAAACTCTCTATAAATTCCTTGCCAACCTCATGGCCTTCTTCTTATTCAGGGAATACTAATGAAATACAGTAAAACTCAATGGCTGCTGGCGCTGGCTCTCTCTGGTGCTTTACTGACAGCCTGCCATCAACAGGCTGTCAAGCCTGCTGCGACTGCTGCTAATGCAGCAGCGGCCATTGACAGTGCGGTTATTCAAAAAAGCCCAAATGACGATCGAACCTATGCTGCCCTGTTATTGCCAAACCAATTGCAGGTGGTGCTGGTATCCGATCCCAGCCTGGAAAATTCAGCCGCCTCGCTGGCGGTAGCCGTGGGCAGTGCGCAAGACCCGCAATCCCAGCAGGGATTGGCTCACTATCTTGAGCATATGTTATTTCTTGGCACAGAAAAATATCCGGTTCCCGATAATTTTATGGAGTTTGTCCAGGCCAATGCAGGCGCTACCAATGCCTTTACCGCTTACGAGAAAACCAATTATCACTTCAGGATCAATTCGGAAAAATTTGCCGAAGCCCTGGACAGGTTCAGCGATTATTTCGTAGCACCCATTCTCGATCCGCAATATGCCGATAAGGAGCGCAATGCGGTGAATAGTGAATGGTCAATGAATCGCAAACAGGATAATTGGATACTCAGTCAGATTGAAGGGCTGACAGGAAATCCAGCCAATCCCCGCGCGCTTTTTTCCATCGGCAATCTGGAAACCTTGTCGGATAAAGAAAACTCAAAATTGCAGGATGAAGTGAAGGCTTTTTACAGCCACTACTATTCGGCTAACAATATGCGCCTGGCGCTGTCTGGCAAACAATCTATTCCTGAATTAAAGGCTCTGGCAGAAAAATATTTTTCGCATATTCCCAATAAAAATATTCCTGAACCAAAAATCACTGTGGCTGGATTGACCCAGGCTGAAATGGGCAAGGTTATCCGCTATCAATCGATTCAAGATGCGAAACACCTGTTTGTGGATTTTCCGGTAAAAAACAACAAGGATCAATGGCGAGTCAAGCCCAACGAGTATGTGCGCGATCTGCTGACTTCAGAAGAGCCGGGCACCCTCTGCGAACAACTGCGTCGCCAGGGGCTTGCCAATATTGTCACTGCAGATGTCAATGCGGATGAGTATGGTGCAGATGGTTACCTGCGTGTCTCCATTGATCTCACTGATGCGGGGTTGAAAAATTCTGACCAGGTGATAGCGGCAGTATTTGCCTATGTCAATCTGGTGAAACGATCCGAACCCAATGAGCTGTATTTCCGCGAGGCAAAAATGATGGGCGAAAAAGATTTTGCCAATATCGCCAAGCCGGACCCTATGCGTCAGGTGATAAACCTGGCCATGGATCAATTCGAGTACCCGGTGGAGAACCTGTTGAATGCAGATTTTGTCTATGATCATTTTGATAGGAATGCCATAGCAGACGTGTTGAAACAATTGGAGCCAGCCAATGCGCGTATATGGTATATCGGCCAAAATGAAATAGTGGATAAAGCTATTCCTTATTTTGAGGGAAAATATTCCATTCGCAATATCAGCGCTGAAGAGCAGTCGCGCTGGTCGAGCCTGGAAAAAAACTTCGCCTTTAACCTGCCGCCGTTGAATACACTGTTTACTGACAAACCGGCGGCAATTGTCGAGAATGTCTATCTCAAACCACACCAGGTTGTCAGTCAAAAGGGCATAGAGGTGTTTTTGACTCATCCGCAATTCTATCGCGAAGATAAGGGTATATTGGATATTGAGCTAAATGTGCCTTTCGCGAAAAAGTCGGCGAAAAATATCGTACTTTCCAATTTGCTGAGCGATATCTACAAAGATCAGAACACTACGCTGATGGATCGTGCTGCACGGGCCTCGCTCAAAGTGAATGTGGCCAGGGGAGCAACAGGCTCACAATTTATTAATATTTCTGGTTATACCACCAAACATGAAGAGCTGTTGGTGCAAATGCTGGCCGGGTTTGCCAGTTTGGATATTACCCAGAAAAATTTTATTGAATCGCTGGATACTTATCAGCAGAGCCTGGCCAATGCCAAGAAGCAGCCGCCTTTCCGTCAGGCGTTCACCCATTTCAGTCGTCTGGTGAATGAGGTGCATTGGACCAATGCTGAGTTGCTGGCCGCCTCAGAAAAACTGACCCTGAAGGATGTTGTCGAATATCACAAGGCTGTGAAGGCAGATACCCTTATTCGCATCAATGCCTTCGGCAATTATAGTGAAGAGGCGATTCGCCATATGGCTGAGGTTGCCAGCCAGCAATTGCCAGGCAAGCGCCAGCCAGAGCAGCGAGTGATTGGCCGCTATATCACACCGAAAACAGGTGAGAGTATCCAGTTCAAGGATAGTGTTGAGCTGGAAGATAACGCGCTGGTACAGGGTTTTATAGGAACAGCGAAATCCTTTGACGAGCGCGCGCAACTGGCCGTATTGAATTCCATTCTGCGCAATGCTTTTTTCAGCCAGCTGCGCACCAATGAGCAATTGGGCTATGTCGTGGGCAGTTCGGACTCGAGTGTTGACGAGTATCCGGCATTCCTGCTGTTTGTGCAGAGCGCCAATACTGATCTGGTTGCCATAAAAGCGCGTATAGACAGGTTCCGCAAAGAGTTCCTGGCCGACCTCAAGGCAATGGAGCCGGCGCAAATCGAGCAATCCAAGGCCGCGCAATTGGCGACTATGCTGCAAAAACCAACAGATTTCCGCGCTGAGGCAGATCTCTATTCCGGCGATTTCTGGATTGCGCGCTACAGCTTCGACAGCCGCGACCGCTATATAGCTGCACTGGAAAAAGTCAACAAGGATGGGCTGGTAGCGCTCTATCAGAAAATGCTGCTAAATGGGCAGGCTGCCAATGTATTGATACAGCTCAAGGGTACGGCATTGGCCAATAAGCCCTACGCCAAACCTTAATTCCCTCCAGTCTTTATTTGCCGGGCCGCGGGGCGTAAACTAGCCTCACCTGAAAGCGCTCTCTAGCCAGAGCGCTTTTTTATTTTTAGCAGCTGGCAAAAAGGGGTAAGCGAAATTATGGCGAATGACGATGAAAAGCTGTTTTGGGATCTGGTGGATGCCTTTATCGAAAAAGCGAATACGGCCTGCGATGATGTAGATCCGGGAATAGTCAGCGCCGCGCTGCTGAATGCAGCCGCCCGCTTTAATGCCTTTGTGGTGGCGACTTCATCCATTGACCGCAAGGAATATATCGATGAAATCGAAAGCGCACAGAAATATCTCACTGGGCGCTACCATGAGTTGGTGCGCAATAACCTCGACGATTACCGCGATAACTACACTATTTATATCCGTCCCGATGAGCCTGAGGCCGAATAACTTTTCATGAACAATCCGCAGGTCATGAACAATCCGCAGGCCATGAACAATCCGCAGGTTGCCATTATCGGCGGTGGCCCGGCAGGCCTGATGGCCGCCGAGGTCATTGCCGGCGCGGGCTTTGCTGTCTCAGTGTACGATGCCATGCCGTCCCTCGGGCGCAAGTTTTTGTTGGCCGGGGTGGGCGGGATGAATATTACCCATTCAGAGCCGCTGCAAAAATTCACCTCGCGCTATGCGGAGGCGGCACCGTTGCTCTCTCCCTATCTGGAAAAATTTTCTCCCGGCGATTTGTGTGCGTGGATACAGGCATTGGGCATAGAAACTTTTATCGGGTCTTCGGGCCGGGTCTTTCCCAGGGATATGAAAGCGGCACCTCTGTTGCGCGCCTGGTTGCAGCGCTTGCGCGCTATGAATGTGAAATTTTATTCGCGCCATCGCTGGATGGGGTGGAATTCCGACGGCAGTCTGCGTCTTTGCGAAGCCCAGGGCGATCAGCGGATCGAAAAAAATATCTCCCCTGCGGTGACTGTGCTGGCACTCGGTGGAGCCAGTTGGCAGCGGCTCGGCTCTGATGGTGCCTGGGTGCCACTGTTGCGCGAAAAGAATATCAGCATTGCCGATCTGCTGCCTAGCAATTGCGGTTTTGAAACTCTCTGGAGCGAGCGCATACTGCAGGAGTTTTCCGGTGTGCCCCTGCAGACAGTCGGTTTGCATTTGGAAACCTTAGCGGGTGAAACTATTGCGCTGCGCGGCGAGGCCATGCTGGCGAAAACAGGCATAGAGGGAACCAGCATTTACGCCCTGTCGGCGCCTCTGCGCGAGCTGATTCGTGCTCGCGGCAGCGCCTGCCTGCATCTCGATTTGCTGCCGGATATTCCCCGCGAAAAAATATTATCGCAATTGCAAAAGCCGCGTGGCAAAAACTCTGTCGCCAATTTTTTGCGCAAGCAGCTGCATCTGCCGCCGGTCAAGCTGGCACTGCTGCGCGAGCTGACTCCCGCCAGTGTCTGGCAGGATTCTCCCGCGCTGGCGGAAGCTATCAAGAATTTGCCGTTGCGGCTGACAGGCTATCGCCCCATAGATGAAGCCATCAGCAGCAGTGGTGGTGTGCGCTTTAGCGAACTTACGCCCGCGTTAATGCTGAAGAATCTCCCCGCTACTTTTTGCGCAGGCGAAATGCTGGATTGGGAGGCGCCTACGGGAGGCTATCTGTTGACGGCCTGCTTTGCTACCGGTTATGCGGCAGGTCAGGGCGCGGTTGAATTCTTACAGAAAAATTATCCGCAATGAAAACCTTATTGATTGTCGGCTATGTCTGGCCCGAACCCAATTCATCGGCAGCGGGCAGTCGCATGATGGAGTTGATCCACTGCTTTTTGCGCGATGGCTGGCGGGTGGTGTTTGGCTCGGCCGCAGCCCTCTCTGAACATCGCGCCGATTTAACGGCGCTGGGTGTGCGGGAACAGTCTATCGCACTCAATGATTCCAGCTTTGATGATTTTCTGATTGGGCTAAAGCCCGATGCTGTATTGTTTGATCGTTTTTTTAGCGAAGAGCAATTTGGCTGGCGGGTTGAGCGCGCCTGCCCCCAGGCATTGCGCATTCTGGATACTGAAGATCTCCATAGCCTGCGCCATATCCGTCAGCAATTGCTGAAGCGAGCGCAAAAAAAGGCCGAGACTGAGATGGCGCGGCAGAGCCTTGATCCGCTGCTGGCGGAGCCCGGCGAGCTCTACGCGGCCATGGCTGGCGATGATATGGCGCAGCGGGAGATTGCGGCTATTTACCGCTGTGACCTGAGCCTGATGATTTCCCACTATGAAATAAATCTGCTGGTAAATTATTTTTCAGTGCCGCCGCAACTGCTGCATTATTGCCCGTTTTTAGCGATAGATATTCCCACCCTTGAATCTCTGCCAGCGTTTTCCCAGCGCCAGCATTTTATTTCCATTGGCAACTTTCGCCATGAGCCCAACTGGGATGCAGTGCTCTATCTCAAGCATGCTATATGGCCGAAAATACGCGCGCAGCTGCCCCATGCCGAGCTGTGGATCTATGGCGCCTATCCTCCGCCGAAGGCCACGCAATTGCACAATGCAAAACAGGGATTCCTGGTAAAAGGCTGGGCTGGTAATGCCTTGCAGGTTATGCAGGCTGCCCGTGTATGCCTGGCTCCTCTGCGCTTTGGTGCGGGCATAAAAGGCAAATTGCTGGATGCCATGCGCACGGCGACGCCGAGTGTCACCACCGCCATAGGCGCGGAGTCCATGAGCGGCGATCTGGGCTGGGGCGGTGCAGTAGAAAACTCTGCGCAGACTTTTGCCGACGCGGCGGTGAAGTTGTACAGCGATGAACTATGCTGGCGAAATGCGCAGCAGCAGAGCCTGCAGATATTGCAGCGGCATTATGCGCAGGAGAATCATGCGGATCTGCTGCTGATGCGAATCCATAGGATTCAGGAAAATATTGAAGAGCAGCGCCAGCAGAATTTTGTCGGCGCCATGTTGCGGCATCATCTGCACAAGAGCACCCAGTATATGTCGCAGTGGATAGAGGCAAAAAACGCTAAACACAATAGCGACTGACCTTGTCTGCCCTCGCTCACTTTTCACTATGCTCCTTAATGCTCCCTGCAGGGATAGGCCATATCCAGATTCGACTGGTATAGGCTTGTGGTTATATTGAGCAGGCCCAGCGCAGTGTGAAATAAGTTGTCCTGGGAGTAGTGTTCATTGCTCAAGGCTCTCATGCAGTCGCTATTGATTTTATTGGCTGCTGAGAAGTCATCCGAAAACCAGAACAGAAACGGGATATGCTTTTGCTCCTTGGGGGCGAGCATATAGGGCATGCCATGTAAGTAGAGATTATCTTCGCCGAGCGATTCGCCGTGGTCGGAAAGGTAAATCAGCGCAGTATTGTAATAATCCGTGTGATTTTTTAGCCATTCTATGGTGTTATTCAGAAACAGATCCGTGTAGTGAATGGTGTTGTCGAAGGCGTTATTGAGTTCTGCTGCAGAACAATCCTGCAATTTATTGACGCGGCACACCGGCTTGAACACTTCCATATCCTTGGGGTAGCGGCGGTAATAATCCGGGCCGTGACTGCCTTTCTGGTGCAGCACAATCACTTTGCTGCCGCGCATGGCAAAGGCTTTTTTATCCAGCTCGTGTAGGAGAATATTGTCGAAACACTCTCGCTCGTTGCAAAACTCCGGGACCTTGGCATTGCTCAGGTTTTCAAACTCGACCCGGTCACAAGTGCCTTTGCAGCCGGAGTTGTTGTCCCGCCACAGTACCGAGTAGCCGCCGCGCTTGAGTATGTCGAGCAGGCCCTGTTGTGATTTGGCTTTCTTGTCTGAGTAGTCGCTGCGTCCGAGGGCGGAAAACATACAGGGTACAGATACAGCTGTCTCTGTACCGCAGGAACTCACTTGCGAATAATTGATAATATTCTGTTGTGCAAGCAGCGGCGTTGTGGGCTTTTCATAACCATTGATCGAGAAGCGATCTGCCCGTGCCGTTTCGCCGACAACCAGTATCAACAGCACCGGTTTGTTCAGGCTCTGCCCCAGACTGTTGAGCGCGGCATCTTCACCTATAGGGGCAACAGTGAAGGATTTATTGCTGGTAAAGAGATGGTGAATGCTGGCATAAATAATATTGACGGGGTTTATTTTTTGTCGGATTTGTTTGTCATTGCGAAAAAAGGAAGCGTAATCTGCCGAGAAACACATAAGCAAAACAAGCAGAATAAACGCTGAGCCTGCCAAGAATTTTAATTTGCGTACCGCCTCCTCTTGCCAGCTGCCAAACTGCAACTTCACTCGCGCCAGTAATATGCAGGGGGCTATGCCCAGCAGAAGAATATAAAGGGCCAGTGTGCTATTGAATAAGGATTTCAGCTCCCTGAGATCAGTTTCCAAGACGTTCTGTATCATATATTTATGTACACTAATGCCATAGTTGTTCATAAAATAAGATGCGCCCGCCGCGCAGATAAGCATCAGCATAATCACTGGCTTGGCGATTCCGGGAAGGATAAGCAGAGATAGGGTCAGCGCTGTGACAGTGGCCGCGAACAGAATAATACTTGCGGCAAAAAAGTAGTCTTTAATGCTGAGCAGCTCAATAGTCGCGAACAGCGAGTGAAAAAAACTGGGATTATAAAAAAGTATAAATACGCAGGATAATATTATTGCCAGTTTGCTGCTGCTCATGCTGCGTGAAAACAGGCCGGGCCTGTAATCCAGAAGTCGGCTGTCTGGCGATGATTTTGTGTGTGGAGGAAAAGCCATGATATCTCAGTATGAAAATGAATTGCCCGGGGTGGCCGGTTTGCCTGGTCGGTATAGACAGATAAATCAGGAATAAATTGCAGACCTTGCCTGGCTTGTGCTTTTGGGGTGCCCCTGCATTTTCTGTTGTGCAAAGCCTTTGGCTTTATAGGGATGGCGGTAGCCGGTGATATTTGCCCGAAGAGGGGAAGCCTGGGAATGCTGCTGAATATTACCAGATATCGACCAGAAGGGGCTGCTTCGCGAGCATTCCAGCTTTACGAAAGTTAGCGCTGGCGCTCGATCCTTAGAACAAGTTGCGCGATAGCGCTTGTAGCTGTGGGTAAATGCAGCCAGATCCGGTAGAATGCCCGTTTTTTTACAGGCTAGGTAACTCCCGTGATTTCTACTGCTAACATCACCATGCAATTTGGTGCTAAACCCCTTTTCGAAAACGTTTCGGTCAAGTTCAACAATGGCAACCGCTATGGCTTGATCGGGGCCAATGGCTGCGGCAAGTCCACCTTTATGAAAATTCTGGGGGGCGATCTGGAGCAGTCGGCGGGGCAGGTGATGCTGGAGCCGAATGTCCGCCTGGGGAAATTGAAGCAGGACCAGTTTGCCTACGAAGAATTTACCGTGCTCGATACGGTGATCATGGGGCACACCGAACTCTGGCAGGTTAAAGAAGAGCGCGATCGCATCTACAGCCTGCCTGAGATGAGCGAAGAGGATGGTATGCGCGTTGCCGACCTCGAGGTACAGTTTGCCGAAATGGATGGCTATACCGCAGAATCGCGCGCGGGTGAATTGCTGCTGGGGCTGGATATCCCGATTGAGCAGCACACGGGGTTGATGAGTGCGATTGCCCCCGGCTTCAAATTGCGGGTGCTGCTGGCCCAGGCATTGTTTTCCGATCCGGAAGTGCTATTGCTTGATGAGCCCACCAACAACCTGGATATCAATACCATCCGCTGGCTTGAAGGCGTGCTCACGGCGCGCAGCAGTACTATTATCATCATCTCGCACGACCGTCACTTCCTCAACAGCGTCTGCACCCATATGGCGGATCTGGACTACGGCGAGCTGCGCATTTATCCCGGCAACTATGATGACTATATGATGGCCTCTACCCAGGCCCGCGAAAAATTATTATCCGAGAACGCCAAAAAGAAAGCGCAGATTGCCGAACTGCAAACCTTCGTCAGCCGCTTCTCTGCCAACGCCTCCAAGGCCAAGCAGGCCACTTCGCGCGCGCGCCAAATCGATAAAATCCAATTGGATGATGTCAAGCCTTCAAGCCGTGTCAGCCCCTATATTAAATTTACGCAAAATAAAAAATTGCATCGCCAGGCGGTAACTCTTGAAGAGGTAAGCAAGGGGTTCGATCGTCCGCTGTTTACCAAGCTGAGCATGCAAGTGGAAGCAGGAGAGCGTATTGCCATCATCGGCCCCAATGGTGCCGGCAAGACTACACTGCTGCGCTGCCTGTTTGGCGATGTTGCTGCCGATAGCGGCAGTGTGAAATGGGCCGAGCAAGCCGAGATAGGTTATTTCGCCCAGGACCACGCCGCTGACTTTGCCGATGACAGCAATTTGTTTGACTGGATGAAGCAGTGGACCAAAGGCGATGAGCAGCTAGTGCGCGGTGCCCTGGGCCGCATGCTGTTCTCCAACGATGAAGTTAAGAAATCGGTAAAAGTAATTTCCGGTGGCGAGCAGGGCCGCATGCTGTTTGGCAAACTCAGTTTGATCAATCCCAATGTGCTATTGATGGACGAACCCACCAACCACCTGGATATGGAATCTATCGAAGCCTTGAACCTTGCACTGGAAAATTATCCCGGCACGTTGATTTTTGTCAGCCATGATCGCGAATTTGTCTCGTCCCTGGCCACGCGTATTATCGATATGCAGCCGAGCGGGTTGGTGGATTTCAGTGGTAGTTACGAGGAGTATCTGCGGTCGCAGGGGATTTATGAATAAATGCTGGAGTGTTTGCTTACTGGGAATCTATGAAGAATACTGGTGCCGGTGTTATTGATGTCGGGCTTTATCTCAATGGCAGTAGGCATGAAGTTTCATTCAATAACAGAGGCGCAACCTGAGACTTCTCCTGCCATTGACAATACCCTAGGAAAATTCTATTGTGGCCAGTCAAAACTGCACAGAATGGTAGTAAATCACAGCCTGCAAGCGGCAAATTAAAAGGCGATTTATTTACACAAGTGTGAAGGATTATAGGAGTTATACATGTCAAATTTACCCATAGATGCAAAATACATTTCTTTTCATTCAGGCTACAAGGTAGCTATAAAGTCTGAGCTTTATCCCGCATTTGTAGGAATGCAACTTCTCTCCAGAAATACTAGTAATTACTGGGCTGGGCTGTTTGTCAAAGAATTAAAGTCATTATCTTCCGGTCAGTTCAAAAAGCAGGTGTTTGTCAAGAATATCGGACATGGCGAATATACGATGATTTTGCCTGGGGGCAGCGCTTCTTTCCGCCAATATAATACCAGTGATTTTTATATTTATGATCTTAAGCGAGACTCAGATAATAATTATTATGATTTACAGCAAGCCCAGAAAAAACCTGGGTTGTTTAATGTGGAAATAGCAAATAATA
>DATMSP010000017.1:0-71794 GCA_035565295.1 Cellvibrio sp. | reverse complement strand
ATTTTTACCCAGCCCCTTCACATAATCGAGGAATTTTTTTCCCTGTAAATTAACCCCGTAAGTGTTTTCAACACCACCTTTTATGGTGGACAGTTTTTGTAGGCGCGCAGCAGCTAAGATACTTTTATGATCTGGCGAATCCACCAACACATCAGAAAAAACAAACCTGTCCCAGCGAATGCTCAAAGCATTTTTTAAGTAGCCCTCGCACCATCGCGGGTTGGCTTCGGGGCTCATTGGAAATTGAAAATATTCACTGCGAATAGCGGGCACAGATTTGCAGGAGGCACCAAATGGATAGGCATTTTGCACGGGGAAAAAAGACATTAATGTCTCGCTGGTGGTATATATTCCCGCCGATATTCCTTCTACAGGCAAATCAGAAGCATCGGACTGTGCAGGCCCACACCAAGATACCGCAGGATGATCGAGCCAGGCTTTGCCCCAGGCTCGCAACCATGCACTTGACCTGAACAGGCCTGGGCGCTCGACAGCTAAAAACGAGTTTTCCATTAGCGATGCTTTTCCAAATAATAAATCAATTGCGAGATATCAATAGCCTCACAGACTGCGACAGCGCCCTCCACAAATAGTGCAGAGCCTGCAGCATTACTTCGCCCTTGCCTTTGCCTCCTTGAGGTGATTCTTGATATCGGCATTATCGCCAGCCAAGGATGCCGCGCGGGTGAGCACCTCAATTCCCAAAGCCAGATCGCCGCGCTCAGCGAGGATCCAGCCGTAAGTATCCAATACCGAGGCAGAATTGGGAGCAGCTTCATAGGCGCGTTTCGCCATAGGCACCGCGCGCTCATCTTTTGCCAGATAATAGGACCAGGCAAGATTGTTCAATGCAACTGCCATATTAGGGGCAAGCTCAATCGTTTTTTCATACCAGCGGATGGCTTCATCATCGCGCTTCAATTTTTGCGCCTGCAAGGCTTTGAACATGGTTGCCTTGGCGCTCTTCGGCAATTTTGCAACCCAGTCATCAATGAATTCATTTAATTTTTCCTGCTGGCCACTTTTCTCATAGACCTCGGCAATAGACAGCGCGGCAATTTCTGTGGGCCTTGACTTCCAGGATTCGACAAACAGCTTAATCCCTTCTTCAGGTTTGTTTTCAGCAAAGCGTATTGCGCCCTGGAAAAATTGACGGACATTGCTGTTGTTTTCGTTTTGCGGATACTCATTTAAAAGCTTTTGTGCTTCAGCAAGATTCTTGGCCGCTATCTCCACCTCAATGACATTGGCCAGATAATCAGGGCTATCCGGTATCAACTTCACCGCCTTCATAAAATAGCGGCGCGCATCATTCAAATCACCTTTGGCTTTAAGGTCTATGGCCTGCAATTGATAAATATTTGCGGCAACTCTCTTCACCTCATCAGCAGCAGAGCTGCGAGAGAGCGCGAATTCAGCATGCTTTTCAGCATCCGCCCACTGCTTGCTATTGGCATAGAGTTGCGCCAGCACCGCTGATGGCTGCCAGAGGCTGGGGTATTTTTTCTCCAGATCCAGGAGATAGGCGAACGCCTGGTCCTTTTTATTATTGGCCCACATCAGATTCAGCCAGTGTCCGTAGGAAGCTGACACTGTTGGGTCCGCTTCAATAACACTCTGCCATGCTGTCATGGCTTTTTGTGGCTGATTTTGTATTTGATAGAGCTGAGCCAACCCAGTGTAAGCGAGTTTTTTCTCAGCATTGTTTGCCACCGCGAGATTTTTCTCGAATGCTTTTTCCGCAGCAGCATAATTTTTGACTTCCATGTTGTACCAGCCTTCAAGAAAGGAGCCGCGCGCGTTGTCGGGATATTTTGCCTTAAATTGCTCAACTTCCTTTTTAACACTATCCGGCTGACCGCTGACAAACAATGCCTTGAAATAAGCTTCCTGCAACATCGTATCCAGCGGTACTTCTTGATAGGCTTTACGCAACTGCGCAAGCCCCTGATCAGTCTCACCCAGTGACATATTCCTTTTGGCCAGCGCCAGGCGCAACCTCTGCTGCGCGGGATTTATCGCCAAGCTTTTCTCAAGGGCGACCGCACCTTCTTTGCTTTTACTGTCGTGATCCAGCAGCGCCAGACCATAGGTGGCGAGAATTGTGGCGTTGCCCGGCTGACTCTCTGCGGCCTCCTTGAGCAACTTCAAGGCATCATCAATTTGATTTTTGCGATACTTAACCAGAGCAGCGGCCTGAATAAGGGTGGGAGAAGAGGTTTCCGCATCAATAAATTCATCGAACAGGTTTGCTGCTTTTTCATTTTCACCTTTTTGGAATTCAATCATTCCCAATAAGGTAGCGGAGTTTTTATCCTTGGGAAATTGCTCACGCAACTCTTTCAAAATACTTTCCGCCTCGGCAAATTTTCCCTCCTGGTAAAATTTGATCGCATCATTAAAGCGCTGCTGCGCAGCATTACTTTCCGGGTTGGCATCTGCCAGAATTTTTTGGTACACATAGGCTTCGCTGGAGCGTCCCTGATTAATCAACACCTCCGTCAATTGCGACAATACCCTCACCCGCTCTGTACTCATAATATCTGTTGCCGGCAGCAGCCCCAAAGCCTTGGTGAGATAGCTTTCAGCCTTGGTAAAATCCTGCATCGCGGCGTGGGTTGCACCCAACAGCATCAGCGCCTTGATATCCTCCGGTTTTGACTCCAGAATTTTGCCAAGGATTCCCTGTGCATCCTCAATACGGTTTTGTGCCAAGGCCACACTGGCTTCAAGGTGCTGCCGCTCCAGCGCATCGCCACCCAAGGCAGTAAATTGATTTATTGATTTTTCATACTCCTGATTATCGCCAAGATAAAAACTCGCCATGGCTTTTATTCGCGCCTGGCGCTGGGCATTGGCAATATCATTCTTCTCCGCAGGATGGGCGGCCAGAGTATTTAATGCTGTGAGATATTTCTTGCCGTCCAGATAGGACTCAGCCAAATCTGTAGCCACTTCTGGCATCTTTTTAAGCTGAGCCTCCAGCAATTTTTGCGCGGAGCTGTAAGCACCGATCTGATTATAAATCCTGCCCGCCTGCAAATATCCCGCCGGGCTATCGGCATCAATCTGGATCATTTTTTTGGCTTCGAGAATGGCAGCTTTCAGCTGCCCCTGCTCCTGGTAAACTTTTGCGGAGTTTTGATGGCGAGCCAGATCAGCTTGCTTTTCCTCTTTATTGTCGCGGCATCCTAGAGCGCAGAGAATGAATAGTAAAACCAAACAGCGAGCAATGATATTCATGGGACTACCCGTTTTTATAATTTATTAGTCAGATGCCTTTGGCCGTATTATTAGCGTTACAGAGCATCGCAAAAGAGATGGCGAACAAAAGGTCCGCAATAGCCAATCTGTTCAGGGAGCAACTAGGGAACCGCTGCAAAATTACCTGCATTGCCATTGCGGCGGTTCCACCGGGGATGCTAAAAACAGCCTTGCACTGGCTGCCTCGCCAACATTTTTCAGCGGCCCCCTAGAACTTATAATTTAACCCTGCCCCCGCATAAGCTTCAGCATAACTTACAGCCCTTTCATCACCGTAGCGTTTTTCTTTTTTCAGCAGGGCATTCGCAGACAAGCCCCGGCTAATTTGATAGCTGTATTCGAGCTGGGATGTTTGCAGCTTATAGGCGCTGCCAATAATAACAGAGCTGTATTTATGGTTGCTGCCAGCGAACTGCACAGCGATATTGGTCGCTGCCGACAGGGCGTAGCGCATACCTGCACTCCAGCTCTGTTCAATAGCGTCAGCGCCCTGATCGAGATAATCATCCCTGGTATGTTTTGCTCCCGCAAATAATGTACAGCCATTACAAACGGCGAGACTGCTCCAATTGATTCCATAGCTCGCCTTTTCGATCTGATCTGGCGTGTTCTTGCTGCCGCTGACCGGCAGATCGGTATCCACCATAATATTGCCGGCATTGGCGGAGGTATCGGTTAAGACCTTGCTGGCATTCAAGCCAATTTTTTGCCCACCCGCATCATAGGCAAGATCCAAGGTATAGGAGGGATTGCTGTATTCCTTGCCCAGCTCGGGAATCGTTTTATTGCTGCCGACTGTCGCACTGTAAGAGAGCTTTCGCAGCTTGACGCTATAGGTGATCCCCGCGGATCTATAGGTATAGTCAGAGCCAGGAAGATGCTTGAATTCGATCTCGCTCTGCTGTGCGTAAACCTGCAATCTGTCCAAAAGGGAAAAGCGATGATCCAGCACCAGCGAGCCGCCTTTGCGCTGTGAATCCTTGATATCGCTCTCCAGATAATTAATGCGGCTGAAGTCGCCATTGAGCACCAGATAATCAACAGGAGATAGTCTTTGCCTGAGCGTCGGCCTTACCGAAAAATCATCCTTCTCATCTTGATTTTCAGTTAAATTGATACTGTCTGGTGAATTTAAAAGCGTTATGCGCGAATGCTCCAGCATCAGGCTGACAGGCTGCTCCTCTCTCCCTATCAACAGCGATGAACCTCCCTCAAGCTGCCTTCTCTCCTGCTGGGAATCCTCGGAAAAAGTTTTCGCTATTGCGCCGTATCCCAGATGGAAATCAACCAGCGAGTTTTCCCAGTCGCTGCCCAGGTTAAGGTTGTATTGATTCTGCTCTTCGCTCTTTTTGTTGTGCTCTGTTTTTCTGCTGTTGTCGGAAACACCGGCAAGGGCGGACACCGAGCCATAAAAAGGATCGGCGACAACCTGACCGGATAGCATTACCAGGGAGACAAAATAGCCCAGCACGCGCAATAGATGTTTGGTATCCATTTTGAATCTCTAGATAGCAATTAATTGTTAAACACGAGACCGGCGAACTTTTCTTTTCCCACAGCATCGACAGCGGCAAGCACATCATCGGTAACGGCCTTGCCAAAAGGCACTACCAGCAGGGCGTGGTCGCAGTAACGCGCGAGAATCCTGGCCTCAGTTGAATGCTGCACCGAGGGAGCATCGAGCACGATAAAACGATCGGGATAGCGTTCTTTGATTTCCGCCACAAACACCTGCATGCGCTCGGAGTTGAAGATTTCCGCCGCAGACTCGCTGGCGCCGCCCGAGGGGATGATGCGCAGGCGCTCTATGCCTGTGGAATAGATAATCTGCTCAAGCGGCACCGAGTAGTCGGTGAGGTATTGGGTGAGCCCCAAATCGACATCCTTGACCAGGTACTTATCGGTGCTGGGATTGTAGGGATTGCAATCGACAAACAGCGCAGTTTTATGCTGGTCCAGAGCAAAGGTGGCAGCCAGGTTAAAGCTGAAATCGCTGGAAGTTGCCGCCCTGGCCACAGATGACACAATGACCACCATATTATCGGTGCGGCTTTTCTGCAGCAGCCTGATCCTGACTTCGCGATAGGCATTCAACAATTCGCGCTGGCGCATACCCGAAAAAATAATTTTCTTATCGTAGAACTCATCCTGGTTCCACAGCAGGGACAGCGCCATGTTTTTGATTCGGCCCTGGTTTTGGTGATCTTTTACTGCTGATTTCACCAGCTCATGGCTGGTCTCGACAAGATCATCAAAATCGTCAAAGTCAGCTGAGGTAGATTTGCTATTGTTGTCGCTGGGGTTGTCCATGAATCATGAGCCTTATAAAGAGACTTTAGCCTTGAGATAACTGCCAAAAAACCGCAATCGCCACATAACACAACATGGCCGCAATAGACACGCCGAGAATTGAAAGCATATCTTTTTTCAACAAGCGCTCGCCAATCGGTGAATTGAAGTGCGGAATCACACCAATAATTTCAATATCCGGCGGCAACTGTTGCTGGAGAATCCTGGATGAACGCAAATGTGGATCCAGCATCACATACATAATCAGCAGACCAATCGGCAACAGCAAACCCAGCAGCGGCCCAAGGATGGCAAAATGGATAAAATGCAAACCCGAGGGCGCCAGCGGGAAAGCGGCGGGCTCCTGGATACGATAGGTCACACCTTGCCCCTCAATATCCAGCGTCATGGAAATGCGGGCCTTTTCGCGGTTCTCCAGCATTTCTTCATAGGCTTTGCGAGTCACATCGTTATCGCGGGTCAAATCAGAGAGCTGGGCCTGATTCTGCGCAATGCGCTGCAGGCGTGAAGCCTCTTCTTTTTGCAGCTCTTTGAGTGATTCCAGGCGGCGATTCTGCGCGCGCAGCTCGACATCCGCCTCCGCCAGCTGCTTGCGCAGCTCTTCATAGAGCGGATTTTGCACCTTGTCTGAACTGCCATACACATTGCCGGAGCTCTGCAGCTTCGCCATGGAAGTATCCAGCTCGGCAATCTGTGCGCGCAGCGAAATAATATCGGGATAACCTTCCTGATAACTCAACAATAACTGCTCAAGCTGACCACTCAATGTTTGACGGCGCTGCTTTAATTCATCCAACTGCCCCTTGGCCTGCAGATACTGCCCTTCATTGCCCAGCTGCTGCCTGATGCTGTTGACACGCGACTGGGTCTCTTCGTTGGTTATTTTCAGGGATTCAATTTCCTGGCGCAAAGACGAGAGGCGAGCGCTGACCGCCTCCTCTGTACCATCGGTATTGCCCGACTTGAATTCCTTTAATTTTCCCTCGGCAATTTCAAGCTGCTTCTTATAAATTTGCACCTGGGAATCAATAAAGTTGTAGGCACTCAAGCTTTCGTCGCGCTTTTTGCGCGCGGCATTGGCGATAAATACGTTGACTATGGCATTCAGGGTTTCAAACGAAAGATCGGGATTTTTTGCCGTGTAGCGCACCACGAAATGATTGTTATTGCGCTCCTTTTGCACACTCACACCATTGCGCACCTGGCGAATGATCGCATCCTGCTGCTCCTCACTCACACCATCCTTAATCAGGCCGGCACCTTTTGCGGCGGCCAGGATAATAGCCCGGGTGTAAATAATTTCGCTGGCCTGCTCCGAGCGATCTATTTTGGTCACCTCTGCACTACCCTTAAGCAGGGGCTCAATAATATTTGTCTCATCGGCAAACAGCACGGCGCTGGTGGTAAAGTGCTTCGGCCACACCAATCCCAGGCTCAAGATACTGTAGGACACTCCCAGAAATAACAACACGCACCAAAAACGGAACCTGATCAGCTCCGCCTTTAGCGCCATTAACATATCGCTCAGATAACCTGTATCCATGAAGACTCTCTATGATTGATGCGTATTATTTTTGAAATAGTGATTAATTAAAAAGAGCGCTCAGGAACAGTCACAATATCTGAAGGCTGCAAAGTGTAGTTGGTTTCGACTTCACCATCATTAATAAGGTCGTCAAGTTTGATGGGATATACTTTAATCTCACCATTCACCTTGCGATAAAGCTTGGCCTTGTTGGCCGACGCAAACTCGCTTGGGCCTCCGGCAATCAACACCAGATCCAAAACCGTCATGCCATCCCTGTAGGGCAGGGACTGCGGACTTTTAACCGCACCTGTCACACGCACGCGACGCTGGAAATCGGAGCTGCTGGAGTTGCTGACAATGACAGCTACCTGCGGGCTCTTTACATAGCCGGAGAGGATATTGGTCACGCTTTGCGAAAGCTGCGCCGTGGTCAGGTCCGCCGCCACGACATCGCCCACCAGCGGCATGGAGATCTTGCCATCGGGGCGAACCTGCACAACACGCGATAGCTCGGGGTTGCGCCACACATTAATCTCCAGAGAGTCGCCCACACCTATATGGTATTCCGCGGCTACTCCTGTATCTACTGGAGGCAATTCTTTTACATCGTTGCTGCTGCAAGAAGAGAGCAGTACAACTGCCATTAACATATTCACAAAGCCGAAAAGGTATTTCATTTTTTCTCCTGGATATAAAACTAATTCTTTGCCGCTACAGACAGACCTTGCTGCCGCGGTTAATGCACACCCTTGCCCAACAGGATAATTTCCACCGTCTGGATCATAATCAGAATATCCATCAGGAAGCTGTGGTTCTTGGTGTAGTAAAGATCGTACTGCAATTTGTTCTTGGCATCTTCTACCGAAGCGCCATAAGGGTACTTTAACTGCGCCCACCCCATCAGCCCAGGCTTTACCTTATGCCGGGTATCATAAAAGGGAATCTGCTTGCCCAAATCGTTCACAAATTCAGGACGCTCGGGGCGCGGCCCGACAAAGCTCATATGACCAGCCAGCACATTGTACAGCTGGGGCAGCTCATCCAGTCGCGTGTTGCGAATAAAGGCCCCGACCCGGGTAATGCGCGAATCGTTCTTCTGCGCCCAGATAGCCTTGCCGGCCTTTTCTGCATCCTGCCGCATACTTCTGAACTTGTAAATGCGGAATGGCTTGCCATTCTGCCCGACTCGCACCTGATGATAAAGAATAGCCCCTGGACTTTCCAACTTAACTGCAATCGCGGTCAACAGCATAAAGGGCCAGAGTACAATAAAAAACAGCGATGCCAGCACCAGGTCAAACAGGCGTTTGGCAATAACCCCGCGGTTACTGTATTTGAAACCGTCAGAAAATAACATCCAGCTCGGCTGCAACAGGCTGATATCAATCTTGCCCAATTCCCGCTCATAAAAGCTCAGTCCGTCGCAGGAGGGGGTTCCCGCCAGCTTGCAGTCGAGAAATTGGCTGAGCGGAAAAACATCGCCATTGCGGTGGCGGCGCTCATCCGGGGCGATAATAATTTCGGAGATCTGCAGCTTTTTGACAAACGGCACCCACTCTTTGGGCTCCGGTAACCGCAGCGACTGCTCAACCACCACCTCATCATTGGGACTGGCAACACAACCGACTATCTCCACCCCCAGGCTGGCGCGATTGGGCTCCAGCTCCTCCAGCAGCTTCTTGGCCCTGACACCCGCCCCAAATATGACCACGCGCCGCTTTAATTTGGCCGTATCCACCACCCGCACAAAAATGCAGCGAACCACCAGCACCAGCGCTGTGGCGATGATCACACTCCAGAAGCCGACCCGCTGACCGATCAATTCATCGCCAAATATCCAGTTGATAATCATCAAACAGAGACTGCCGAGCAGAAAGAAGCTGACCAGGGTACGCAACACCATACTGGAGAAGCCCTCGCGCACCAGAGCGGTGTAGACCCCCATGGACAGGGTGCAACAGCTGAAAATGACGGAAAAGACGATGATCGAGGGCCAATTTATTTCAGCGCTCGTCCAGGACTGCTGGAAATCCGCCAGGGAGCCTGACAGCCCCTGCGCCAACCATACCGACAACCCCAGTATTACCGCTTCGGTAATACCTAAAAACAGGTAGGGAAGATGGATATAATGTTTGTTTAGACGAATATATGGCAAAGCGAATTCCTTCAATTATGGGGACAAGAAATTAAGGAAAATAGAAGATAAAGTCATGACCAGATAGTCATTATAGCCAGATTTATGACAAATACTCGACCTCCATAGCCGCAATTCTGTCATCTGGTTATTTACCAACAGTATTTATAGGCCAATGTAAGCAATTTGTACGTGCTTTTTTTAAATTGTCACTACAATTTGTGATAACTTACCCCAGCATAAGACCAATCAACCTTAAGGAATTAGCGCATGTTCGCCAGCAACCCAACAATCTGTATTATTGGCTTAGGCTATGTTGGCCTGCCACTCGCCGTAGAATTCGGCAAGCAAGTCAATACTATAGGTTTCGATATCAACAGACCTCGCGTCGACGCCCTACTGCAGGGCATAGATCACACGCTTGAACTCAATGCCGAGGAGCTGGCAGAGGCCACCAAACTGCGCTACAGCACTAGCGAAGCGGATATCAAAAACGCCGATGTCTATATAGTCACTGTGCCCACCCCTATCAACTCCAGCAACCAGCCCGATCTGACCCCCCTGGAAAAAGCCTCTGAGCTGCTGGGCCGGGTTATCGGCAAGAATGCCATAGTGATTTATGAATCCACCGTTTACCCAGGCTGCACCGAGGAAGTCTGTATTCCCATTATCGAGAAAATCTCTGGCCTGGCCTTTAACAGGGATTTCTTTGCCGGCTACAGCCCCGAGCGCATCAATCCCGGCGATAAGCAGCGCCGCGTACACAATATTATCAAGATCACCTCCGGCTCAACGCCCGAAGTGACCGATTATGTCGATCAACTCTACCGCAAGATTGTCGTGGTGGGCACCCATAAAGCCAGCAGCATCAAGGTAGCCGAGGCGGCCAAGGTTATCGAAAACACCCAGCGCGACCTCAATATTGCCCTGGTCAATGAGCTGGCCCTGATTTTCAACCGCCTGGGCATAGACACTCTGGAAGTGCTGGAAGCGGCTGGCTCCAAGTGGAATTTCCTGCCCTTCCGCCCAGGCCTGGTGGGCGGCCACTGCATCAGCGTCGATCCCTACTATCTCACCCACAAAGCGCAGCAGGTTGGCTATTACCCCGAAGTGATTTTGTCAGGCCGCCGCGTCAATAACAGCATGGGCGCCTTTGTGGCCGACTCGGTCATCAAGATGATGACCAAGCGCAAAGCCCATGTGGTGGACTCGAGAGTTCTGATTATGGGGCTGACTTTCAAGGAAAACTGCCCAGACCTGCGCAATACCGGTGTAGTCGATATCATCAAGGAATTGGCAACCTACAATACCAACGTCGATATCTACGACCCCTGGGCCGACTCCGAAGAGGCTCAACATGAGTACGGCCTGAGCCTGATCGACGAACCCAAGCCCGGCACTTACGACGCGATCATTATCTGCGTGGGGCACGATAAATTCCGGCAGATGGGGGCTGTGGGCATACGCGCGCTGGGCAAACCCAACAATATCCTGTTCGATGTGAAGCACGTGCTCGCCAAGAACGAAGTTGATGCCCGCCTGTAAACCCTAGATTCACACCGGAAAACGGCATCCTGGATGTCGTTTTTATTTTTTGTCTTTTGCCGATAAAAAGCCTATGAAAAAGCAAACCGTCACCCATGCAATGACCGTCGATGTGGAGGATTACTACCATGTAGCCGCCTTCAATAAAGCCATCAATCCGGCCGACTGGGAGCAGTGGCCATCGCGGGTGGAAGCCAACACCCACAAGTTGCTGCAGCTGTTTGACGATGCCAATATCAAAATCACCTTTTTTATTCTGGGCTGGGTTGCAGAGCGCTATCCCGAACTGGTGAAAACCATTCGCGCACAGGGGCACGAGATAGCCTCGCACGGCTATAGCCATCAGCTTATCTACAAGCAGGATCAGCAGGTTTTTCGCGAGGAAACGGCCAGATCCAAGCAAATTCTCGAAGACCTGGGACAACTGCCGGTAGTCGGCTATCGCGCTGCCAGCTATTCCATTACCCGTAAATCGCTCTGGGCATTAGACATACTGGCTGAACTTGGTTTTACCTGGGACTCCAGCATATTCCCAACCCGCCACGACAATTACGGCATACCCGGCAGCCCGGAGGAGCCCTATCGCATTATTACCAACTCAGGGGCTGCGCTGACCGAGTTCCCGCTTACTACCGCCAAGGTATTGGGGCAATCGGTGCCCGCTGCAGGTGGAGGTTATTTTCGCCAGTACCCCTACGCGCTGTCGCGCTGGCTGTTTGATCGCGCCAGCCTGAACCAGACCAAGCCGCAGATTTTCTACCTCCACCCCTGGGAAATCGACCCAGACCAGCCCCGGGTGCCCAACGCCAGCTGGTTCAGCAACTTCCGCCACTACACCAATCTCAAGCGCTGCCTGCCGCGCCTGGAGCGCATGATCGGCGACTTCCAGTTCGGCACCATCAGTCAGAGCCTGGGCTCCACAGAGATCAAAAAAGAGCTGCGCATCAGCGATCTTGCCGACGATAGCAGCTCGCAACAACAAACAGCCTAGACGCAAGGCGCGAAGGCAAGTAGAATCGCGCCTCGCAAAATATTCCGCATCCCTGGCTCAGCGGGTGAGGCAAGCGTTTACAAAGCGCCGCTTTGTGCGCAGCCGAACGACCGACAACTCTGTTGTCGGGCAGGACTGGAGCACAGCGGAAGGAGTAGCGTGCAGTGCGCAGCACTGCTGGGACTCGAAACAGCGATAATGTTTTTGACAATCAGTTTTATGCATCCGTAGCTCAGTTGGATAGAGTAGCGGCTTCCGAAGCCGTTGGTCACAGGTTCGACTCCTGTCGGGTGCGCCATCTTCGGGTCCAGGACAACCCTATTATGTCCTGGATCCCAACCTATACAATGCCCACTAAACGGAACCGACCCAACGGCCACTAATGCTGCCGCCCAGCGCAATTACTGCCAATTTAGCTTAATGTTACTTTTTATTTAAATTTTCGCGGCACCCTCGGCAAAATATCTCCAACCCAAGCACTAAATAGCGCTCCTTTTAACTGCTAACTGCAATTTTTACAGCAACTCTTTAAATAGCAGATTCGAAAAATATTTCCGCCCACCCTCTGACTTTAAAGCTATTCACTTGTATTATCTCGACAGAGGCAGATTTGATCAGCACCATCAGTACCCATTTATGGGTATACATACAGAGCCAGACGTCTTTACAGGCATATGACCTAGTAAGCAGTATGAAATTGAGCCCAAGAATTTATGAAAATACTAATAATCGAAGATGATCCAAGGATAAGAGCCTACGTTGAGAAAGGCCTGAAAGAGGCGGGGCACGCTGTTGATGCTGCTGAAGATGGAGAAATGGGTCTGCACCTCGCGTGCAATGAAAAATATGATGTACTTATTGTCGATCGTATGCTGCCCAAGCTCGACGGGCTTTCCATTATTAAAACCCTGCGCGGCAGCGGCAATCTGGTCGGTGTTTTGATCTTAAGTGCACTGGGAGATGTAGATGACAGGGTTACTGGCTTGCGCTCTGGCGGTGACGACTATCTGGTCAAGCCATTTGCATTTGTCGAGCTCCTGGCGCGCGTAGAAGCACTTGGCAAACGTACGTCTTCATCGCCACCCACACAATCAACATTGCTAAAGGCGGGCAATCTGGAAATGGATTTGCTCGCCCGTAAAGTTCGCTGTAACGGCACAATCATCGAACTGCAAAGCCGGGAATTCAAACTGCTGGAATACCTTGTCAAATTCAAAGGCCAGCTGGTTACGCGCACCATGCTGCTCGAAAGCGTGTGGGATTATCATTTTGATCCGCAGACCAGCGTAATCGATGTGCATATAAGCCGCCTGCGAAAAAAACTGGGCGATACCGGAAACACTCTCATTAAAACGGTGCGCGGTGCGGGATACATCATTGAAGACAGTCTCTAGACGCTATATCCATAGCTCAAGTTTCAAAATGGCATTACTGTTCACGGTTCTGCTTACCCTGTCCGCTGCCATTTTGGGATATTTTCTCATTGATTTTGGCCGGCGTGATTTCCTGCGCGAAACAGATGCCGCAATCAATATTGAGATTAACACGCTATCCATTCTGGAAAACATAGAAGGGCAATTGCTGCCGTATATTCAGCAACGGGAAAGGGACGATCAGCTGGTGCGATTCCGCTATGAAGCTGAGTCTGGAAAACTTCTCGGGGGATCGATTGATCCAGTTCCAGCGAAGATTCAAACCATTACCGAAGGGATTTTAGGATTCGAGCTTCACACCGCTCAAGGCCCCATAAATTTTGCGGCAAAAATCCATACCTTCGCGAATGGATCGCGCATTATTGTCGCGCGGGATGTGCACGATCTTATCGAGAATTACGAACAGCTAAAGCTTCTCTGCTGGCTTATTATGTCACTCATGCTTGTTGTGGTTTTGGTAAGTTTTGGCATTAGTTATTTTGTGGTAAGCCGTATTAACCGTATTGCAGCAACTGCCAAAAATATAGTTGTGACGAGCGATTTATCGCAACGTTTAGTGATCGATAGCCGCTGGGATGACCTGAGCAATCTCTCCGAAGTTCTAAACAGCTTCCTGACCAAAATTGAAGATTTGATGAATGGCGCGCGCGAGATCAGCAACAATATCGCCCACGATCTTCGCACTCCGCTAAGCGGGCTGCGCAACGATATAGAGGCATTACGCGGCCAGCCCGTTAGCGATGCTCAAATCGACAGGCTGCTTGCCGATGTCGACCATACACTGGCGGTGTTCCATGCACTGCTACGTATTGCCAATATCGAAAAAGGAACACGCAGCCAGCAGATGGGTGAAATCGATTTAAGCAAGATTATCCACGACCTTGCCGAACTCTATGAACCTGTGGCTGAAGAAAGTCGGATTCGCTTTGATATAAAAATCAACCCGACTTTAATAATCAATGGCGACAGCAATCTCCTGTTCCAGATGTTTGCCAATCTCCTCGATAACGCGATCAAATTTTCGCCGAAAAATTCGGTTATCCGATTGTCTGCAGGCCTAGAGAGGAGCCAGGTTGTTGCTCTGATTGAAGACCAGGGACCAGGTATTGCCAATGCAGAGAAAGAAAAAGTGTTCAAACACTTCTATCGTTGCGATGCCAGTCGCAGCACTCCCGGAGATGGACTGGGCTTGAGTTTGGTGCGCGTAGTGGCGGAGCAGCATCAAGCGCAAATTACTCTGGAAGATGGTGATCCAGGCCTGCGTGTGCGGCTCAGGTTCCAACCTTACCAATAATTTAGAATCGGGCAAGTTTGTGTCAACAGCAAGCGCCCTAAGCTAGTGGTTGGCCTCAAGAGGAAACGCCGTGACACAGATAACACGAAAAAAAATTGCCATTATCGGCACGGGCATATCAGGCCTTGGTGCCGCGTCGCTTTTACATCCTTACCACGACATCAGGGTTTATGAGAAAAATAACTATATTGGCGGCCACAGCCGGACGGTAGAAGCCAAAACATCGGATGGAGCAATCCCCGTCGATACAGGTTTTATTGTTTTCAACAAACGCAATTACCCGCTGCTCACGCGCTTGTTCGAACACCTGCAGGTACCCATTATCGAAAGTGATATGTCGTTTGGCGCAAGCATCAATAGTGGATGGCTTGAATATGGCACGCAAAAAACTATTGATATGCTAGCGCAAAAACGAAATATTTTTCGCCCCGAGTTTTGGGGAATGATCGCTGATATTCTCAAGTTCAATAAACGCGCACGCGAATATCTTTTGAAAGATTCCTCCTACAGTCTTGGCGACTGTCTTGACGATCTGCAACTGCGCCCCTGGTTCCGGCAGTATTTTTTGTTGCCCATGGGCGGTGCGATCTGGAGTACGCCGCTTGAAAAAATGCTTGAATTTCCGGCCAGTACATTTATTCGTTTTTTTGAGAATCATGGGCTACTCAGCGTCGATGATCATCCACAATGGTATACGGTGCGCGGTGGCAGCCGCGAATATATTAAGCGCCTTGTTGAGCCATTTAAACATCTCATACATCTCAACTGCGGCATCAATGAAGTAAGATGCCATGGCAATAGTGTTGTTGTTGAAGATGCGCATGGCGAGCGAAATATGTTTGACGAGGTAGTATTCGCCTGCCATGCCGACCAGGCGCTTGGCATGATTGGCGATGCCAATGCCCAGCAACAAACAATATTGTCTGCATTCAAATATCAAGCTAATCGCGCGGTGCTGCACAGCGACATCAGTTTTATGCCAAAGCGACGCACAGCCTGGGCCAGCTGGGTTTATTTATCGAAAGGCAAGAACCATGGCAATGCCAGTATGTCGCTCAGCTATTGGATGAACAATCTACAGCCATTACAAACCAGGCAACCCTTGATCGTGACGCTGAACCCAGGGCACGAACCCAACGCAGACCTGACCCAGGATGACTTTATATTTGAGCACCCTGTGTTTGACGCGGCCGCCATTGACAACCAGGCAAATATCGACGCTATTCAGGGGCAGAATCATCTTTGGTTTTGCGGTGCCTATCAGCGCCATGGTTTCCACGAGGATGGATTGAACAGCGCAGTTAAAATGGCAGAACGCATGGGAGTATCGCCACCATGGTAATGGCTCCGCAGCTCTTTACTGCAAGAGTAGTGCACAAAAGACTTTTTCCGAAAAAAAATGCATTTCATTACGGCGTTTATTATCTCGCTTTGCCATTGCCAGCCCAACCCATACCTGGATTTTTCACCCGTTTTCATGTTAAGGATGTCGGCAAGCGCGATGGCAGCGATCCAACCCCCTGGGTAAAAGAAATACTGGCAGGACATGATCTGGACAGCAAAATAAAAAATATTATTTTGCTAACAATGCCGCGTGTACTTGGCTATGTATTTAATCCTGTCAGTTTTTATCTTTGTCTGGATGATGCTCAGTCACTGCGAGCCGTTTTATGCGAAGTTCATAATACCTTTGGCGAGCAGCATAGCTATTTATGTGCTCACCCCGATCATGCCCCTATCACTGCCGGCCAATGGCTGGAGACCGAAAAAAAATTTCATGTTTCCCCCTTTATGGCCAGGCGTGGCGACTACAAATTTCGTTTTGATTTTGCAACTGACAGGCTCGGAATATGGATTGATTATTATGATGAAAATCAACAGAAACAATTGATTACGTCGCTCACAGGGAACTTCTCCCCTTTAACGCCTCTCACCCTAAGTAAAGCGTTCTGGCAGCATCCGTTAGTGACACTGAAAGCCATCACACTCATTCATTGGCAAGCACTAAAACTATTGATGAAAGGTATTGGATTCATCGCGAAGCCGGATCAACTTGCGCAAAAAATTAGCACAACCCGCAACCTTCACAGCAAGAAGTCTTAAATAAAAAACCTTAACAAAAAGTAAGGCAAAGGAAAGTCGAGGGACAGGATAACAAGGTTATAACTGAACCTTAAGAGGAGATAATCATGTTTGAACGTTATATTGCCAAGCGCTTTCTTGCTGCACTTGAGCGCACTGAATATGGATCATTAGAAATAGCGACGCCGGATGGCAAAAAGCACCTTTTTAAAGGCTCCGCACCCGGTGCTGAGGCACAATTAGACCTTTACGACTGGAGCGTAGTCGACACCATGATTCGCCACGGCGATATTGCACTTGCAGAGAGCTACCGCGATGGACTCTGGGACTCGCCCGATCCAACACAATTATTTCTCTTTGGGCTGCAAAACCAGTCGGCGATGGGGGATTATATTGATGGCAGTGCGTTCGGCAGGCTGGCATCACGCATTGCTTATTTATTTACTCGCAATAGTGTGCAGGGAAGCAAAAAAAATATCCATGCTCACTATGACCTCGGCAATGATTTCTATGCGCTCTGGCTCGACCCGTCCATGACCTATTCATCGGCAATTTTTCGCGATGAAAATGAAAACCTGGAAGATGCACAAACCCGGAAATATGACCGCATGATTGATCGACTGAATCCTTCTGGAAGCCTGCTTGAAATCGGGTGCGGTTGGGGCGGATTTGCGGAGCGCGCACTACAACGAGGTGATTATGGAATCAAAGGTTTGACTATATCCAAAGCACAGCATGAATACGCCGCAAATCGCATGGGCAAGAATGCCGAGATCGCACTTGAAGACTATCGCCATCAACAAGGCCTGTATGATCAGATTGTTTCCATCGAAATGTTCGAGGCAGTTGGCGAAAAATTCTGGCCAGTTTATTTCTCGACATTAAAATCCCTGCTGGCAAAAAAAGGCAGGGCAATGATACAAAGCATCACTATTGCGGATGCCTCTTTTGACCGCTATCGCACCAGCGGCGATGCCATACGCACTTTTATTTTTCCTGGCGGCATGCTGCCATCCCCCTCGCGCTTCAAGGCAGAAAGTGCGAAAGCTGGTTTACATGTGACCAACGATTTTTCCTTCGGTCAGCATTATGCACTGACACTTACGCACTGGCTTAATAATTTCGATGAAAAAATCAATGCAGTCAAGGCCATGGGGTTTGATCAGAAATTCATTCGCATGTGGCGCTTTTATCTGACCTGCTGTATCGCCGCGTTCAAGCACGAAAGGATCGATGTAATGCAATGGGAGCTTCAACATGCGACGTAAAATTCTTATTTTTCTAAGCCTGTTTTTTATCCAGACAAATAGCGTTTTTGCAAATGAAAAAATTCTCGCTGCCGTGCCTGATGCTGCTATCGTAGGCAGCGGAGTATTGTCTTACGCATTCTGGGATATTTATCAGGCAACACTCTATGCACCACAAGGCCATTGGAATTCTGCGCAGCCATTTTCGCTTTCCATCACCTATTATCGTGCAATAAAAGGTACAGACATCGCCGACAGATCAGTCCAGGAAATGCGCAAGCAAGGCTTTCTTGATGAAGTAAAACTGGCGGCCTGGCATGCGCAGATGAAATCAATCTTTCCCAATGTCAACCATGGAACTGTATTGTCTGCCGTCTTTATGCCGGAGAAACATACAATTTTTTACAAGGGAACAGACACAATCGGCAGCATCAAGGGAGACGACTTCGGTCAACTATTTTTTGGCATATGGCTCGACCCAAAAACATCCGAGCCAAAATTGCGCCGCGAACTTTTGGGATTGCAATGAGCACTCAGGTGATTACAAAAAAATCCTTACTCCAATATAGCTTTATCGCTGTGCCTATAGCATTTGCTGGCGTTCCCCTCTACCTGCTTGCCCCAGATTTTTATGCCACACACCAGGGCATTTCGCTAACAGCATTGGCGACAATACTCCTGGCGATACGCCTCTTTGATGCCGTGCAAGATCCACTGATCGGCTGGCTTACAGACAAGCTACAGGGGCGCTTTATGCTTATGCTGTCCATCGCCGGCTCGACTCTATGCCTATCTGTTTTTGGGCTTTTCAATATCAGCTTTTTCTCGCCTGCAATCTGGTTTTCACTGTGCATGGCGCTTGCAGTCAGCGCCTATAGTATGCTGACAATCATCATGGGGGTTCAGGCCACCTTGTGGACGCGGGATAGGAATGAGCAAACCCGAATTGCCAGTGCACGCGAAGCATTCGGGCTCATCGGCCTTGTCATCGCTGTATCAATGCCGACTTTACTTTCACACCTTGTCAACTCCGATGATATTTATAAATGGTATGCAGTGATTCTTTTTATGCTGATGCTTCTAGGGGTTATCAGTTTTTCCCGTCTTCGCGACCGCCCCCTAGTCAGGATCACCGCTAAGCAGAACTTATCTCCCTTATCTGCATTTCGTGCCCTGCCTGCGGAAAGTTTTTATCTCTTCGCTGTATGCAGCTTAAGTATGTTGGCTTCCAGTATTCCAGCTGTCCTGGTCATTTTTTTCGTGCGCGACTTTTTAGGTGCTGAGCATCTGACTGGACTTTTTTTATTACTCTATTTTCTCTCTGGCGCGGCTGCCATGCCGCTCTGGAAAAATATCAGCACGCGCATCGGAAAATATAAAGCATGGTGTATGGCACATATTCTTGCCATAACGGGTTTTATCGGCGCATTTTATTTGAACCCCGGCGACATATGGTTTTACGGTGTAGTTTGTGTGGCATCCGGTGTTGCTCTCGGCGCTGATTTAACGCTGCCACCATCCATTCTTTCCGATCATATCCATAAGCGGGATAATCACATTTACTCGGGTAGCCATTATTCATTCCTGGCGCTGATTGGCAAAGTCAGTTTGGCGCTCGCCTCAGTCATAGCTCTGCCCGTTCTGGATGCAGCAGGATTCAAACCGCAAGCCGTAAATTCGCAGGGTGCACTTGCAACACTTTCCACCGTCTACGCGTTGATTCCCTGCTTACTAAAGCTCGTGGCCGCCGTTTTTCTCTATGTGTTTTTTATCCGTTCTTCGGGAGGCAACAATGAAAATTTTCAAGATCATGGCAATCATAGGAGCTCTAATCATGTTTAGCAGCTGCGCAGCAAATAATATTGATTACTACAAAGACTCAACACCCAAGGCCGATATCAAAGAATATTTTAATGGCCCCGTTAAAGCCTGGGGGATTGTGCAGGACTGGAGAGGCCGCGTGGTGCGTCGCTTTGATGTCGTCATGGTCGGCGAATGGAATGGCGATACGGGCACGCTAACAGAACATTTCGATTACTATGATGGAGAGAAACAAAAGCGTGTCTGGACAATCAAAAAATTGGCAGATGGAACCTTTGAGGGAACGGCTTCGGATATTATTGGCAAGGCGACAGGAAAATCCGAAGGCAGCGCGGTGCGCTGGAATTACATTATGGACCTCCCCGTCGATGATACCTCTTACCGTATTCGCTTTGACGATTGGATGTGGGTAATGAATGACGGTGTATTAATCAATCGCTCATATCTGAAAAAATTCGGAATCACTGTTTCCGAATTAACTATTTTTATGCAGAAGCAAAAATAATGCGCAACCACTACAAAGATCAGATTGTCTGGATTATAGGCGCAAGCAGCGGCATTGGTTCGGCGCTTGCGCGCGAGCTGTCCATGCACGGCGCCATACTCGCGCTGTCTGCGCGGCGCAATGACGAGCTGGAAATATTAAAAAATGAGCTTGGAGAGCAGAATAAAGTTTTCGCATTGGATATAACCGATGTTGAAATGACAATGCGCACTGCTCAAGCCATTCGCGTCGCCTTTGGGCGAATTGACCGAGTTATTTTTCTAGCCGCCGCTTATGTCCCCATGGAAATAAATGATATGGACATTGCCGTCGCAAAAGGTATTATCGACACCAATGTGACGGGTGCATTGAATGTTGTGCACGCTGTTTTACCTATTCTGAAATTACAAAAAAACAAAGGGCAGCTCGCCCTGTGTGCAAGTGTTGCCGGCTACATCGGCTTGCCAGGTGGGCAACCCTATAGCGCCACCAAGGCGGCCATTATCAACCTTGCTGAAAGCCTGTACGCGGAATGCAGGGATGTAGTTGATATAAAATTAATCAATCCGGGGTTTGTGCGAACCCCCCTGACCGATAAAAACAGTTTTCAAATGCCGTCGATTATCGAACCGGCACAGGCAGCCAGAGAAATAAGCCATGGTCTGTTATCGCGGCGCTTCGAAATTCATTTCCCCAGAAGGTTTACACTTTTTTTAAAGCTGCTGCGATTGCTTCCTTATGGTCTATCACTGAATCTGACACAAAGAATAAAGATGGATTCGTGACCAATTTATCTACAGATCATCAAAACACGTTTACTTTCGCACTACCTTATTTTCACGGAAAAGCTTATCCAAGTATTCGCCATTCTCCGCCGGATGGCGCAACGTCTCAGGCTGCACGCCTTTGCTTTCCGCGATTGCCGCAATCCGGCCCTGTTTTTGAAATGCAGTTTGCGGAAATACTGTATACAGAGAATCAGCATAGGCCTCCTGAGGTGAAATAATACTGCCGCCATTTTTCTTGATATGCTTTATCAAGTCATCCAAAAATAATGCGGTGGTGTCATTTTCGTGCAACAGCAGTATATGGCTGGGCGATTTTCCGGTTGCCTGCAAGGCGATATCATCAAAGAAAACTATCGCATCCCATATCACCTTGATATAAATATCACGGGCTTTTTTGTAATCGACCTTCTCTCCCTGCTCCACAGCCTTGACCAGTATTGAGTTCATGTACCAGTCGTAGTTGTCTATGGTTACAAAACCGTCCTTATAGCCCAGATCGGCCAAGCCTTTTTGCAACGCATTAACAGCGGCAAGGTCTTTACCATAATGAAGGTAGGGAAAGCGAAAATAAGGCAGGACATTGGCGAATTCGTTGAGGCTTAATTGCGCCCTGTAGGCATCCACCAAAAAATCATTGACGGGCAATTCATTGGCCGATTGATGACTGAAACTGTGATTGGCGAGATGATAGCCGGAATCGGTGTAGAGCTTGAGCCGGTTTTTATTGCCCGCATTGATGGCATCGCCTTTGACAAAAAACAGCGCATCTTTTATGCGATTGCCCTGCAAGGCTGCTACGATTTTCCGGGATCGTTCCTGACCGGTAAGAATAGCGCTATCAGGGGTTGGAGCATCATCAAAAGTCAGTGCGATTTTTCCAGAAAATGCGCTGACAGGCAACGCATACAGCAGAGCCAGGACGAGACAGGCAAAATTTATTTTAAACGCAGATTTCCCCATAATACCAAACATTCCGTTGCGGCCTTACGGCGCTATTCTTATTGAAACTGCAAATGAACACCTATAACTCTGAGAGGGCTCAGCGATGGGCGTAGCTCTGCACAATATAGTCGTGCTCGCTTCCCTCGCAATCCAAAGCCTCGGAGCTGATCCCACAAACGCTGTAGATTACATTAGTTTCCAAGGCCTGTTCACTGTACTGATTAATTTCCTGGCCCGCAAAGCTGTTGCTATCGTAGTTTTTCGGATTCCACTGTTCACACCGCCACAACTCTAACATGCTCATTTTATTTTTAGCCAAATCGGCATCAAACAATGACAAGGCCTCTTTCATAGTGACTGCGGGAACTACACCCACAGCTAACAGAAAAGAGGAGCCATCATAATTCATATAGGACTCGGGCCCCATAGCCGCTTTGTAATGCAGAAGCCAAACAGATCGAATAAGCATTGATTTTCCTCACTCCCTGCGCCGCAGCAACCAGTTGCGCAGGGGCTGCTCTACACAGTGATACAACACTGCCGCCAGGCAGAGAGATAGCAGGGTTGCGGCGGCAAATACCCCGACCTCATCCAATAAACCCAGATGCTGACGAAAAGGTATACCGGTAAAATAGAGCGAGCCCACGCGCAATATATCCATCACCAGCCAGTGAACCATATAGACGGCAAAGGAAATCCGGCCGAGATAGACCAGCGGCGGCCAGGTCAGCCAGTAGCCGCCAGATTGCGGTATGCGCGCAGCGCAGAGCACCAGCCAGAAAAATCCGGCCACCGATAAAAAACCCGGCAGGGGTAAGGCCAACAGCAGGAAATTGAACAGCAGCACGGGCAGCGCCCAATCGCCACTCGCGATTTTTTTCCAGTAGCCGCGATGGTAACACTGGAAGGCTATCACGCCCAAAATACATTCGCCAAAACAGCGCAGCAGCGAGGGCCAACCGGCGAACTCCAGGCCCAGGTTGCCAAAATGATGTTCGATACTGGCGAGCGTGATAAACACCCCTGCTGCCGCAGCCACCATGACTATCCCGCCTTGATGATAAAAGCGATGGATAAGCCAGGGAACCGTGAAATACACCAGCCATTCCGCGCTGATCGACCAGGCGGGCTGGTTCCAGTAGGAAGTCCAATGCAGGGTCTGCAGCAACAACAAATTGCTCGCCAGGGTGAGCGGCGTTTCACTGCCGGTGAAGGGTGTTTCGAGATGTTCACTGCCTGGACTGTGGACAGCCAGCAGCCACCACTGCAACAATTCAAAAGCGACAAACAGGGACAGCATTAATATATGCACGGGATAGACCCGCGCAAAGCGCGCCCACATAAAGTTTCTGTAAGTCTTCCCGGCGATACCATTGGCAAAGCGGGATTGGTAGACGTAAGCCAATACAAAACCGCTCAACAAGAAAAACAAATCGACCCAGAGATAGGATTTAATAAATAAATGGGAGGGAATAAAGCGGGCTAACTTTTCCAGCAGCACCAACATAAAATGATGGCTCAGGACAAAGATAGCCGCGATACCGCGCAGCGAGGTCAAGGCAACCAGCTCGGGCTGCCTGAAGGCAGGCTGGCTAGCCATTGGCAGTTGCTTTCACCCACTGTGCCATATTGCTGACCACGAATTCCTGATCTTCAGGTTCCGCCAGAATATGAGAAGCTTCGGTCAGGTAGACCAGGCGATGATTATTGCCAAAATTGGCCGCACTGAAACAATCGCGAAATTGCCCCTCGTAGTTGTAGTGCTCGCCGTGACAGAACACACTAAATAGTTTCAGACCGCGCTGGGCGAGCTGGGTCAATCCCGCCTCTACCTCTTCTTGCGGAGGAAAATCGGGAAATCTCGGCACTTCAAAAAAGCGCTGCTCTACGCCCGAAACGTCCGCACCGGATTTCACCCTTTTCAATCCCAGCTTGCGCAGCAGCAGGCTCGACCAGCGCGTCCAGCTAAACAAGCGCGGAATATAGTGATAAAAATAACTTTTCCAACTCAAATAGCAATAGCCATCAATTTGCGCAATGCCAATCACTCTGGGATCTTTGATTGCGGTTCGATAAGAGGCATAGGCTCCAGAGCAAAGTCCATAGAGGATAAAATGCTTTATCTGCTTTTCGCGCGCGAGGAAATCCATCACTTCCTGCACTTCTTCCACCGCCGACTCTGCGGCCGTGAGCGTGCTGCGACGCGCTTCACTGTCACCTATGCCCGAAAAATCAAAGCGCAATGTCAGCAACCCTGCACGCTCAACGATGGTTCGCGCCAAGGTTACCGACAGGCGGCAGGAACCCACGCGATGAATAACACCGGAATTCAGCAGTATCACCGCCACCGAGGGATTGCTGATGGCTTCAGGCTCAGGCTGGCTGATAATGCCCAACAACGGATTGGCCTGACCAATACTAACGACGCGTTCACGCATAATGCCTCCTAGCGTTGAGCTGCTGAAAAATAATTTTCGATCGCCTGCACTATCGGCTGCGGCCAGAGAATACCGCCGACGTGATCGACATAATTCCAATCGTGCGGGGCCGGCGCCAATTCATAGGTAAAGCGCGGCAAGCTGCCTAAACTTTTACGCAGCTCGCTGAAACTATGATTTTCGTGGGAGACAATTTCGGCAATGGCGGTAGCTTGTAAACCCTGGGTATGACGTAAATCCAGCGCAGCCAGGCTCTGCTGGAAGCTGCGCGGCATGGAGAAGCCATTAAAATGCAGAGTGCCATCGCCAGCGATAAAGTTGGAGCGCGAAGCGCGTGCGGCTATGGAAAGGCCCAGATCATCGATATAGGCCTGACCACTGACAATCGGGTCCCACAGCAGCAAGCGGGAAATCTGCGGATTATTGGCCGCGACCTGTGCGGCGAGCAGAGCGCCGACACGCAATCCCAGCAGCGCCACCTTGGGCACGGCAGCTATATCCATCAACTCCTGTACCGCCAGGCGAATATCCTCCTGCCAATCGGCAGTGCTGAGACCGGCAATGGTGCCGGCTGAATCGCCGCTACCGCGATAATCAAAACGCAGGACCGAATAGCCCAGGGCGGAGAGATTGATCGCCAGGCGGCGCAGCGAGCGGTGCGCGCGCATATATTCCTGGCCAAAGGGATTGCACAGCACAATCCCCTCGCGCCTGTTGCCATTTTGCGGAGGATGATAGGCGCCAAACAAATAGTTTGCAGAGGGGCCAAAATAAAACGCTTCCAAAAATATTGCTCCTTCTGTTTTTTACAGAGACAGGTTTTCACAGGCGCAAGGTCATCGCCAGGCGCCGGGCAGACTGCGGGTATCAACAACTGGTATTTCCGTCAAAGCGGCCACCGACACCCTGAACAGGGTATCAGTGGCGCCAAATGCAACATAGGAACCAAGTCCCATTGCTACAGACTGGTGCGGATAAAATCGCTACTCAACTCGTCCAAAAAGCTTACTAAACAAACCCTTGGATTTTTTTGCCGGGGTGGATACTGGCACAGATTCAGACGCAGCGGCAACCGTCTCAACTGGGCTCTGGCCATTTCCCTGGGCTGCATCTATACGTGCAGCCAGCTGCTCCAGGGTATTGACCCACATATCCTGCGGTGAAAAACGCACCCCGAAGTTCTCCTCCATATCCAGGATCACCTGCAAAGCCAACAGCGAATGGCCACCGATATCGAAAAATTGGCCATCGATACTGACCTGCTCGCGCTTGAGCGCCGCCTGCCAGAGGGCCGCCAGCTTGATCTCGGTAGCCGTTGTCGGCGGGATTATGCCGCCCGTTGCCGCCGTCTGCACCGCCACTGGCTCAGCCAGGAGCTTGCGATTGATTTTGCCCGAGGCCAGCAGCGGCATCTGCGCCACCGCGTTGAATTGCTGCGGCAACATATAATCCGGCAGGCACTTGCGCAAATGCTTGCGCAGTTCGCTGTTGGTGGGTTCCTGGTTCTTTTGGTAAACGACATAGGCCACCAGGCGCTGGTCGTCCTTCGCGAACTGCTGCACCACGACTGCGGCATCCTGGATCGCCGGATGACTGCGCAGATGCACTTCTATCTCCTCCAGCTCTATGCGGAAACCGCGCAGTTTGATCTGGTTGTCCAGACGCCCGGCCACTTCGATATTGCCAGCCAATGTCCAGCGCGCCAGATCACCTGTGCGATAAAAGCGCTGACCCTGGGCATCCACCAAAAAGCGCGCCGCCGTCTGCGCGGCATCGCCGAGGTAGTCTCTGGCCAAACCTGCGCCGCCTATCCACAGTTCGCCCAAGGCGCCTATGGGCAATTCATTGCCAGCCGGATCGCGCACATGGAATTGCGTATTGGCCAGCGGCCGACCTATGGAAATAGAGGGCGCACTGCCATCCGCAGCGGCCTGCATCTGATAGGCACTGGCCCAGACGGTGGCCTCGGTGGGACCATAGAGATTCCACAGTTCGACACCCTGCGCCAGCAACTCGCCAGCCAAATCGCTGCTCAGAGGCTCGCCGCCGCTGAAACCGCGGAAACCGGCAGGCGCCTGCCAACCGGCATTGAGCAGCAGTCGCCAGGTCGCGGGGGTTGCCTGCAGCAGAGTGATATTCTCTTGCTCCAGCAATTGTTTCAGCGCGAAATCGTCCTGCGATTGTTCCGCAGTGGCGAGTACCAGGCTCGCCCCACCGAGCAGCGGCAAGAATAATTCCAGCAGCGAAATATCAAACGCGAGTGTGGTGATCGCCAACAGGCGATCGTTTTCGCTGATACCAGGCTGGCGTTTTACCGCATGGATAAAATTGTGCAGGGCGCCCTGGGTGATCTCCACACCCTTGGGCACTCCGGTGGAGCCAGAGGTGAAAATCACATAGGCCAAATGCCCAGGAGCTATAGTCGTTTTCGGCAATTGGCTTGAGGCTTTGACAATCAGGGCTTCATCGCTGTCCAGTTCAATAAAGCTTGCCGCACAATCGCCCAGGTTATTAATCAGGCTGGAGTCCGTGATCACCCACTTAACACCCGCGAGACTTAAGATGGCGTTATTGCGCTGAGAAGGATAGGAGGGATCGAGGGGCACATAGGCAGCCCCCAGTTTCCAGATGGCGAGAATCAACGCGGGCAGGTCGCGATTGCGCCTTACCAGCACGCCCAGCGATTGCCCGGCCGCTATACCTTTGGCCTGCAGATAATTGGCCAGCGCATTGGAGCGCTGCTCCAGTTCGGCATAGGTGTACTGCTGATCGCCGGCGATAACCGCGAGCTTGTCCGCATGCTGCGCGGCAACCTTGATCCAATCGCCCACCAGCCCCTGGTCGAACACAAAATCTGCTGCCGTATTGTTCCACTGCGCAATCAACTGCTGCTCGTCAGTGCGCGCAGCGGTGAGTTCAGCGAGGGTGATATCCGGCTTTTGCGCAACCAGCTCTGCGCTTTTGACAAAACTTTGGCCGAAGGCATGGACGCTGGTCTTATTAAATAATTCCACCGGAAATTCCATACCGCCATCCATGCCCTTGAGCTGACGTTTTACCCAGACATCGAGATCGGTCTGCACGCCCATGCGTTCTATATCCACCTGGGTGCGCAGTATGCCGTCCATCTGGTCGGCGCGGTTGCGCACATCCTGATAGCTGAACAGGGTTTGCACCAGCGGCGGACGCGCGGCATCGCGCGGCGGGTTGAGGCTGTGCACCAGGGTTTCGAACTGGGTGTCCTGGTTGTCCATGGCCTCCAGCAGGGTTTTCTTCACTTCCTGCAACCAGCTGGCAAAACTGCGCTGTGGCTTGATATTGAAACGGCACACCAGGCGGTTGATAAAGGGCCCCATCAAGCCGCTGATCTCCATCTGGTTGCGCGCCGAGACAGGCACGCTGACCAGGATATCCTCCTGGCGACTGTAGCGATGCAACAGCAAGGCATAGAGACCTATGATTACCATAAACAGGGTTGCGCCCTGGCGGTTGCCAAACTCTTCCAGCTGCTGCAACAGAGGTTCATCGAAAAAGAAATTGATCCCCTCTGCGCGATGCGCCTGATGCGCGGGGCGAACTTTATCCAACGGCATATCCAACACCGGCAGCACACCGCCGAGTTGCTGCATCCAGTAATTGAGCTGCTTTTTGACCGCATCGCTCTCCAGCCAGGTCTTTTGCCAGAGCGCGTAATCCGGGTACTGCACCGGCAGGGCGGGCAAGGGATTCGGCAGCCCCTGGGCGTAGGCGTTGTAAAGACTGCACATTTCTTTCAGCAAAATATCAAATGACCAGCCATCAAATACCAAGTGGTGGATCATCAAAAACAGAACATAGTCGTCTTTATCCAGTTGGATCAAACGCACACTGAACAGCGGCCCGGTTTCGGTATTAAAAGGTTGGGCTGCTTCTTTGCGCAGCACCAGCTTCAGCTCATCGAGATTACTTGCACCGTAGTGCGAGAGCGGCACAGGCGTGATGTCGAGACCGAGGGACTCGCGCAGATTCACTACCAGCTTGCCTGCCTCAGTGCGGAAACCTGCACGCAAGAGTTCGTGGCGCTGCTCGATGGTGGCAAATGTCTGCTGCAGCGCAGACAAATTCAACTGGCCGCGCAAACGGAAAGAGGCCGGCAGGTTATAGGCAAATGAATCGGGCTCGATCTGCTCGAGATACCACACACGCTGTTGCTGGGTTGAGGCTATGGTCTGCTCGCCAGCGCCGCGCGGTAAAATCTTGCTCTGCAAATTGCCACTGGCGGTTTCATGCTGGATCACCGCCGCCAACTGGCGAATGGTGGGTGCTTCAAATAATTTGCGCAGACCAATATTGACCCCGAACAAATTCTTCACCCGCGCGAACATTTGCGTACCCAGCAGCGAGTGTCCACCGAGTTCAAAGAAGTCATTGGTGGCACCGACTTTTTCCAGGCCGAGGATCTCTCGCCAGATCTCCACCAATTGCTCTTCAATCGCATTTTCCGGCAGCGCAAAACTGGCTTCATCCACTTCGCCGAGCACAGGCGCCGGCAGAAGTTTGCGATCGACTTTACCACTTGAGGTGAGCGGGAATTTTTCCAGCACAACAAAATGCGAGGGCACCATATAATCCGGCAGCGACAAACGCAGGTGATCGCGAAGTGCCTGGTTGTCAGGAGCGCTGCCATCCTGCGTCATCAAGTAGGCCACCAAACGCTGATCATTGGCGCGATCTTCGCGAGCCAGGACAACGCTTTGGGTAACACCAGGATATTGGCTGATCACCGCTTCAATTTCGCCAAGCTCTATACGCTGTCCGCGCAACTTCACCTGGAAGTCGTTGCGGCCAATATATTCCACCACACCGTCATCGCGCATGCGCACCAGATCGCCGGTGCGATACACACGCCCCGGATAATCCTGGACAAAGGGATCGGCAATAAAACGGTCCTGGGTAAGGTCGGGACGATTCACATAGCCGCGTGCAACCTGCACCCCGGCCAGCAGCAACTCACCGGGAACACCGGGTGGCTGGAGCTTTAAGCTTTCATCGACAACATACAGGCGCGTATTCGTTAAGGGATAACCAATAGGCACTGTCGAAGACGCATCGCCGCGACCGCAGAGCCAGTAGGTCACATGGATTGCCGCTTCTGTCGGGCCATAGAGATTCCACAATTCCACATCGGGGAAAGCTTTGACAAAACGCTGCTCCAGATCCTTGGACACCGCCTCGCCACTGGCGAGTATGCGCACCAGGCTCGGGCACTTCTGCTGATCGGCCTCCAGCAAAAACAGATACAGCATGGAGGGTACAAAATGGGTATAAGTAATTTGATGCTGATTGATCAGATCAATCAGGTAACCGGTTTCTTTATGGCCACCCGGTTTTGCCATTATCAGTTTGCTGCCCGAGATCAACGGCAGAAATAATTCCCACAGGGACACATCAAACGTGTAGGGGGTTTTTTGCAATACTTTATCGGTGGGTTTCAGCTGGTAGACTTCATCCATCCACAGCATATGATTGCGCACCGCCTGGTGCTCGTTCATTACACCCTTGGGTTTTCCAGTTGAACCCGAAGTGTAAATCACATAGGCCAATTGGTCGGGTGCAATGCTCAGGTTCGGGCGCGCCTGCGAGAAATTCGCCAGCGTATCAGCGCCTGTATCCAATGCAAACTGCGCGATGGACGCTGGCAAATTACTGCTGAAGCGCGCTTGCGTCAGCACCAGTTTTGCCGCGGACTCTTCCAGGATATATTCGATGCGATCCAGCGGGTGCTCGGGGTCAAGCGGCAGATAGGCTCCACCAGCTTTGAGCACGCCGTTGATGGCGATCACCATTTCCAGCGAGCGCTCCATCATAATGGGCACCATGGATTCCGCACCCACACCCTGGGCAATCAGATAATGGGCCAGGCGGTTGGCACGCTCATCCAGTTGCGTATAGGTCAATTGCGCGTCTTCAGCGATCACCGCAATTTCATCCGGGAATTGATCCACAGCAGCTTCGATCAAGCCGTGCAGACTATTGCGTGCTGAACTGTAATCGCGCTGACTCTTCGACCAGCGTGATACTATCGCCTGGCGATCGGCCTCAAGTAAAAATTCAATCTCGCCGACAGGTTTGTCCGCGTTGGTTTGCAGGCGCGCATAGAATTCATCGAGTTCGGCCAGGCGGCGCTCCATGGTGGATTTGCGCCAGAGGCCGGTGTTGTAGGTACATTCCATTACCGCCGACCTGGCCGACAGGGTAATGTTCATATTGATATCAAAGTTTTCAAAGGTGCGCGGATTGGAGCCGAACTGCATCGCCAGATCCACATAGGCCTCGCTCGCCTCGCCCTCCTGGTCCACGTTAAAAATCACCGATACCAGTGGCGGCTTGGAGGGGTCGCGCTCAGCTTCGATGCTCTGCAGCAGGGTGCCGTAGGTGAGGTATTGATACTCGAAAGCCTCGAGCATTTTCTGCTGCACCAGCGTAATAATATCGCGGAAGCTCTGCTTGCCATCCAACTGGAAATAGAGCGGAATAATATTCACGCAGTGACCTATCAGGGCGTGTTCACCCTTGGCCATCTGCCCGGCAAAGGGCACGCCCAGCACAATTTCCTGGCTGCCGGAAAGGCGATGCAGATAAGTGACAAACCCAGCCATCAGCGTACTGATCAGGGTACTGCGATTGGCTGCTGCCAATTTTTTCAGCTGCCCGACCAGATCCATCGGCAAATTTTTATCCATGCGCTGCGCGGCGAAACTGCGCTGCTTGGGCCGCGCATTATCGTAGGGCAACTCCAGACTGGGTGCACCCTTCGCATACTGCTGCTGCCAATAGCGCAGGCTGTCTGCGCGCAGTTGCGCGGTCTCTTCACCCCGCTCCCACACAGCGTATTCAGCAAAGCTAGGTGCAGGCGGCAAATCTGCAATGCGGTTTTCCACTTGCGCAGAATATAAGTGACCCAGCTCATCGGCTATCACATAGAGCGACCAGCCATCGCACACCGAGTGATGGAAGGTGAGTACCAGGCTGTATTGTTGCGGAGCAAATTTAATCAAATCAAAACGCGCTAGAGGTCCATTAAATAAATCGAAAGGCTTTTCCACCAATTCGCGGCATAAACTGGTCAGGCGAGCCTGCGCCTCGGCTTCGGTCTGCGCCTGGTAGTCATAGCGTGTCAACGCAATCAGGCGGTCTTTATAGAACACCATCTGATGACCATCGGAACTGAAACAGCTGCGAATGGATTCGTGGCGCAAAATCAAATTGCCGAGGGCCGCTTCCAATGCCTGCTCATTCAGTTTGCCTTTAAGATGGATAAATACCGATTCATTAAAGGCGCAGTTGGCATCATCGCCAAACTGCGAAGCCAGCCAGACTTCGCGCTGGGACTCGGTGGAGTCGACCGCTGCGGCCAACTCGCCAAACGCGAAAGGATTGTGGATTACCGATTTATTCAGTGGACTATTCATAAGCGATCAACCCTGCCAGCGTTCGAATTGGCTCGGATCCTTGGCCGAGGGAACATACCAGACTGCGCGCCCCTCTTCATCGCGCCCCAATTTTGCACCGGGAACGGGTGGAGTGAAATGCTGTTTCTGATAGTCGCTCTCAGCGGCACTCGCTGATGCTGCAGAAGTCTTGCTTTCCGCTGCTGGGAAAAATTCCATCAGCAGCATTTCGTCCATCGCCTCCTTAAAGGCGTTGATGATAAATTCGATATCGGCATCGCTGTGCGCAGTAGTGATAAAGGTGGGGCGCGCATCCCAGACATGAATGCCCTTTTCGCGCAGCATGATATAAATCAACTCTTCGTAGGCGATTTCCTGCGGGATTTTGATTTTGCACATGGAGCCGCAGTTAGCGATCTTGAGCGGTGCGCCCACCAGTTTTGCATAGTCATTGATTTCTTTAACCATGCGATCGGCACGGGCATTCAGTTGCTTCTGTAAATCCGGCTCGGCTTTCATTTTGCTCAGCACGGCTACAGCAGCCGCCAACACCAATGGATGACGCACGAAAGTACCGGCAAAGTAAGTCACACCGACTTCAGGAGCAGAGTTATCGCCGTACTGCCACTGACCGCCATCGAGGGCATCCATATATTCTTTCTTGCCGGAGATAACACCGACCGGCAAGCCGCCGCCGACGATTTTTCCGTAGGTGCAGATATCGGCATCTATACCGTAATGCCCCTGGGCACCGCGCGGGTGGATGCGGAAGCCAGTGATCACTTCGTCAAAAATCAACGCGATATTTTTTTCGCTGCAAATCTTGCGCGCCTTCTGCAAAAATTCGCGCGGTTGCAATTCCGGGTAGCGACTCTGTACAGGCTCAATCAGCAGTCCCGCAATCTCATCGGCATTTTCAATAATATACTCCAGCGATTTTTCATCGCCGTAGTCCAGCATGATTACGTTCTCTACAGCAGCATCGGGAATACCCGCCGCCGCAGGTGCGGCAAAGCCATTGCTGCCGCGCGTTACAATCACTTCGTCGTTGATACCGTGATAATCATTTTCGAACATCACAATTTTTTCTTTCGCGGTCACGGTGCGCGCCAGGCGTATAGCACCCAGCACAGCTTCAGAACCGGTGTTGCAGAAAGCGGCGCGCTCGTTGCCAGTGATTTCGCAGAACAATCGCGCGGCATCTGCCATCAAAGGATGTTGCGGGCCAATTTCATAGCCTATATCGAGTTGTTTGGCGATAGCTTCTTTGATAAACGGCGCTGAGTTTCCGAAGAAATTCGAACCAAAACCGCAGGTGATGTCGATCATGCGGAAGCCGTCTATATCCCACAAGTAAGCTCCTTCGGACTTGGCGACCACTATCGGATAAATAATTTCTTTCAGCGAGTTGCGGAAACCGGACACCACACGCGGATCGGCCAATTGCTTGCGGTTATCCTGGGCGAATTGTTTCGAGCTTTTGAATTTTTTGTTGTAGCGCTCAGAGAGCTTATCGAGATTGGCTTTTTGCTGCGGCGTCAATTCGTTGGAACGCTTTACATTGATGCGAGTGCCCGCCCCGAATGGCTTGACACTTTTTTCTGCGGCAGGTGCGGCGGCCACCGCAGCCACAGACGCTACCACCTGCGGTGCCGCTGCCAGTGTTTGCGGCGCTGCGCCACCAGAGTAAGACGTCAGCAGGGCCAACTGCCCCTGCAGCAATTGCATTTGTTGTTGCAGCAGCGCTATCACACTGCCATCAGCAGCGGCGATAGGCGGCAGACTTGCGACAGGTGCAGACCACTGGGGTTGCGCCAGTATGGTGGCGGGCACACTGGCCAGGGCCTGGGGTGCAGCTGCTACCGCTGCAACGGGTGCTGGCGCTGGTGCAGCTGCCGGTGCATCAACCACCACACCATTATTCGCCAGATAATCTGCCAGCGCAGAAAAATTATTGCAATCATTCAACAGCTGCCGGAAGGTCACCTGCACTTTGAATTGCTTTTTCAGCTTTATGGTGGACTGGGTCAGCAGCAGCGAATCCAGACCGAGTTCAAAGAAACTTGCGGCGCGATCGGCGTTGTGCAAATCCATACCGGAGATATCGGAAAACAAACCTTCCAATTGCGAAATGATAGTATCTTTCATAGTAATGACTGCCGTGTGTTGGTTGGCTAAAGGAATAGGGTCGATTAAAGCTGGGGCTGTGCTCCGCGCTTGAATATCAGGTTCAATAAGATGCGTATTGTGCTGGAACGGATAGTTGGGCAAATCTTTAAAGCACTGGCGATTCAACTCCGCGGTGGGCCATTGCAGCTCCAGGCCCAATTCCCACAACTGGCCTATGGCCTGGCTGAAGCTGCTCAACTCGCGTCCGCTTTCGCCTGCGGCGCTCAGCAGATGCACCAGATGCAAATCGGTTTTTTCACTCAGGGTCTGCAATACCATACCGGCGACTGTGCGCTGCGGGCCGCACTCGATCACCAATAAATTGGGCAGGCTGGCGAGGGTATTGATGCCCTGGTAAAACTTCACCGGCTGACGCAATTGCTCGGCCCAGTAGTGAATATCGGTAGCCTGCTCGGGACGAATCCAATCGCCCGTCACGCAAGATATAAACGGTATTTGTGGTGCAGAGAGTTTTACCTCGGCCAGCTGTCTGGCCAACTCCACCTTGGCGGCTTCCATTGAGGGAGAGTGGAAGGCGTGCGAGGTCTGCAGTTTTTTAAACTTGATCCCCCTGGCTGTCAGTTGCTCGCAGAGTGAATCTATCGCCTGGTGGCTGCCGGCGAGGGTGCAGGACTCGGGCGTATTCTGCGCGGCCAGCACTACCTTGTCATTGATATAGGCAGACAGCGCCGAAGCCGGTTCGCGCACCGCGACCATAGCGCCGCGCTCCTGCGCCTGCATGGCAGTGCCGCGCACCAGTACAATGCGCAGACCAGTCTCAAGATCAAATACACCGGCAACTACTGCTGCCGCCAATTCACCAATGCTGTGGCCAATCGCCGCCTGCGCCTGTACGCCCAAATCGGCGAGGGCCTGCGCAAGACAATAGCAAGTGGTAAAGAGCGCGAGCTGGGTATTGCGGGTTTCACTGATATCGCCCTCACCGGACAGTATCAGCGCCTTCAAATCCACCTGGTGATTGCGCGCGGCTATTTCCGCGCACAGATCAAAGGCATTGCGGAAACTTTCAACCGATGCATAAAGTTCGGCGCCCATGCCAGCAACCTGACTGCCTTGGCCGGGGAATGCCAGGGCAATATTCTCAATAAGGGGTACAGGCTCGGCATCGTCAACGCGCACATTGAATAAGGAAGACAGAGCCTTGCTAGTATCTGCCGCCAATGCCTTGCGATATTTCAAATGGGCGCGATGCCTGGCCAGATAGAGCGCCAGGCTGGCGCTATCGAGTTTGGGATTTTGCTGCAGATAATCCTGGTAGCGCCCGAGGTAGGCGCTCAAGGCAGTCGCTGAGGCTGCACTGATACACAGCGGCAACCACTTGGGTAAATCAATCAATTCAGCAGCGGCTGACTGCACGCCCCTGATCACTGCATGGGCGTTGGTGCCGCCTATGCCAAATGAACTGATACCGGCAATGCGCTCGCCCAATGCCTTGCCCCAGGGGGCAGCCTTGCTGGCGATCTGGAAAGGTGTGTTGTGGATATTCAGCGCGGGATTGGCCTCACTGAAATTGAGTGTGGCCGGAATCAGATCCCGCTCTATCGCCAGCGCTGATTTAATCAGCCCGACCACACCGGCCGCCGCCGTCAAATGACCAAAATTACTTTTTACTGAGCCGAGTCGGCAAGTCTGGCGCGGCCCCGCAGCACCGCCAAACGCGGCAGTCAATGCAGCCACCTCTATCGGATCGCCAATCGGCGTCGCTGTGCCGTGAGCTTCGATATAGCCGATAGCCTGCGGCGCCACACCCGCATTTTGCTGGGCAGCCATAATCACATGCTTTTGCCCCTCGACGCTGGGCGCCGAGAAACTGCCTTTATCGGCACCATCGTTATTGACAGCAACACCGCTGATGGCCGCATAGATATGATCGCCATCGGCCTGGGCATAGTCGAGGCGTTTCAGCACCACCAAACCGGCACCATCGCTGAACACGGTACCCGAACTGTCTTTATCAAAAGTGCGGGTGTGACCATCGCGCGAATAGATGCTGCCCTCCTGGTATTCGTAGGGCTGCTGCTGCGGAAAGGTGACAGAGGCACCACCGGCAATGGCGATATCGCACTGGCCGCTGCGAATGGCTTCCACCGCATTGCACACGGCCACCAGCGAGGTAGAGCAGGCCGAGTGGATACTGAGCGCAGGCCCCACCAGATTTAACTTATAGGCAATGCGCGTTGCGCAATAATCTTTTTCGTTGGCGATCATCGCCTGGAAAGGACTGAAGCTCTGCAATTGTTTTTGATTTTGCAGTACGTTATTCAGATAGTAACTGTTGTTGCCCGTGCCGCAGAAAATGCCAATGCGGCCGGGAAACTCGCTGGCCACGTAGCCAGCATTTTCCAATGCGTGCCACGTCAGCTCCAACAGCACCCGCTGCTGCGGATCAATAAACCTCGCCTCCATGGGCGTGATCTCAAAAAAACCTTCATCAAAGCCCAGGGGGTCATCGATAATTCCGCGCGCATTGACCTCGCCATCTGCGGTGGTATCGGCAAAAAAATGCACGCTCTCGCGGCCAGCCGCCAGGTTATCCCAGAATTCGTCGAGACGATTTGCACCGGGAACCTTGAGCGCCATACCTATAATGGCCACTTCTGCATCGGCAGATTTATCAGCCCGCACTGCACTCGCTGCAGATTGATCACCCGATTTATGGGTTTTATTGATGTAATCGATAAACAGTTTGATGCTGCGATGCTGGAACAGCGCATAGGTGGGCACGGTGATGCTGAGTTCATCGTAGAGCGCCGCCGCAATGCGGTTGGCGGCGAGCGAATCCATGCCCTGGTCGAGCAGGTTGTCCTGCAGGCGCGCTTCGGGTCTGTGGATTTCGCGGCGAATAATCGCGAGTATCTGCTGGTTGGTATTCTGTGGCACAACCGCAGCCACAGCTTCATTTTTGGCAAGGTTTTCCAGCATGGTTTTGCGGTCAATCTTGCCGGTGGGCGTTTTCACCAACTGCGGCAAGAGGTGGAATTCACCCGGGATCATATACTGAGGCAAATCGCCTTCAATTCGGGATTTGAGGCTGGCCAGCGCAAAATCGGCTGGCGACTTAACACAGATAAAAGCCACCAGGCTTTTATTTCCACGCAGTTCGCGCACCGCCACAGCCGCTTCTTCAACCAGGCCGGTATTGAGCAGATGAGCCTCTACCTCGCTCAGCTCAACTCTGTATCCGCTGATTTTCACCTGGCTGTCAACGCGACCCTTGTAAAGAATATTGCCACTGCTATCACGCGCTGCGAGATCACCGGTGCGATAACTTCTATGGCTTTTGCCATTGAACTGCAACTCAATAAAACGCTTGGCGGTCTCCTCCGGATTATTGATATAGCCATTGGCCAATACCGGCCCGCTGATATAAAGCTCGCCAACCTCGCCCTCTGCCACTGGCTGCTGCTGTTCATCCAGCAGGAGGATCTCGGCCTTATCAATTGGCTTGCCGATGGGTGGAATATTCTCCCACTGATCAATTTCCTCTGGCAGCGAGTACTCGGTGACCACATGGGATTCCGACGGGCCGTATTGATTGTGGAGGCGGGCACTGGGCAGGGCTTTAAAAGCTTTCTTGAGATCATCGCTGACCACCAGTTGCTCACCTGCGGTGATAATTTCGCGCAGGGATTGGGGATAAACCTGCAAGCGGTTGGCCCATTGCAACAGTTGCAGCAGAGCAATATAGGGCAGGAAGATGCGCTCGATCTTGTGATCATCAATAAAGTTCAGCAGCGCGCGAAAATCCTGCTTGGTCTGGTTGGCTACCAGGAACAGGCACCCGCCCTGAGCAAAGGTGGCAAAGATTTCCTGAAAGGACACATCAAAACTGAGCGATGAAAATTGCAGGGTGCGATAGGCTTCAGCAGCGCTATAGTGAGCGTTTTGCCAGCGAATAAGATTGTTCAGGGTGCCGTGGTTCATGCGCACGCCCTTGGGGCGGCCAGTAGAACCCGAGGTATAGATAATATAGGCATCGCCGCTCTCAACGATTGCCGGGTGCTGCGCGACTGCATTTAGCGGCGCATTGAAATCCACCTCGCGTAAATTAAGAATACGGCAGCTTTCGGGAACAAATGCATCGTTATCGCTGATCACCAACCGGGTATCGGCATTGGCCACCATGTAATTCAAACGCTCTGCCGGATACACAGGGTCGAGCGGCAGATAGGCACAGCCAGAGCGCAATACCGCAATCATGGCGGCTATAGCCAGCGCGCACGACTCTGTGTGTATGGCAACCACTGAACTGGCCGGGATATTCATGGCCTGCAAACGCGCCGCAATGATCTCCGCCTGGGTATGCAGCTGCACATAGGTAAGCGACGCCGAATCGCCAGCCAGGGCTATTCGCTGGGGATGCGTCTGTGCATGCCGATCAAACAGACTTAAAAAAGGCACAGCATTGAGGGTATTTTCATCCATAAACTGGTTTTCCGCCACGGCACCGTGGGCAACAATAAATTAAGTATTTTTCTATTTGCGGATTTTAGCTGGTCGATCCATGAACTTTCAAAAAAAATCCACGAGATGGCATAAATTCACAAAAAATAATACAACCAGTCCAAAATATAGTCGGAAACAGCCAATCTGCATGACATTAGCGCTTATCCATCAGGGCAAAAGTTAAGAGCCCCTGGGTCAAGGCGACAAAATCACAGCGGAAATAGCACTTAAACTGAGCGATATAGGCGAATATCTGCCCATTATCCCAGCCTAGTTCGATATCCATGAAATCCAGATAACAATCTATAAGCGGCGAAATTGCCTTGACCACTGCCTCCTTGAAACTGAATGCCAGCGCCAGGGACGCATAGCCAGGACAATGGCGCCCCAGAATTTCCAGGTCCGCAGGAGTTGCAATCAATGCCTGCAGCGAGGGCTCGATCCGGGCAGGATCGACCACCAGATCTATTCCCAACCCCGAGTAACTGACCTCCTCCATCACCGCCACCACTATCTGGCCGAGATCGTGGCTGATAGAACCGAGTATTCCCTCAGGCCAGAGGGGATCACCTTTCTCGCCGCGCAAAATGACGGTATCGGCACGCCCCAACTGCCGCAATAGCTGGCGAGCATAATAGCGCCCAGAAAAAAACTCGGCGCGACGCCCGGGCACGGCCCGGGCAACCAACTGCCGCTCTTCGCCATAGGGCGAATCGACTATGTCGCATTCACCCGCCGCGACCCAGACAGGAACGCCGGCAAAGCGCGAAAGGACACGCGCTATATCGACAGCACTCTGGGTCATACTCGATACATCCATTATTAACGTCCGGGAAGATTGCAATAACTTGAAGAGCCCATTTCGCTAAAACACGCGCAGGAATCCCCAGCGGTTTAGCCAGCCCCTGTTTTAATTCAAAAACTTTACAAATACAATGGCGGGACACGCAAGTAAAATAATCTTCACCGACTGCAATAGCCTTTAAGACCGCGACCATGAATCCCAAAACCAAAAAAAGCGGGCGCAATATACGCGCCGAAGCACAAAAAATTGCCAATAGCATCAAAATCGAAGGTCAGAGCAAGGCGGAAATCACAGCCATTGCCAATGGTATTCAGCGCGGGATGGAATTATTTTTGCGGCAGCAGAGTGAGAAGACACGGGATCTCGACAAGCGGATTAAAAAAGCAAAGCAATTGCCCGCCCAGGCAACACCCATTGCTGCGGCCACAAACCTGCCGCTCGACCCACCCTCAACACGACTACCCTGGATCTTGCTTGTCATTTCCTGGATATTATTTTTAGGTGTAGCGGGATATCTCGCACTTGGATTCAGCTAAGTGCCCGGGGAGACAAGGGCCCGGGCGTCTCTGTTCCGCGAGGTCTTCAACACTGAGATTTAAAAGTGAAAACCGAATAGGGATTGTCTGGAGTCCGCCACCTTATCCAACAGTTCATCAGAGTCTTTCTCGGGAGGGGTTGCCGCGTCAGTATCCAGCAATTGCTTCACCATATGCTCCTGCTTATCCTGCCTCTGGGTATCCTGCAATTTAAAGGCAATATACACCTGCTCCTTGATATCAACCGATTGCTCGTATTCGCTATACAGATTGTTCACACCTTCTGCAGTCATATCCAATAACCGCGATAGCTGTTCTTTTATGTGCGTGGTTTTGTAATTGAAATTACCGGATTCAAGATCGCCGTCATCAACACCGACAATCCCATCAATACGACTGCTGGTAAATTCGTAAGAGTTGACCTGCTTAACCAGTGTTCGCTGCTCGACTTGCTCAACTTCCGTTTTCTGCTCCAACTTCAACGTCATGGAATCAGGGTACAAATAATTGGTGTGATCCTGGTGCAGGGGCGAGCTGATGGTAACACTGAAATCGGCAAGCCCCGAGTCAAACGCACTCAGAGCCGCCTCTGCCGTGGATGATGGCGGCTGCGCCTGACCAGCGCCGGAAGGCATCAGCATACTGGAGAAACTATCGAGGATAAAAAGCCGGCTGACAGTGCTCAGCTCATGCTTGTTGAGGCTCTCACTGAGGACACTCAGATATTCCTGAAAGCTATTGTTGGCCGCCGCGCCGGCATTTTCCAACAGACCGTTTAAGTCTGTCTTGATATCAACTTTGTAACCATCGACATCTTTGGCAGTCAATTGCTGGGTTTGCGCTGCCTCATCCACTGAATAGTCAAAATTCATGGTGACATAATCGTCACCCTCTGGCCTGATGAAATCAAGGCGGAAACCCTGCAGCTGCTCTTTGTCAAACTCTTTCAGGCCGCGCAGCTGGGTGGTGCCGGTGCGGAAAAAATCATCGGCGACTTCACCGAGTGTTGCCGCGAGCTTTTCCAGCGCATCCTGCTCTTCCGGCGATAGCTCTCCCGTCACCACAAAGGAAAACGCTATGCTATCGCCCTTGCCGTGCGCATGCTCCGCGCGAATGTCTATGGTATCGCCATCCTTGGTGCGGATGGTTAAATTGACACTGTTTAGCAGCCGGCCTTTCGCAGTTGAAAAATCAATCCCCAGCTTCTCTGCCTTGTCACTGGCAACCAGGACACTGCGAGCCTCATTGCGGTACTCGGTGGTTTCGCGACTCAGGTTGCCCAACTGACCAAATAAACCGCTGACGGAAAAAGACGTGTTCTTCGCGCTGATTGAGTTAGCACCCGAGAGCAGTTGCGAATTGATACTGGAGGTCAAGGGTGTAGTTGCCAGTTGATAGCGAGTCTGGGTCACGTAGACGGTAGGCTGCTGATAGATATCCTTCTTCGCCCCTGCCGCACTGCTGGCGCCAGACAGGTTCACGATGGTCGCAGGCAGCGACTGCGCTTGTGGCGTGGTGGTGGAGGTATCGTCTGGCAGCAGTGCGCCCGCCGCCGATGCTGGTTGCGCAGAGCGATTGCCCGGCAAAGCGGGAATCGATGATTCTAAGGAGATGATATTCACAGCAAAGCTCCCTGTTAATCGCTACTTATATTTTTTTAACGGCAGCAACCCCATAAACTTTAAGGCGGCAACAACATATTAAAGTCTAGGATGCGACTAAAATCCAGCATCCGGTTATATCGCTTCGCCTCATGCCGACTAGGGCTCCAAGCCAAAGTCAGCTTGCAAAAGCTCGGTAACTTCGCTGTCGGTCAACTCGAAAACGCTGGTCACGCCTTTGCTGATCACCTTCAGGCGATTGCCCAGCAAAATTTTCCGGCCCTCCTCGCTATGCTTCACAATCAATAAGCTCTGCACAAAAATGGTCTCGGGATGCCGCGAGTTTAAAAAATTTGCGGGGAAGAAATCTATCCATTCGTGGGCGTAGAGATCAAAACCGTATTGATTCACCCAATCGCCCTCGACCCTGGCCTGCATAATAAAGTTGTGTTCATCCTGCTTGACCAGCTTAAAGAAATCATCGTCCTGCTGGATAGTTTTATTGACCTGCGACAGCGACAGGGGCGCGCGTATGCCAAAGCTGCCAAAGCCCAGGTCACACAGCCACCACTGATCGTCCGCCTTCACCGCCAGCACCATATGGGTTTTCGGGCGGCGCAGTGGATAAAACAAAGGCCGTGCAGCTATCAGGCTGTACTCGAAACCCAGCTCGGTGAGCGCCATGGCAAACAAGCCATTCACTTCATAGCAGTAGCCACCGCGCTTCCGGTAGATAATTTTTTCCACAATATCTTCCGGCACCATGGAGACAATTTTCCCCGCTTGCACATCCAGGTTTTCAAAGGGTACCGCAAAGAGTTGGGCGCGCATCAAAGCTGCCAGCGTCTCATGGTTGCGCCTGGGCTTGCCTTGATAGCCTATGCGATGGAAATAATCATTTAAATTGAAGTTTTCAGCTTGCATCTATTCCTCTACTGACAAAATCGGGATTTTTACTCCTGGGAATCCCTGAAAAATGTTGGCGATGGCAACGCAGGTAATTTTCAGGGATTCTCTTGTTTAACTAAGCGGATACAGCTGATTTCCCCGCGCCCGCCCAAACGTTTTGGTGGCCCCCAGTAACCTGTACCGCGATTAATATATATCCACATTTTATTCAACTTGTGCAAACCCACCGTATAGGGCTGTTGCAGGGGCACAAAAAAATTCCACGGCCAGAACTGGCCGCCATGGGTGTGCCCGGATAACTGGAGATCAAATCCCGCTGCACTGGCCGCAGCCGCCGACCGAGGCTGGTGGGCCAGCAAAATTTTCACAGCGTCAAGCGACTGGGCGCCTGCCAGCGCTGCTGCCGGATCTGATTTGTGCGCGAACACAATCTGCTGCGCATTATAGTCGGTGACACCTGCGAGCACCAAAGGTGCGCGATTGTGATAGAGGACAATATGCTGATTCAACAAAACCTCAATACCAAGGGACTTTATATAGTTTATCCAGGCTTCGGCCCCTGAATAATATTCGTGGTTGCCTGTGACAAAATAATTTCCATAGCGGCTGCGCAAATTTTTCAAGGGTGCAACCTGCTCTCTCAATTGCGCAACACTGCCGTCCACCAGATCACCGGTGATGGCAACCAGATCGGGATTCAGACTGTTGACTTGATCGACGATTGCCTGCAGATAGGCACCTTTGATGGTGGGGCCAATATGAACATCGCTGATTTGCACCAGGGTGAAGTTTTGCAGGACAGGGGGCAGACCCGCCAAGGGAATATCGATATGGACAATTGCCGGTGTGCGGCGGACATTGATAAAACCGATCAGAGTGGCAGCCCCCGCGAGAGAGACCACTGCCCGCGCCGAAAAAACAACAAGCTGAGCAAACGTTTGCTCAGAAACCAGGAGATAAGCGATTGGCAGCAGCAGATCGCGCAGCAGCGTAAGCACCAGCAGCGAGGAGAAAAAACCCATCGCCGATAGCCCCACCCAGGCCAAAGCATCAGCGAGCGCCTGGCGCTTTACAAAAAAACGCGCAAGCATCGCCAGTGGAATCGCGGCAGCAGAAAATATCAACCAGCCCAGGGCGATAAAATACAGCCACAGAGGAGCGGCCAATGCGGGCAGCAGGCGCAGGGCAATATAAATGTGCAGCAACCCAACCAGGGTGCTGACCACTAAGAAAAACCGCCCCACAGGGCGACTCTGTCGGCTACTCATAAGTCTCTTTTGTCCAACATCCTGAACCTGAAAATAAGATGGATGCGCACTGCGAAAATTACAAGGCAAAGACACAAGAGGTGATATTTGTCACCAGCGCATCAATGCAGGCTCCCCCCGGCCCTGTCCATCAACTCCAGGCTGCTGACCGGATAGCCGAAGTAATAACCCTGGTAGGCATCGCATCCCATCGCCTGCAAAAAATTGCGCTGTTCAAGTGTTTCAACACCTTCGGCTATAACGCTGAGCCCAAGGCTGTGCCCCAGGTTCACCACCGCGCGCGCGATCACTTCATCATCATTATTGGTCATAAGGTCCTGCACAAACGACTGATCTATTTTCAGCTGGTCGAGCGGCAAGCGCTTGAGGTGGGTCAAGGATGAATAGCCAGTGCCGAAATCATCCAGCGAAAAAGTCACTCCCAGCTCTTTCAGGGAATCCATTTTGAGAATGACATCGTTGATATCTTTCGCCAGTATGGCTTCGGTAAGCTCAAGCTTCAGGCGCTGCGGATTAGCCCCGGTTTTCAGCAGCACATTTTTCAGCACAGAGACAAAATCCGCACGCGCAAATTGCGTAGCGCTGATATTGACCGCCATGGTCCAATGCGCCGTTGCCTTGTGTGCGCCCCACTCGACCAATTGCAGACAGGCTGTCTGCAATATCCAGCGGCCTATGGGCAGGATCATACCGGTCTCTTCAGCCATGGGAATAAAAGCCGCAGGCGAAATCATGCCGTGCTCAGCGTGATTCCAGCGCACCAGCGCCTCAGCCCCCGTGGCCAGGCCCTGGGCATCCACTTGAATCTGGTAGTGCAGTACGAATTCATTGCGCACCAGGGCTCGGCGCATACTCGCCTCAAGCTCCACGCGCACAGAGAGCGCCGCCTGCATCGCGGGATCGAAAAATCTTATGGTGTTGCGGCCCGCCGCCTTGGCCTGATACATGGCGACATCCGCTTTTTTAAACAGCGCCTCCGGCCCCTGGATCTGATCCAGAAATACCACTATGCCGATGCTCGGCGTGCTGATATGGGTGTGCTCACATAAATGGTAAGGGCGACCCAGTGCGCGCAAAATTTTATGGGCAATCGCCTCGGTCTGCGAAGCCGCATCAATCGGATGAGTGCTCAATGCCTCCAGCAACACCACAAATTCATCGCCGCCCATGCGCGCCACTGTATCGCAATCGCGCACGCAGGACTGCAAGCGCATGGCCACCTGCTGCAATAACTCATCGCCGATATCGTGCCCCAGGGTATCGTTCAATTGCTTGAAATGATCGAGGTCGAGAAACATCAGTGCTCCGTGCTGCCCCGTGCGCGAAGCGGTGAGAATGGATTGTGCAAGGCGATCGGACAGAAGACGGCGATTGGGCAGTTCGGTGAGGGGATCGTAAAAGGCCAGGCGATGCACTTCTTCGATATGCTGGCGCTCCAGGGTAACATCGCGCACCACGCCGACATAGGTGGTGCGCCCAGAGCGCGACAGTACCGATAGCGCCAGGCTCATGTGGAAAACATTACCATTCTTGCGCCGGCCACTCAGATTTAATTGCGTAAACTCCGCAACCATAAATTGCTTTAAGGTGATATCGGCCTGCTCATCGCGCTCTCTGTCCACCAGTATGGTTACACTGGCTCCCAGCACTTCATCGAAACCATAACCAAAAATGCTGGTGGCCGAATTGTTAAAGGATTCGATCTCACCCTGGGAATTAAAGGTCATTACACCGTCGGCCATATTGTCGAGGACGGCCTGGGTATAGAAATAGGCCTCTTGCAATGCCGTCTCCGTTTGCCGCCTGGCAGTGATATCTGTGACCATCGACAGTGAACCCGCATATTGATTGTGGATATCGAATACTGGCGTAGTGGAGAGACGGCACCAGCGATCAGAACCATCCTTATGGATAAATTTAAAATCGTGCTGCTCAGCGATTCCCTTGCGTCGCCGCTCAAGATTTTGCGCCGCTATGGCTCTGCCAGCCGCATCCATAAATTCTGTGACGGGACGCCCCAGCATTTCCTCTTCCCGGTAACCCAGAAGTGCCGCCATTTTGGGATTGACAAACGAAGTGTTGGCATCGGCATCAATCGCCCAGATACCTTCTTCAGCGGTTTCCACTATGCGACGATAACGCGATTCACTTTCGCGCAGCGAAGCCTCCATATCCGCCTGGGCGCTGTAGGACAGATTCAATTTTTGCTGCGTTTGCGCCAACCAGCCCAGCACCGTATTTTTTAGCGATTCATCAATGGTATTAAGCGAAGAAAAATCGCCACGACCAATTTTGACAATATGTGCGTAAATCGTATCGAGGGTTCCGCCAAGGACGGCGTACAAAGATTTGCTGGTACGCCACAGCATATAGACAAGCCCCAGGCCGATGCTGATCAACAATAGGCACAGGCCTGCGGCCAGGTTTTCAGCGAACTGGATAGCCCCTATCATCCGCCTATCCAGCAACAGGGTAAATTCATGGATCGGCTGGACAATGGCTGCCTTGGCTTGGTTGTATGATTCGCCAAATAACATACCACGCGCCAGGCTAGACTTTTCATCGCGCGGCTCCACCGCCGTTTCAACCAGTTGCATGGCTCGCAACTCAGTAATCGCGAGCAAGTCGGATGCGGCCTTGGCCTGCGCCAGCTTGTTCAGCTCCACCTGTGTCACCCCGGTACCGCGCAGCAATTCCAGCAGTGAGACAGGAGCGCCACTCCCTAACCTGGGCGTCAGCTTGTGCGCCACTACCAGCTTCCAGTAAGTATTGGCGTACTCCTGCGGGCGCGGCTTTTTACCGTCGCGAATATCGAGGATATCCTGATAATATTTTTTATAAACAGGATCGCCATCAACTACAAAGTTACGCGCCATATAGGTGAGATCATCCGATGATTGGCGCAACTCATCAGCCAGCGACAGAGACTGAGCGCGCAATGCCTGGCGGTGCTTCACCTGATTCTCCGCCAATAGATACAACACAAAAACCAGTGCCAGCGCAGCAAACAAGCCTATTGAGATCAAGAGATTGCGAGAAAATACAGATTTTTTCTTATGCATGTTGTACATTTCCAAGTACGTCGAATTCAACTAACGCAAGACCATCTACCCCATAATTGCACAGGAGGTGACGCCAGAAGCCTATCCAATGGGGCTAATCGTGACACACATCTGGCGTCAATTCAAAAGCGGATCCCTACTGACTGGCCTCGACGTTATTTGATGTGACATTTTCTCGGGCGGCTTACTAAGCTCACCCAGCCCGCCCCTGAAAAATGTTGGCGAGTCAGGCAACACAGGTAATTTTTCAGAGGCGCCCTTTAAACCTGTTTCCAATCCACCATGGAGATGTGTGAATGATAACTTCAGAGGCCAGGCCACCCTTTCCACCGTTTACACTTATCACCGCACACCAAAAAGTACGCGCCGCCGAAAACGCCTGGAACCAACGCGATCCCGCCAAAGTATCTCTCGCCTACACAGTTGACAGCCAATGGCGCAATCGCAGCGAATTTCCGCAAGGGCGCGCGCAAATTGTGGAGTTCCTCACCCGCAAGTGGGCCACAGAACAGGAGTATCGCTTAATCAAGGAACTCTGGGCATTCAGCGACAATCGCATAGCCGTGCGCTTTGCCTATGAGTGGCGCAAGGACAGCGGGCAATGGTTTCGCTCTTACGGCAATGAGAACTGGGAGTTTACTGAAGAAGGGTTAATGCACCGCCGCTTTGCCAGCATCAATGATCTGGCCATTGCCGAACATGAGCGACAGTTTCACTGGCCACTGGGTCCGCGACCGGAGGCACATCCCGGCCTGAGCGATCTAGGCCTATAAGTTTTCCAGGCGCAAGCAGTTCGGGATAGCGAAGAGTGAAACTCAAAGGGTCTTAAATTGTCACAAAAATCAGGAAAAATTGCCCCATCCAGCTAGCTCCACCCTGTAAATGCGCGGGGGTTAAGTGTTATCAAAGCCGGATTGGACATTAATTGACCCCTGGCAGCCAATTAATTTGCTCCAAATGCCATTTAGGCACTATTTTTTTCACATATTTCGCTCAATTCTGCGAAAATCCGCTTTTGCGATTGATGCTGTGCCCAAACTGCCGCTGGCGTTATAGCCTTTGAATACAAGAGCAGCCTGCTGGGCTTTACTTAACTGGGCTGTACTGACTGGTTTAATTCTCTCTGGAGACCTCAATGAAATTTCGTTTTCCCATAGTCATTATCGATGAAGACTTCCGCTCCGAAAACACCTCTGGCCTGGGTATACGCGCCCTTGCCGATGCTATGGAGAAGGAGGGGATGGAGGTGCTGGGAGTGACCAGCTACGGCGATCTATCGCAGTTTGCGCAGCAGCAATCGCGCGCCTCCGCATTTATTCTGTCTATTGACGATGAAGAGTTCGGCACAGGCTCGCAAGAGGAGACCGATCACGCGCTCAAGGCGCTGCGCGCCTTTGTGGAAGAGATTCGCTACAAGAACGCGGATATCCCCATTTATCTCTACGGCGAAACCCGCACCTCGCGCCATATCCCCAACGATATACTGCGCGAGCTGCACGGCTTCATCCATATGTTCGAAGATACACCGGAGTTTGTGGCTCGCCATATTATTCGCGAGGCCAAATCCTATCTCGATGGCCTGGCGCCGCCGTTTTTCCGCGCCCTGGTGCACTACGCGCAGGACGGCTCCTATTCCTGGCACTGCCCCGGCCATTCCGGCGGCGTGGCCTTTTTGAAGTCGCCTATCGGCCAGATGTTCCACCAGTTCTTCGGCGAGCGCATGCTGCGCGCCGATGTCTGCAACGCCGTGGAAGAGCTGGGCCAACTGCTCGACCACACCGGCCCCATAGCGGCCTCAGAGCGCAATGCCGCGCGTATTTTCAACGCAGATCACTGCTACTTTGTGACTAACGGTACATCCACCTCCAACAAAATGGTGTGGCACTCCACTGTAGCCCCGGGTGATATTGTGGTGGTTGATCGCAACTGCCATAAATCCATTTTGCACTCGATCATTATGTGCGGTGCGATTCCGGTATTCCTGATGCCTACCCGCAATCACTTCGGCATTATCGGCCCAATTCCGCTGGAAGAGTTCAGCATGGAGAGCATCCAGAAAAAAATCGATGCTAACCCTTTTGCGCGTGAAGCCAAAAACAAAAAGCCGCGTATCCTCACCATCACTCAATCTACGTATGATGGTGTGCTCTACAACGTAGAGACCTTGAAAGATATGCTGGATGGAAAAATTGATACACTCCATTTCGATGAAGCCTGGCTGCCCCATGCCACTTTCCACGAGTTCTATAAAGATATGCACGCGATTGGCAAAGATCGCCCGCGCGCAAAGGAATCGATGATTTTCTCCACCCAGTCCACCCACAAATTATTGGCTGGCCTGTCACAGGCTTCGCAGGTGCTGGTGCGCGAATCCGAAAAAGTAAAGCTCGACCAGGATGCCTTCAATGAAGCCTACCTGATGCACACCTCAACCTCGCCGCAATATTCAATTATTGCCTCCTGCGATATAGCTGCGGCCATGATGGAGGCACCCGGTGGCCATGCGCTGGTAGAAGAGTCGATTCTTGAAGCGCTGGATTTCCGCCGTGCCATGAAAAAAGTCGACGAAGAATGGGGCCAGGATTGGTGGTTCCAAGTGTGGGGGCCCGATGAATTCGCCGAGGATGGTGTAGGCACTCGCGATGATTGGGTGCTGCGCAGCGATGACAACTGGCACGGCTTCGGCAAGCTTGCAGCCAATTTCAATATGCTTGATCCGATCAAGGCCACGATTGTCAATCCCGGTTTGTCGGTGAATGGCCAATTCAGCGAGAGCGGTATTCCCGCATCTATAGTAACAAAATATCTTGCTGAAAATGGCGTAATCATTGAGAAGTGCGGCCTCTACTCCTTCTTTATCATGTTCACCATAGGCATCACCAAAGGCCGCTGGAATACCCTGCTGACTGCATTGCAGCAATTCAAGGATGACTACGACAAGAACCAGCCGATGTGGCGAATCATGCCGGAGTTTGCCCAGGCCAATCCGCGCTACGAGCGCATGGGCCTGCGCGATCTGTGCCAGCAGATTCACGATTTCTATAAAGCCTATGACGTAGCGCGCCTGACCACCGAAATGTACCTATCGGATATGCAACCGGCAATGAAACCCTCTGATGCCTTTGCGAAAATGGCGCACCGCGAAATTGAAAGGGTGCCGATCGATGAGTTGGAAGGTCGCATTACGTCCATTTTGTTAACGCCTTATCCGCCCGGCATCCCGCTGCTGATTCCCGGCGAGCGCTTTAACAAAACCATCGTCGACTATTTGAAATTCGCGCGCGACTTCAATGAGAAGTTCCCAGGTTTTGAAACGGATGTACACGGCCTGGTTAAACGCGAGGTGGATGGCAAAAAAGGCTACTTTGTCGATTGCGTGAAAAACTGAGTGCAGAGTCGACAAAACAAAAGGGCGCTATTGCATAGCGCCCTTTTTTTATAAAACTACATTGATCTTATTAAAGCTCTAAGCGCGACTTCTCCGTTTTCTTGGCTTTTTTAGCGTCGTGCTTTTCTTTCATGGTTTTTACCGCAGGCTTCTTCGTTTCTTTTTTGCTATCGTGGGATTTGCTCATGATATTTCTCCAGCAAGTTGTACTGCAGATTGAAATTACAAGCGATATTCGCGAAAAGCTAACAGAGATAAAGACAAGCATTTTCAGCCCACAGTTATCCCTGTATTAATTCTAGCCGAAGATCAGGCGCGCACAACCCGTTAGGCTGGAGCGGTGATTTCCTCGCTATCATCGACATCGCGCTGTAGATCCAGCTCAAGCAACTGCTGGATAAAATCGTCAAAGCGCTCGCCTTGCACACTGGCATCATCGTCCTCGCCCACCATTTTTTTGCTGATATCGCTGAGCAGACCTTCGGGATCGTCAAACATGGAGGCGAGATCCAGGGTATCCAGCAAATACTGGATAAAGCCGCCCAGGGGATACAGTTGGCCAGAGAGTGTCGACAGTGCGGTAGGGTCTTGCTGCAGCGCTTTCTCCTGCTTGACCTCGATGGCTTCCTCGGGCTCATCCACTATTTCGATTTCAACCTGGGCCAACTGCAGAGCAAAGCTGCCAATTTGCGATTTGTCGTAACCCAGGCTCACCGCCTGGTTGAAGGCGTCGTCCAGGTTGCCCGCGAAAAACTGCCCGGCCAGCTTGTCCACCCGGCCGATCAAGTCATTGATAGCCTTGAGTTCTTCATCACTCAGATCGCCATCCACCGACAATGACATGGACTGACTGGAACTCATCCCCACATCATAGCCCTTGGCCGTGGTTTGGCCGCTTATGCCCATGCTGGCCGAAGCCTTGATAGTCACCTTATCGCCTTCGGCAGTTATCAGCTCAAAACTGAACTCGCTGGCACTGGCATAGTTATAATTGCCAGAACCTGGCGCCTTATTGGCTCCCACGCCAGAGAAGAGTCCCGGTAGCTGTACACTATTGGGGGTCTTTCCCGCTGTAGACTTAATGGCTGGAGCGGCGGGCAGGCTTGCTGCCGCTGGCTGATCGGTAACAGTTGGCTGCGTCCCAGAAGTCACTTTAACCTGCTCGGTGCCAGGCTCAGTAGCCTTGATAAATTTGGAGCGTAAATCATCTATGCCCTTAAGCACCAGATCCTTGGTCTCACCGATATCAGCTGCTATCTCCGGAGATAGCATATTCAACGCCTTCAATTGTTCACTGGCCTCGGCAAAGCCCTTGTTAAAGCCCGCCAACCCGGCCTCCAGGCGCGACTGCAACTGCTCCTGGGAAGCCCCTTCAGCAGCGTCCATCTGCAGACGGCGCTCTATAAAACCGAGAATATTGCCCGCCACCTTGGCAGGAGTCAGAGGTTCAACATTTTTGTAGGCCTCAACACCCGCCTTGCTGCGTGAGCTTATCTTTTCATAAGCGGCCGTCAGGGTGCGGTCGACAAGACTCAGGGCGGCCTGGCGCCGTTCCTGTAAGCTTTCCTGGGAGCTGCTATCCACTCCCTTATCAGTGAGCGAGAGCGACCTGACCTTATCAAGCTCTTTGGACGATGCCTGGGAAACATCACTGCTAACCGTATTGGTCACTGGAGCCTTAGACGACCCCGGCGTTAACGAGGAGATATTCATATTGCACCTTTGCATTTTCGCAAATAGAGAATTGCCACCGATAAGACCAGGGCTATACCCAGTAATCGGCCGCGACTGGAGGAACTTCAAGATTGTTTTAGCCTTTAGTTTAGCTGCGTTATACCAAATCAACACAAAAAATCACCACCAATTAAGAGCAATTTCGTCCCACAATAAAAACGGGCGCCTATAAAGGCGCCCGTTTTAAGGTTACTGCTATTGCGCTTAATGCAATGCCAACTCTTGGCTTTTTCCAGGATGATGCTGGCTTCACTATTGGCAACTGCTAACTTGCGTTTAAATAATTTTCATTAGGCCCCCAGAATCGAGACATTTCTAGAAAATTCTACAATCAGGTGCTGAGCGTACACTTATAAGAATCAAGATATCTATTAACATTATTTGAACGGATAAATGTAAATCACACGTTCTAAGCCATCACCAATAACTGCTGATATTATCTGATATAGATATTCTTTTTCCTCTCTACTTAACAGACACACTTCCATTTAGCATTTTTAGAAACGTCACCTTATCGAATCCTTCAGAATAAATGATAAGAACATGTTCAGAAAATGAGTTTTTAACAACAAATCCCAAACAACTATTTTCTTTACAGGCTCCATATCGCGTGACACCTTCTCTATTTTGAACTGCAAGATCACTCAAATCATAGGTTTCATTAAACACCCTTTTTGAATTTGCAAATTTTTCTCGAATTGCTGTATCAGAACCCAAATACTCTTTCATACCTAAAATAATTTCAGGATAAGAGCGCATATCAAAATCTGTTGGTAGATTATCACTCTGGCTGGATATTATTAGCCCAGAAACTGATTTCCCCTCTCGGGTTTTAAGGGTAAGCCCATCCGCCGAAAAGACAGTTGAACCTGAGAGCAAACTTTGAGGATAGGATATTTTAAATATTCCACTATATGAAAAACTGGTGTTTTTATCCATTGAACAGGAAGGAAGTAAGGCCATCAACAAAACGATCAATAGGTATTTCATTCGCCACTCCGTCGCCAATCTTTATATAGGAATATGAATTGCTAGTTTTTTTAGCCTATCTGCAAAGTAGCATTTTGAAAAAAATAACAACACAAATGCATATACTCCCTCAAAAATCCCAAAAGATTTAATGTGCTTACTGGTAGGAGTTATTAGAAGCGAACCATGAGTCCCGGATTTTCCGTCTCTATCGCGAGGCGAAAAGTTTGCTCTTTCGCCTAAAAAATGATTGAAGTTACTTTGCTGTCACAAAAGCTCATTTACAAGATTTAATTAAACCTTAAGCTCTACCGCGGCTAATTATTTGTAGAGCCTGAAGCGACTGGCTGCGCAATTCGCAAGCATCGATAACGATTCAGGTCATACTTATGTATAAACATAAAAATCGAGTGCATATCTATAGAAAAAGCCAGCACCTTGTGGGAGCTGGCTTAAACAAAAACCGTCAACTTAATTTATAACGGACAACTGCTATTGCGCTTAGTGCAACACCAACACCTGGTTTACATCCAAGGTAATCTCGGCTTCACCATTGGCAACTACAACCTTATCCGCAGCTAAAAGGTTGGTGTAGGTAGCTGGTGCCAAGCACAGTTTTTTCACTGGAACAGTGATTTTTGCACCGCGATTGATAGCCACTACCGCACAGTCTTTGCCATCGGCAGTTTCGCGCTGGTACACCAGCACATCATTACTGACCCAGCGCTCTTCATAGCCACCCTGCTGAACAGCAAGGCTGTTTTTGCGCAGATCAGCCAAGGCCTTGATCAGTTTGAATGACGAACCTGCAGTGTCAAAGGTGATCAATTCACGGTTGTAGGGTTCACCGCCCACAATGCCTGAACTCTCGTCAAATACAGCAGTGTTTTGCTCGGTGCCGTAGTAAATCACAGGGACACCTGGCAAGGTCATCACCAGGGCTACGCCCATATTTTGACGAGCATCCGCACTAGCCTTGCCCATGCCTTTGCCTGGACCGCGACTGGTGGTTTTGGTGGTTGCAGCACGCAGTACCACGCTGGTGCGGCTATCGTTGTTGTTGTCGAGATAGATGGCCTGCAGATTTTCCTTGCCCGCCAATGACGCAGAGCGCGATTGAATATGAGCGCTCAAGGCGTTCATGGTTTTATCGCCGACAATGGCCGCTTCAATATTGTTGCGCAGAGCATTATCCATCAGTTCGGAACCGCGACGCGCCTTAACAAAGGTTGCAGCAGAAGTCAGATCGGCCGTGTCGGAATCAGGCCAATCACCAAAGATATAGGCATCGGCTTTCTCTTCACGCACCGCGGCACTGAAGCGATTGACGAAGGCTGGCTCAATAAACTTGGTGGAGTGGATACGGAAACCATCAACACCATTCTCCAACCAAAATTTGGCCGCACCAATCAAATATTCATCGGCAATGCTATTGCTGGTTTTACCTTGGATAAAGTCGGGACGACCGCCAACGCTCTTGGTGAGGTAAACCAAAGGATCATTCCAGGCCGCATCACACAGGACTTGAGTGGCACAACCATCTACGCCTATGGAGCCATTATTGTGATACCAACCATCATTGACACCATTGGCAAAGTCAGAGATAACAGGGGCTTTATCCTTCCAGAGCTTGCCCACTTCGCCAGTTTCACTGCTGGTATTGTTGAGGGTGATTTCCATCACCAGCTTCATGCCCAGCTTTTCCATTTCCTCATCGAGCTTTTTAACTTTGCTGATATCGCTTGCCAGGTGCTCGTCCACTGCGTAGAAATCGCGAGCCCAGTAGCCTTGATAGCCAGTAGCGGTGTTATCAACCAATGAACTGACAACCACTGCCGACACGCCGAGAGACTTCAGGTAGGGAAGTTTTGCAATAAGGCCATCTATATCGCCGCCCCAATATTTTTTCCATTCGGCAAGGTTGCCAGTAGCTTTGCTGGTGGAAACGCCGGTATTGTTGGTGAGATCACCATCGACAAAACGGTCGAGCATCACAAAATAGGCGGTGCGGCCGCGGAAATCGTGGGCAACGGCTTCAGCAGAAGAACTCACCGCAGAAGAAGTGCTGGTCGATGACTTGGAAGATACACTTGGCTCCGAGCTCTTAATCGCAACCGATGAAACACTGCTCGCAGAGGAGCTGTTATTGCTTGAGCTGGAAACACCACCGCAATTTTCCGCTTGATTTTCTTTTACAGTGATCGCATTGGTTTGGTTATTGAAGGCAATTTTTACCCAACCCACTTTTACCACTTTATCCTCGGCCGGCCAGGACTTGGTCCAAGTGCCATCCAGGTCTATTTTAAAGCGCGGTTGTGCCGGCGCCGTTTCTGCATCGAACTTGCGGCAGATTTCAAAATTATTGGCTGAACCGGCAACGGCTTCCATCATATCGTTGACGATAAAGTTGGGGTCAGTCTGGGTTCCACGCAGATGGTAACCTTTCTTCGGCGCAGCACAGTTTTCCAATTGGTTCTCTTTTACAGTGATCACATTGGTTTGGTTGTTGAAGGATATTTTTACCCAACCTACTTTTACCACTTTATCCTCGGTAGGCCAGGACTTGGCCCAAGTGCCATCCAGGTCTATTTTGAAGCGTGGCTGTCCTTCAGGCTCAGCGTCGAATTTGCGGCAGATTTCAAAAGTATTGGCTGAGCCGGCGACCGCTTCCATCATGTCGTTGACGATAAAGTTGGGGTCAGTCTGGGTTCCACGCAGGTGGTAACCTTTCTTGGGTACCACTGAGCTGGCAGAGGATGAAGTCTTACTGGAGCTGGAAACAGAGGCTGTACTTGAAGAGACACTGCTAGCAGATGACTTGGAACTGGACAGACTGCTGAGACTGGAGCTGACCACCGAGGAGCTGACCAACGAAGAGCTGACAGCTACCACAGAAGAGCTGACCAACGAGGAGCTGACAGTTACCTCAGAAGAGCTGACAACTACCGCAGAAGAGCTGCTGGCAGGCGGTATGACAATCTCACTGGATACAGAACTTGAACTGGGTGCTGCCTCAGAGGCGGCTACCGCAGAACTCAACGCTAGGCTGGCACTGCTATTGGCCAATGAAGCGAGCGATGAAGAGACAGCCGCGACGCTTGAACTAACAGGCGCAACGGAAGCCTGGCTGATGGCAACCCCCACCGAGCTTTTTGAAGACTGGCTAGATGCCGCCACCGAGGAGCTGGCCGGGGTTTTATTGACCGGCGCCGATTTACTGCCACCGCCACCACCGCAGGCGCTCAATGCTAAAGCGAGCACCGCTACGGATAACGCCCTGAGTGAGTACATATTGATATTGTCCATGATTGTCCTATTAATTTAAGGTGTACTAATGTTCACTCCACCCCACCAAACAGCGGTAGACTGGCTACTATCGTTCAAAAAAACGGCATCTAAATCCTTTTTTTGCGTACTGTCAATCTAATTTATTATTCCTTTTTCAAATAAGTAGAGCCCGTACGCATCTTGACACTTGAGCCTCCCTATTTACCTATTTCTTGACACTGAAAGAGGGAGGCACCGCCAATCAAACCGCTTAATGCAGCACCACCACTTCATTTTGCGATAGGTTAAAGCGAGTCGCCGAACCTGCGGATACGCTCACAATATCGCTGCCGACCCAACTGGTATAGACGCCCGACGCCAGGCAAAGGTTGTTGACATCTATAGAGGTCTGCGCACCACGATTGATGGCTATAACTGCGCAATCTGCTCCCTCCTGACGCTGGAAGACCAGCACATCGCTATTCACCCAGCGCTGGCTATAGGTGCCGCGCTGAATCGCCGGGCTCTGCTGGCGCAGGCTGGCCAACGCGCTGATCATCTTGAAGGCCGGACTGGTCTGGCTGAAGGAGGGCATGGGTTCGCGATTGTAGGGATCGTCGCCCACGAATCCCTTGGCATTACTGGTAAACCAGGTGGTATTCTGCTCGCTGCCATAGTAGATAGTCGGTATACCCGGCAGGGTCATGACCAGCGCCATACCCAGGTTCTGGCGCGCCTCGGCAAAGGCCTTGCTCATCCCCTTGCCCTGGCCGCCAGTGGTATTGCCCGTGCTTTGCAGGTAGACGCTGGTGCGGGTTGAATCGTGGTTATCAAGGAAGATGGATTGCAGATCTTCATTGTTATTCATCTTGGCTGGGCGCGAGGCAATATGGTTGTGCAAATCCGTCATGGTTTGCCCACCCGCTATGGTCCTTTCGATATTATCGCGCAAGTTGAAATCCAACAGCTCGGACCCGCGCCTTTCATTGAGGAAAGTCATAGAAGCCGTATTGTTGGCACCGGCGCCATACCACTCGCCAAAAATATAAGCGTCAGGCTTCTTCGCGCGCACAGCGGCAGAAAAACGACTGATAAAGCTTGGCTCGATATGTTTGATAGCATCAATACGGAAACCATCGACACCGTGGTCCATCCATTTCAGGGCCGCGCCTATCAGATAGTTATCAGCCACACTGTTCTGGTTGGTGCCCTGGATAAAATCCGCCAGGGTATAGAGGGTTTTATTACGGACATTCCAGGTGGTATTCCACTCATCTGCGCAGGTGGTATTGGGGTTTTGATCACCACAATCGGTAATGGCACCGTTGTTGTGATACCAGGTATTTTTGCCACCGGCAAAGTCAGTGATAAACGCCCCCTCCTTTAACAAGGTGCCAAACTCTGCGGAATCCATGGGGTTGGAATGGTTAAGGGCAATATCCAGGATCAACTTCATACCGCGCGCCTCCATCTGCGCGTTTAATTCGTCCACCAGCGCCCAGTCACCCAAATGCTCATCAACGGAATAAAAGTCACGCCCAGAATAACCGTGGTAGGCGCCATTCTGAGCGGCACCCAGGGCATCAATATTGTCGACCAGGGGTGTTACCCAGATAGCGGTGATGCCCAGGGACTGGAGATAATCAAGTTTGCTGATCAGACCGGCAATGTCGCCGCCAAAATATTTCATCCAATCGCTCAAGCCACCGCTGGCCCTTGCCGTGGTTGCAGTCAGCGGATTATTGCCCTTATCGTTGCTGGTATCGCCATTGGCAAAGCGATCGACAAATAGAAAGTAGGTGGTGCGTGCACGGAAATCGTCCAGTGCAATGGCGCTGGAAGAGCTTTTGGCGCTGCTGGATATTAAGGAGCTTTGGCTTGAGGAATGTGGACTGGAAGAGCTGATCAGTGAACTGCTGCTGGAAGCCTGAATAGACGAACTGACTACCGAAGAGCTGAGCAGGGATGAACTGGCAACACTAGAGCTGATTGAGCTGCTGACAAACACGGAACTGGCCGAGAGGCTGCTGGAAGAAGAGGCGGCAACTCCGCAATTTTCAGCGAGCTTGGTAGCCACTGTTTTTATACCCTTGGGGTTGCGGCTGATAATGATTCTGGTCCAACCATTGGCGGGCATATCCGCTGCGGGGAAAGAATCCGCTCCCCAGCCACCATTGGGATCAACTTTGAAGCGCGCACCACCAGTAGCCGCCAGGAAATTGCGGCATATAATCAGGTCCGTTGTGGAGCCGGGAACATCGCTGAATAAATCACCTTCGACCCAACCGTTGTGGGTACCGCGCAGGTGGTATTGGGTGCCTGACACACTGGAGATCGCCGAGCTGGACTGCACTGAACTGGCTTGCACTGAACTGGATTTCAGCGAACTGCTTAGCGAGGAACTGGCCCTGCTGGAACTTATGGCAACAGAAGACGATGCCTTTACCAGACTCCAGTTTTTCGTATCTGTGTAAAATTTGATAGTCCAGGTTCCCGCAGCCACCGGAATATTGCTGCCATTCAATCCCCCGACACCATAACTCTCTTTCCAGTCACCAAAACGGTCGAACTTGATACTGCCCGCTGCGGTAAATACTACATTGACAACCTGTACCGTATTGGTGCCCCCCGCCACCATCTGGGTTGCACCCCAGTTGTTATGGGTGCCGCGCAGAAACCAGTCAGCTTGGGTGACATTGCTCGCTAGAAAGAGAAAAGCTGAGAATAAGAGATAGGGGATTTTCATAGGAATGTTTCTTGTTAGTGACCTGACAAAGTGTGATATGAACATCAAACAGCCTGGGCAATATTCGATATTCGCATATGTGATGCATTCTAATTCCAAAAGCATTAAAAAAGTGCACAATGGCGTAAAACAATCCATTTCTGTATGTTTTTTGTGCCCAAAAATCGTCTTTAGCCTGAGAAATAAGCACTGGTTAAACCTATTCAACTTAAATGCCAAAGCGGCGTTCGACAGCTTAACAAGGGTTTATTGCAGAAATAGGGTTAGGGGTGGGCCAAGAAAAGCAAAAGGCCCATGAGGATACTCACAGGCCTTTCCTGCCGAGCCAAATCGGCTCGGTAGATTGCGCCAGCTTAAAAGCTAATAAACTTCGAATCCTGCCCGGCCAGGTATTGCGAGTCACTGCTGGTATTGGCGTAGCTCATAATCAAACCGGAATTGCCAAAGCCCTGGAAATAGCTCAGCTTGAAGCTGTGCTCGCCCGGCTTTAGGCGGATGTGGCAGGAATCGGTGGTGAGGGGACGGTCGCGAGTCCAGTCGCAGATTTTCTTGCCGTCGACACTAAAACTGAAGCCATCATCACTGCCAATATAAAATACATAGCTACCCTCCACTTTCACCGTAAAGGGCGCTTCTATATCGACAAAGAAATCCGTGCCGAAGCCAAGATCGCCCAGCTTGGGATGGCGAAAGCGATTTTTTTCGGTGAGATCAATACGGTCAATCCACACTGTTTTAGTGGCGGCAATATCGCGCGACTGATAGATATCAGCAATGCTGGTCTTGTTTTTACTGATAGTCATATTGAACACATGGGGAACATAAGGGGGCGTGACCTTATTAACGATCGCCCCCACCACTGCCAATAAGACTATGGAAAAAATTACGTTTTTATTGAAAAAATTATTAATCATTATCAAGCCACCTGCAATTTCCAGAAAGCAAACCAGTTGCGCAATTCAAATTGTTCCTCATTCAGTGGCAGCCCATAAGTGAGTGGCGAAAAGAACGCAAATACCGCTATGACCAAGGCGACAAAAATGCCCAGATTGATCCACATATGCCTATTGTTCTGGAGAATCTCCTCGCGATAAACATAACTGAAGATCAGCGCAAGATTAATCAGAGCAAACACCAGGGGTATTAAGTAGTGATAGATATACATTACCCGCTCAATCTGCAGTATCGCCAACATATAGGCCACATACAGGGAGGTAAACGCGCATATCCAGTAAAATAGCGGTGTATCCTTTTCCTGCTGGCCATAGACAAATTTGCTCATAATCAGGCCGAGACTGAACAGGATACCGACAAAAGCCGAGAACCATACCACCGGATTCACCACAATGGTGATATAGCGGGTAATCACCTGGCCATCGATGGTATTGGAATCGCGGCGGTAGTTAATGGATTTTTTACCCAAAATCCAATCCAGCGCAAAACTGCCATTTTCATCGGGTTTGCACTCATCCAGCCTGGGCACGCCATCGGCGTACTCGCTCATATAGCGCAGGTTATCGGCCAGGCCAATGGTAAAGGTACTCAGGCTCCAGGTGTTGCCTGCGCGTATGGCTTCCAGATATTGCGGCGATGCCTTGTAGGTGCGATCGGGCATAACCTTGGTTCCCATGCCTATATGGATATAGAAAACACTGAGGAAAATCAGAGCCGCCGGAGCAACGCCTGCGGGAACACTCAACAGCAGACGCTTGGCCAGGGCGAGGGGATCAAAATGTTTAATATTTTGCCATTGATCGACCAGGAACAGCATCGCCAGCAATAGGAATTCTATAGCACCCGTCGCCTTGACGCTGATGGCAAAGCCAATCAACACCCCCAGGAGCGCATAGTGCCTCAGCAGTATGGGTTTGCCGCTGGTGAGCAGGCGCACGAAGCAGTAGATCTCAGCCAGCATAAAAAATAGCTGGATTCCATCGAGGTGGGCTGCGCGGGTGTGCACCACCAGGGCGTTATCGAAAATAATCAGGCTGCTGAATGCCAAGGCAATTAATGGCTGTTTGGTGATACGGCGAATAATGCCGTAGAAAAACAGAACGGATATCGCCATCAGAACCACGGATGGCCAGCGGAAACCGGTATAGTTCATCTCCGGTGAGACATCATCGCCCTTGAGATAATCCGTCGAGTCAAATTTCTGCTTGTCGATATGCTTGTTATCGCCAAAGGCAACCTCCGCCAGCGCCATCAACATTTTACCCAGGGGCGGATGGGGCTCCATATACATGACGCCATCAATATGTTTTTGCGCCGAAGCAATATGATAGTTCTCATCCCAGAACATGGCCTTGGGGCTGCCATAGTAGGTAAAGTAGATCGCAAAGGAGCAGACCAGTAAAATCAGCGGGTAGATGTTTTTCAACAGATACTGATACACACTGACCAGATTTTTCAACAGGTGCTGATACACACTGGCCAGATTTTTCAACAGGTACTGATACACACTGGCCAGAAAATGCTGAGGTTTTTTCGACATGATCAATTACTTATTAGAATGTTGTTGAGTGTAGTGGGGCCATATTAAATCGTTACGGCTGGCGAATTCTGCCCGTTTCTCTACCGCGACGCAATTGACCCGGCATTTTGTCAGCGTTTCTTTGGTCGAGATCACAGTGTGACTGTAAAGCCACTCCATAATCCCAAACACGGGCTATGCTCTAGCTTAGCATTCGACTAAGTCGGCACTGGCCCCCTTACACGAGATTCACGCTATGAACACAGTTGTTATCACAGGCGCAAACCGAGGTATAGGCCTGGCCCTTTGCAAGGAATACATAGCACAGGGCTGGCAGGTTATAGGCTTGTGCCGCAAGGCCTCGCCAGAACTGCTCGCCAGCGCCACCAAGGTTATAGAAGACATCGATGTCAGCGACAGCGCAAGCGTCAATCGACTCCCGGAACTCCTGGCAAACTATAGTATTGATCTGCTGATTAACAATGCCGGTATCCTAAAACACGATAATTTGGGCCAGTTGGATACCGGCAATATCACTGAGCAATTCCTGGTCAATGCCGAGGCCCCCATCCGGGTTACAGAAGCGCTGTTGAAACGTCTGGCCGACAAGGCCAAAATTGCCTTTATCACCAGCCGCATGGGCTCGATTGCCGACAATGGCTCTGGCGGCTACTACGGCTACCGCATGTCGAAGGCGGCACTCAATGCCGCCGCCGTATCCTTGAGCATAGATTTAAAGCCGCGCGGTATAGCAGTAGCCATACTGCACCCTGGCTATGTACAGACAGCCATGGTCAATTTTGGCGGCGATATTACTGCGGAAGAATCCGCCAGGCGGTTGAGCCAGCGAATTGCCGCACTGAACCTGGCCAATACCGGTAGTTTCTGGCACTCCAACGGCGAGAAACTGCCTTGGTAAGCTGCAGCAAAGGAATGGGAATGTTCATGGGGGGAATAATTTGCAAACCTTAAATGAGATAGCTGCCTGGATCTATGCCTATCCCATAGTCGCCGCAGCACTGGCTATTGCCCTGGCAGCCATGGTTGCGGCAAGCTTGCAACTTGGCAGTAAAGAGCCCAAACCCAGCCCAGCCATTCCCCAACCCAGCGAGGGCGAGGGCTCCGTCTTTATGAGGCTGAAGGCCATCGAGTTGCTGCCCGCCAATCCAGAGCTGGATTTGCAAATTATTGCCCATGTGAACGGTATGGAGTTCCATTACCCGTCGATCGACAAGTCGAAATGGATTTCCATGACCCACAATACCAGCGCGGCCACCATAGAACTGCCCGACGCAGAACTCTATCGCATTCACCTGGCGGTGCACTGTCGTTCAGGGGAGACCCTTGAAGGCGGGCCTGCGGTGGTGAGGCGGGCACTGTTACAGGCACCGGCCAAACCTTATTTTAATGAGGAGTACAAACTCTACCTATTGGAGAATGGCCTGCGCGATACGTCGCTCAAGGCCGTTATTCCCTACGAATTCTATATCCAGCAAGCGACTGGCAAACCGACTATCTTCGCACTCGATACCACTTCGGGTGCAAACCTGAATTAGAGGCTCAGTAGAGCCAATCGCTGGGATATAGCCTTGGCAATCCCCTCAGCATCCAGCCCCTGTTCCGCCAATTGCTGGCTGTGACTGGCATGCTCGACAAAGGTATCCCTGAGCCCCAAATGCAGCACAGCAACCGCGCTGCCTTGGCTGGACAGGTATTCACTCACGGCAGAACCCGCACCTCCGGCTATGGCATTTTCCTCCAGGGTAACAAGCAGACTGTGACTGCTGGCCATCCGGTCAATCAACTCAGTATCCAGGGGTTTGACAAAACGCATATCGCAGAGACTGGCATTCAGCTGCACGGCGGCGAGCTGTGCATTATTGAGCAGGGTACCGAAACAGAGGATGGCCACTTTTTCGCCGGATTTTTTGACCACACCCTTGCCTATCGGCAGCGCGGTCATAGCCTTTTCGATGGTAACACCTGAACCGGTGCCGCGCGGGTAGCGCACCGCAGCCGGGCCCGGATATTGATAGGCGGTATAAAGCAATTGCCGACACTCATTTTCGTCGCTGGGCACCGCTATCAGCATATTGGGGATACAGCGCATAAAACTCAGATCGAAACTGCCGGCGTGCGTGGGGCCGTCCTCGCCCACCAGACCGGCGCGGTCTATGGCGAAGGTCACATCGAGATTTTGCAGGGCGACGTCGTGAATCAGTTGATCATAGGCGCGCTGCAGGAAGGTAGAGTAAATCGCCACCACCGGCTTCTGCCCTTCGCAAGCCATACCCGCCGCCAGAGTTACCGCATGCTGCTCGGCAATGGCTACATCGTAAAAACGCTGGGGAAATTTCGCGGCGAAATCCACCATACCCGAACCTTCGCACATGGCGGGGGTTATGCCGATCAGGCGCGGATCCTGGACCGCCATATCACACAGCCAATCGCCAAACACCTGCTGGAACTTGGGGCCTTTTTTCTGCGCTGGCTCAACGGCATCTTTAGGTTCGATTTTATTGAGCGCATGATAACCCACCGGGTCCAGCTCGGCAGGCTCAAAGCCTTTGCCTTTCTGGGTGATGATATGCAGTAGTTTTGGACCCTTGATCTCGCGCAGATTGCGCAGGCAGCGAACCAGATCGCCCAGATCGTGGCCGTTGACCGGCCCGACATAGTTAAAACCCATCTCCTCGAACAGGGTGCCGGGAGACATAAACCCCTTGAAATGCTCCTCGGTGCGGCGCGCGAATTCCCAGGCAGGTGGGATCTTGCCCAGCACCTGCTTACTACCCTCGCGCAGGGAATTGTAGAACTTGCTCGCCCAGATTTTGGAGAGATAGGTCGATAAACCGCCGACATTGGGCGAAATCGACATATTGTTATCGTTGAGCACCACCAGCATATCGGTTTCACAGTGGGCCGCATGATTCAAGGCTTCAAACGCCATGCCCGCCGTCATGGCGCCATCGCCAATAATGGCCGCACATTTGCGCTCACTGCCCGCCATCTGCGCCCCCAGGGCCATACCCTGGGCGGCGCTGATGGAGGTACTGGAATGACCGACGCCAAAGGTGTCATAGGCACTTTCATCGCGCTTGGGGAAGCCCGAAAGCCCGCCCCCCTGGCGGATGGAACTCATGCGCTCGCGGCGCGAAGTGAGGATTTTGTGGGGATAGGTCTGATGGCCAACATCCCACACCAGGCGATCCTCAGGAGTGTTATAAACGTAGTGCAAGGCAATAGTCAGCTCGACAACGCCCAGGCCAGCACCAAAATGACCGCCCGTCTGGCCGACGCTATAAAGCAAAAAAGCGCGTAACTCTTCTGCCAATTGCGGCAACTGCTTTTCATCCAGTCGACGCAGGTCGGCAGGCGAATCAATGCTATCCAGGAGCGGGGTAGTGGGGCGACTGGTGGGTATCTCGTTGAACATTAGCTGCAATCGTCTGATTAAAAACAGGCATTTTAGGCGCAGACTGAGGGATTGCCTAGCAACTTATTGATATTCCCCCTCCAATTCACAAGGTTTTTGGCAAACCTGTGGCAGAATAGCCAATACAGAGCGCACCGCTACCGCACACAAGCCGAGGTTTTGTCGCGGCTGGCTGACCACCGAAATTAATCCCATTTAAAGGCAACTCATCTTGAAGAAAATCGTCCTCGCCAGCGGCAACGCCGGTAAACTGCGCGAATTCCAGCAACTCTTGGCGGGCTGTGGCTTTGAGGTTGTTTCACAAGCCGAGCTACAAGTGAGTAATGTCGATGAAACCGGCCTGACCTTTGTCGAAAATGCCATTCTCAAAGCCCGCCACGCCTGTGCAGAAACTGGCCTGCCCGCCCTGGCCGACGATTCAGGCATTGAAGTGGATGCCCTCAATGGCCGCCCCGGCATCTACTCCGCGCGCTACTCAGGGGAAAATGCCAGCGACCAGAGCAACAACCTGAAATTATTGGCAGAACTTGCCGGAGTACCCAGCGAAAAGCGCACGGCTCGCTACCATGCGGTGCTGGCTTTTATGCGGCACGCCGAAGATCCCACCCCGATTTTATGCCACGGCATCTGGGAGGGAGTGATATTGACAGAAACGCACGGCAGCAATGGCTTTGGTTATGATCCCCTATTTTTTGTTCCGACTCACAATTGCGCATCGGCAGAGCTGGATAAAGCGGAAAAGAATCGCATCAGCCACCGCGGCAAAGCCATGGCTGAACTCCTGGAAAAACTCAAGGGCTATCAACCTTAAGCTATTGCGACATAGCAAACGCAAAGCAATCACCAGAACAACAGCACACAATAGCTAAGGAACCTCTGAAAAATGTTGGCGAGGCGGCCAGCGCAAAATAATTTTTCAGAGTTTCCCTAACACTACCTGCAGACAGGAACAACCCATGCGCGCACATCTCTTTCACATTTTAATCTTGCTGGCCATCAGCCTTGCCGTACCTATCCAGGCAAAACAGGCACCCGTCGACATCAGGCAGATTGACAATACTGCAATAGAGACCGCGTTCACCAGTCGCCAGCAGGATGTCCAGCTGCAGGGGCGTGGCAAGATTGAAAAGATTCTCGCCGATGACAACCACGGTAGCCGCCATCAGCGGTTTATAGTTCGCATCAATGCCAGACAGACAGTGCTGATAGCCCACAATATCGATCTTGCACCGCGCGTCGCCAATGCCAAGACCGGCGATTGGATTTATTTTTATGGCGAATATGAATGGAATCCGAAGGGCGGAGTGGTGCACTGGACCCATCACGATCCTCAGGGGCGGCATCTCGCCGGCTGGTTGAAACACAACGGCATTACCTATCAATAAATTTTTTATTTTCGAGCCCGCTCAATGTCGTTGACACTGCCACCGCTTTCACTCTATATCCATATTCCCTGGTGCATTCGCAAGTGCCCCTATTGCGATTTCAATTCCCATCAGGCAAACCATGATCTGCCGGAAGCCGAATATGTCGCAGCGCTTCGCGAAGATCTATTGCAGGATAAAACCCTGGCCCAGGGTCGCAAGCTCACCAGCATCTTTTTTGGTGGAGGCACACCCAGCATCTTTTCTGCCAAGGCTATCGCCGGCATTTTACAGGATGCAGAATCCATTATCGGTTTTGAGCGCGATATCGAAATTACCCTGGAGGCCAACCCAGGTACCTTTGAGCAAGAAAAATTTTCCGGGTTTCGCACTGCCGGAGTGAACCGTTTATCCATCGGCATCCAGAGCTTTAACGATGTGCAACTAAAAGCCCTCGGCCGGGTGCACGATCGCGACGAGGCACTGCGCGCGGTGAATGTAGCCCGCAAAGCGGGCTTCGCCAACATTAATCTCGATCTGATGCACGGTCTGCCCCAGCAGAGCCTCGCCGATGCGCAGGCAGATCTGGCCCAGGCAATTGCGCTAGGACCAGAGCACTTGTCGTGGTACCAGCTCACCATTGAACAGAACACCCATTTTTACAGCGCCCCACCAATACTTCCCGAAGAGGATATTCTGGTCGATATCCAGGATGCCGGGTGGCAGCAACTGAGCGACGCAGGCTATCGCCAATACGAGGTCTCCGCTTACGCCAGGAACCATCAGCGCGCACGCCACAATATCAACTATTGGGAGTTTGGTGACTACCTGGGAATAGGTGCGGGCGCCCACGGCAAAATCACCTTGCCCGAGCGGCAGGACATTTTGCGCCTGTGGAAAACACGCCTGCCAAAGCACTATCTGGCGAGTGGGCAAAAAATTGCTGCCCATATCCACGGCCATCAAAATACTTATGATGGCGGTGGCGAACGCTTGACGCGCGAAGCCTTGCCACTGGAATTTTTGATGAATGCACTGCGCCTCAACCAGGGCGTGCCCGCCGATTATTTTTCACAGAGAACCGGTCTGCCGCTCAGCGCCCTGGAGCCTCAGTGGCAGGACTTGACCACCAAAGGCCTGGTCGCCCTCAGCGAAAATCACCTGCGCACCACCGAGCTGGGGCGTCGTTTTCTCAACCGCGTACTGGAAGCCTATACTGCCGAATAACCATTACAGCAATAATATAGAACACCGCAAATTATCTATACCTCCAAAAATATTTTGGCAAAATCCTATTTTATTTTCACCTCGCGCTCCAGCCCACAAAACGCGATTAAATATTTTTTAATTGCCTAAATTTCCTTTAGATTTAACTCACCTCATCGCTACCGCCTTCGCAAATACCAAGTTATTTCGACCTCAAAAGCGAATGAAAAAAAACAGTGTGCAGCTTAACCAAAAAGCGTTTTCTGCCATTCATTCTTCTATCGAGAAAATTTCAATCGAAGAATTCTATCTTAATTCACAGAACTAGCTTTACACATATAAATTTTCATACATTCATCAGGATCTTCACATGAAAAAAATTATTGGCTCCCTAACATTGATAGCGGCATCACTGGCCAGCAATATGGCAGCAGCAGACTCATACTGGGGTGTAGGCTTAAGCAATTACGATTTGAACATTAATGTCTTGAGCAACGACCTGACCTTTAACACCAAAGCAATTGAGGGCGTATTTGGCATAGAGGTAAACGACTATGTCTCCTGGGAAGCCCGCGCAGGATTTGGCCTTAGCGATGACCAGGCTACATTGGAATACGGCTACTATTCCACAGGTATAACTTCAAAAACCAACTCTTATTTCAGCGGTTATTTCAAGCCTCATGCCGGCAATAAAAACATTCAGGCCTACGGATTACTGGGATACTCAAGCATTTCACATACCGTTGAAATTCTTGGTTCGGAAGAAGACACAGCGGATGATGGAGTATCCTACGGATTGGGGGCAGAAATTTTTATAAGTGGCAACAATACGCTTAACTTTGAATGGAAACAATTGGCCAAAATTGACGGCGGTGAGATTACCGGCGTTACCTTTGCCATACACCACAGATTCTAAGCGCCCCATGAAAACATTGCCTGCCCAGGCAATGTTTTCTATTTATTAGCCATCAACGTTTGCTCACAGGCCTCATCCTGCCAGCGAAGTTGATCTGTATAATGCAGCAGCCGCATATTGCCCTGGTGATCCTCGACAAGTGCACTGCAGTTTTCAATCCAATCGCCGGTATTGGCATAGCGCAAGCCCTCCTGTTCAAACAGCGCCGGCGAGTGGATATGCCCACAGATCACGCCGTCATAGCCACGCTTTCTCGCCTCCGCAAGACAAGCCTGCTGATAGGTTGCTATCGCCTTCTTCGCACCCTTGATATTGCTTTTGATTAAACCCGCCAGAGAAAAGTAGGGGCGCCCCAGGGTTTTGCGAATACGGTTGGCCCAGCGATTGATAAACAACAATAAATCATAACCGTGGTCGCCCACCAATTTTGCCAGCCAGCCGTGATTGATATAAGCATCCATAGCATCGCCATGCATAATGAGAAAGCGCTTGCCATTAGCAGTGGTATATTCATGCTCAAGTGCAATTTCAATCGGGCCAAACAGTTGGCCGCAAAAGCGCCGTATAGGCTCATCATGATTGCCAGGGACATAGATAACACGCACACCGCGCGCAGCCAGTTCGTAAAACTTGAGCATCACTTGATAGTGTTTTTGCGGCCAACAAAAACGGCGCTTGAGCGACCAGAGATCAATAATGTCACCCACCAGGTAAAGCCTGTCGCAATGGATATGGCTGAGAAAATCCAGCAGGTAATCCGCCTTGCAATCGCGATATCCCAAGTGGATATCGGATATCCAGATAGTGCGGGCATTGATCAGTGAGCTGGCGGGACTGGGCTGCAATTGCGTAGCCAGGGCAGAGGGGATCTCGCGAAGTAAAGCAGCACTGGAAACAGTCATGGGGCAAATATCCAGATGTTTTTATTTGTGCTTATCTTTACGCGGCAATATGACGGATAGACAACAGTTGTGTGAATATTGTGTGAATCGCTAAAGCGCCATCATTCGCGCCTTAGCGAAATGGAGGCAACTATTTTTCGTTCAAGGCGAGCTGCTGTAACACATGCAATTCAGCCACACCTTTTTTGGCCAGTGCAAACATAGCTGCAAATTCTTCCTGGGTAAAAGGCTCGGCTTCGGCAGTACCCTGGATTTCAATAATACCTCCGTCATCGCCGAGCACGACATTCATATCCGTATCAGCAGCTGAGTCCTCGGGATAGTCCAAATCCAACACAGGCACACCCTGATAGATACCCACAGACACAGAGGCAATCGCGCGCTTCAAGGGTTCACCCGTCACTTTGCCATTCGCCCTCAAATGCGCCACCGCATCGGCCAGTGCCACCCAGGCACCAGTGATGGATGCGGTGCGTGTGCCACCATCAGCCTGAATTACATCGCAGTCGATATTGATGGTATTTTCACCGAGCGCAGTCATATCGATAGCAGCGCGCAGCGAGCGACCTATAAGACGCTGGATTTCCACCGTGCGGCCAGTCTGTTTTCCACGCGCCGCCTCGCGATCCATACGAGTCCCCGTTGAACGCGGCAGCATGCCATATTCTGCGGTCACCCAGCCCTGGCCCTGGCCACGCAGGAAGCTTGGCACGCCATTAACCACACTTGCAGTACAAATAACCTTGGTATCGCCAAACTCTACTAACACAGAACCTTCTGCGTGTTTGGTATAACCGCGGGTAATGCGAATTTTTCGAAGCTGATCAGGGTTTCTACCACTGGGGCGCTGCATAAACGAATCCTTACTGCTGAAGAGGGATTAATAAAAAAGGTATGCTAATATCCGCACACCATTCAATAAGCGCGAACTTTAACAGCTCTCGCCATTCGATTCACCGCAATTTTCTCAGTTGTCAATTTATTGAGCAAACCATTTATAAGGAATCACTATGCCACGCAGCATGACAGGTTTTGCCCGCCGCGAAGCTAAACTGCCCTGGGGCACAGCCGTATGGGAAATCCGCAGCGTCAACCACCGCTACCTGGAACCCAGCTTCCGCCTGCCGGAAGACTTGCGCGAGATAGAACCACAATTGCGCGATGCCCTGCGCAAATCCCTGCAGCGCGGCAAGGTGGAAGCCAGCCTGACCATCCAGTGGGAACAGGAGGGTGAAACCGACCTCGGCATCAACCTCAGCCGCGTGGCCCAACTCAGCAAAGCCGCACGGCAAATCAATGACCTGCTCGGCGCCGCTGCGGCCCCCATCAATGCGCTCGACCTGCTGAAATGGCCCGGCGTAATCCAAAAACAGGAACTCGACCGCGAAGCCGTGCAAGCCGCGATCATTCAATTATTCAACTCCGCCTTGGAAGGCCTGATCGAACATCGCACCCGCGAAGGCAGCGAGCTGGAGCAATTGATTTTGCAGCGCCTGGAGGCTGTCTCAGTACAGGTCGCCGCCGTGCGCCTGCTGCTGCCGGAAATCCTGCGCAACCAGCGCGAAAAACTGCACAGCAAATTAGCCGCACTGCAAATAGAACTGGACCCCGAACGTCTGGAACAGGAAGTCGTCCTGCTCGCCCACAAAGCCGATGTCGATGAAGAACTCGACCGCCTCAACACCCACGTACTCGAAGTCAAACGCAGCCTCAAACAAAATGAATCCCTGGGCCGCCGCCTGGATTTCCTGATGCAGGAACTCAATCGCGAGGCAAACACTTTATCTTCGAAAAGCATGGTCAGTGAAACCACCCAGGCGGCGGTGGAGCTGAAGGTGTTGATTGAACAGATGCGGGAGCAGGTGCAGAATATTGAATAATACCTAAGAAACGGTTACCGCACTTCACCATTCACCTTCGACCAGCACAACACCAACCTTTTGAAATCGCCGTACGCACGAACTCAGCAAGCTGCGGACAAATGAAGCGGGTCAATTCACAATTGAAATTTAATATGATTGCTGTTGGCAATTTATTTGAATGCAGGCTGGATAACGCTTTCAACGTTTGTCCAGCCAAGGTGACATATAATTTGAAGGCTATCCTACATCCCGCCGATGCTCATAGTTAAACCTACCGCCCCTTCGGCAACCCCTATATCAGATAAAGGATAATAGTAAGCACCATACTCGACACTATCATTTATATCGATATTGTCTGCAGGAAGAGCAATATCCACCTTACCCTGGCCGTTATAATTCTTACTTTTAAAAGCTGATTCAAGCACGTTCAGCAGAGGTTTCTTAAATACAACTTTTACTGCGCTGTAACCAAACAGACGATTAATAATCGCTGCAACCTTCTTTTCATCGTTTATATCATCTTTATGTTTAGCATAGTAAACAAAAGAAAAGTTATACATAGAGCAGTATTTGTGCTCTATAGTCGCAGATGATCCATCTGCAAACACAAGGTATAGCCTATCAACAGTTTCATCGCTAGATTCATCTTTGGTCTTTTGCCAATAGCTATTCACTATGTTGGCATCAGCAGGTGCCTTCATCTTCATAGCCAATGCTGCGCGCGTATATTGGCAATCATTCTCAACAGAATTATTCGCGATAGCTTTTGCATTACAACCAGCGAAAATACAAAACATTACTACAATTAAAATGAGCCTCATACACTTTTTCCATTAATAGTTTTTGTGCGCAGCAACATGGAAGCCTTGCCATAATTATCCAAGTTTTTTGCAAATGGCCTTATTTCCACATGCCAACAAGAATTACTTTTCGCCGTTTCATCAATGAACTTTTCAATATACCCTTCAGTCTCCAGGTTTTTT
>DATMSP010000016.1:0-77613 GCA_035565295.1 Cellvibrio sp. | reverse complement strand
GTTTTCAGCCTATGCTGCCAAAGCCTCCAGATTATATATCGATAAAAAATTGAGTGCCAAAGGCATTAGGCGAGGTTATGAATTCTATCGTGACCTTATTTTTGAGATTTTAGACCTAAACCTCTTTGAAGAGATTGAGCAATTAAAAGTAGATCTTTCTGGTGATGAACGCTATGCGCCTCTTTTTCTCTATGCAAGGCATCGCGAAGTTATAAGATATTCAAGAAACTCTCATGATGATTTGCAGGCGGCACTAGCATTGAATGTAGATCCGGTCGTGTCATTAAGAATAAAAAGGGAAATGCTGTCCTTCCTCGTCTATTCTATTTTGCCTTTGTGCGATGCTGATTGGGAGCGGCATGGAGATTTTATTAGGGCTTGTTATGAAGAGTTTCCCGATGACGATATGGTTAACTACTGTCTGGGTCAGTACCTCTGTTTGATAGAAGAGGATAATGCTTTGGGTATGCTGAATTTTAATAAAGTAGTTGAAGTCAACCCAAGGTTGCTTAATGTTTATTATGCGCGGAGCAGGGCTGCCTTTGTCCTGGGCTTGTATAGTCAGGCCGTGGAGGATATGCAGGTCTATATAAGTAATGTGACTCACCATGCGCCTGCTTACAATATCATGGGAGGGGCATATATAGGGTTGAAGGATTATGCTCAAGCTTGCGGTTGTTATATTAGATCGATAGGGCTGAGTGGAGTAAATGAAGTTTCAGCTATTCGACAGCGTAATTTAACCTATGCGATTTATAATGCATATATAAATTGTTCCGCTGATGAGTCTTCTTATTACAAGGATGTTTCTATTAAGCAGGTCATCGATCTATTTGCAACGCTTAATAAAAAAAATCTCTATGCCGAATATCAAACAGGGGCTGAGGCGTTTTATTATGCCGCTAGATCTTGTTATGAAATATCCCTTTATGAAAGGGGTGTGGAGTACTGCGATTGTGCGCTGGATCTTTACAAGATGGGAAAGATAGAATTACCTGGTGATATTATTGAGCTCAAGGCCTGTTTTTTCTTTGCACAGGGTAAATATCAAGAGCTTATTGATTTTTGTCTTGGGCACGTGACTTATTGTGATCGTGCTTACTATTTAATGGGGACAGCATATGTAGAGTTGAAGGATTATTATCAAGCTTGCAATTGCTATATTAGCTCAATAGAGCTGATGGGAGTAAATGAAGTTCCAGCTGTGCAACAGCATCTTTTAGTCTATACGCTTTTTCAGGCATACATCAATTGTCCCGCTGAAGAATCTGCTTATTACAGTGATGTTTTTATTAAACAGGTTATCGAGCTATTTGCAACACTTAATAAAAAACCCCTCTATGCTGATTGTCAAATAGGGGCTGATGCATTTTACTTTGCCGCTAGATCTTGTTATGAAATATTCTTGAATGAAAGGGGCATGGAGTACTGCAATTGCGCGCTGGATCTTTATAGGATGGGAAAAATAGAATTGCCCTATGAGATTGTTGATCTTAAGGCTGGTTTTTGCTATGAGCAGGATAAATATCAAGAGCTTATTGATTTTTATCTTGGCCTTTTACCAGAATGGGAGCACGATAAGGCCAATGAATTAAATGGCCATGCCTATGTAAATCTTACCCTTTCTTATCAGACTCTGGGTGTGCATGAGGAAGCCAATTTGTTCTGTATGAGAGCATTAGATTTTTATATGAACAGGGAAGAAACTGATTTGGGATGGGTTTGCGATTGGATCTATGATGCTTTTAGTTGGTTCTCCAAAGAAAGTTTACGCCAGCAAGCACTATTTTATGCCAATAAATTTATCGAGCTTAATACTGACCCGAGTCTTAAGCATGCTTATCTTTATAGTTTTTTGGGGCGTGATTACCATGAGCAGGGAATGGTTGAGCAGGCGGTAGAGAGCTATAAAAAGAGCCTTGAGTTTTGTTCGATTGATCCACAATCTTGCGCTTGGCATATTGGTGAGGCAGAAGATTATCTCAACGCTCATACTGATAAGGTGGAAAAATGAAAAATCTTCAGTACAAATATCAAAATCCGGATAACTTGACACAGCACCAACTCTGGCTAATTGCTACATCTGCTCTGCTCTCCCAATTGAACCTGCACAGACACGACACTTTGTTGGCATTGGGTAACATAAAGACGCCGGAAGTTATTCATGAGATGCGTTCTTGTTTGCAGCGGGATTGGTCAATAAAAACCAAAAAAAATTTATTGGATACTTTAAAGAATCTTCCTAGCTCGGAAACTTTTACTGCTATCTTGAATAATTGGGAGAGCGTGAGTTCGCTGGAGTTAAATGCGCTGGATAAGGTGCATACCTCATTTGGCGATGCTAAAAGTATTTTTAAAATGGTGGATTTCTATCAATTTGGACTGGGGGGCAGTGGTGATCTTGCTTGGCATTTGGGGCGCAATGCCTGGCTTATTCGCCAGGCTGTTCTTATCGGGTTGATCAATGAGGACACAGCCTGGGAGCTGCTGGAAGTCAATGGCAACTTGATCAGGCGGGCATTTAACTCCTGGGAGGAATTTGGTATATCTTATACTATTGGGGCTCAGTATTGGCGTAAGCACAATTTTACCGAGGTAAGCATCAAGAATTTTAAGGACGTGCTGTCTTTTTTGTTGATAAACAAAGATTCACCCTGGAATCATGTTGCCTGGTAAAGGGGGGCTGCTAGAAAAGCAGTATGTTCACAGGAAATTCATTGGCTGATCCAATGAATTTCTTGGTGTGGAGAAAATGCAACACGCGAGTTGCTGAAATATTATCGCTATTGTCACCCTGGCAGGTTCCGCTGCGACGGTTACTATGGCGTAAAGGCAGGCTAAAAATGTTTATTTATTCGCTATAAATTACATCTTAGTACTGCGCAGCTTTACAAGTTACTGTTTTGCCTTGCATTGGTCGCCGCGAAAACATTTTTTAGTCTCCTGCCTGGTCTACTTTTTTTCTTCTATTGCTTTTAAAAATTCGTCATCGTTGCGATAAGCTTTGAAATCTTCATCTGTCAAAAATTTTTCCATCGGTTGCCCGTCTTGTCGCGAGCGACGAGCGGCTTCTAATAATTTTTCTTTGTTGCTCTGCAGGGAATAATAACAAGCTATGTTGAACCATAGGAGATGATTTTTAATTTCTGTGACGGGGGGATGTGCTGCTATAAATGACATGACTTCGTTAATTAAGGAATCATCCTTTGATCTTACTCCTACTGCAAGGGCGTTACTCAAAAGATCGCTTGTCTTTTGATCAAGTCCGGTTGTTGGATAAATTTTCTGAATGTAGAAAGATGCTAGGCTTTTTGCATTCTGATAATTATTTTCTTTAGCGCTCTTTATGATAAGTCGCGTGTAATGAGTTGCTGTTTTTTCAGCCAGCTCTGCCATTTCTGCATTATTGCTAAGAATTTTTTCACTTAGCCATTGATAGTTTTCTATATAAGTGCTGTTGAGCATAGCCAGCCGAAATGCTTGGTCAAGCATGGTGCGCTCTAATAAAAACTGTGACTGGCGATAGTCAAGTGCGGGGTTTTCTGTAAAAAAGGCCCGGGCAATATTCTTTTGCAGATCTTGGTTGTTGGTTTTTTCCGCCAGCGTCACTGCGCGCTCAACGAAGTCATCCAGGCCGGCATTTACCTTGGTCAAAGGGAACAGGTCCAGGATATAGGTATTGACTACGTCCAGTTGCAACTGTTGATCTTTCGCCTCTATGGCGCTATTCAGCAGGAACCAGCTCGCATCTTCCGCAAGCGACTTAAATTGGGTTGGGTAGGGGGTGGAGCGGATAATTTTGCGCATCAGCTCCAGGGTTTGTGGGATTTTTTGTGGGTCTTTTCGGGCAATGTCATATTGGGTGTTGATCGTTTTTATATCGTTGATCAACTGTTTGTCAAAAATGATATGCGCATCTTCAGGTTTCAATTCCTGCGCAAACATAGGGTGAAGTCGTACTTGCGTCAGTCGTTGTGTTTGGCTTCCATTGCTGAGGGAAACACTTATTTCTACACCGTTTTTCACAAATTCCGTAGCGAGTATCAAGTTGAGGGGGCGATCACCTTTTTGCCAGGATAAGGTTTGATAGGCCTTTAACATTTCCTGATAGTCAAAGCGCAGAGTAAAAACACCGTCTCTTTTGTCTGACCACGAATAATATAAATCATTTAGCTTTATTGCATAAGAATAGTATTCGTTATCTTCCGTTTCATTTTCTGTGCTGCTGTCTTTTCCCTTTTTGGGGGGGAAATTAAAGTGGGCACTCAATGCCATAGGCAGGGGCCTTGGTTTTTCTGCAAGGTTGTAACTTTTGCCATCGGGTCTCTCCTGCTGGCCGTTAAAATAGCCTATGTTTCCGAGGCCGCCCTTTAGTGCTTCCAGTCCGGTATTGTCTATGCGCAATAAGGTCAGGTGATTTGAGTGATTAAGGTACTCCTGCTCGGCAGCAGTAAGGTTTATTCGGCTTTTTTCAGTAGATTTTTCACGGATTAAATAAGTGCCCCTTTCACTTGGATCGCGTGCAGGATTTTGTCCTCCGTGCAAAGACACTATGCGCAGTTTGCTTTTTCCTTGAGTAAAGCTGGCCAGGTCATAAAATGCCATTGCGGGATCGTGATAGGGCTCGCGACCGCTGACAATTCTGTGAAAGCTTTTAAAATCAAAAAATTCATTTTCCAATGTGAGGCGAAAAAGCCCGTAGCCATAATCGCCAGTACAGGCACTGTTATTGATATCCATAAAGCCGCTTCTGCTTACCCCCGTTTTCTGAAATTGCAACAAGCGTATGGGAGAGTCGCTGCGGGTAACGGAGATTTTGGTTTCCCCTATATAATCCACTAGCAGTGGTGGCCCTTCATAGCCCTCCATATGGTTATCATTCAATGCTTTTTTTATGGCGGGAAATGCTGTTGCATTGAGTTGCTCTTTAGCTATCACCAGCGACCAGCTTTTACCTGATTTTAACCGATAATGGTATTGCCTATCTTCATCCATGCCTCGATATACGGGCGTATAATAGGTTTCCTGCGTCCAGACAATTTGTTCTGCGCTGTTGAGGAGGTCGTTCAATTGTTTGTTGCTCAATGCCTCTTGGTGAAAGGTTTTCAGATAGGGCTTTGCTGTTTTGTCACCGCTGAATGCCCAATCCACGTAAGTATCTTTGCGAAAAAAGATACCTGAGTAGGGGAGTGATCCTTCGTATTCGCCATCGGGTGCGTAGGAGTCTAGTACCTGGCCGGCCAGATTTAATCGCCATAGGGTTACCCCGCCAGAGACAAATGAGGTTGCCTCTACAAAGGTATTGTTGCCGCTGACATAACGCAAGCTGCCTGCAGGCATTCCATTTAAACGCAAGACCTCATAGTGACTATCGCTGGATGCGGCTTGCTCCAGCCAGGGGTATTCGGGGAATATGTTTTTTTCGCGATTTGTTGTTGGATTGGCGCTGAGTGCTTTCGGAGCTTTTAGCATTAAAGCGATAGACAGCACTGATAGGCAGATGATGGAGGTTTTTACCAGTATTGATGTTTCCACGTTGAGTCCTTGCGATTTAAAAATAGTGGCAGTTTCAGCTTTATGCTTGGCCTTTTCTGTTAAGGTAGGTTTTATTTTGGGGCTGAGAGCCTGGTCTGATTTAATGATATTGCTGATGATACCCCCAAAAAAGGCAAGAATCTTTGAAATGCTAGCCAAAGTCTAGGTTTCCCTATAAATAACTATTGCGCTATTTAAGCCATAAGCCGGATGAGGGTATTTATTGAGGTAGGGATATGTATAGAGAAAGTAACCTATCGCCGCCTGACGGCGAATTTTTACAGATACTGGAAGCTCCTGAGCAAGTCGTCTTGCGCAGAGAATATAATCCGTTGTCCAACGCAGAGGCTGCTTACCATGAGGGCGAATTGCGGTTGGCCTGTGTGCTCGCTGTTTATGTTCCTGTGGGCAAATACGATGAAACCTTTTCTCGGCTGGAGTCGGCCTTGAAAGTCCACTCGTTGAACATGGTTACGGGTGAGGTCTATAAGGATATATACACAGATTCTGGTTGGCGGTCATGGCGCAGGGGGCTTTCGGTCTCTTCGGCGGCAATGCCGCTTGTGCCGGTAAATCCTCAATTCGCTGCTCAAATCATAGAGCGGCATTTTTCTATAGATGTTTTCGATCGTATGCCCAGTCTCCCTGGGCCGGGTTCCACTCTGCAAATTTATATTGAGTATAAGGGGCTTAAGTCCAGGGATATTGAACTTGAGGTGGTTGCCGAGGCTTCATAAGGAAGAGACTGCTACCTGCCTGAGGCAAGCAGCATGGGTTTAGTTATTGGCCCGCAATTTTTTAACTATATCGGACACGCGATAGGGCTTAGTGACAAATTGGAATTGATCCAGCTCATTGTGCTGGACTTTCAATGCAGGTGCGGGATAGCCTGAGGTGAGTATGACTTTGATGTTGGGGGTCAGTGTTCTCGCTTGCAGCCCCAACTCTATGCCGCTCATGCCCGGCATAACCATATCGCTAAACAGGACTTCGATATTGGGTATCCTCTTCAGTATTTTTATTGCATCCTCACCGTTGTTGGCTGAAAGTACTTCATATCCCAGGGTGCGGAACAGCGTAATTGCCATATCCAACACATCTGGCTGATCATCCACTACCAGGGCTTTATCATGTGCTGTGTGGTGAATATGTTGTTCATCTCTATTTCCTATCACGGGGAAAAACAGCGAGATCTCTGTGCCTGATCCCAGTGTTGATTTGATAGACATATCGCCCTGGCATTGCTGTACCAGCCCATAAACCTGACTGAGCCCCAGGCCTGTTCCCTTGCCAATAGGCTTGGTAGTGAAGAAAGGCTCCACAGCTTTGGCAATAACATCCAGGGGCATACCTTCACCCGTATCGGCGACTGAAATCTTTACATAGTCGCCGGCTGGCAGTTGACCCACCTCATTCTGCCGAAGCTGAACCCTGCTGGTGCTCAGGGTGATGGCGCCGGCTGCAGGTGTGGCCTCTCCGGCATTCATAATGAGATTTATCAGTGCAGCTTCGAATTGCTGTGCATCAATCATAATCTGTGGCAGGTTTGCGGCGAGCTCCAGGTGGAATTCGATTGAGGCTTTATTGGCCCGGCGAAGCACGGCTTCAAAAGAGTTGATGATCAGATTGATATTGTGCGCATCCTGTTTGAGCGGCTGCTGGCGAGAGAAGGATAATAACTGCTGGGTGAGGGCTGTGCCTCGCGACGTTGCTCGCTCCATACTATCGAGAATTCTTATATCATTATCCTTTTCCAGGGTGATTCGCAAGAGTGCAAGCCCATTGACTATGACGCTGAGCAAATTGTTGAAGTCGTGGGCTATGCCACCGGTCAGCTTGCCTATGGCCTCCATTTTTTGCGCCTGGAACAGGGCCTCCTGTGCTTGCTGCAATGCCTTGGCTGCATCCCTTCGCTCGGTGATATCGCGGGTAACTTTGGTGTAACCGATCAGGTTGCCGGCTTTGTCGCGAATGCTATCTATAACAACGCTGGCCCAGAAGGTTGAGCCATCTTTGCGCACACGAAGGCCTTCATCTTCAAATTTTCCGTGCTCGCGAGCGGTTTGCAGGGCTATTGCGGGCAAGTTGGCAGACCTGTCTGCCGCTGTATAAAATTGCGAGAAATGTCGACCAATAATTTCTTCAGGCTGGTACCCTTTGAATCTCTCTGCTCCTGCATTCCAGCTGGTGACTATGCCATCGACCGAAAGCATATAAATGGCGTAGTCTGTGATACTGGCGACAAAAAACTCAAGAAGTTTTGCTTCATTCACGGTGGGATTGGCTGTGGTCGGGACAGTGGTTGAAGAAAAAGATAAGTCCATAGGTAAACCCTGTCGATTCAATATTAATTCCGATGCTGCACACCGGCTAAACAAGATAAGTATCTATTGTGAGTATTCGGGGGAGGCATTGAAAAATACCTGATCTACCTTTGCCACTATTTTTCGACAGTTCCCTGGATCAATTTTATGTTAATCAATGAAGCCGCGAAGATCTCTTTTGTTGCCTGGCAGCATAGCAATTATTCCTTGATCTGATAAATCCTGTTAATAATCCTATGGGCGCTTCCGGGCATCCGTGCGCTATACCACATTGACGCATAAATTTTGCCTTTTCCCCTGAGCCATAGGGCGTATAGCCGCTGGTCAATGTGCTGGATACCTGGTCATTTGTAAATCCTTTTTTAATAAATATAAGCTTTTAAAGGGGTTGGCGTGGGCAATATTTGTTTTTGACGTCATGGGGATAAAAGGCTATGTGGCCATCCGCACAGACCTTTGCCAGCCCATTCAGCAATCTACCGACCCTTACCAGGGTTAAAAACCCCATGTCAGTTGATGCGTGGCTCAGGCAGGATGGCGATATTTATGAAGGTATTGTTTTTAACATCAAGTCCCGGATATGGCCACACTCGTGCGGCGGAAGCCATAGTCATGGCTTTGCGTAATCACTCCCCGGATATCGAAACCGATTGCCTCAATGTTACCCATCTGATTGACGAACAGGTCAGCGCTGCAGTGCAGGATGGCTATTTACGCATGACGGCTGAGCAGCCTGAGCTCTATCAAAAGCTTTACGATATGGACAGGGATTTTTATAGCCAGCTTGCGGGAAAGGTTCCTGCCGATAAAAACCTGGTGGATTTTCTCAGCGAGCAGCAGCGTCGCTGGTATCCTGAAGTGGCGGAGCGCTCGCTGTTTTCCTTCTCCGGCCTTTATGGCAATCTCGACAGCGCGTTGCTCAACAGCTTGATCAATGGTATTTGCAACCGCACCAAAATTTCCGCAGGGCGATTGGTATTGCAGGGATTGCTCGGTTTGATTTGCAGTATATTGGCAACCCGCCTGAAAAATTATGTCAACGCCTGCCAGCCGGATTTACTGGTTGCCACGCAAATGTATCCCAATGCCTTGCTCTCCCGCGCGATAAAAAAAGGCGCAATCAAGCAGCCTATTATTGCGGTGCCCACAGACTATGGTGCGCACGGTGTCTGGGTGCGCGATACCACGGATCTGTATTGTGTCAGCCACCAGACAGTGGCCGACTCTCTGCAGGCGCAGGGGGTGAAAGCTGCTCGTATCCGCATTACCGGTATTCCGCTGATGCCGGAATTTGAAAACCCGCCTACGCAAACACAGGCGCGCATCAACCTTGGGTTGAGTGAGCGGCCCACCATTCTTATCACGGGCGGTCAGTGCGGTATAGGTATTGTGGCTGCAGTCAAACGTTTAGTGCAGGATACACGGCATGCCTACCAGGTATTGGTGACGGCGGGCGATAACCTGTCCGATTGCGAAGAGCTGAAAAACCTGGCAAAAATCCATCGCGATCGTTTTACCCTCTACCAGTGGCGCAGCTCCATGGTGGAACTGCTATCGGCGGCAGATGTGGTTGTCGGAAAACCGGGCGGCTTGACGGTCAGCGAATCGCTTGCCTGTGGCAGGCCCTTTATCGCCACCTGTTGCCTCGGCGGACAAGAGGCTCACAATGTGGCTTTCTTGCAGGCCCAGGGGGCTGGTAGCCTTGTGGATGCGGCGAATTTGCCCGAGGTGCTCGAACAATTATTCAGTCGTCCCGAACAATTGCGCGCTATGAAATTGTGCGCGGCGAAGTTGGGTCGCCGCTATGCAGCGAGAAGCATAGTGACGAGGATCAGTGCCATGGGGCGCGGACATAAAGATGCCGACCTCAACCAGCGCCTAAAGGTGACATTGTGACAACAAAAATATTCTATCGTTTTATGTGTTGGTACGATACCTACTGGCGACGCAGGCATGGGGTAGAGGTCATGGATGAGCTTATCAGTCTCTCCTTCGAAAAATTTTCTGGCGAGCGCTGTGCCATGAATGATGGGACCTGGATTGAACCCGGTGATGAGCTGGCCATACTGCACTTTAATCGCGAATGTTTTACGGCGGCAGGCAGCAGTTCTCGCGACTCCGCCCGCAGCGCTCTGCAGTTTCGCCGCCTGCTGATTGCATCTCTGACAAAATTGGCTGCGCGCATGGAGGAGGATAGATTCCAATCAGTGAAAGCCCTGCATGGCGTTAGCTGGTTGCCTCCCCACGGTGAAAAAATTGGCTTTATGGTGCAGCGTTTGCCTGACTCCCTGCTAAACCGTGTGCGAAAAGTATATTTTGGTATCTTGTTAAAGGCTTTTTTCCCCGCGCTGGCTGCGCGCGCGTCCCATCAGATCCAGCCCCACGCCTATTGGTTGACCCGCAAAAATTTATGCAATCATTTTTCTGGAGATAGCGCGAGTGATTAATTCCGAGATGAAAAAAACGGCCAGAGTCAATTCCCTGTTTGATGCAGAGAAAGCTCCGATCAGCAGGGCCTCCAGACCATTGTCCGAGCCCCCGCCCATTTTGCGCGATCTCAAGGGACACAGCGATTATCTCGACAGCCCCCTGGTGTGCCTGACATTTGATGATGGTCCAGACCCTCTATATACCCCCTTGATTCTCGACCTGCTGGACCGGCAGCAAACCTCGGCAACCTTCTTTGTCTTGGGGGAGGCGGCACTGCGCTATCCGCACCTGGTTGAGCTTATTGTCAGTGCCGGCCACAGCCTGGGAGCGCATACCCATAGCCACTATTATCCCTGGATGATTTCATCGGCCCGTGCGCGCAGCGAAGTTTCGCTTTGCACGGCCGCAATAGCGCAGATTACGGGCAAGCAGCCGCGCTGGTTTCGCCCACCTTACGGTCATATCCGCAGGGCCATGATTGAGCGGGCCAGCCAGGAAAAGATGACCACGGTATTGTGGAATCACAGTATTGTCGATTGGGGTCCGCGGGCTACCGACAAGGGTATTGCCCAGCGCCTGGAGGAAGCGGATAGCGGCGATATTGTACTGATGCACGATGGCGCACGACATCATAATCGTCCCGACATTACTGCGCGTCAATTGCCCGCCTTTCTCCGGTCTCTGACGGAGCGCGGTATACTGCCCGTTTCCCTGGACCAGGTTATCTGTTAGTGCCCGTCAGCCCCTCAGGCTGATGACTTTCCATCCCCTCTGCTCGGCGACGGCTTGGAGTCGCTCATCAGGATCCACGGCTATCGGGTGGCTGACCTGCTCCAGGAGCGGCAGGTCATTGATGGAGTCGCTGTAAAAATAGGCTCCTGCCAGATTGTGCTCATGGCTTTTCAACCATTCCTGCAGACGTATCACCTTGCCTCCCTGGAAACAGGGGGTGCCGACGCTATTGCCGGTATAGCGGCCATCGCTGATTTCGGGGTCGGTAGCCAATATATCGTCCACGCCCAGGCGGGCAGCTATGGGGCGGGTGACGAAGCCATTGGTGGCGGTAATGATCAGCAGGTAGTCGCCGCGCGCGCGGTGCTCCTGCAGCAGCGCCTGAGCTTTGGGCAGCATCATGGGCTCTATATAGGTGCGCATAAACTCATTGTGCAACTGTTCCAGCTCGACCATGGAGTGGCGGGTAAGTGGTGCCAGGGAGAAGCGCAGGTAGGCCTGGATATCCAGGGTGCCCGCTTTATAGTCCTGGTAGAAGGCGTCATTGGCGATACGGTACTCCTCGCTATCAACCAGTCTTTTCTTCACCAGGAATTCGCCCCAGCTGTAGTCGCTGTCGCCAGCAAGGAGGGTATTATCAAGATCAAAAATGGCGAGGCTCACGGAATACCTTTATATAGCTGCGGATAAAAAAATGGGCGACAAGTTGGTCTGGCCCAATCTCATGACTATTGTCAGTGGTCTAGGGGGTGTTAACCACACCTAGCATAACCATTGGCTTTTGGCGGCTCAACCTTTATTAATGGTTGGGTCAAAACTACCCGATTCGCCCTGAAAGCAGCGCGCAGGTTTGCGCCTTTGGCTAACCCTGTTATAGTGCAGTAAAAAGCTGATTTGTGGAACAATTCACGCAGCGTAACATGATTATAGGGACGACTTCCCGTGATAGATAGTGATGGTTTTCGCCCTAATGTGGGCATTATTCTGACAAATTCAGCAGGGCAGCTGCTGTGGGCGCGACGTGTAGGCGGGCAGGATGCGTGGCAGTTCCCCCAGGGGGGCATCAATGAACAGGAGTCGCCGGAGCAGGCGCTCTATCGCGAACTGCATGAAGAGATAGGCCTGCGTCCGCAGGATGTTGAAATACTTGCCTGTACCCGCGGCTGGCTGCGCTATCGCCTGCCCGAACGCCTGGTGAGGCACAACTCGCAACCCCTTTGTGTGGGCCAAAAACAAAAATGGTTTTTGCTGCGGTTGCGCAGTGAAGACAGAAAGATTTCGCTGAATAATGGTGGACGTGCTGAATTCGATTCCTGGCGCTGGGTGAGTTACTGGTATCCGCTGGGCAAAGTGGTGTCGTTCAAGAAGGATGTCTATCGTCGGGCACTAAAAGAACTTTCACTGGTCCATGCCATGCTTGAGCAGGGCCAGCTCAGATAAAATCAATGATTGGTTTAAAAAATTATGTTGAATTCGCTTCGCTCTATCGTTCAAGAAGTAAACTCCGCGCGCGACCTCAGGTCGGCGTTGGAGATTATTGTATCGAGCGTGAAAAATGCGATGCACACCCATGTTTGCTCAGTCTACCTGTGTGACCCCCAGGGCGATTATGTACTTATGGCAACCGACGGCCTGAACCAGGATGCGGTTGGCCAGGTACGCCTGCATCCTGGCGCCGGCCTGGTGGGGCGTGTGGTTGAGCGCGAAGAGCTGATCAACCTGGAGAATGCCGAGGCCCATCCCAACTACCAGTATTTCCCCGAAACCGGAGAGGAGCGCTATAGCTCGTTTCTCGGTGTGCCCATTATCCACCACCGCAAGGTATTGGGGGTTCTGGTGGTGCAGCAGGTGGAGCAGCGCCGCTTTGATGAGGGCGATGAAGCCTTCCTGGTCACCATGTCCGCCCAGTTGGCGGGGGTAATTGCTCACGCCGAAGCGACCGGCGGTATGAAGGATGTTGGCCAGAAGTCTGTGCAGACCCGTTTTCTCGGTGCACCGGGTTCATCGGGTATCGCCATAGGTGAGGCGGTAGTTATAGCCCCGGAGGCAGATCTACGCTCTGTACCGTTTAAGGCGCACACTGATCTCGATGCCGAGATAGCGTTTTTCCAGCGCTGCCTGATGGCGGTGCGAGACGATATCAAGGGCGTTGGCGAAAAGCTGAAAGACCGCCTCAACCGCGAAGAGCGGGCTCTGTTTGATGCCTATCTCTCCATGCTGGATGATGCCTCCCTGGGCGGTGAAGTGGTACAGCGTATCCGCGAGGGGGCCAACGCACCCTATGCCTGGAGTGAAGTTATCCTCCAGCATGAGGATACCTTCAACAGCATGAACGACCCCTATCTGCGCGAGCGGGCTACCGACCTGCGCGATCTGGGGCGCAGGGTGTTGTCTTATCTTCTCGATTCCAATCAGAAGCGCCGGGTCTATCCCGAAAAAACCATCCTGGTCGGTGAAGAACTCACTGCCTCCATGCTCGGTGAAATTCCCCCGGAAAAGTTGGTGGGATTGGTGTCGGTAGAGGGCTCCAGTAACTCGCATGTGGCTATTCTCGCGCGCGCCATGGACATTCCCACGGTGATGGGCGCAGTGGATCTGCCCTACCTGCAACTCGATGGCCGGCCAATTATTGTCGATGGTTATCGCGGCTCGGTGTATTGCGATCCCAATGAGTTGGTACTCAAGCACTACATTGCCATAGAGCTTGAAGACCAATTGCTGGTCAAGGGCCTGGATGCCCTTAAAGAGCTTCCCTGTGAAACCCTGGATAACTATCGCCTGACGTTATGGGTGAATACCGGCCTGATGGCCGATGTTATGCGCTCGCTGGAGCAGGGCGCCGAAGGTGTGGGTTTATATCGTACCGAAATTCCTTTTTTGATGCGCGACCGCTTTCCCAGCGAGGAAGAGCAGCGCGCGATCTACCGCGAGCAGCTGGCGGCCTTTGCTCCCAATCCTGTGACCATCCGCACCCTCGACATCGGCGGCGATAAGGCCCTGCCTTATTTCCCGATCGAGGAGGATAACCCTTTCCTAGGCTGGCGCGGCATCCGCGTGACCCTGGATCACCCGGAAATATTCCTGGCGCAGGTGCGCGCCATGATCAAGGCCAGCGAGGGCTTGGATAATCTCCGCATCCTCCTGCCGATGATTACCAGTGTGTCTGAGTTGGAGTCATCCAAGAATTTGATCAAGCGCGCTTACAAAGAGCTGGTTGAAGAGGGTTATCAGGTAAAAATGCCGCCGGTGGGCGTCATGATCGAAGTTCCCGCTGCGGTCTACCAGACTCGCGAACTGGCGGCGCGCGCTGAATTCCTGTCTGTCGGCAGTAACGATCTGACGCAGTACCTGCTCGCCGTAGATCGCAACAACGCGCGCGTATCCGATCTTTATCAATCCTTCCATCCGGCAGTATTGCGCGCGCTGCAGCATATTGTCACCGAGGCCCATATCGAAGGGGTCAGTGTGAGTATTTGCGGCGAATTGGCGGGCGATCCGGGAGCGGCGATCCTTTTGATGGCAATGGGGTTCGACGTACTGTCGATGAGCGCCACCAATTTATCCAAAGTGAAATCAGTGATTCGCGGTATTTCGCTGGAACTCGCCAAGGAGCTGTTGGCCGAAGTGATTGTGATGACCAATGCCGACCAGGTGCGCGAGCGCGTTGAGCAGGCCTTGAAGGATGCCGATGTCACGCGCCTGATCAGGCCTGCAGGTTCGGATGGTTTTGAAGCCTAGTGCCCGTGCTTCCAGCGCCGGGCACGGCTTACGTCTCTCATTATAAGTCGTCAATGTTTGTTTAATTTATTCCGCTCGTTAAGGTTTTTCTATGCTGCAGTTCCCCAACTTTGATCCCATTGCGTTTTCGCTCGGTCCCTTTGCTATTGCTGGCAAGTCCATCGGGCCTCTCGAAGTCCATTGGTACGGCATTATGTATCTGCTGGCCTTCGCCAGCGCCTGGCTGATTGCGCTCTATCGCTGCAAGGCTCCTTACTCGCCAGTGAAAAAAACCGATATTGAAAACCTGATTACCTATGGTGCTTTCGGGGTGATCCTCGGCGGCCGTGTTGGCTATGTTATTTTCTATAACTTCGATCGCTGGATGAGCGACCCGCTTTGGCTGTTCCGCGTTTGGGAAGGCGGCATGTCATTCCATGGTGGTCTGCTGGGCGTGATTGTGGCCATGTTTATTTACGCAAACCGCATCCGCGTCCCCTTCGTTGCCCTGATGGATTTTGTTGCACCCATAGTGCCCCTGGGGCTTGGTTTTGGTCGCCTGGGAAATTTCATTGGCCAGGAACTCTGGGGTCGCGTCAGCGATGCCCCCTGGGCCATGGTGTTTCCCAAGGCCGGTGATCCTGCGGGCGTAGCTCGCCATCCTTCACAGTTGTATCAGGCAACCCTTGAAGGGCTGGTAATGTTCGTGGTGCTGTTCTGGTTTACTGCAAAGCCCCGCCCTCGCGGTGCAGCGAGTGGTTTATTCCTGGTGCTCTACGCTAGCTTCCGCTCTATTGTCGAAAACTTCCGTCAGCCCGATGCGGATATTGGTTTTGACTTTTTGGGGTGGGTAACCCGCGGTCAATTGCTCTCTCTGCCGCTATTTATCCTCGGCTTTGGTCTGTTGATATACGCCTACTTTGGTGGCGGGAAAAAAGCGGCCAAGTTGGTTTAGTCAGTGAAAAGAATTAGCAGGAACAGAGCATGAAACAGTATTTAGATTTATCCCGACGCATTATTGAAGAGGGCGTCTGGATCGATAACAAACGCACAGGAAAAAGATGTTTGACCCTGATCAATGCCGATCTTTCCTATAATGTGGGCGATAATCAATTCCCCATTATTACTACGCGCAAAAGCTACTGGAAAGCAGCCATTGCCGAATTGCTGGGCTATATTCGCGGCTATGACAACGCCGCTGATTTCAGAAAGCTCGGCACCAAAACCTGGGATGCCAATGCCAATGAAAACAGCGCATGGCTGGCCAATCCGGCGCGCAAGGGCCCCGATGATATGGGCCGCGTCTACGGCGTTCAGGGTCGCGCCTGGCGCAAGTCTGACGGCACGGTTCTGGACCAACTACAAAAAATCGTCGATGATCTGGCGCGCGGCATAGACGATCGCGGCGAGATACTGACCTTTTACAACCCCGGTGAATTCGATCTCGGCTGCCTGCGCCCCTGCATGCACACCCACACCTTTTCCCTGTTGAACGATACTTTGTATCTAACCAGCTACCAGCGCTCTTGCGACGTGCCGCTCGGTTTGAACTTCAACCAGATTCAGGTTTTTACCCTGTTGGCGTTAATGGCAAAAATTACTGGCCACAAAGCGGGCACTGCTTACCATAAAATTGTGAACGCACATATTTACGAAGACCAACTTGAGTTGATGCGCGATGTGCAATTGCAACGCGAGCCTTTTGCCTCGCCCTCGTTGATTATCAACCCGGATATAAAATCGTTAAAAGACCTGGAAACCTGGGTGACTATGGATGATTTTGAGGTACAGGGATATCAGCATCACGAGGCCATCCAATATCCTTTCTCTGTGTAAATTTGTAGGGCGGGTCATTTGACCTACGTGCGATCTTTGCACGTCGCGATACTGTTGTTCGTGGTTCTGTTGTGTCTGGAATATTGATGTGCGGGTTACGCCTTTGGCTAACCCGCCTTACGGATTGCAATATTCATACTCCAGCATTTTAAGGGGAGATATCGGGTTGCCAAAAAAGTACATTCCGGCTTTGCTGCTATTTATCTTAAGTCTTGCCGCCACTATTTATTTCTTTCAGCTGGAAAATGGCTACATAAAAAATATGCACATTGTGCAAGGTGAAATCGTAGGTTTTGGTGGGAAAAGTGGAATTAAAGAATCATCAAGTCAAGGAGGGCTAAAAACGTCAACATTTACTCACACTCAAGCTATAGCTAATTTTTCAAAGGACGGCTCTATTTACCGAGTAGAAGGGAGAGCTGCTGGTTTTCCGCGTTGGCAACTTCAGCAGAAGATTGAGATTTATTATTCTTTAGAAAATCCGAAAAAATCGCGGATTAATCGTTTTGATGAACTGTATTTCTATACCTTGCTATCTGGGGTTTTACCACTCTATATATTTCTTGCCTTTATGTTTCGTTTTGGAGTTAATGCTTTAAGGAAAAGACCTTTGTTTTCGGATTTAATATAGAAAACTAACGCATAGGCTGGAATAAGTTTTGTAGCGCGGGTCATTTGACCCGCGCGTGATCTTGGGATATTGCGATATTATCGTTTGTGGTTCTATCTTGCCCTTGTTGCTATCGGAAATAAGGGCGCGCGGGTTACGCCTATGGCTAACCCGCCCTACGACCTTATATACAATATCAATGTGGTGAGGGCATGCTGGTTGTTTTTGTGGGGCTTGGCCGAGTATGCTTTCACCTGATCCATTTACTAGGTAGATAAGTCAATGAAGTTATCGTTAATTGTGGCAGCCGCCCAAAACGGAGTAATCGGTCGCGAGAACCAATTGCCCTGGCATTTGCCGCAGGATTTGAAATATTTTAAGGCAACCACCCTGGGTAAACCCATTATTATGGGGCGCAAGACCTTTGAGTCTATCGGCAGGCCTCTGCCTGGACGCACGAATATTGTGATCAGTCGTCAGCCGGATTGGAATGCAGCGGGGGTGCTGGTGGCGAAGAGTGTCGAGCAGGCGCTGGTGTTGGCTGGTCAGGTGCGCGATGAGCAGCAGCAAACCGCCGATGAGGTGATGGTGATTGGCGGTGCGGAGATTTATCGCCATGCGCTGGCGATTGCCGACAGGGTGTATTTGACCCGGGTGCATGCCGATATTGACGGCGACGCCTATTTTCCGGAATTGCCCGCGGCTGAGTGGAAAAAAGTCTCGGAAGTGGCGGGCGAGGCCGATGCCAATTTGCCCCACAGTTTTTTGCTGTTTGAACGTGTTTAGTGCTTGACCCTTCCAGCACTGGATATTCTTTACTCCTAGTGCGCCCCGGTATCCGTCATTTGCATTCCCGGTTTCCAGCAGGTGGCGCGGTTGCGGCCGTTTTGCTTGGAATAGTACAGGGCTTCATCCGCCTGCTGTACCAGTTCTGCGGGTGTTGTGGCCCCCAGGCGAATCGAGGTTACGCCAAAGCTGGCAGTGACTTTGACTTCGCCGCAGGACCTTGATCCGATTTCTTCGCGGCAGCGCTCGGCAATCATATAGGCCTGGTCGAGGCTGGCGGTGGGCAGCAGGATACAGAATTCCTCTCCGCCAAAGCGCGCGACTATATCGACATCGCGAACCATTTTGGTAAGGCTCGATGCGGCCATTTTAATCACATCATCGCCCACGCTGTGGCCGTAGGTATCGTTGACCTTTTTGAAGAAGTCAATATCGGCCATGATGCAGCTGTATTCGGCATCGCTGGATCTTGCGCCGGCAAATTTTTCATCGAGCTGCTGGTAAAAGGCGCGGCGATTGAAGCAGTTGGTCATGGGGTCGCGGGTGGCCAGAAAGGAAAGTTCCTTGTTTTTTATTTCAACGGCCGCGCGCGAATCGGCTAACTCCTTGACCAATTTTTCCAGTATCTGACTTTTCTCTTCCAGTTCGGTCACATCCTCAAATACCACAATGGTGCCCTGGCTTGCACTTTTGGCATCGAGAATAGGCACGGCATTGACATGGAAAACTTTTTGTTTATTGTCTTCCTGTTGCAGCAACACTCGCACGCCTATCTGTTTGGTTCCGGTAGTCTGTGCGGTAAGCCAGGGATAGGCCTGGTTGTCCTGGTTGACATCCAGGGTCCAGCCGAGTTGACTGGCCTTTTTGCCGATCAGGCTTTTTTCCTCGCGATGGAGGTGATCAATCAAGGCCTGGTTGGCGAGCACAATCTGTTCGCGTCTGTCCAGGATCAATACCCCTTCAGCTAAAATATTCAGCGCGTTGCGCACCCTGGCGGGCACTACGGCGCTGGGGTCCAGGTGTTGCAGCACGCGCCTGATATAAAGCCAAAAGCCGATAAAGCCGCTGATGCAAACAAACACCACCAGCACCACAAATATCGGCAAGTGAATAAAAGGATGATGCTCTACCTCGATAGGTTTGTAGCTGATTTCAAATTCGCCGCGCTTGCTGCCGCTGATAATGATCGGGATGGTGATATGGGTTGGAGTGGTGACTCCGGTGTTGCCCTGCCAATTTTTTTCGTGCTGGTCGGTCTGTGCCACTATCACACCATCTGTGCGGCGAACACCAGTTGATGCAACTTCAGGGTTGCGCTCAACGGCATTGTCCAGCAACGATTTAATCAGGCTGCTATCGCCGCGAATAACCGCCAGGGAAATCTGACTCGCCAGGGTCTCTGCCAGTTGCATGCGCTGGTTGACTTGCTGGCGCTCGTTGTTGGGCGCGAGGCCAATAGCCTGTGCCAGTATCAAAATGGAGGCGACCAGGACAATCAATCCCAAGCTCAAACGTATGGCGGGTGTGATTCTTATCATTTAGGTTTTTTCCCGTCTTGCGGCGATTGGGACTGGTCAAATAAATAGCCCACTTCTTTCGCGTTCTCATCTTCTTTTTGTTTGTCTTTGCGCTGCTGTTCCAATTCGGCTTTGCGTTTGTTGACCTGATCGAGGATCGGCAACGGATCCATGCCACTCCATAGCGGCACCATGGACATGAGTGTCAGCAACAGGCTGCTGGCGCGCAGAGACCAGATGATCAACCCGGTGGTGATAGAAAAAGTCATACCGGCAATCAAGGTCTTTTGCAGGTTTTCTGCATCGATCACGTCATTCATTTCGTCGTGGATGCGTCTCAGTGCGCTATTAAAATCTTCGGTTTCGGTCACCGAGAAACCTGCGTCGGGTGATATCAACCCAGCCAGCAGGGGTGAGGTGTTGGCGATATTTAATGAATCGCGTATATCCATCAGGCGCGCGTTGTTTTTGTCTTCAACGGGCTCGGGATCGCCGAGGCTGATAAGTATGGGCAGGGTTTGCCAATTGCGGTCGAGGGTGGTCGATGAGTTGTCTGTGACTGGATCTACCTGCTGGGGTGTGTCGGGGTTTACCACTTCAACGACGGGTGGTTTGGCAACCGGAATTTCTACTGTGGGTAGTGAAGGTTTTTCAGTGACCACTGGTGTCTCTGGCGTGACCTCCAAGGATTTTTCTATGGATAGTGCAAAGCTGCTACTGACGCTGCCGCCGTGGCCATCGTCGACACTGACTTCCAGGCTGATCAGTTTCCCCAGGGCGCTCTTCGGCGCTATGCCGCTAAAGCTCAGGGTGGCAGGGTCAAATGTCAGCCAGGCTGGCAGGGTTCCGCCGCCGCTGAGGTGAACGCTGTAGGTCAAGCTATCGCCGTCATCGTCGTGGAATGTATCTGCGGGAATGGAGAAGTTGAAGTATTCGGTAATGATCACGCTTTTGTTTTGCAGCGGATGCGCAACCACAGGGGCATCGGGAGTGTTGATGACAACCAGTGTGAAGGTATCGCTGACACTACCGCCCTTGCCATCGCTGGCAGTGACTTGAATACTCAGGTTGCCCACCTGGCTGTTGTCGGGTGTGCCGCTGAAGGTGCGTGTAGCTGCATCAAAACTCAGCCAGGATGGCAGCGGCGCTCCGCCCGCCAGTGTCGCAGAGTAACTGAGCGTATCCCCCACATCCACATCGTTAAAGGTATTGGCTGCAAATTGAAAATGGAAGGGCGCATCTTCGAGTGTCTGTTGATCGGGAATCGCATTGACAAGCGTAGGTGCATCGTTGGTATTGACTACCACAATATTGAAATTATTGCTGGCCAGGCCGCCGAGCCCATCGTCGATGCTGACACGAATGCTAAGTGTGCCCACATCACTATTGCCAGGTGTGCCACTGAAGGTGCGTGTGCTTGCATCGAAATTCAGCCAGCTGGGCAGCGCACTGCCGTTTGCCTGGGTGGCTGTGTAGGTGAGGCTTGAACCGGCATCGACATCGATAAACGTATTGCCGGGAATTTGGAAATTAAATACTGAATCTTCATCGACCTGTTGGTTGGCAATAGGATTCGCTACCACTGGTGCATCATTGGTATTGGCAATATCAAGGATAAAGCTGGTGCTGACAGTGCCACCATGGCCATCGCTGGCGGTAACCTCTATGCTGAGGCTGCCGACATCGGCATTGAACGGTGTGCCGCTGAAGGTGCGCGTGCTTGCATCAAAACTCAGCCAGGAGGGCAGTGGCCCGCCGTTGGCCAGCGCGCTGTAGCTCAGGCTATCGCCAAGGTCTTCGTCAGCAAACGTATTGGCTGCAAATTGAAAACTGAAGGCGGAATCTTCGCTCGCCGATTGATTGGGAATTGTGTTGGCGACTGTGGGCGCATCATTGCTGTTGAGAATAAAAATATTAAAGGTATCGCTGACAACTCCACCCAGGCCATCATCGACGGTGACTTCCACAGAGAGCGTACCCACATCACTATTGCCCGGTGTGCCCGTGAATGTCTGTGTTGCCGGATTAAAACTGAGCCAGCTGGGCAAAGCTGCACCACCTGATAATTGCGTAGAATAGGTCAGGGTTGAACCTGGGTCTATATCGATAAAAGTATTGGCGGGAATCTGGAAATTAAAGGCGCTATCTTCAGTGGCCGTTTGATTGGCAATGGCATTCACGACTGTGGGAGCATCGTTGGTGTTGGCGATCACTATATCGAAAGTATCGCTGACCGTTCCGCCCTGGCCATCGTTGGCCGTGACCTCTATTGAGAGCGTACCCACATCGGCATTCAGCGGTGTGCCGCTAAAGGTGCGGGTGTTTGCATCAAAGCTCAACCAGGAGGGCAGTGCACCGCCGCCGGATAAGTGGGCAGAGTAGCTGAGCACAGCACCCACATCCTCATCGTCAAAAGTATTGCTATTGAATTGAAAGCTGAACGCAGAATCTTCAGTCGCATTTTGATCGGGAATGGGATTGGCAACCGTGGGTGCATCATTGACATTGTTGATAACAAGATCAAAGGTATCGCTGGCTATGCCGCCCTGACCGTCATTGGCGGTGACCTTGATGGCAAGGTTGCCAACATCGCTATTGCTCGGTGTGCCGCTGAAGGTGCGGGTATTGGCATCAAAGCTCAGCCAGGCGGGCAGTGCGCCGCCGCCTGCCAATGTCACTGTATAGGTGAGGCTGCTGCCGGCATCGATATCGGCAAACGTATTGGCTGCAAATTGAAAGTTGAACAGTGAATCTTCATTGGCAACCTGATCGGGAATGGCATTGGCCACCGTGGGTGCATCATTGGTGTTGGCAATCACTATGTCAAAGCCATTGCTGACGGTGCCACCATTGTTATCATTTGCTGTAACTTCAATCGAGAGGGTTCCCACATCGGCATTCAGTGGTGTGCCGCTAAACGTGCGAGTGTTTGCATCAAAGCTTAACCACGCCGGCAGGGGCGCTCCACCGACGAGTGTAGCCGTGTAAGTCAGGGTATCGCCGACATCAATATCATTGAAGGTGTTGGCCGCAAATTGGAAATTGAACGGAGAGTCTTCCGTTGCCGCTTGATTGGCAATGGCATTGGCTACCGTGGGTGCATCATTGGTGTTGGCTATGACTATATCGAAACTATCGCTGACGGTACCGCTCTGGCTGTCATTCGCCGTGACTTCAATCGTGAGTGTGCCGACATCGGCATTCAGCGGTGTGCCGCTGAAGGTGCGTGTATTGGGGTCGAAGCTTAACCATGAGGGCAGGGGGGCGCCGCCTGCCAAGGTTGCTGTATAGGTTAGGGTATTGCCGACATCGACATCGTTAAAGGTGTTGCTGGCAAATTGAAAATTAAATGCAGCATCTTCAGTGGCATTTTGATTGGGTATCGGATTGGCCACGGTAGGTGCATCGTTGGTATTGGCAATCACAATATCAAAGGTATCTGTGACAGTGCCGCCATTGCCGTCATCGGCAATCACGTCAATTGAAATCGTACCCACATCGGCATTGAGCGGTGTACCGCTGAAAGTGCGAGTCGCAGGATTAAAGATTAACCAGGGGGGCAGTGTACCGCCACCAGCCAACTGTGCTGAATAGGTGAGGCTTGCTCCTGTATCGACATCAGCAAAGGTGTTGACTGCAAATTGAAAATTGAATGCGGCATCTTCAGTGGCATTTTGGTTGGGTATGGGATTGGCAACGGTAGGTGCATCGTTAGTATTGGCAATCACAATATCAAAGGTATCGGTAATCGTGCCGCCGTTGCCGTCGTCAGCGGTGACTTCGATGGAAATCGTACCCACATCGGCATTCAGTGGTGTGCCGCTGAAAGTACGGGTCGCGGCATTAAAACTCAACCAGGAGGGCAGGGGGCTGCCGCCAGAAAGAGTCGCGCTATAGGCCAGGCTATCGCCGACATCCACATCGTTAAAAGTGTTGCTGGCAAATTGAAAATTAAAGGCAGCATCTTCAGTCGCATTTTGATTGGCAATGGGATTGGCGACTGTGGGGGCATCGTTGGTATTGGCGATCACAATGTTGAATGTGTCAGTCACTGTGCCGCCATTGCCATCGTCAGCGGTTACCTCGATGGAAATGGTTCCCACATCGCTATTGCTGGGTGTGCCGCTGAAAGTGCGGGTCCCCGCGTTGAAGCTTAACCAGGATGGCAGTAAGCCACCGCCGGCCAGGGTTGCGTTATACGTGAGGCTATCACCGACATCAACATCATTGAACGTGTTGGCCGCAAATTGGAAATTGAACGCTGCATCTTCCGTTGCATTTTGATCGGCAATTGGATTGGTCACCGTAGGGGCATCGTTGCTGTTGGCAATCACAATATCAAAGGTATCGGTAATGCTGCCGCCATTGCCATCATCAGCGGTGATCTCTACGGAGATAGTCCCCACGTTTGCATTTAAGGGGGTGCCACTGAAAGTGCGGGTCGCCGCGTTGAAGGTCAACCAGGAGGGCAGTGGCGCACCGCCGGATAAAGTCGCGCTGTAACCCAGGGTATCGCCCACATCCACATCATTGAAGGTATTGCTGGCAAATTGAAAATTAAAGGCCACATCTTCAGTCGCATTCTGGTTGGGAATAGCATTGGCCACTGTGGGGGCATCATTGGTGTTGGCAATGACAATATTGAATGTGTCAGTAACCGTACCACCATTGCCATCGTCGGCAATCACATCGATAGAGAGGGTGCCCACATTGGCATTGAGCGGTGTACCGCTGAAAGTGCGCGTGTTGGGGTCGAAGATTAGCCATGAAGGCAGGGAGCCTCCGCCAGCCAATTGTGCCGAATAGGTGAGGCTTGCTCCTGCGTCTACATCATTAAATGTGTTGACGGCAAATTGAAAATTAAAGGCCGCATCTTCAGTGGCATTCTGGTTGGGAATGGGGTTGGCCACCGTGGGGGCATCATTGGTGTTGGCGATAACAATATCAAAAGTATCCGATACAGTCAGGCTGCCATCGTCGGCAGTCACTTCTACGGAAATGGTGCCCACGTCGCCATTCAAGGGTGTGCCGCTGAAAGTGCGGGTGGCCGAATCAAAAATTAGCCAGGACGGCAGGGGCGTCCCTCCTGACAAGGTTGCGGAGTAGGAGAGCGTATCGCCATCGACATCGTCGAAAGTATTGGAGGCAAATTGAAAGTTGAAGGCAGCATCTTCAGTGGCATTCTGGTCTGGAATTGTGTTGGCGACTGTCGGTGCAAAATTGGTATTGGTGACAGCGATATTAAACGTATCGCTGACGGTGAGTGAGCCATCGCTGGCAATGACCTCAACGGTAATAGTGCCTACATCGCCAGGTTGCGGTGTGCCGCTGAAGGTGCGGGTGTTGGGATCAAAGCTCAACCAGACTGGCAGACCACCGCCACCGGATAGCTGCGCGCTGTAGGTGAGCGTATCGCCATCAACATCGTTAAATGTATTGGCCGGAAATTGATAATTGAATGGGTTGAGTTTTACCACTGAGCGATCGGGAATGGCATTGGCCACAGTCGGCGCATCGTTAATATTGGCAACTACTATATCGAAACTGTCGTTGATAGTGCCGCCGTGGCCATCGCTGGCGGTGACCTGAACGGTGATGGTGCCTACGTGGTTGCTCAGTGGAGTACCGCTAAAGGTGCGGGTGTTGGGATCAAAACTGAGCCAGGATGGCAGCGCCCCACCGCCAACAGTGGCGCTATAGGTCAAGGTATCACCGACGTCCACATCATTGAAAGTATTGGCGGCGAACTGAAAGCTGAACGGTGAATTCTGGGTGGCGCCCTGGTCGGGAATGGTGTTGGCCACTGTGGGAGCGTCATTGGTGTTGGCGACCACAATATCGAAGAGCGCATCCACCGTACCGCCATTGCCATCGCTGGCGGTAAGCCTGATTGAAATGGTGCCTACATCGCCATTGGCCGGTGTGCCGCTGAAGGTGCGGGTACCTGAGTTGAAGCTCAGCCAGGCCGGCAGCCCGCCACCGCCCGCCAACGCGGCGCTGTAGGTCAGGGTATCGCCGACATCGACATCGGCAAAGGTATTGCTCGGAAATTGAAAGCTGAAAGCGGCATCTTCGGTGGCCGCTTTATTGCTGATGGCGTTGGCGACAGTGGGCGCATCATTGGTATTGGCGATCACTATATCGAAGGTATCGGAAATAATGCCGCCGTGGCCATCATTTGCGGTGACCTGAACTGAAATAGTGCCCACGTCGGCATTGCTCGGTGTGCCGCTGAAGGTGCGGGTACCTGAGTTGAAGGTCAGCCAGGAAGGCAGTCCACCGCCGCCGGACAAGGTGGCGCTGTAGCTGAGGGTATCTCCTACATCCGCATCGTTAAAGGTATTGGCAGCAAACTGGAAGTTGAACGCTGAATCTTCGCTGGCTGCCTGGTCGGGAATGGCATTGGCCACGGTGGGGGCGTCATTGGTATTGGCGACCACTATATCAAAGGTATCGCTGACGGTGCCGCCATTGCCATCGCTGGCGGTGACCCTGACGGAAATAGTGCCGACATCTGCATTCAAGGGTGTGCCACTGAAGGTGCGGGTAGCGGCATTGAAGGTCAGCCAGGAGGGCAGCATGCCGCCGCCAGACAAGGTGGCGCTGTAGGTCAGGGTATCGCCCACATCGACATCGGCGAAAGTATTGGCGGCAAACTGGAAGCTGAATGCAGAGTCTTCAGTGGCTGCTTTATCGGGAATGGCATTGGCCACTGTGGGGGCGTCGTTGGTATTGGCGACTACTATGTCGAAGGTATCGTTGACCGTTCCGCCATTGCCATCGTTTGCAGTAACCCTGACGGAAATAGTGCCCACATCGGAATTGGTTGGTGTGCCGCTGAAAGTGCGGGTAGCGGCGTTGAAGCTCAACCAGGAGGGCAGTGCGCCACCGCCGGACAAGGTGACGCTGTAGGTCAGGGTATCGCCGACATCCACATCGTTAAAGGTATTGGAGGCAAACTGGAAGTTGAACGCCGAATCTTCGGTGGCTCCCTGATCGGGAATGGCATTGGCGACCGTGGGTGCGTCGTTGGTATTGGCGATCACTATGTCAAAGTTATCGCTGACAGTGCCGCCGTTGCCATCGCTGGCGGTGACTCTGACGGTAATGGTGCCGACATCCGCGTTTAAAGGTGTGCCACTGAAGGTGCGGGTGGCGGCGTTAAAGCTCAACCAACTGGGCAGGGCTGCGCCGCTGGAGAGGGTCGCGCTATAGGTTAAGGTGTCTCCTACATCCACATCTGCAAAGGTATTGGCGGCAAACTGGAAGCTGAATGCAGAGTCTTCAGTGGCTGCTTTGTCGGGAATCAGGTTGGCTACGGTGGGCGCATCATTGGTATTGGCGACCGTAATATTGAAAGTATCGCTGACGGTGCCGCCCTGGCTGTCATCGGCAGTGACTTTAACGGCAATGGTGCCCACATCACCATTCAAGGGCGTCCCGCTGAAGGTGCGGGTGGCGGCATTGAAGGTCAGCCACGACGGCAGCGCCGAACCATTGGAGAGGGTGGCGATGTAGGTCAGGGTGTCGCCCACATCGGCATCGGCAAAGGTGTTGGAGGCAAACTGGAAACTGAAGGCTGAGTCTTCGGTGGCGGCTTTATCGGGAATGGCATTGGCCACCGTGGGTGCGTTGTTATTGTTGGCGATCACTATATCGAAGGTATCGCTACCGGTGGCTGCACCATCGCTGGCGGTTACCTTGACCGAAATGGTGCCGGCATCGTTGCTGCCGGGCGTGCCACTAAAAGTGCGTGTTGCTGCATTAAAGCTCAGCCAGGAGGGCAGGGCCGCCCCACTTGCCAGGGTCGCTGTATAGGTCAGGCGATCGCCGAGGTCGTTATCTTTGAAGGTGTTTGTTGGCAATGGGTAGTTAAAGGCTACATGCTCAGTCGCCGCCTGGTTGGGAATTGCGCTGTTGACATAGGGTGCCTGGTTAGAGCCATCGTCATAGGAAATGGCGAAGGTGAGATCATTGCTGGAGTTGCCACTGCCATTGACAATGATTTCTGAATTATTCCAGGCGTTGCCAGAGTTATAGCAGACCGCTACCTTGCCATCCGTGCCCAGGGTGTAAATCTGGATAACGTAGGTCTGATTTTTATTCAGATTGTAATTGCTGAAATCAAATGCATACCATTCAAAATCAGTGCTTAACTGGGACGAGGAAATACTGTCTGAACGCAATATGCTACCGTCCCATGAATTGCGCAATGTGACATAAATAGATTGGGTGGCCGCACCGGCCAGGGTTTTTAATTGCACACAAATTTGGTTGACTGTATAGGTTGAGCCGGAGCTGTCATAGAGAAAGCTCTGTCCCACATTGCTGGTAGCGGTAAATGTCTGAGTGCTTGAGCCTGAGGCAACGTAAACATAGTTGGTATTGGCGAGAATATTATCCCACTCTTCCTGAGTCTGAGCGCTGATAAGGACATTGGTCTCGATAGTTCCGTAGTGAACTTCAAGAGCCCAGTCCCCACCTTGTGCGACAGCGCCGGTCAAGTTATTGCTGGCGGCGATATCGGCCTGGGTGAGCAGCCCTAGCTGTTCGATCAACGCTTGTCCAGCTTCAGTGGATGCGACATCGCAGCCATAAATCAGGATGTCGGCATCCGCGCTTAAAAATCTTTGCCAGGAACTGAATTCGTCCCTGTATTGATCGAGGGTATTTTGATTGACGGCGGCGTTGCCCAATTGGAAGGAGCCAGCGCTGCCGTGGGTAATGAGATGTATGGCGGCCACGTCGGTCTGATTGGCCAGGCTATCGCTAATTTGCTGGACACCATTGGCATTGGGGTCAAGGTAGACGATGGTGAGGTTCTGATCCTGGTATTGCTCCTGTATATCTTGTACCAGTGCCTCGTAGTTTTTCACTGTGGTATCGACAAAAACAAACACCGGTGGTGGCGGAGCCAGGGTTTGTGTTTCGGTGGGGTCCAGGGTGGCGTCTGTTTTGGCGGCCGCCAGGAGCAACGCAGAGTCCTCCAGATCTGGGACTGGCGCTCCATCTGGCTGTTTGGGCGAATCCGGTACTTCGCAGGCTGCCGCCTTGATTTGGATATCGTCCAGGCCCGGCAGGGAAGATACCTGGGTCTCGGTGATATCCCTGGGGGCGGAACTGGAAGTGGCTTGGTAGTCCGGGGGCAAGTCTGAGTCTATTATCGCCGGGTCATCGTTGAGGGCGTAAATCTGGCTCAGATCCAGTTCATCGGCGGCCTGTGAGAGATAGTCGGTATCGGCCGAGCTATCGTGGAAAACAGCAATGTCCGCGGTAGCAGAAAACATCAGCCTTGGCTCCAAGGCTTCGACAATCAAGCGACGCTGACGCGGTAATCTGGGCATAGGTGGTTACATTACTGGTTGCACATCCATACGAAATGAGCACCCGCATGGATAGGATTAAATGCTATATCCTTGAGTGTAGGCTAGGGTTTGGCCGGCGTCACTGTGCGGTTGTCAAGTAAATTGATATTGACACCAGGAAAACTGACGCGACACTTTAGGCCGCTGGGCAACTTGTTGCCTGGGTTGGCAAAGGAGAGGCGAATACCGAAGGTATTGCTGGGGCCATCGATCACTTGATCCACCAGAATTACTTCTGCTTTGTAGGTGGCATCAGCGGAACCCAGCTCGGGGGTGACAGTGGCAATCATTCCAGTTTTGATCATGCCATAGAGGTTGGCGGGGGCGTAAACTTCCACCTTCAACGGGTCGAGTTGCGCCAGCTTGAGCACGGGGTCAAAATCAATGTGCTCGCCAGGCTCTTTGTGGCGGGCGATAACGACACCATCAATCGGGCTGACCAGGGTGCGTCTTTGCAGGTCGGCGAGCGCGCGCTTATATTCCAGATTGGCCTGGCGCTTGCGATCCAGGGCCTGCTGCAATTGTTGAACGGCAATGGAATGTTCCGTGGTGGCCTTATCCAGTTCAGCGGAAGAAGCCGCTTTCTTGGCATACAGATTATTGACTCTCTCCAGGGTGCGCTTGCTGAATTGCAGGGCCAATTGCTGGGCTTCAACATCGCTGTTCAATTCTGCCTGGGCCTGGCGCAGGTCTGCAGTGGCTTTTTCCAGGCTGGCATCGAGGCGGGCGACAGCCTGACCCTGGGTGACCTTATCATTTTTATCCACCAGCACTTCGCTGATAACGCCTTCTACTGCACTGCTCATTTCAACTATAACAGAGGGCTCAATTCGACAATTCAATTGTGCGGGTTCATGCGCCTGTGCGAAGGCGTCACAGGCGACAAGCGAAAGTAGGTAGAGAATTTTTTTCCGCATGGTAAACCGCAAATATGAAAGTTATTTTTTATAACTATAGTATTAAATTATAAAAATTACGAAAAGTTGCGTATAAAAGTTTGTTGTATAGCTCTATATACTTGAAGTGCCAAAGGTTTTGCCGGATGAATAAATTTTATATAAGCCCTCTCGCCGTAGCGCCCCTGCTGTTGATAGTGGGGAATACTGAGGTCGAGAAGGAAAATATTCTCGGCGACGCGCGTGCCATCGGGGTGGCTGGCATCAACGGCAAGGCGCCCCCCGCCCTGCACACCCAGAGCGGCGCTGGGTAACACCAGGGTGGCGGCTGGGACTTCCTGGCTGATTTGTGCATTTAATAATTGTGCGGGGTTTGCTGCCAGCTTTACTTCCACGCGCACCACCGACTCGCGCACCAGACCGATTTCCTGCTGTGTGAGCGCGGCACGGATTCTGACATTGTCCGTTTTATCAATAATGCCCGCAGTATCGCCTTGCTTGAGATAGCTACCCAGCAAATCGTGGCTGCCGGAAATTCTGAAGTAACCTGTGCTGGGACTGCGCACAATCAGATTGTCGACACGCTTCTGCAAAAACTCAATTTCAGCCTTGATGCTATCGATATTTTCCAGGAGTAATTTCGCTTGAACGCGATCGCTGGACCAGGCCTCTTGGTAGCGTGCTTCGTATTCGTGCAAAGAGGCTTTTTTAAATGCAAGCTCCGCATCCAGCGAAGGGTTCAGGAGTTGGATCAGGGCTTGGCCCTGGGTGACACTGGCCCCATCATTGACTAAAACCAGTACGACTTCACCGCTGGATTCCGCTTTCACTCGCGCATCATCCGGCAGCCATAACACCCCCTCGGCCGCGGTGGACATGGGCAGGGGAATCAGTGTGAGAGCCAACACCAACAGGCTGCCGGCAGTGGCTGTCACGGCGAGTGCGCGCTTGCGATTTTTGGCCAGGGGTTTGCCTTTGACCAGGAAGTGAATGTATTTGCCAAAGGGCCAGAGCAATTGAAATGCAATCATCCAGGCTCCCACCAGCAGACCCAATTGTGGGAAGTAACTGGTCAGCAGCAGGATAATCACCAGCAGCACCGACAGGCGATAGGCAAAAGCAGCGAGGCTGTAACCCACCAGCAGTCCGCTTTCGCTAGCAGACGCTGCAGTGGCGAACAGGCCTTTCATGCCGTAGGCATAGCGGCGCACCAGATAGCCCAATTGCTGGTTGGCGCGGCTGGCGAGGTTGGGCAGGTCAAACCAATCGGTAAAGATGTGGTAGCCATCAAAACGCATCAGCGGGTTGCCATTAAAGAACAGCGTGGACACGCCGCCGATAATCATGATGTTGTAAAGGATATCGCGGCCCAATCCCGGCTCCAGTTGCAGCCAGAGCAGCAGAGCCAGAGCAGCGAGAAATATTTCCACGGCCATACCTGCCGCGCTCACCATAATGCGCCGCGCCTTGGAGGGAAATGCGGTGGCGGCGCTGGCATCGACGTAGGGCATGGGGGTGCCTATCACAAACACTATGCCCCATTCATTCACCTGGCCACCCCAGGCTTTGGTGAAAAGTCCATGGCCCAGCTCGTGGATAATTTTCAGGAAAGGGTAGATCAGCCACAGCAGCAAAAGATTGCCTGGCGATAAAATGCGGTCGAGCTGGCCGTGGGTCAACTGCGACCAGTGATTGCCCATTTGCAGCAGCGCATAGCCCACCACCAGCAGCCAGATGATACCCATGGTGCGCGACGATATCAGTCGCGCGAGCGGCATCATTTTACCCAGCAGCCTGTCGGGATTGCCCAGGGTAATTTTCCAGGTGAGTGGATTGACTAATAAATTCATCCAGCGCTGTTTGGTTTTTTGCTGCTGTCGCTTGAAGAGTTCTTGCGTATTGGGAGGAAGATCGCACAACAGCAAATCGGCAACATGCAGATATTGGATTAAATGGATAAATTCTTCGCGAGTGGGCACATCGTCGGGGTGATCGTAAAGCTCTGGCTTGGCGGCAGCAGTGAGAATCTGCTGCAGGGTTTTATGGCCATCCATCAGGCTCAGCAGGCGGTAGGCCGAGGGGCTCAAACGGTGAAAGCGCCCGTTGCTCTGATCCTGCAATATGTACCAGCGCTCCTGCTGGTAATCGCGGCGCTGGAACTGGATATGGCGCGGCAGCGAGGGGCGCAGGTTGGCGAGTTTTTTCCAGATATCATGCTCGGCCATGCATCACCACCAGAGTTTTAATCTGAGCCAGTGCCACAGATCGTGGAACCAGATCCAGCCGAGGCTGTGCTTGCCCACATTAATTTTGCCGGTGCCGGTCATGCCGGGCCGCAGCAGGCCGGTCTCGCCGCTGAGGGTTGCATCCACTTTAAAATAATTGCGGCCATTTTGGATTTCACTCAGCGGTGTGATGGTTTTTATCTGGAATTCAAATACCACCTGCGGCAGGCTGGTCAGTTTTACATGGCCCGCCTGTCCGACTTTCAATTCTGCGATATCGCGCTCATCCACCAACAGCTGCACCAGATAACCTTGGATCGCGGCGATTTCGAACAGCATATCGCCCTGTTTGACCGGGGCGCCGAGGGTTTGCGAAATATCATCGGAGACCACTATGCCATCGCTGGGAGCCAGCAGTTGAATGCGATTGAGCTGCTGCTCAACCAGCCGCAACTGGATATTGGCCTGATCCACCTGGGTATCGGCTATAGCGGCGGCCACGCGGTTGGAATTGGCCAGGGCAGTGTCGTACTCCTGCTGATACTGCTGCACCTGGCTTGCCAGTTTGCGACGCTGCAGGGTCAGTTCATCATCGTTGAGCTGTGCCAGCAGATCACCTTTTTTAACTTGATCGCCTGGGCGTACCTTGATGGTTTTTAGGTAGCCATCCTGGGGTGAAACCAGTAAGTGTTTGTAGGCGCTTTTGAGGCTGGCATCGCTGCTGATATGGTAGTCGGCGGGAATAAAAAGCACGGCAATAAATATCAGCAGGGCTATGGCAATAAATCTCAGCAGGGCGCGCTGGGTGCTGAACCAGCGGTTGGTCTGAGTAAGTACAATTTGCTTAAGCCTTTGCCACAAACCTGCGGTAGCACTTTTCTTTAAATCCAGAATGCGGGTGATCAGCGGCAACTGCGACTCTATAAAGGCCTGCTGTTCACTGCTGAGCAGTTGTTGCAGGGCTTTTTCGACGGTGATAACACCGACAATGCGCTTGTCTTTACGCAGCAGGAAGCTGTGGACACTCTGCAGCGATTGCTGTTGCAGCAACTGCTGGTGATGCAGCCTGATTTGTGTGCTGGCCTCGGCCGGATGCTCTTGCTGTGCGGCATAGTGAATATCTGTAGCCTGATCGCTGGCTTCATTCATGGCATCCACTATCAATTGCATGGCCTGGGTGCGTCTGTCGAAGTTGGCGGAGAAGGCAACCGCCTCCAGCGATATCCCCTGTGCTGTCTGCCAGCCCAGGCTCACGCGCACCGAGTGCACTTGAGTCGCCAACAGATTGACCAGGCTTATCTCGGCCTCCTGCAGGGAATTCTCATTCAACAGGTTTTCCAGCAGCGGCGATGGTGACTTCAGGGCGACTGCCGTGTCAGGGCTGCTGGAGGTTTTGTCGTGTTCGTAGATCAGAAACTGCAGCCATACCAGAGCGCGGGTCAGGGATTCCACAATGTGCTTGGTATCCTGGCTGCTGGCATCGGCGATACAGAGTATGACCGCTCCCGCATACTTGCCATTGACGATCAGGGGATGCCCTAAAAGCAGGTGCCGGGGATCGAGTTTGGCGAGATGGATACGCTGTTTGCGCGCTATCTCGGTGAAGGTGTCCTCAAGGGGAATGCTGCAGGAACCGGTTGCTGGCCAGAGAGCTTCCACCTTGTATTGTCCCTTGGTATCCAGGATAGCCAGAGCTGCTTGTGTCACTTTATTTTGGGTTTGGCATTGTATTTTTAGCCAAAGCTCTAGCGATGCAGTGAGTGAATTCATGAGATATTTTTATAAGTCGCGCTAGTGGTATTGGCTTGCGCCCAGGATCTACAGGATGTTCAGGGCTTCCGCAGGGCACAGGAGCACTTGTCCGCAAGACTGGCCATTGAGCTTTGAGCGTAGATCAAATGTGACAGTGGCGCCAGTTTTCTGTCTGGATTGGGAGGTGGTGGGGTAGCCGAAGGTGGGATCGTCAAATTTCCATTATGGCGGGCTCTCCTGGCCACATCTTTGTTGTGCCCGCGCTTGGGCATAGTGATGACGCAGGAAGCGGGCTATGGCGACAATGGTAAATTCTGCCCTAACGCCATGAAACAGTTCAAACCCATGCTGTGCTCCTTCAATTTCAGCCAATATTACGGGGGCTTTACTGGTTGCTTTGAGTTTTTCGACAAAGTGGCGTGTCTCCTCCATAAGGGTGAGGCAATCACTGCTGCCCTGCAGAACAAAGAAGGGTGGTGCTTGTGTATGGATACGCTCCAGTGGCGAAAGCTTTCGCCACAGCTCAGGTGCCTGGTAGAAGCTTCTCGGCATCACATATTTGGTCAGGAATTTACGCATAGGCATGCCGCTGACGCTGTTCGAGCTATTGGTAAAATCATAGATACCATACAGCGGCACAGCTGCCTGCACAGAGGTATCCACTTCGCTAAAACCAGGTTGCAACTCTGGGTCATTGGCGGTCAATGCCATCAAAGCGCATAAATGGCCCCCGGCAGATTCTCCGCTGATAGCGATAAAATCAGGATCGCCCCCCAGGCTTTTAATATTCTGCCTGGCCCAGGCAATGGCGATTTTGATATCAATCAGGCCATCGGGAAGATGATGCTCGGGTGCCAGCCGGTAATTGATATCAAGGCACAGCCATCCCTGCTGGGCCAGATAGTGCAAAAGCGGCTGCCCTTGTTGATGCTTTTTCCCGATTATCCAGCCACCGCCATGTACATGCAGCAATACCGGGCGAAGCCGGGCTGGCGGCCCCTTTTCTTCGCTCAATCGGAGAATATCCAAATGCTGGCGCGGGTGTGTGCCATAGGCTATATCCTCAAGACGCTCGACGCCGGGACGCGCAAAGGAAAACGGCTTCAGCCAATCGCGATAGTGGCTGACGGGGTTTGCTGTAATGCCTAGGTCAACTGGGTATTCTGCTTGAGAATATTCTCTTGAATCCTGCGCAAAGGCCGCTTGCAGATTGGAGTCAGCGCAAAAAGTTTTTCTGTGCAGATAAATCCAAAGCAGCAGTGTGCCTGCAAATATAAGCAGTGAAACAAGAGAAAGTGAATCCAGAGGCTTGGCCGAAAATGCAATAGCCAATAAATAGGGGAAGGCCAGGGCAATATGAAAGAACGCAAACAACCAGGGCAGTTCACAGGGAAGAAGGCTGATAAAAAACCATGCAACGGGTAGATATCCCCATTGTGGGCTGCGGAATCTTGCCATCAATGCCAGAGTCAGCATTATCAAATTAAGCATCAGAAAGAACATGGCCAATCCTGTATCTTTGGTGACAGTATCATGGGGTAGTCTGCCACGGCCACGCTTTTTCTGCTGATAAAATTTTTCTTAATCAGTGTACAGAGAAAATGATATAGCCTGCAAAGAAGTCATAGTACCAGGGTCAGTATGCCAGTTGATTTCTTTGTATATGATGCTTCTGCAAAAGTTTTCCCAGTGCGCGTCTCTCTTTGCCGGCAATTCTTGCCGCTGCTGAAACATTGCCATCCGCTATTGCCATAAGCTCTTTGAGGTAGTGCTCCTCGAAATGATTGATCGCCTGGGCCTTGGCATCCTGGAAATTCAATTGCGAACCTTTGCCGGGATTGTCGAGTTGCTCGCTGTTGCTGCATAGACCCCCTTGATCGGCCATTTCATCCTCTATGATCAATGTGGTTTCATTGGATAATAAGCAGTGGCGCAGCAGGATATTTTCCAGCTCACGAATATTGCCGGTCCAGGGTTGCTGCATAAGATAATGCAGGCTTTGCGGATGAATTTTTTTGCTGGCTGTTCGGTATTGGCTGGCGAATTTTTCCAGCAGTGCAGCGGCGATGATGGGAATATCCTGCAGGCGATGCCGCAGGGCAGGCATTTCCAGGTTCAACACATTCAAGCGAAAGTAGAGGTCTTCGCGAAAGAGCTTGTTCTCGGCCAGCAATTTTAAATTTGCATTGGTGGCTGCGACAATTCTGACATCTGCCTGAAGCGTCACTTTGGAGCCCAGAGGGCGATACTCCTGAGTTTGCAGAAAGCGCAGGAGCGCCGCCTGTGCCTTGGGGGTCAAACTATCGACCTCATCTAAAAACAGAGTTCCCTGCTCTGCAAGGCTGACCAGCCCCAACTGTTTGTTTTTGGCATCGGTAAAGGTGCCTTTTTCATGGCCAAAGAGTTCGCTTTCGAGAAGTTCATCGGGAATGGCCGCGCAATTTACAGGAATAAAAGGGTAATCGCGCCTTGCGCTCAGATAGTGAATGGCCCGTGCTGCATTTTCCTTTCCTGTGCCGGTTTCACCTTGAACCAATACGGGGGCATGGCAAGCGGCTATGCGTTTGATCAGGCTGATGGTTTTAATAAACAGTGGCGATTGACCGCTGAGCTGCAGGCCTGCAAACTCCTGCAGCAGCTTGCTTTCCTTTTCCTGGATAGGATTTTCCGGTTGCACACACTTTAACAGCCTCGCGTAGATCTCCTTGGCTGAGCAGGGCCAGATTAAAAAATCCTGGAAGTGCGAGAAGAAATCGGCATGGGCAGTCAGGATTTCCGCATCCAGCAGCATGCAGAGGCTGGCGTGCCTGGACGTATCCTGGAAGTAGTGTTCAAGGTCGCGCCTGGCAAAAGGATCTTCAAGGCTTTTGCCATCGAAAAGAAACAGGTTGATTCCCCCTGCCAGGGTTTCCGGATTGTTGGACAATGTAGCCCTGTTGATGGGACAAAGCTCCAGGGGAATGCTGGCGAGGGTTTGGTAGATTTCACTGTTGTCGGTATTGCTGTTTAAGATAATAAGATTGAGTCTGTTCACAATAACTATCCTTTTCTTTTGCAAAAAAGCTATGTGATGCTGAAAGCAATACATCCTTAGCTAGACACCTGATGTACAGGTCTGCCCAAAAAAGCAAATTCGCTCGTGCCGATTCATCCTGTTTGTCTTTTATCGCCGATCCTGTCTTTTCGTCTTTCCTTTTTTCTCTTGGTATTTTGTTTGGTGTGGCCTTGCTTGCCATTTCACTCTATCTGCTTCGTCCATTGCAATGCTGCTGTTGCCTATTGAACATTTTTAAAAAGGATCGGATAAACGATTGCTTGAATGAGTAATGGCTGAGGTGAACTGTAAAAATTACCATAGCATTTTTAAAATTCATATTACTTTTGCTCTGCCAACCCACAAATAAATTCTTTTTCAGCGAAACAATGATTTATTTGTCGCGTAATTCTTTATTGCTCGCCATTAAATAAATTTTCGATGACTAAGGTGCCTTGTGGAACGTGGAAACAAGTGGGGGTGGGACAAATATGACCCACACAGGATATTTTTTACCCGTATTCTTTCGTCATTTCACTGATAACTGGGTAGGTTTTTACCCGGTCAAGGCGTTTATTATTTAAAAAATTGTTGTATTTCAAATAGCTGTAAATATTTTTATGGTTGGTATGGATGTTGCCAGTATGAACAGGCAGAAATAAACCATGCAGGCGCAAAATAGTGCTGGCCAATGAACACAATAGAGCTGTGATGGGATTGATATTGGAAGGCATGTTTAGCAGCAGGACGATTATGCAAACTCTCAACCCAAGGTAAAAGGTTCTACTGTGCCCAATCAATATCTGGATGATGATGTGCAGCAAATTGCCAATGAGATAACCCGCTATCTGCAGGAACACGATAGTGCTGCCGATACCCTGGAGGGAGTTGCCCAGTGGTGGGTATTGCGGCAGCGATTGCAGGAAGAGCGAAATAAGGTTGAGCGGGCAATGCATTATCTCTGTGAGCAGGGGATTGTTGAAACAAGATCCCTGCCCGATGGAAAAATTTTATACGCGCCTGTGGTGACAATAAAAAAATAACCTTGCCATTGGAAATGCAATTTCTGAATGTTGGCAAGGCGTACATTTTTCAGGGAGTTCTTGGGCGAATAAATGGTTTTTGTATTCGCTGCGAGGAAGTTTGAATCTGTCTGGAAAATAACAATCACAATGACGAAAAGGAGACTGCTATGAGTGATATACATTTGGAGGGATTGGGTTGGTTGCCTGATTATCCCGACTTCCGCGATTACACCGTAGAAAAAAAAGAAGTTCCGGCAAAACTCAAGGCACTCGGTCAGCAGGATTCGATTAAGGCCATGCTCAAGCATGTGGGGGTGGGTGATGTTAAAAAATTGGCTCTGCCCGCATCAGTCAATTTAAGACCCTGGTGTTCACCGATTGAAAATCAGGGATCACTGGGCTCTTGCACCGCCAATGCCGGTGTCGGACTGGTTGAATATTTCGAGCGCAGAGCCTTTGGCAAGCATAACGATGCATCGCGTTTATTTCTCTACAAGGCCACGCGCAATATGCTGCGATGGACCGGCGATACAGGTGCATTTCTGCGCACAACGGCCGGTGCCCTGACGCTTTTCGGTGTGCCTCCGGAAGAGTACTGGCCCTATGAAGTGAGCAAATACGATATAGAGCCACCGGCTTTCTGCTACGCCTTTGCGCAGAGTTTCCAGGCCATTAGTTTTTACCGCCTCGACCCTGAAGGTATCGCCAAGGCTGCGCTGCTTACCCAGATCAAAACACATTTGGCTGCTGGTTTGCCTTCCATGTTTGGTTTTACTGTTTACAACTCCATCAGCCAGGGCAATGCAACCGGAAAAATTCCTTTTCCCGTTGCCGGAGAAAAAATTGCCGGTGGCCACGCTGTCTGCGCAGTGGGCTACGACGATGCGCTGAAAATTAAAAATACCAATACCGGTGGAGTGACCACTACAGGGGCTCTCCTGATCCGCAACTCCTGGGGAACCACTTGGGGTGAAGCAGGCTATGGCTGGCTGCCCTATGAGTACGTGCTCAGGGGGCTGGCAGTCGACTGGTGGTCGTTGCTTAAAAATGAATGGGTGGATACCGGCGAGTTTAAAGTGTAATTCGCCAGGCTGAACTAATCACAGTGGAGTTGGGCAGTGGCTTCATATCGCGCGGTAAACGGCGTGCTTTTGGCATTGGAACATTTTTTTAAAACCCGGTTGCCACCGGAATTGAAAAATGGTCCGGTCAATGCCCGCATCGAATTGCTGGGCAGCGCCGATACAGGTACCGCTTTATCGGGCAATGTACTCGGTATTTATGTTCATCGCATAGCGGTGGATGCCCACGGCCGCAGCCGTTTCTTTGCTGCGCAGGGAACCGATAAAAATGCAGCCCCTGCGGCTGAGTTGCCAGTGAATTTGCATCTGCTGCTGATAGCCTCGGCGACCAGCGCGACTATCGAAGCCAATCTGATGGCCTGGGCCATGATTACCCTGGCCAATGAATCGCAGTTTGATATTTCGCATCTGAGTGAGTTCGATGATGGCTGGAGTGAGCGCGAAAATATTACGGTCACGCCAGAGGAGATGAGCAATGAAGATCTGCTGAGAATATGGGATGTATTGGGCATGCCCTACACCAACAGCGTTCCCTATATCGCACGCACCTTGCGTCTGCGGTTGAAGCAGATGGAAACCCAGGGGCCGGCGGTTATATCGCGGGTATTTCCTGCGGGGATTGCCGAGAGTTGATACTGACAGCAACACGTCAATGAAGGAATACAACCGCTATGAGCGAAAGCAGTAAGCAATTTGAATTGGCCGATGCGACTCATGTGAGGGTGCTGGAGACCAATATTCTGCACGCGAGTGATGTTATTTACTGGCTGGATGCCAGCTCGGCGAACACAGTTGCAGCCATGAGCAGGATCGAGCATTTCCTGGAGCTGAACATTACGCAAAAACCGGCGGCAATAAAATTTCTCAATGCTGTAGGCAAGACCGCTTTCTGGATGACACCGACTCAGCCAATGATCGCTGGCGTCACTACCGATGCCCAGCGCCAGCGTCCAGCGGTAGCGCCCTTTGTCATTGCCGGCACTGTGGTGGATCACACTGGACGATTCAACCCTGCGGCCTTTTCGCTGTCGCTCGGCTCTGGCAATGGCAGTGCGGTGACTCTGTTTCCCGCAGCGGCGGCAGTGAGATTGTCGGCGGGCGGCGCAGTGCAGGGGCATATTGCTTTCGCGGCCGATGAGGCCCCCCTGGTGTGGGGATTGTTGACACTGACCGTCACCGTCGGGCTGGCTGAAACTATTCAGTTTCGCGCGCAGACCGATGCCAAGGGCGATTTTGTTATGCCGCTGAAGCGACTGCCACCGCTGCCTTTGAGTGCAACCGAATACAGCGCTGAATTGCGAATTGATGGCCTGGCCGGTGCCAGTGCCACTGTGCCCATCAATGTGGCTGACCTGGAAACGCTGGAATTGGAATCCAGCAGTGTGCAAAACGATTTTGCCAACATTATTCCGTTGACGATTCGCCCCGGTGAAATCAAGCGAATCACATCCTTTAACAAAACGTTTATCGCTGTACGAACTGCCTAAGGGCGAGCATGAGGAGGAAACCATGCCTGAATATCTGGCTCCCGGAGTCTTTGTCGAAGAAGTGAGTTTTCGCGCGAAATCTATCGAAGGTGTTGGCACCAGTGTAGCCGGTTTGGTGGGCCCCACTCGCACCGGCCCACTGCGCGGTAAACCCGAGCTATTAACCAGCTTTGCCGATTTTGTGCGAGTGTACGGCGATGCCGGCGATTTGGTATTTGCCGGCGGCACTCAGCTGAACTATACGGCTATAGCGGCAAAGGCTTTTTTTGATGGCGGCGGGACAAAATTATTTGTTGCGCGGGTACTGGCCGGTGTCAATGGCACCAACGCCGCAGGCGAGGGCAGCAGCGCGGTATTTGCCTCAGTGGCAGATGCGCAGGCTGATGTCGCCTTCAAGAGTCGCTTTCCTGGAGGCCAGGGCAATTACATCCTAGAGGCTCACTGGCGCGATAGCGAAAACCTGCTCAAGGCTGAAACCACCTCAGCACCTGCAGAAGGTGAAGTGGTCTTTCTGAGTGCAACCGGTATCAGCGGCGAGGCGCGTTTGAATAACGATGTGATCGCACGCATTCCCGATGATCGCTTTCCTTTGAGCTTCAACGGATTGGTTCGGCGTGTCGGCAATCAGTTGGTGATAGTCAATAATCTCGGCACATTTACGCCTGATCCCACAGCGGTGGATCAGGACCCTACACCCGCTGCCGATTTCCGCCCCGCAGCGGCGGCAGGCGAGGGTGTTATAGTGCTGGACGGTTTCGAATTGACGTCCACCGTAAAATACACCCGCGTGCGTGCCAAGTCGCCCAGCAGCGGCGCACTGACCGATGGCACATCGGCAACACTGAATCTCAGTGACGTGACCGATGTCAGCGCATTTACCGGCGGCGCCTCCTGGGGAACACTGACCACATTGCGCGGCACGCTCAATGCGGCGGGCACGCAATTTACACTGGATGGCGGTGGTTTAAATCCAGGCGTGGGCGCTGATCTCACTTTTTATCTCGCCGCCTTGGCCGCAGAGCCTGCCAGTGCTCAGGCGGTGATGATCCAGCGCAATTTTGATCTGGATGTGTTCTCTCCCAGCGGTGAATTGATTTACAGCTACGCCAATATTTCCACTTCGCCCACCGCGAGCAATAGCCTTGCCAAGGTATTGGCAGTGACGCCGGCCAAACGCGGCGATGCCTTGACCAGCCCGGTCAGTTGCACGCTGGATGCCGCTGCCACTGGCGATAATATAGTGACCGCCTTGTTTGATTTATTCGATCCTGCGGCACTCTCGCCTCCACCCAATTCCGTCAGCGGTCCGCGCTACCTGATCAAGCTTGCCGGCGGCACTGATGGCACTGCACCGGCGGCTATAGATTACGGCGGTGAGATAGATGAGGTAAATGGCAACACCGGTTTTGCCGCCTTTGAAGATATTGAAGATATCGCCATAGTGCTGGCTCCGGCCGCCGCGGCTGATGACAATGCCCACCAGGCGATTGTGGTGGAGATGCAAAAGCACTGCCGCAAAATGCGCTACCGCGTCGGTATTGTCGATGCCCGCGAAGGTATGCCTCTGTCGGAGGTGCGCGATTTCCGCTCCAATTTTGATGATTCCCGCTTAGCACTTTACTACCCCTGGGTGATTGCCTCCGACCCCAGCGGCCTGCGCGAGACCATCTCGGTGCCGCCCGCCGGTTTTATTGCCGGTGTTTATGCCAACACCGATGTGCAGCGCGGTGTGCATAAAGCGCCGGCCAATGAACCTGTGATAGGCGCACTGCGCTTTGCCCAGGACATCAACCGCTTCCAGCAGGAATTGCTCAATCCCGAAGGCATCAATTGCCTCCGCTCATTCCCCGGTCGCGGCCATCGCGTATGGGGAGGGCGCACGCTATCGAGCGATCCCGAATGGAAATATGTAAACGTTCGCCGCTACTTTCTCTATCTGGAGCGCTCCATCGAGAAGTCTACCCAATGGGTGGTATTCGAGCCCAATGGCGAACGCCTGTGGGCCAATGTGCGCACGACGATTGAAGATTTTCTTTACAGCGAATGGTTTAACGGCAAGTTGCTGGGGCCAACGCCGAAAGCGGCCTACTTCGTTCGCTGCGATCGCAGCACCATGACGCAAAACGATTTGGACAATGGTCGTTTAGTCTGTGAAATTGGCGTGGCTCCGCTGAAGCCTGCGGAGTTCGTTATCTTCCGCATTGGCCAGAAAACGGCTGATGCCTAAACCACGAAGGAACCTCTGAAAAATCTTGGCGATGGCAGTGCAGGTCATTTTTCAGAGGTTTTCCAAACGCATTTATTTGAGAGGAAAAGTTCATGGCTGAATTACGCGATACTCCTTATAGCGCCTTCAATTACCTGGTCAATCTTGGCGATAGCAGTGAGGCCACCGTACTGGGCGGCTTCTCTGAAGTCTCTGGCCTGAATGCCGAAATCACCATTGCCGAATATCGCAACGGCAATGCCAAAGTGAATTACGTCACCAAGATTCCCGCCATCAATAAATCCGGCGATGTCACCTTGAAGCGCGGTGTGATTGGTGCATCCAATATCTACGCCTGGCTGCAGCAAGTGCGCAGTGGCGATGTGCTGGCCAAACGCAATGTAGAAATAAAATTGACGGGAGAAACTCCAGGCAGCTCGCCAGTGGTCACCTGGAAGTTGCTGGGCGCTCTGCCGATCAAATGGACGGGGCCGACCTTGACCGCCAAAGGCGGCAGCGATGTAGCAATAGAGGAGCTGGTGCTGGCGGTTGAGCATATTGAACAATCTTAAGGCTTTTGGGTTTTCATGAAGTTGTAAACCTGATCCTATTTTTTAGCAGAGCGATGGTTAGTTATGGATTTCCTCGGAGCACGCATTCAAATCAATCCGCGCCCAGTGCAAGCTACTCAAATTGCATTGGATGTGGGTGTGCTGGGGCACTGCCCCGGCCGCGTGCGCAGGGAGCGCCTGCTGGCCTTGAGCGGTATTGTTGCGGATATGCGCGCAGTTGGTTTTGGCCCGCGCATTGATGCTCTGTTAAAAAATGTGGAAGACCCTCTTTATCATTTGCCGATTCCGCTGAATTCCTCGGCGGAATTTGATGATATTTTTCCCGATGCGCGCACCACTGCCACGCAGTATTTCAGTGTGCTGGCGGGAGAGAGTGCCTGGCTGCCACTGGCAGTAGATGATTTTTTTGCCAACGGCGGCGAGCGTTTGTGGTTGGTGCGGGTGCCGGAGGACGAGGGAGTGCAGGGATTCTTTTCACCTTTCGCTACACCCTTGCAAGATGTCAGTGAGCTGCGCGGTATTGCCTGTCTGCTTGCCATCGGCAGTATTGGCCTGATTGCGCTTCCCGATCTGGAGCGCTTGCAAATCCCCGCGCAGCTGCCGGATATTCCGCGCAAGCGCCTGGCCAACCCCGATCCTACATTTATTCCGCTGCACACTCTGCTCGACGACGGCCATCGCGAGCGTCGCCACAGCAGTGAAATTGTTGCAGCGCAACAACCCTTGCCGCTGTTGAACGTGTTGCGCGAGTTGCTGAGCTTCAGTGAACGCCAGCGTCCCGACGTACAATATCTGCTGAGTTTTCCCCTGGGCTACTCTTCCAGTGTAGCGGCGCCCTGTGCTGATAAAGCGGCGCTGGCCGCGCTGCAGGAGGCGCGCGGCAGCGGCGATGCCTATCTGTTACGACAGGTGCAAATGCTGTTCCCTTATCTGCGCGCAAACCAGGGACAGTTGCGCAGCCCTGTGGGTGTTATTGCCGGTGCGATTTCAGCCTCGGCGAAAACCCGCGGTGTGTGGCGATCGATTGCGGGCCGTTTACTGGTCGCTGAGGCCCAGCCCTATCCGTCAGTGGATATACAGCAGACGATTGCACTGCGCGACAATCCCGGCCTCGGTATTTTGCAGCACAGGATCGGCCAGCTGACTCTGGATGATGAGCGTCTGCTGGTGCCGGCACTGCATCGCAATGATTATCTCAGCAGCGCGCAATACTCTGCGCGCTTGGATGGCACAAGGTCGGCGGAAGTGGTGAGATTCCTCGGCTATCTGCTGCGGCAATTGCAGGCGCTGGGCGAGCGCTTGATTTTTAATGTGGACGCCCAGGATCCGCGGCCGCAATTATTACTGGAAAGTTTTTTTCGCAATCTCTATCGCCTGGGCGCGCTGCGCGGCAAGGTGGCCGAAGAGGCCTACAGCATCCGCCGCGCAAGTGCGGCCGAGAATGTGATTGCCTTTGATATTGTTATAGCGCCCGCCTATCCCATCGACAAAATTGTCGTGACCTTTATCAATCGCGATGGCGAATGGGCCTCCAGCATAAACTCTTCCAGCCTTCAGCAAGGGGGAGCCAATGTCTGAATTCGTTCCCTTTCGCTTTAAAGTCAGTCTGCTGGATAGCGGCAGCGGCAATATTCTGTGCCGTGGTTATTTTAGTGAAGTCAGCGGCTTGGAGATGACTATGGAGCCCAAGGCCATCAGCGAAGGCGGGCGCAATTGGGGCGAGTTGCAGCGCGTGGGCCTGACCCGTTTCTCTCCCATAGTGCTGAAGCGCGGTGTAACCGACAGCACGGATTTGTGGAGCTGGTTCGATGCCGTGACCCGCGGCGGTGCCTATGGTTATCGCCTCGATGGCAGCATCGCGGTGATGGGGGCAGAGGTGGATGAACAGGGTGAGGCGAAGGTGATATTGACCTGGAATCTCAGTGGCGTTTTACCCACGCGTTTCAAAGCCGCTGATCTCTCCGCCACCGCAAGCCAGGTTGCTATTGAGGAGATTACCCTGGTGCATGAAAGCCTTACGTTGGCTGCGCCTGAGAGCGCCAGTCCAGCAGGGGATTTCAATAGCCCCGCCACTGACACTGCGCTGGCTTAACCGCTAAGGAAATATTGATGAGCGAAATTGAAAAAGCCAAATTATTCGATGTGACTGGCCCCGCCGATAAACCCAAACAGCAGGGCAATGGCATAGCCGTGCAATTCAATCCCTCCAGTTTGAAGGTCACCCTCGCCAACTCCATCAAAGAGAACGAGCGCAGTGGCACTTCGCGGGCAACCCAGTATGTGGATAAAAGCTCATCGTCACTCACCGTGGAGTTGATTTTTGATACCACCCTCGAGTGGGAAAAGGCCACTGAAAAAACACCCGACAGACACAAGGATGTCCGCCTGCTGACCAAGGTGATTGCCGAAGCCTATATGCATCAAAAAAAAGTGGGCGATAAAAAAACACCGCCCAAGCGCTGCATGTTTGTCTGGGGCACCTTTGCTTTTGTCGGGGTGATGGAGAGCTTTGATGAAACCCTGGATTTTTTTGCCCCCGAAGGCACGCCGCTGCGCGCGACAGTCTCACTGAAAATGACCGAGAGCCGTTTTCAATTTGAAACCCGCGCGGCGCAGGCTGCCAGCCGCGATACCCCGCAGCTGGGCACCGGCAGCGACCCGGTGGAATCTAACTGGCGCGATAAGGCCATGTACAACGGCACTGAATCGCCGCGCATGCCCGAGTCGTCTGCGCTGTCTATGCCGAGTGTTTCGGCAAGCAATAGTTTAACCAGTGGCTTCAGCAAGCCCTCGTTTAGTGTGGGTTCGTCATCGTCGCTGGGCACGGCTATTCCCGGCGCTTTCTCTGTGACCAGTTCCGCGCCGATAAGACCGCCGGGGCTTTCTGTCACCAGTTCAAGCCCTGTGCCAGTGAAAGCCAAAGCGGCGATCGGATTTGATTAATGCAGTTGCGAGTGAGAAGTAATAAGAGGTGAGTTATGCCGGTATTTATCAACGAAATGATTACAGAAACAATTCCCGCACCTGTGCCGCAGCCCACGCAGCAGGCAGAGCAGAGCAGCATGCCGCTGTCGCCATCGGAAAATGAAATGATCAAGGTGTTACAGCTGATGCAAGAGCGTCAGGCGCGCCTGCAATTTGATTGATTGAATATTTAATCGAGAAGGGAAAGATTGCTGTTATGTCGACCGATAGCGCATTTGTCAGTACCAGGCCGCAGATAAAAATTGCCGGAACTGAAAACACGGATCTCGCTGAAGCCCTGACCGCACTGGCCATCAACTTGCCCCTGTGCGGCATTGCCCACGCGGAAATAAAAGTGACCAACTGGATAGCCACTGGCGATACGGGCGAGCACGACTATGGTTTTCAATCCATAGGCCTGGGCGAAAGCCTGGAGATTTTGATCGAGCAGGAGGATACCCCTGTGCCTCTGTTTAAAGGCGAGGTCACAGCCCTGGAAGAATCCTACGGCGAGGGCGCGCCACAGCTGACCATACTCGCGCAGGATAAATTGCACCGCCTGGCCCGCACTCGCCACAGCCGCGTGTTTGAGGAGCAATCGCTCGACGATGTGATCAACAGCATTGCCAGCGGCGCCGGCTTGACGGCGGATGTCAGCCTGTCCAGTACAGTGGCGACCTATCACCAGCTCAACGAAAGCGATATGGCTTTTGTGCTGCGGCTCAGTGGCAGCCTGGATATAGCGGCGCGTTTGCAGGGCGATCAACTGCGCGTGAAGCCCGAGCAGGCGGATGGCAATCCGGTCGAACTGAATGCGCAGGACAGCGCTCTGAAAATTCGCCTGATCGCCGATTTGAATCAGCAGCCGCGCAGCATCAAGGTGAAGGGCTACAACCTCGACAACGATCAGGAAGTCAACGAGACCGGCGATAGCTTGCGCGATCCCGCCAGCCATAAAACCGCAGCCAGTACCCTGAGCGATTTGGGTTGGGATGGCGAGGAAATTGTGCCGCAGCCTTTTCCGCGCGCACAGGGCGAAGCCGAAGCCCTGGCCAAAGGTCATTTCAATCGCGCGGCCAAGCGTTTTATCAGTGGCGATATCCAGGCCATAGGCGAGGCAGCGCTGCGCAGCGGCAGGGAAATTGAATTGAGCCATGTCTCGCCGCGCTTTGCCGGGCGCTATCAGGTGATTCACTGTCTGCATCAATTCAACAGTGCGAGCGGATTTGAAACGCACTTAAAGGTTAACAAGGCGGACTGGCAGCCATGAGTCTAGTGAATGCCCACGCATTGGGGTTGCTGCACAGCCTGCATATGGGACAGGTGCTGGACAATGTGGACCCGGATAATCGCGGCCGCATCAAAGTGCGGCTGCTGGCCAATGCCATGGAGATCTGGGCGAGTGTGATAGTGCCTTCGGCGGGCAATGGCTACGGCGTTTGCTGCCTGCCGCGTGTGGATGAAATTGTGGTGCTTGCGTTTATTACGCCGGAGCAACCCATGGTATTGGGCAGCGTGTGGAGCGGGCAGAGCAGTGCGCCCGAGGATGCCGATCCGGTCGAGGATCATTATGTGATTCGCACACCCTCGGGCAGTGTGCTGGATTTTTCCGAGACAGAGCCGGGTATCACCCTGAGCACGCCCCAGGGTTACAGCATCACCATCGATGACAGCGGCGGTGGTGAAATTGAAATCAAGCGCGAGGGGCAGAGCATCACGCTCAGCGCCAGCGAAGTGAATATCACCAGCAGTGCAACCGTTTCAGTCAATGCGTCGCGAGTCACAGTCAGCGCGAGCATGGTACAGGTGGATGCCGGCATGTCGCGATTCAGCGGCGTGGTGCAGGCGGATACAGTGATCGCCAACGCTATTGTCGGCACAACTTATACACCGGGCGCGGGGAATATATGGTAATGGCCAGGATCAATGCACAAAAAAATACTCAGGCAGACCTTCACCCTCTGCGTTTGTGTGCTCCCTTTTACAGCGCCGAGGGCACCCATTACAGCCGCTCGGGCCAGGCGGAATTACACCGCTATTTTGAGCCGGAATTTATTGCGCGCTTTCAGCGGGATTTGCAGCGCAGACAACTCAGCGCCGCCAGCGTGGAGCAGTGGAAGCGCGAAGATCGCTTTAGCAAATTCGATCCACGCCATGTGGTCCTGCGCCTGCCCATGCACAAAAGTTTTTATGTGGTGAGCTGCGAAATTGTCTGCGATCGATTGGGTTATCCGGCCCTTGATCCGCAAAAAATAAAATCGGCGGGTTTTGTTATTCGCAGGCGCGGCAGCAGCGGCGAACAGAGCTGGATGCTGGAAGATGACCAGCCCCTGGGCTGGGAAGCTGCACCCGCTGGCCAGCGCGACCCGGATGTCAATCGCCGTCTTTGCTGTGGCAAAGCAAAAAGGCTAGCGGGAAAAACGGCAGCCAGCGAAGAGATAACGACCTACACCGGCGAGCAGAGTCATCCCTTGCATCCGTTAAAAGTGTGGGATGCCGAGGGCAAATGCCACACGATTCTGCACGGTTATTTGCCCTTGGGTGGAACCTATCTCTTTCGCCAGGTCCAGGGCAAAGCGCCCTTTGATGAAAGTTCACTGGCAGATTTTCAGCGCATTACAGCCGCACAATTGCTCTGGCCCTTTGGCTTTCGTCCAGCGGCGGGCGATGCCAGCCTGAACAAAACCTGGCTGGAGGAGCACACGCGCTCAGTAAGCGCAGGCAGGGCTACCGCCAGTTTTTTTGAGCTGCTGAAAATGCTGGTCAATCGCTACCACCTGGGTGAGGCCAACCTCAGCGAGAATGCGCGTTTGGAGGAGTGGGCAGGGCGGCAATATTTTTACAGTGAAGCGCTAAACGCGCAACTGACTCCGGCCAATTTTAGCGATGACAGCCGCGCGAGTTTCACGGCGGCGCGGCAATACAGTTTGCTGGATTGGCTCAGCGCTTTTTTCAGCGAGGGAAACAATCGCTTGATTGAATTTCTCGCGGCCCAGGAGAAAGCCATTGAAAAGCCTGGTGCAGGTTATGTCTATGGCCCATTGCCGGCAAAGAATGCCGATGGCAGCGGCGCCCCCAGCGCTTTTTATTTAACCGAGCCCGATGCCCAGGAGCTGCGCAGCCTGTTGGATCAGCGCGTGCTCGATCAGGCGCTGCTGAAGGTCAACGAAATTCCTCTGCCCAAATTTACCCAGGGTGCCGATGATCTCTATCAGGTGATTCCCTTTGTGCGGGTCGAAGACGCCTGTGGCAAGGAACAGGTTGTCTGGGCCGGCACCGATGCGCGCAGCGAATTATTTCGCGTGGCCGCACCCTTTGATCCCAATGCCAGTCGCCCATCACTGATTCAAATGCCGTCACTGAGCGATTTGAAAGCGGGTCTGGCAAAAGGTGTGAGTATGATCACACCGCCGGATACCTTTGGCTTGATGAATGCGCTCAATTTAAAAAAGGGTGCGAGCGAAGATGTCTTGCCGAGCGGTGCCCCTGTATCTGTGGGCATTCAGTGGATCTGCTCTTTCAGCCTGCCGGTGATCACCCTGGTGGCGATGATTTTGTTGATGATCATGATATCGCTGCTGAATATTGTTTTTTTCTGGCTGCCGTTTGTGCGGATATGCCTGCCGTTTCCCAGTATTAAAAAACCTTAGAGCAGGAGCATTGCCATGACTATACCTGTTCCGCAAGTGATGAGCTGGCCGCTCGAAGGTGTCGATGCGCAGGGCCGCCTCGGCTATGCCAGTGACGATCTCAGTGTGCGCGAAGTGATTCGCAATATTTTATTGACCCGCCCCGGTGAGCGCCTGATGCGCCCGCAGTTCGGCGCGGGCCTGCTGGATTTTATCCACCAGCCCAATAATGAAACCACGCGCACCCTGATGGCGAACGTGATTAAAAAAGCCATTGCGCAATGGGAGACGCGCGTGATTGTCGACACAGTAGAGGTACAGCCTGACAGCGCGAGCCTGGCCAAAGTGCAAATTATTATTCGCTACCAGATGCGCTATTCAAGGCAGCCACTGCAATTGACCCTGGGCCTGGATTTAAATCAGGTGTGATTGTTTGCTGAAAACTGGATTATTTTTTTATTAAAAAATTGCGCATTAATACGGAAGGAATGTATGCCATTACCCATCCCCAATCTCGATGACCGCCGCTTCGACGACCTGGTTGCCGATGCTCGCGTGCGTATGGCCAGCCATCTGCCCGAACTGACCCAGATAGCGCCGGGCGATCCCGCGCATGCGCTGATAGATTTGTTTGCCTATTTTACCGAGACCATTCTCTATCGCGCCAACCTGATTCCCGAGCGGCAGCGGCGGGTGGTGTTGAACCTGCTGCAAATTCCCCTGCGCAATGCCCGCCCATCCAAGGGGCTGGTGTGCATAGACTCAAGCGCAAAAAGCGAAAACCTACCGCCGCTGCTGCGCGATGGTGTGCAGCTCAAGGCGGGCAGCCAGTCTTTCACCGGTCTTGGTGAGTTGCAGGCAACACCACTGGGTTTGTCGGTATCCATCAAACAAAAAATCAGCGACGCAGAGCTGGCGGCCATGGGGCTGACGCCGCAGGATCTGCTCGAGCAATACGGCCTCAAACGCGGCGAGAGACCGCAGCCATTCCAGCCGCGCAATTTTGTCCTGGGCAGTGAGCTGCTGAGTCTTGAGCAGAGCCTCGATCAATTGTTTTATCTGGCGTTGACCCTGCCTAAAACCCTGCAGGGAAAACTGGCCCAGGTTCGCGAAGCTATAGCGGGCATCAGCTTGAATATCGCCATAGCGCCCGCCGATGACCTGGATGGCGATGAGATCAATTCGCTCAGCCCGCGCAATCTTTTGTGGGAGCTGCTCACGCAAACTGACGATGGAAAATTATTGCCACTGCCCCTGGAGGTGGTGAGCGATAGTTCGCGCGGCGGTCGGCAAATGGGTGTGGTGCGGCTGCGGTTACCGCGCAATCCGCAACTGTTTGATTCCCTCGCTGTGGCCGACCCCATGTTTGCCGGTCTCGGCGATTTGCCGCCGGAGCTGCCTGCGCCGCTCAGCAGTGAGCGCGTCGCTGCCTGGCTGCGGCTAAGTTGTGCCGATGATCCCAATTTGGTATTGGGCTATCTCGGTGTCAATGGTCTTGAGGTTATTGGCCAGGGATTGAAACAGGATATTGTGCTTGGGGTGGGTAGCGGCAATCCCGATCAAATTATTGCGCTGCCCGATAGCTTGATTGCGGCAGAGAGTTTGCAATTGGACGTAGAAGAGGAGGGCGCCTGGGTGCCCTGGGCGCCAGTGGACTTTCTGGTGGACCTCGACAGCAGCGCGCGGGTTTACAAACTCGATCCTGTGGCCGGGCAAATTTATTTTGGCGATGGCCTGGAGGCGGGCAAGCGCCCACCGGCGGGAATGCGTATTCGCGCAGCGCGCTATCGCCACGGCGGCGGAGCCGCAGGCAATCTCGCGGCGGGAGAGATCAAAGAATTATCCGGTGGCAGTTCGCGCCTGAGTGTGCGCCACGAATGGCCGTGCAAGGGCGGCGTCGATGCCGAGACAGTTGCGCAGGCTGAACGCCGCATTCCGCAATTTCTGACCCATCGCAATCGCGCCGTAACCAAACAGGATTTTCAAATACTCGCGCAAAATAATCCGGTCAATCCGGTGGCTCGAGCGCTGGTGCTGGAAGGCTTTTTGCCCGGGGCAAATATCAATGCTGCGCGCGACAATGTTCCCGGTGTGGTCAGCGTATTTGTATTGCCGCCGCGCTATCCCGCGCTGCGGCAGACACCCAGGCCGAGCAAAGGACTGTTGAAAGATGTCTTTGAATATCTGCTGCAACGTTTGTTGATAGGCACAGAACTCTATGTGCTCAGCCCTGAATTTATACCTGTGGCGGTAGGAGTCACTGTGGATGTGCTCGACCCGGACACAGAGCAGCAGACCCTGCAGGCGGTGCAGGCGGCGCTGGTTGAATATCTCTGGCCCCTGGCGCCTGGCGGCGCACATGGCGAAGGCTGGCCTATGGGCGGCAGTGTCAATGCCAATGAATTGCAGACGCAGGTGGCGCGTGTGGCGGGTGTGCGCGCAGTGAAAGCCTTGAGCCTGTTTCAAAAAACAGAAAGCGGTTGGCAGCGGCTCAAACGCGAACAATTGTTCACATTAAAAAAATATCAGCTGCCGGAATTGATGGGAGTCAGCGTCAGCACCGCGAATGGTGAGCCGGCATTGCCGGGCGGCATTGAACCTGTAGCCGGCGGTCGCGGTGTGCCCGCGCCGGTGATTCCCGAGGTGTGCTGATGGACAGCAATAATCTGCCCTATTTTTTACTGCGTGAGCCGGATGAATTTGAGCAAAACTCCAGCCGCTTTTTATGGGACACACGCCGTAATGCATTAGTGTTGGCGCAGAACCAGGAGCTGCGATTACCGGCGGCGAATATCCCGGCCAGCATAGCGGCATGGAGTGCGGCCAAGCCTTTGGTATTTGATAAATTTGGACAGTTGTGTCGTATTCACAGCGATGGCAAACACTTGGAATACAATGCGGGTCGCGGTTATCGCCCGCTGCTGGATGGCGATTTGCAGGCAGTGAATGCTGTCGTGGGCGATTTTACCGATCTCGCCTTGGGGGCAGAGGGCCGCCTTGCGGCGGGATATTCAGATACCGCTGGCAACCAGCATGGTCTGCTGGTATTCCATCTGGCAAAGCGCTGGCAGGTGGCGACAGCCTTGCCGGAAAGACCGCTGCGGGTTTGTGTCGCCGGCGATAAAACCCTGTGGTGCATCAGTGCCAACTGGTTGATCCAATGCAGCGGCGAGCCTCTGCCGCACAGTTATATTCCACGCAGGGATCGCTTTGAGCCTGTGGCGATCAATCCCCACCCGCTGCGCATTATCCGACAGATTCCCCTGGGCGAATTTTTGCAAAACGATGATAGCCCGCTGGCGCTGTGCAGCGATGAGCAACAACTTTATTTATTGGTATACAAGGCGGGCGGTGCGAGCAATGGCCTGCAGGTGATTGTCACCCTGCCGTTGGCCGGCAAGCCTATCAACAGCAAACGCTATGAAATTTCCGAAGTGCCTTTTGCGATAGATATGGGCCTTGTCAGCCCCGGTCGCCTGGCACTTTTGCCGCTGAAAGAGGCGGGCGATAGCCAGTATCTCAAGCGCGACTGCGCGGTAGTGCAATTGCTCTGGCACAAGGCCAGCAGGCACACACCGGCCAGGGGGGAAGCGCGCTTGATTCGCGAGCGCTATCCCATGCTCTCGCAAGCGGTGCCCAGGTTTTTTGCCAGCGGCGATGGTGTACTGCGTTATCAGGCAGAAGTTGACCTTGATAGCGAAGAGGCTGCACTGGGTTTTTCCGTGCGCCCGCGCGAATTGCATGCGCTGCAGCGCCCGCGCTATTTTTCCGCAGCCATGGCTACGCTATTGCAGGAGTTGGATTCGGGGCAGCCGAATTTAATCTGGCATCGTCTTTATCTCGAAGGCAGTATTCCCCCCGGCTGCAAATTGCGTATCTACGCAAAAACCTATAACTCTGCCGAGGAGCGTGCCAAGGCCGCGTTTATTGCGCAGCCTGATTGGGTGTGGTGCAGCCACCGCTCGGACCAGCCGTTTGGCAAGGGTTTGCTGGAGGCAAAGCGCAATGAGCGCGGTTTGTTTGAGTTGTTGTTGCAGAGTGATCGCGGGCCGGTGCGACGCATGAGCGGGCGCTATCTGCAATTGCGCGTGCAAATGGAAAGCGATGGTCGCCACACGCCGGCGATCCACGCATTGAAAATTTACTATCCGCGTTTTTCCTACCAGGAAGTTTACTTGCCAGAACATTTTCGCCAGGAGCAGGCAGCCGATCCAACCCTGGATGCGCTGCCGGCCAATGGTGCGGATATACGCGAGCGCATGCTTGCCACTTTTGAAGCGGTATGGACGCCGCTTGAGGGACACATTGCCAGCGCTGAATTATTAATCCATCCCGCATTTACGCCATCGCAGCATCTTCCCTGGCTCGGCGAACTGCTCGGCCAGTCGCTGCCCGAGCACTGGCCCGAGCAGCGCCGCCGTCGCTGGCTGGCGCAGACTGGTGAATTGCAAGCCTGGCGCGGCAGCCTTTATGGCATCCAACTGGCGCTGGACATTATTACCGATGGCGCCGTTGCTCGCGGTCAAGTGGTGCTGGTAGAAAATTTTCGCCTGCGCCGCACCATGGCCACCATTCTCGGTGTGAGCATGGATGATGAGACCCATCCACTGACCCTCGGCACAGGCATGAGCGGCAACAGTATTGTCGGCGACAGTTTGATTCTGGCCGAGAAAGACCAGCGCGATTTCCTCGCGCTTTTTGCCCCGGAGCTGGCTGACAATGTTAAAGATAAAAAAATCGTAGCGAATTTTTTTGATCGCTACGCCAATCAAATCACCGTGCTCTTGCACGGCGATGCGCGCCGCTTAAAAGAGGTGGTGCAGGCTGCACTGCAGCAGCAAATGCCCGCGCATCTGGTCTGGCGCCTGCTGGAAACCGATCATCCGTTTGTCCTTGGGCTTTCGCCCCTGCTCGGAGTGAATAGCTTTCTTGAGCGGCAGCCGCCCGCGCGTCCTGTGATTCTCGATGATACCTATCTGGGGCGCGAGGGCCTGTTAAAAAATCCTGCGGCATTTTCGCCGCGCGATGTGCATTCACAAATGATTTCCTGACAATTTATTAGCGAAAAGGTAATGGAGTTATTCATGAACAATTACGCTGAAGACACCACCAGCCTGGAAAAGGATGCCGACTTTGCCCAGCCGCTGCGCCGGGTGGCCTATGAGGCGGGCATGCTGCTGGGGCTGGAGGCCACTCGCGATGAGCAGTCCTATCATCGCCGCCGCCTCAGCCGTCACCAATATTGGCTGGAGGGTTACGGCACTCTGGCAGGCATGGTGGTGGCCATAGATCCTAAAACAGCAGTGGACAATACGCCCATAGCCACGCGACTTACGGTGAGCCCGGGCATAGGTATAGATGGCCTCGGCCGCGAAATTTTTATTCACGAGAGCTATGGCATTGATCTGAGCGATTGGCTGAAAGTGCAGAACATCACCCAATTGGAAGAGGGCTACGATGATGCCAATAATTTGCTCTGGCTGACAGTCACCGTGCGCTATCAGGAAGTGCCTGTGGGATTGCAGCCGGTGCTGGCCCGCAAACTGAATCTGAGCACCGATGCGGTGGAGCCGAGCCGCATGGCCGACAGCATTTTGCTGGAGCTGATTCCCGAGCTGCCTCCCGCTGCCGAAACGCGCTATGCGCCCTGGGCGGCGCACGATCCACTGGCCGATGCTACGCCCACTGCACTGACCTCTGCAGAGAATACTTATCTCGGCCAGGTGAGCTCCGGCAATGCGACAGCGGGAGCCCAACTGCAATTGCATGCGCGTCTGCTGCATGCCCTCGGCGATTCCGGTTTGAATTCACAACTGGCTGCGGACCGATTGGAAGAGGGCTCGCGCATAGTGCTCGCGCGTTTGTCGATTCAAATAGCGGACCTCAATAGCATTTTGACAGCGACCGAAAATCAACAGCTGGTCAATCCCAATTTGATCAGTGTAAACAATCTGGTCCGCCCTTTTTTACACACGGCCAGCCAGTTGGCTTATCTGCTGACAAAAGCCTAAGCCCACTCACTGGAGAGCAACAGGAGAACAATCATGGCCAGCGAATTATTTTTTCAACCCATAGGCACCCAGATAAAAGTGAAAGACGGTTTGGAGCGGGTTGCCGATGTCGATCCGCGTCTGACGCGCTCCTACTATTTCGATAGCCGCCTGCTCACCGCAGAAGATTTAACGCGCGATCAGCTCTATCTCGATGGCCGCCTGCGCGAAGTGGGGCAGGCGCTGGGTTACGGCATACTGCGCGGCCTGGAAACCAGCCTGAGCGATCTGGATGGCGTTATCACTGTAAAGGTGGGGGCAGGTGTGACTCGCGCCGGACGCGTACTGGAATTGACACGCGAACTCAGTATCGATGTCGGCGACCGCGCGACCCTGTTCGAATTAAACAATGGCAAAAACAGCTACCTTGATCGCGCGCTCTATGTGGTGATAGTGCGCTATGCCGAAGTGGGCACTGATGTGGCCGAGGCCTTTCCCACCGATCTCGGCAGCGACAAGAATTTTCAATACGATGTGATCAGCGAGGGTGTGCAGCTCGCGCTGGTGCGATTGCCGCAACCGCTTGGTCAGCAGAGCCCTGTCAGTATTCGCGCGAATCTGCTGCGCGAATGGCTCGGCGACAACACTGCCGGCGGCGCAGTGCCGGAAGATGCTGTGGCATTGGCTGTGCTCGCGGTCAGCAATGGCCGCCCGCAGTGGCTGGATGCCGAGCTGTTGCGCCAGCCGCTGCGCAGCTACAACAAGCCCGGCGATCTGCAGCAGGACCTTGCGCGTCGCTACGAAAATATTTTTCAGGATCTGCTGGTGGAACGCGCCTTCAGCACCGAGGATTTTGCCGCAGCCGATTATTTTCGCCTGCTGCCTCCCGTCGGGTCCCTGCCGAAATCAGCCATCAATCCTGTGACGGGGCGGCAGGGCTACTTCCCGGAAAATTTCAGTATCTGGATTGCGCCTGTGCGCGTCTCCGATATAGAACTGCTGCGCGCAGAATCCATGTCGCTGCCGCCGATTGATCTCAACGCTGGCGAGCCCATAGATATTATTGTACTCGCCCCGCTCTCCAACGCGCTCTACGGGCAATTTGCCCAGCGCCTGGAGCGCCCCACCAGCGCTACGGGGATTAAATTAATTCCCTCGCAGGATTTACTGCGCTTGCGCTTATACCCGCAGCGACCAGTGCATGAACTGGATACCGACAGAAATACCTGGCAGGACATCTGGGATCGGATTGGCAATGGCGATCTGTTTTATATTCGCCGTCCGCTGCGTGCCGCCGAGACCCGCTTGAGCGGCATTGTGCTGGCCCAGGGCGTGCCCGTGCCAACGCCGCCTGCAGTGGTAGTGCCCACGCCCGCCGATGGCGGCCTGCTGCAAAATGAAGACAGCGTTTTTCTCAATCGCATCAACCTCAAACAGCTGGCGCAATTGCGTCCCGCCACGGCAGCCGAGGGCGAAGAGGCTTTGAAAAATCTGGTGGAAGGCCTGGGTTCGGATGCTGTTGCCACCCAGTTGATTGCCAATCTGCTGGTAAAAATTGAACGCGGTTTTGATGAAGTCACCTGGCAAACCTTGCTGGCTGTTGCCAAAGCGGGAACCCTGGAAAAATTTTCCCAGCGACTCAATGATCCGGAGTTTGCGAAAACGCCAACGGCGCAGATAGTTGTGAAGATCGCAGAGGATTTCTCTCTGCCGGACAATGTAATAGAGACCTGGAAAAAATTTGCATCCGCATGATTGGAAGCATCCGCATGATTGGAATGAAATGAATTTTTTGCAAAACGGTGAGAGAAAAATGACTCGCAATCTCCACCACAAAAAGAATTCAACGGAATAGGTATATGCCATGAACGAAATTGTGCTTACATCAGTAATTCCCGCCGACAGCGATCTGGAGCGGCTGCATCTGTTTGCCGGTCGCCATATGGGCGAGGAGGAATTCGATCGCCAGCAGGCCTACACCGATCGCCGCATAGCGCCGCTGTTGACCGGCTATCAAGCGGGCATTGTGCAGGGACTTGAAGTGCGCACCACTGATCTGGGGGCGGCGGGGGATGGCTTTACGGTAAGGCCGGGCCTGGCGGTGGCGGGCAATGGCAAAACCCTGGGCCTCTATTATCCGCTGCGCGAATCCTGGGCTCAGGTGATCGAGGATTATCTCAAGCAGACCCACGCCGAAAGTGCAGAGGGGATTTTTTATTTAACCTTGAATCGCTCCACTCGCTATGTCGATGCCGATCAAAGCATTCACCCGGAGCAGCGCACGGAGTTTGATCCCACCCGCGATGCGCGTTTATTAGTGGTGGGCACATTGGGTCTCAAGCGCTTGGCGATAAATGCCTCTGCAGTGACGGCCAATCGCGAATGGGTAGAAAATTGGGTGGCGGCCAACCATGTCGGCCTGGAATTTTTAACCTCCTGGGAGAACTCGGTGCCCCTGGGGTTACTGGCCATCCAAAATACAGCCGCTGCCGCGCAGCCGCCTGTCTATCGAGTCAATTGGCTCTCCTCTGCCGCCGGGCGCTATGAGGCGATTCAACACAGCGGCTATCAAGTGCTGCTCAAACAGACCCGCGAGGCCTTCAGGCGCATACGCCTGGCCGCCGCCAATCAAACGGCATTGAGTGCGCGGGATTATTTGATCGCCAATTTGCGCTTGGATTTTTTGCCCGCTGCCGGTGAATTGCCGATAGAGCTTATCGAGAATATTGCCTCGCATACCATTGCGCCCGGCATAGGCTGGCTGCCCGCGCATATAGCAGTGGATATGGTGCCGGTACCCGAAGAGGCGGTGGCCGCGCTGATTGACCATCACCTGCCGCGCCGCGTGGTGGATCTGCGCCAGGCCGTGGGCGATCGCCTGCGTTTGCTATTGGCCGTAAACGAGCCAGATTACAAATCCACACTCTTGGATATACCGCAAACCGACAGTCAATTGATCAGCGATTTGTTTCGCTATTTTTCGCGCGCCTACGATCAATGGGCTGCGTGGAAAAACCAATTTTTTTATCTGTACAATGTCAAGGATGGCGAAGTCCTCGATGGCGCCACAGTAAAATCCCTGGATCTGCCAACGCCAGTGGCCGCACCGCAATTGCCGCAGGGTTTCTTTGCACAGGTGATTGACGAATCGCGTACTGAGGTGGGCGTGGATACCGGCAATAATCCGCTCTATCCCTATAGCCTCGGCATTCCGCCTTTCCCGCCGTTTTATGTGCAATGGGCGCAACCGGGCAGCAATCCTGTGGTGCCAAAACCTGTGCTGTCGCCTGCAGAAAATGGTGTGGTGATCCAATACTCGATTGCGCGAGTGGATCTGGAAAGTATTGACAATCAGATTCGCGATTTGCAGTCGCGGGTGGAAAAAACCCGCGACTATTTAATGTTGCAGCGCCAGCAATTGGATAGCCAGACAGTGTCGCTCTCCGCGCTGGCCGGCGGTGTGGCGGGCGATGGCTCCGGCTTGCAGGTAGCGCGCTGGCTGCCGTTTACCAAACTGACTGCGGCAAAGATTTCCACTGTGCCGACCCCGCCCGCTGCACCTGCATTCACCGCGGAAGTGGCTGCGGCGGCACAGCCGATGGCTCTCGCCAGTGCTGCACCACTCCAGATTATGAATATGTCTGGCAATAGCTCTATTGCCAATACCGCGCAGTCGCTGGCATCCGTCAATAAATCGGCCAACCTGGTATTTGCCTCCACCTTGCGGCAATCGCCTACGGTGTTTTCAGCCCTGCAATTCAATCTCAATAATCAGCGTTTGGATCGCATTGCCGAAATACCCAAGAAAGTGTTGACCAAGCCCGCCTTTGAAGCCAAGGAATTTCGCTTTGGTGTACTTGAGCATATCCGCCCGGAGACCCAGGAGTACAAAAAAGCCATTCGCGGCATCAATGAGCTGATTACTACCATTGAAGGTATTTTTGACAAGACCGAGGCGGCAACTATCAGGGCGCAATTGCTCAGTTACGGCAGGCCGCTCACTTACGAGGAAGTTGAGAAAGCCGCGCGCGATGCCCATGAAGAAATTGCACCGCGACTCTACGAGGCGATGTTTCTCGCGGGCAAAATCCTCACCAATCAAATTGCCTATATGGAATCCCGCTATGTGCGCATTGAAGCCGATCTCGAAGGCAAGCTGCGCGCGCGCCTGAACAAGGAAAATGAAATCGAAAAATTAATTGCGCTGATTCGCATAGGCACAGAGCAGCTTGCGGTTATCGATAAGCGCCGCATTGAGTATCTCGGCGATTACGGCGTAGTGCAGCGCTTGCTGGACGATGACTGGCTCAATGTTTTCCGCCTCGATCAGGAGCGCACTCGTGTGCTGACTAAAGCTGTGAGGGGATTGTATTTTATTCGCGTCTGCCAGACCCCCGTGGGTCAGCCGCTGGCCGATCCGCTGTTGCTGCGCTACGGCAAGGCCAGCGATATTGTCCCCGGCTGGGATACCAGTACAGACCCGGATCTGCCCGATGACCTGGATGATTTTTTTGAAACAGTTTTGGAAGTTGCCATTGACGATTGGGCGGCGCTACGGCCTTTTAAAATCCATATACCCGCACCCGACAAGCTGGACTATATCGACAGCATCCGCAAATTGCGGCTGCAGAGCAAAACCTTGAAACAGGTAGCGGTTGCCCAGCAAAACAATGCGCGCTCGCCGCTCAATGTCAGCCTGTTCGGCATTCGTATCCAGACCCAGGCAACCCTGCAGATGATGGCGCAGGCAGTTATGCCGATTGCCGAAGTCTCCAGCAAGATCCGCCAGCAACAGGCCGCGCGAGTGATTTCGTTGGCCGACGCGCTGACTGGCACTCGTGGCGTACTGCAAAAAAATGCGCAGACACTGCACAACCGTTTGGAACAGGCGGTTGCCGGCATACTGGAAAAGCTGAATGACCTTGCCCCTTCGATTCGCCTGCAGTGGGCGCAGCTGGCAGAGGATGATCGCCTGTCGGTCGAGCGTGTTGAACTCTGGCCGGGACTCGAGCGCGCCGAGCGCGAGGATTTCAACTCGACCCGCACACTCTCTGAAATAGTCGCCTGGTGGTTTCGCCAATTGGACAGCGATGCCTCTGCCGCGGCGCGCAGCGCTATGCGCAATATGATTCGCGCAACCCTTATCCACGCCTCACTCGGCGATCCCGCTGAAATTATCCACGGCCTGGTCAAGGTGCCACCGCGCCGCCTGCTGCTCGGCGAGGGCCTGCGCGTGCAACTCAATCGCGCGCCCAGGGTTGGCAGTGTGCTGCAATTGCTGGACCCGCAGGAGCGCGTGATCGCGCTGCTGAATGTCGACGATCACGACGATAAGGGCACCCTGGTAAAAATCAGCCAGGTCACCCAGAAAGAGGTACTGGTAACAACGCAATTCCGTGTGGTCGCCAGCAAAGCCACTGGGCAATTAAAACGTTAAGCGGGAGCGATTATGATCAGTGGGACTCAGGATATAGCCATAGCGCGGCTGCGAGTACTCAGTGACAAGCGCACTGCCGAAGCCTGTATCCGCGATTTGCAGCAGGCCAGTTGGCCAATCCATTTGCCCGCTGGTCTGCGCAATGCCTGGGTGCTGGTGCGCGAATTACATATCAAGGCAACGCCAGAAAAATTGCAGCGGGAGCTGCGGCAGCAGAGCGCACAACATCTCAACCAACTGCTGTCTCAGGCTGTCGAGGGGCGCAGCGCCAGCAATAGTGCCGCGAGTGTTTATTTTCATTCGCTCGCGCAATTGCTGGCATTTCTGCTGCGCGATATTGCCCTGGGGCAGGCGGCGAGAAAATGGTACTGGCAGCGCTGGGGCTATGCGTTTAGCGGCACCCGCGAGCAGGGCATTGTGCAGATTTTGTGTGAGCATATTGCCGAAGTGCCTGCGGTGGTTGAACAGCTGGCTATTCAGGAACAGCTGCATTTGGTGTGGCAAGCCATTTCATCATCGGCGGCACAGAGTCTGGTTGTGCAGATAACGCGGCACTTTTCCATCGACAGTAATAATTTGCTCTATAAGAGTGCGGCGAGGCTGGTCAAGCCGGAAGCGGATTTGCAATTGCAGCGAAGTATTGAACGGCAGTTGCACTTGCGACAGAAAATCATCTCGCAATGGCTGCCTGCCTTGCAGCATCTTCCTGACAGCGATCATCGCTGGCGACTGGCGGCACTGATCAGCGGTATCAGCTATTGCCCGCTGTGGATATTGCGCAAACCAGAGCTGGTAGCCAATGTATTTGTACGCACATTGCAGGAACAGGCATCGCTGCTGTTGGTCAAGCAATTGGCCCGCGATACACTCGTGAGTGCCAATGTTCCCATGTTATTCGCCACCAGAGAATCGCCGTACAGTGAAAAAACATTGCATCCTATAACTTCGGTGGATGCACTCGGGCCAGCAACGATCGCCCCTGTGGGTATTGAAGTGCAAGCCGCGCATCGCAAAGCTGTTGATTCCTTGCAAGATTCTGCCAGTGAAAATACCACAAGGTTTTCGTCGCAGGCGTTAGATGCAGAGGCAAGTACGGCTGTTGAACGCGAGTCTTTGCCATTAGAAAATAACCTTGGCAATAGCAAAGCCTATAGTCTCGGCAGCGCAGATTTTATCACGCGCGCCGGCGGCTTTTTTTATCTCATCAATGCATTGCGCCCGCTGGTCAGCGCCGAATTTCTCGCCTCGCAATCCTCAGTCTCTCATTTGCAGGCCAGCGGTTGGCAGTGGCTGTTTGATTGCGCCTGGCTGCTGGCCAATCGCACAGGGCAAACCCTCGATACTCCTTTGCTGCGTTTTATCGCCTCCATGGCAGGTTGCGAGGATGAAAACAGTTTGCTTGAGTCTGAGTCAGGTTTTCTCTCTGTAGAAGCGCAAAACCTTTTCGCCCAATTGGAGCAGCGTTTTGATGAAAAGCCCTTTTGGCTGGCTGGCGATTTCCTCGCCTGCCCGGCGCAGGTCAGCGTCGATGCCAGCCATATTGATATTTTTTATTCGCTGAGCAGCGTGCGCCTGGATATACGTTTGGTCGGCCTGGATGTCAATCCTGGCTGGGTGCCCTGGCTTGGACGGGTGGTGACTTTTCACTATGTGGAATCCGCGATAGAGACCGCAGTTGCGCAGCCGGGAGCTGATCATGCCTAGAAAAAACCAGGCGGCCGCAGCGAAAACTATTGCCTGGTCTGAAGCCCTGGAATCCTGGATCTACAGCGGTCTGTTGTCATTCTGGCGCGGAGCCCTGCCGGTCGATAATGGTGTTTACAGTTTACTGAAGCAGCGTGCACAGGCGATTGACGGAGAGGTGTTGGATTGGCCCGCCGCGCATCAGCACTGGCAGCAGCTTGTCTCTGATAACAGAGATCAATCGGGTAAAGCTATTCCATTATTGCAATTGATTGAAGATTATCAATTGACGCAAGCACAATTATATATGCTTGTGCTGACAGGTTTATTGGAAACCCATCATCTTGCCAATCTCGCCATTGCTGAATTGCAAGCTCCGGATCAGGCAGCGCGCCCCTGCGTTCATTTATATTGCGCGCTCCTGGAACATTTATTTCCAGAGCGGCAATACAACGCACTGGATATCAGCGAACAACCTCTGCTGCGCGCAGGCGTACTGGCACTGACAGGCGATGCCCCTCTGCCGTTTCAGCGTCTCTCGCTGGATGCACGTCTCTGGTCCATTTTGCTTGGCCGTCAAATTGATTGGCCGGGCTGCCAACTGCAACCCGTGGCCGCAGAGGATGAATGGCTGCTGTCGCCCAGCGCCCATGCCGATATCCAGGGCATTAGCGGGCTGCTCACCCGCAAAACATTCTCGCGCAATCTATTCAATGGCCTGGTGGTGCGCGGCAATCCCAATACCGGTCGCGGCCTGTTCAGCCACGCCCTGGCCGGAGCGTTGGGGCTGAAATTGATCGCAACGCCATTAAGTGTCTGGCAACAGCAGCCGGTATTTGCCCTGGCATGCCGCTATGCTGGATGGTTACCGGTGATTCGTCCGCAACTCAATCCCAGCGATACCTTGCGCTTTATGCCGACGCAAACACCGGTGGTGATTATCCTAGGCAGCGATGGTGCGGTGGAAGGCGATATGCTCGAAGTCAATTTGCAGACGCCCCAGCAGGATGAGCGCTACAGGCTCTGGTTAAAAGCGCTGGGCAGCGAGCAGCAGAATGGCAAAAAAATCGCCAAGAAAAACCTTGCAGTGCAACAGCAGCAACAGGTCTTGGCCAATCATTTAGCAGCCAGTGCGCTGCTCAGTGCACACTCAATACAACTGGTGGCCGGTCATGCGCAACAATTGGCGCAGGTACAGCAACAAACGCTTGAGCTTCCCCACATCGCCGAAGCCAGGCGAAAATTGGGCGCAGAAAAACTGCGCCTGCTGGCCCAGCCTATTACTCGCGAGGTGACCGCTGCGGCATTGGTAGTGCCGGCACTGGTGGAACAGGCTCTGGATGCCCTGGTGTTGCGCGCCTGTCGGCGTGAAGCGCTCTGGGAAGGGCTTGGCAACACCTTGCAGGCCACGCCCAATCCCGGCGTACGCGCACTCTTTGTTGGCGAGAGTGGCACGGGTAAAACTCTTGCCGCGAGTTATATTGCCACGCGCTTGGGAGCCCCGCTCTACCGCGTGGATCTCTCTGCGGTGATGAACAAATATATTGGCGAATCGGAAAAAAATCTTGCGCAATTACTGGATCAGGCCGCCGCCAGCGATGTGGTGCTTTTGTTTGACGAAGCCGATGCGCTGTTTGGCAATCGCGGCGAGGGGCAGGAAAACGGTGAGCGCTTTGCCAATATGCTGACCAATTTTTTGCTGACCCGCATCGAGACCCATCCCGGTATTGTCATCCTCACCACCAACAGTCGCGAGCGAATAGACAGCGCCTTTACTCGCCGCCTCGACACCATTGTTGAGTTCCCCCTGCCGGGTTACGAGGAGCGCCTGCAGCTCTGGCGCTCGCATCTGGGCGAACGCGGGCCAGGAGAAAATGTTTATCGTCATCTCGCGGGAAACTGCGATCTGGCGGGAGGGCAGTTGCGCAATGTGGTATTGACAGCGGCGGTCTACGCTGAGGGCAATGCCATTTCCAATGCAAATTTGCTGGAGGGGCTGCGTGCGGAGTATCGCAAGCAGGGCAGGGAGATGCCGAAAAAATTGGAAGCCTTAGCGCTGCAATAAATTTTTACTTGGTATTTTTGCGAGAATTCTTATGTCCAGAGTGTCTTTAGATCAGGTGCTTATCGTCGATCCGCAGTGCAGCTTTCACCATATTGCATTAGCCCTGACGCAATTGGGCTGGCAGCGCGACTCCCTGGAGCTGAGCCCGCCGCTGTTGCAGGGTGAGCCGGAAGTGGCCACCTGGAGCTGGGGTGGAAACAAGCCTTTTATCACCTACACCTTCAATCCTGTGGTGCATATGCGTGTGCTGGAGGTAGCCACTCTGCCACCGGCACTGCGCAGTTTGCTCGCGAGCAAACTGCCGCTGTTGGATCACACCGCCATCGCCAAATTATTTGACTCTGCCGATGCGCGCGAGCGTTTATTGGGCCTGTGGTGTGCGCAGGAGACGGAAACCGTCGATCTGTTGAGTCGCGCGCGCCAGTTAACCGTGGACGCAGAACCGGTGTTGGCCGAGCAGGCGCAGGAGGTCTGCGAGCGCCTCGAACGCATCAACAATGCGCGCAAGGAATTGCTGGTGCAGATGAATATGATGGCGGAAGCTGCTCCTACGTTGATTCGCCGTATGAATGATCGCGCCTTTGTGCAAACGCTCAAGCCCAGCCGCGAAGACCTGCAACAACTTTTCGATGAACACCTAGTGGCCGCCGCCGAGAGCGCCATAGAAACCATTTACGCAGACCCGGATCTCTGCCTGGAACATTTGATCTCCGATATTCGCATAGAGGTGATCGCCAGCCCTGCAGGACTATTGCGCTGGCCGAATCTACTGAGCGATAAATTTCCCGGTGGCTATCGCGATATCGCCGGGTGGATGAATCCCAAGCGCATCTGGATGTGCTGGAAATTGCTGGGCCCCTCAGATACCTGCGTCAGTTACGACGGGCTGGTATGGCTGGATAACAAATGGCTGTGGTTGCCAAAGATCTTCCGCTATCTCACCCCGTTTTTATTTTCGCAATCCCTGACCAAACACTAAGGCCATGAGCAAACCCGCCGCTCCCACAACGCGCAGCGAAAAAAAATCACAGCCATCTGTGGCTGCCAATGCGTCTGCCTCTGCTAAGCCTGTTTCAAGCAGGTCCTCGCTGGACCAGCCTCCCGCTGTCACCAGCCTGCTGCCACCTGTGTATCTCAGCGGCAAAACCTCAAGCCTGCCTGCGCTCGACTCCAGCACCTTGCTATCGGGACAGGCGAGCTACAGCAGGCAAGTGTGCGAGGGCATTACCCAGCAGGCGGCAGATCCTGGACCGCAACTTACCAGTCAGCTCAATCAAACTTTCAATAAAAAACACACAGAAAAAAATACTTCATCTGTTGTAGAAAATAATCCAGGTGGCAAAAAGGTCGAGTCCAGCAAAGATAAAACAGCTTCGGCAAAAAATGAAAAGGCAAAGGGTTCGACAAAAGCCAATGGCGATGCGGATACAAGTGCGGCCGAAAAATCTGAAACAACAACAGCGGAAGGCGCCACTGGTGGTGGATCGACAGGTGCCGCGGCGGAGGCTGTCGGCGAACAACCCCTAGCCGGAACTGCACTGAATGAAACGGCCGAAGCCGCCATAGAAGGCGCAGTGGCAGGGGCAGCCGCTGCCAGTGCGCCCGCCAAAGACGAAGACTATAAAAATATTGAAGTCATGGTGGCCAAGGCTCCCAAGCTGCTGCCTATTGCAACGCCTCGGGTGCCAAGCCCTCCGGCCCAGGCGATTGCACGCCGCCAAGAAATCATCAAGCGCACGGGCAATTCGCCGGAACAGCATTGCGCCAATATTCGCCAGAGTGTCGAGTCGGCTGCGCAGGCCGCGCGCGATGCCCAGCGGCGAATGGTGTGGCAACTGGGCAATATAGGCCGCGATTCGCGCATTTCCATTGAAAATATGGCCGACGAAATTCCCAAGGCCACAGCGGCGGCCATTGGCCAGATCAACGCGGCTATCAAGCAGGCCAGCAAAGATATTAACGATTATGCCTTGGCGGAAACCAATCACATCAGCAAGGAAAAAGTGCTGACCGGCGAAAAGATGGAGGAGAGCCGCACCAGTACTACCGTCACTGTGACCAAGAAATTAATTGCAGCCGGTGATGAAGTCAAAAAACTGGATGCTATTGCCACCGGTCAATTCAATGCGCGTATCGGCCAGGCAAAAGCCAATGTCTCCGGCCTGCCGAAATCCGGTGTTGCCCCCACTCTGACCAGTACCAAAAAAGCCAAGGCCGATGCCAAGGCCAAAGCTGAGGGTAAAACCGATAGCAAGAAGGAAACACCTGCGCCCAAAGCGGCCACTGAAGAAAAAACCTATAAAACTGTCGAGGAAACCAAAAAGCCCATAGATGACGCAGCCACAAAACAGATAGAGGTTTCCGGCAAGGCGGGCGAGCAAACCAAAGCCTATATGAATATGCGGGTGGCCCCAGTCAAGCTGGGCGCTGCGGGAATCAAGGATAAAGAGCTTGTCAGCTCGGCGGAAAGTTTCAACAAAATGATGGACTCGGAATCCAGCCGCGCCGAATTTACCACCATGGTGCTGGGACTGACAACGCCCATGTCCACCCATCATAAAAAGGATAAGGCCAAGGCGGTAGATCCGGTAGACCTGAAAGCGGAATTGGCCATGACCAGTGCCGAGCAGGATGTGGCCCACGCGAACAAAACCATCAACCAAAAGCGCGACCAGGGAATTGAATACTGCGAAAAGGATCTGCGCGAAAATCTGGTCAGCAATATCGAAAAGGCAGGGCGCAAAGCTTATCTGGGATTGCGCGAACAGGCAGGCTCCACGGAAATAGCCCTGGTCAATGCCGCTATTCCCATGGCGGTGGCCTACCGCGAATTGATTGGCCGTATAGACGCGCTGCTACCGCAAAAACAATTCCTCGATTCGCGCGACCTGGTGCCCAAGTTGCTGGCTGCGCGCAACAGTGCGGAGACCCTGCGCCAGCAGCATGAAACCGCTGGCAAACAACAGGCCGGTGAAGCGCTGCAGGAAATGGAGAAAGTCAAAAAAGAACAAGTGGATGGCCTGTTGAAGTCGGCCCAGGAGGCGGCGCAGAGTGTGGGCGATGTCACCACCCAAACGGCCTTTGATATGGCGCTCTACGCCGGGCAGATGACTGGAAAAATGAGCGCAAGCTCCGAGGCGGTGATCACTTCTGCGCAAGCCTACGCCAGCAAAGTGGCCAAGCGGCTGCTGGATTCTCTGGAGAAAACCCGCGAGGAGGGGTTGGAAAATCTGGATGATGGTGCCGTCAATTATTTGAATGGCTATATCAGCGGCGCGCAGAAATCCCAATACCGAACCCTGGCCGCGTTTGTCAAACAAATGGAGGCCGAAGACAGCCCGCTGGTGTCCTCCATCAAAAGCAGCAAAAGCAATCTGGAAACCCGGGCCAAGGAATTGCAGGATGCTATGCCGGAAATATCGGCAGCCAAGGCGGTGGGGCTATCGCTGATTCCCGTGATCGGCGGCATAGCCTCAGCGGTCTATGTCTATAAAAAAGATGCCAATGAAAATAAAGTGCTGCAACAGCTCGGCGGTATCCAGTGGCCGGGCCCTCCCGCCATCGCCGAGGCATTTACCCACTTTGGCAATCTCGAAGACCGCATCAACTCGCGTATGGCTGAGCCGCAAAAGGGCACAGCCCTGACTCTGCTAAAAGGCACCGCGGAAGAGCGCAAGGATGCCCGTGTCGATGCCATTAAAAATTCCACCGGCCTACTGGATTACAATTCGCGCGAAACCCGCGAGGCACTGGCGCAAGGTATGAACGCAGAAGAGCGGGGCACCATGAGCCCCGAGCAGGTGAAAGAACTCACCGACTACCTGCAAAACAATTTAAAGGCAGAGCAGGCCGACATCACCTCCGGCTATATCAGCGGCAATACTGAACAGGTGGCTGCCGCCCGGAGTCGGGAGGCGGTGGATAAAGGTCAGAAGGAGGGCGAATGGGGTTGGATTTTCAGCGCTGAGGCTGCGCAGAAGCGCTCTGATGAAGCGCGTGTGGAGGCCATCGCCAAAATGGATGCCGTGCTGCGCGATGAGCTGCGCATCCAATCGGATTTTATCGATGAGAGCCAGATAGAAGAAAAAAATAGAAAAGTGATTCGCGAATTTGCGGCCATGATCGCGTCGCGCGACAAGGATGGTCGCCCCAAGGCCGATGATATTCCACAGGATAAAGCCCTCGCTGCGGTAAAAGCCTATGCCTCCAAGGGGCATTACTCGGCAGTGCTTGGCCCGGCTAACTTGATCGGCATCACCAATGTAGAGCGCGTTGAAATGGGCACGGATGCCAAAAATTTTATTGATGCGGCGCTGGATGACCCCAAGGGTGTCGCGGGCGAAAAAGCCAAAATTGCCCGCGGTATCTACGAATTAAAACGCGCAAAAGCCGATGGCAAGCCCTCGGAGACAACCCAGACCCGCCTCAGCGATGCCTTTGAAAACCGCGAGCTGGCCACCTTCCTGCGCAAGGCCAACGACGAATCCCTGCCGCTGGAAGAGCGGATAAAATACAAGCGCCTGGCAGAAGATGCGCGCGCGAAAAACCAGAGGGTCATGCAGGGCATAGTGGCTGGCCTTAAGGAAAATATTCCCGAAGATATCAAAAATGATCCCAAGAAATCCGAAGCCTGGATGGCCGAGGAGATGGGAAAACTATTTGCGCTCACCGATGTGAGAGCAACTACTGTCAGCCACGCGCGCTACGGGCGGGAAATGATTCTCGGCGGGCGCGCAAGCCTGGATGCGGGCGTGGCCCTGGCCACCGATAAATCCGGCACCCACGAAGATCTGTTGACACGCTCCTACACTGATCGCACCAAGAGCGAAATTGCCACAGCCAACAAGCGCTGGAAGCAGGAGCACAACGGCGAAGATATGGAGGAGATGCTCGGCATTAAAAAGCGCGAGCTGACCACCGAAGACAAGGCCATGCTGGTGCTCAGCCCTATAGCCTTTATGGCATTGCGCGGCGCGGAGACTTCGGGCGATCTCACCATGCAGCTGGAGCGCCTGGCGGAGGGCAATCGTGAATCCGATCTCGATTATGTGAAGTATGCGGCCCTGCATTATCAGCAGGAGCGCGTGCGCGGCACAGGGTTTATTGCCGAGCACACCATGGAGGGCACCAAGGAAGCCGAATACCTCGACTCCGAGCGCGAGCAGCTGGCGAAAACCATTCTGGCCGCAGCGCGCAGCAAGGACCCCGAGCTGGCTGCGAAATACGAAAACAATCCCAGCGCTATTTTTGCGGATGGCAAACTCGATCCTGCGATAGAGCAGGCAGCTTTCGAAAACGGAAAATTGCGCGGCAGCAACAGTCTGGTGCTGCGCGATTTCAGTGAGGGTGTGAGCTTTGCCGCCGAGGCCTATCGCGCGGAGATAGATCGCCAGGAATCCATGCTCACCACCGGCATCAGCGTGCTAGCACTGATCGCCTCAGTGGCGCTGATGGTGATTCCCGGTGTAAATATTATTGCTGCCGGTGTTATAGCCACTATAGTCGCAGGTGCTGCAACTATTGCTGTAAAAGCGGGCATGCGCGGCGAGCGCTATGGCTGGGAGGAGGCCGCCACCGATATCGCCATGACTGCCATTGAAGCGGCCACGGCGGGGGTCGGCGGTGCCATGGCGGGTGGCCTGGGTAAAACCGGCCTGCTGGCGCGCATCGGCGAAACCCTGGTGGCCCGTTTGGGAAAAGTCGGTGGTGCTATCGCCCGCGAAGTGATGGTGAATGCAGTCAGCAGCGCGGCCCAGGTTGCCATGCAGGACAATGTCTGGAGCGATGGTTTTGCCCGCGGCCTGGAGCGCGTTGCCAGCGGTGCGATTCGCGGTGCGGTGATTGCCGCTGTGACTACCGGCCTTTCCGAAGCCATTACCAAAAAACTCACACCTGCGCTGCATGTCGGCGATCTCGATCCCTCAAAAATCAAAATGTCTGGCGGCATGGCTCAGCGCATAGGTCCCCACGGCCGCGAGATGCTGCGCGAGGCCTTGACCAATGGTATCAGCAATATTGCCGGTGAAATGGCGGGGGTGATGATCGACTATGCCACCGGGCAATTTCACGGCACCTTCCTCGAGGCAATGGGACATGTCGGCATGTCGGGCATGCGCGAGATGATGATGGGCGCCGCGCGCGGCGGCATCATGAGCAAACATCGCGAGACCTATCGCAACCTGCTCGACGCCGCGCGCTCCGGCGGCCCACTCAGCGTATCGCAGCTGCGTGCGCTGCGCGCATTCGGTATCTCTGCCGGCGCCCTGCATTACGACAACGATCTCAACCATGTACTCAACGAAGTGCAGGGCGCGCGCAGTTTATTGCAGCGTATGCCGGTAGAGCTGCGCGAGCAGGCCAAAACCCTCGACAGCGAATCCCTGCACAATATAGTTGCCATGCTGGAACGCGGCAGTCTCGGCGCCATTGGCGATTGGAAAAATCCGGCGCAAAAAGATTTCTTGAGCGAGCTGGCCAGCAGTGTTCCCGGCCTGGATACCCAGGCGTTTATGCGCGCGCTGGAGCTGGCGGTGGCACGGCGCCAGGCACCGGCGGCAGAGACAGAAATAGAGGCGGGCGCGCAATCTCAGTTGCGGCTGCAGTTGGGCGCGCATCTGCATGAATCCGCCAAAGGCGTGCTGGACAATATTCCACTGCATGGTCTGCAATATCTGGGTGAGGCAGAATTATCGCGCGCGGCTGCCATGATCGCCTCTGGCGAATTTAATGGTGCGCACGCAGATGCGCTCTATCGCGCGGCACAAAAAAATAATCCACAGCTGGATGAGTTTGCCTTCTTGAGCAACCTGCACAAAGCCGTCAGCAATTCACAGCAGTTCCACGAGGCGCAGACCAGAGCGGCGATCAGCAAACGCAAAGATATACTCGCGATGGTGCCAGAGGATGCCGCGCCGATTTTCACCCAGTTGCCCGATGCCGACCTGGCGCTGGCCCACAAGCTGATTCAATTGGGTGAGATGGGCAGCGCACACGAGCAGGCCGCGCTTCAGCGCGCGGCCCAAATGGTCAATCCAGAGCTGGGTGGGGTGCAGTTCCAGCAGTTTATGACTGCGGCTGTCGAACAGGTGCAAGCGCGCAAGGCTGCTGAAGCGGGCGCGAGACGCGGTGCGCGCGAAGAGCGCATGACCCAGGTGCCGGAAGAGCTGCGCGGAATCCTCTCCGCTCTGCCAGAGGCTGGATTGGTAGAGTTGCGGCTGCGCCAGATGGAGGGTGATCTCTCGCCCGCAGAAAAAAATCGCCTGCTGAAAATGGCGGAGCGCGAAACTCCCGATGTGGATTTGCTGGCTATGGCGGATGCCCTTGAGCGCGCAGTCAAACATACCACTCTGCCCCTGGCCTCTGAAACTGAAATGGCGGCTATGCGCAAAAATCTGATCAGCGCTATACCCGCAGACCAGCAGCATCTGGTTGAAAGCACACGCATAATGGTATTACCCGCCGAGGAATTTATCGCCTTTACCCGCTCGCAAAAAGGCCAGGCCGTCACCCTGATAATCAATGGTGAAGCGGTGATTGTTGTGCGTCACGGCGCCGATGCGAAAGTCCTGCGCGAAGAGGGCATCCATGCCTTGCAAGCCAGGGATAAGCGCTGGGCAAGTCATATAGGTTCACTGGAAGAATATCATCTCAGCCAGTGGGACAGTTTGCCGCTGGAGCAGCAGATCCTGTTATATCGTAACAAGGTCGCCCTGGAACTCGATGCCCAGGCGCGGATGATTCACTCATTGGAGTCGGATATCCAGCAGGCAAGCAACCCCCTGGAAAAAAATGCGCTGCAAAAACAATTGGCGCAAGTGAAAAATGCCTATGAAAACCTGGCGCGGCGCGGCGGTGAAGTGGGCGCGCTGGATGCGCTGGCGGTGGCCAATATCAAAGCCGGCTTCAGCGAAAAGCCGCAATGGCTTGAACAGCCTGCGCGCCTGTTCAACAAGGCCGAGCTGACTGAAGCCGAGCAGCGCGAGCGTGACGCATTGATTGTGCGGGTAAGCAAAAGCAGCAAGGCCATGAGCCCGGAACAGGCCCAGTTGCACGAAGCCACAGCGCGCTCACTGGATCTGGCCAGCCTGAGATTGCTGATGGGGCTGCACTCCAATATTCGCGTGGTGCGGGATATATTTTCACTCGCGCACCAAAGCGGTAATGCGCAGGCTTTTATTCAGCAGGCTCAGCATTTGACTACACGAGTGGGCACTGAAGCTGCCATTAGAATTATTCGCAGCGAAGACAGCAGTCGCCTGCTGCAGGCGCTGGCACGCGCAGGCGAGCCGCGCGCACTGGATCGCATTATCAATCACTCCACCGATGTCAACGAATTACAGCGCACTCTGGATCGCCTGGGGGCAGCGGCTGAGCCGGGTGTGCTGGTCAAGCACGTCAATAATATTCTCAGCTTATTGACTCCGGGCCAGGCAATGGAATTTACCTCGCGTCTGGCCTTTATGGAGTTTGCCAATGTGCCCGACCATGTGCTGGCATTTTCGCATCTGGCCAATAGCATTGCCGATCCGACCAAGGTGCAGCTGTTGATGAGCCTGGTCAGCAAAATGGATGCGAGCGATTATTTTTCCTTTGTCTTTAATCTCAATCTGCTGTCCAGTGGACCTCTATCGCAATTCGACCAGCACCTTGGCCGCTTTGCCGGTATGGGCGTATTCAACAAGGGCCATTTGTTAAGCCGTGTTATTGAAATGGCGGCCACCCAGCGCGAGTGGAAATCTTTTTTCGCGGATGTGCGCGATTTTAGCCGGTTGGTCAATCGTCTGCCCAATACATCTGACAATCAAAATAATATTCGCAAGGTCATGGGTTATTTGCTCAACCCCAACGATCAGCCGGTGCATCTGGCCGCCGATTTAATTGCCGCGACCAACGCCCTGCGCGCATCGGCAGACCCGCAGAAGATATTGCAGGGCCAGGTAGCGCGCCTGCAAACCGCTGAAGCCCGACTGATGGGTGGCGATGCCTGGCAGATATTCCTCGATGCACAAAAAATCGAGTGGAACACTTTTAAAAATAACCCGCACAATAGCGAATTTGCCAAGCTGCTCTCTTCGCATCCCAGCACCCAGGGTTGGAGCGAAGGTCAGCTGGGCGCTATCAGTGAGATTCGCCCCTGGTTCGAGCATCTGGCGAAGGCGCGAGCCAAGGCATTGGGCGTTGTCGAGTTGGATGCAAAAGCGCGCGCGGATTTGTTGACAGAAATATTCAGCCGCGGTTTTGGCTCAGGTGTTCACCAGCTTAGCAGCGAAGGCAAGCTGACTGAGCTCAATCGCGCCTTCCGCGAACTGGCCGTCGAGGCGGTGACCGGTATCAATATTCGCTCCCTGTCCAGCGCAGCACCTGGTCCCCTGCGCATGAAGGAAGCCATCAAGCAGCTGGGTATTGATGAGGCCCAGTTGGCGGCGCGCCCCGATAAGGATATTTTGCAAAAGCATATTTACGAACTGGCTACACGCCAGGAGTTCTACGAGATGATGCGCGTAATGGATACGGGAAAAACCTCCGGTATCCAGCAGAATATTACTGAAGTGATCGGCGAAATAGCGCTGACCCAGCATATGCTTGCCCGCGAGAAGGATTACACCCTGGCAACGCCCTTTGGCAAGGGCACGGGTTTTGATCAGGTCTGGATAAAACGCAATGCCGCCGGTGAGATTATTGATTTTATTGTCGGCGAGGCAAAAGGACCGGGAGCCCAGTTGGGCGATCCTGACAAAGGTGGGCAGATGACAGCTAAATGGGTGTTCAACACCGTCAAAGAAATGATAGCCTCGTCGGACGCCCACCAGCGCTGGCTGGGCGAACAAATGATGAAAGCGATTATGAAGTCGCGCAAAACCGGCAAGCCGCTGATTCGCGGCCTGGTGATAGAAGCGGATAAAACGCCCGGCTTGGCTCCCCATAATCGCAGCAGTGCTGAAACGGGACAAAATGGATACGATTTCAGCAGCTTTGTTTTAACCTTGGGCGGCCCATAATCACTATGCAATTAAATCTGATCAGCGATGAAGGTGGAGAAAATCTCCAGCGTTTTTATCAAGAGGCACTGCTGGAAAATGTTCAGCCTCTGGATCGCTATGAAGCTTACTTTACTCTTGGGCTGTTGGCCTGGCGTGCGGGCAAGCCTGTGGAGACCTATTCTCTACTTAATTGCGCCGCACTTGAAGCTGTGCAAATTATTGAAATGCGCGATACTAGAAATATAGCGGCAGTGAGAGTTCCTGATTCTGTAACAATACCTTTTCTAGTAGTCATTAATTTTGGCGATAGCGCGCTGTTCAAACGCGCGGCCAGTATTTCCCGTCAGCAGTGGTTCCAGCCGGAGGCCCATGAATACAAACCGCTGGCCGATCTCTTGGATATTCTTCGCCAGCATGCTGTGGGCGTAGCTTTGCCAGGGGAAAAACTCGAACGACTTATAGCGCAAAATCAACTGCCGGGCGTCGATGCTTTCTACCAGCCCTGGGTTGCCAATATGGCCCAGGGGTTATTGGCGGTAGCGCGAAAGGATAACAGAACTGTACAGCAATATTTGCAGGCTTTGCTGTTGCAGCACGAAGATATGGCTTTTGAAGGGGGGTGGCAAAATCTTGTCGAGGGTTTGATGTCCTTCTGGGCCACAAGCCTATTTATGATTGCAAAAAAGGAAAATATAAGTTTAGACGTCGAGATGTTTTATATCTATCATTCATCGAGCAAATGAACAGATAAAAATATTTTTTATTTAAAAATAGTGGTTGAATAATTTACCCAGCCTGTTAGGCTTGAGCCTGGCACTACTGCTGTGCAATCCATCCCAAAAGATGGTTCGTTGCGGGTATCAAAAGGCCCCCTAAATTTGGTCTGCGTTCGAAAAAATATTGTGAATGTTCGGTTAATGGTTAGTTGAAACGTAATATCGTGCAAGTTGATCGTTGAGTCCTTCGTGTCCCTTGGTTTATTTACAATGGTTATCGGAGTCTCTTCTCTTAGTTCACGCTAAGTTTGAACAGCAAGTATGTAAAAGCGAATCGCTGCTGGAAATCTGCAAACATAGTATGCCGCAAGGTACGAGCTCGCAACGAAATCGGCGGTTGGCTGGCAAGCCTGAGCGTCAGCTTAAGCGCTTGTCAGCAGGCCTATTGTTACCCTCCTTCTATTTTATCTCCTGCTGTTTATATTTTGTTTTTCTGAATTCCCATTTTTATTTTGATGTCCGATAATTTTTGGATTTCACATAAATCATCATTCTGCTGCATATAATTTTTCCAAATATAGCTCTCGCTATTATTACTTCAAGATGATCTAGGTTCTCATCTGACAATTTATCGTTATCGTGTAATATCAAGTTATAGGATAATTACGGCAGGATGTTATTATTTTGTTATAAGTTTTTCTGAGTGGGTTCAGGGGATTGCTATGAAAAATTTATTGAGGATTTTCGCTGGATTTTCTTCGTTATTATTAATTCCATCCGTTTCACATGCAGCAACGGTTAATGGTAATTTAGGTGTCACAGCGGTGGTGGGAGCTGGTTGCCAGGTCAACAATAGCAATGTGGTCGCAGGAGTTGTTGCCTTTGGAACACTCAATTTTGGCAGTATTAATACACTCAATGCACAAAATATCGATGCCCAAACCACAGGTTCTGGCAATGGGAGTATCGAGATGGAGTGCTCCAATTGAACCAGTTTTACCATTTCCTTAGACAATGGTTTGCATTTCGCCAGCGGTAGCAAGGCAATGGTCAACGCGGGAAATGCTGCAATGTTTTTGCCTTACGTGCTCTATCAAAACGCAGCCCGCACAGTGCCCTGGACCAATGCGAGCCCTTTGACTGGAACGGCCAATGGTTCACCGCAAACTTATAGTGTGTATGGCAGGATTCCCGGCGGCCAGACAGGCATTTCCTCCGGTACCTATAACGATACCGTACAGGTGGTTATCAGCTGGTAGGGAGCCTTGAAATCCAAATGCGTTTATCCGGCCGGATTTTATCTGTGAGAAAACAATTCTTGCTGATAGTGTTTTTCCTCTGGCCGGTGGCTTTGTTTGCCGCTAATGATCAAACAAAGACCAGTTCAACTACCCTCGTCAAAATTACTGTAGTCAACGCCTGCCTGCTCAATAATGTCAGTAGCGGCACAGCAGCCCTGGGTACGCTTAATTTTGGTTCTGTGTATAAATTGAATTCACAATTGGATTATGCGACGACTATAGGAAATGGGAGTATTGAACTGCGCTGCACTCCGGGCACTACGGCAAAAATCACGCTGAATGCCGGGCTTTATGGCGGTAGTGTCAATACTCGGAAGATGCGCTCGACTCTCGGCGTTGCCACCTTGAATTACCAGCTCTATACCTCATCGACACGACAAACGGTATGGGATGATACTGTGGGATTATCTGTTTCCTTTAGCGATGATTTGACCAAAACCTTTCCGGTTTATGGGAGTATTTTTGCCCAGCCAACACCAGTCAGTGGCCAATACAATGATCAGGTCGTCGTAACGGTAACCTATTAGATTGAATTATTTTTCAGTTCGGAGTGTGTATGGATGTGGTATGGAAGTTTGTAAGAGCCTAACCAACCCCACCCTTGCAATTCCATGGCAATAGAGCCTCAAAATGTTCGAGATCTGTTGCCAGCGGCAATTCGCCAAAGAGTTTCCGTAAGTAGGCATAGGGCTCAAGCCCATTGGCTTTTGCCGTTTC
>DATMSP010000015.1:0-66440 GCA_035565295.1 Cellvibrio sp. | reverse complement strand
CCTGCTCAGCCAGTATAAGATTGATAAGCGCTACCTTTAGCGGTAACCTGCCGGCCATATTCCCACCAACCATACCCTGGGTATACGTGAGCGTTTTATGCAAGCAAAACAAATTTTAGGTCAATTTATCGAAGCCATGCGCGCACAGGATTTTGACCTGGCCCTTCAGTACCTGGCGAAGGAAGGGTTTTCCTATGTGGGCCCCAATATGCACTTCACCAACCCGGAAGATATGCTGGCCTTCCTGTTCGGCATGGCCAGTATCCAGAAGGATATTATTGTGCGAAACCTAATTTCGGAGGGCGATTCGGTATTTGCAGCCATTGACTACCAAACCTATTATGAGCCCATTGGCGATGTGCGGATTGCAATGTGGGCAACCATTAGAGATGGCTTGATTTGCACTCTGGAAGGTTTCTACAACGCGGCTGTTGTGGAAAATATGCTGGACGTTAACAATCCAACGCTGTTGTAGCGCGAAGCTAACTGCAATAGAGAAATTAATGGAAGATATTTGCAGAGGAAGTATAGCGGGGAGAAGCAGGCTAGTGATCGAGCACGATCACTAGCCCAGCAGCAAAATCAGTCTTTAGCGCGAGACTTGTATTCGCCAGTGCGGGTATCGATAATAATTTTATCGCCGATCTCTACGAATGCAGACACTTGCAATTCATGACCATTGGTCAGGCGCGCAGTCTTCATTACCTTGCCGGAAGTATCGCCGCGCACTGAGGGTTCAGTGTAGGCAATTTCGCGCACGATAGAGTTGGGGGGAGTGATAGAGATAACCTTGCCATCAAAGAATACAGCTTCACACACATCTTCCATACCGTCTTCGATATAGGGAGCCAGATCGCCCAGGTCGTCTTTGGCAAGTTCGTACTGCTCATAATCGCCATCGACAAATACATAGTAAGGGTCGGCAAAATAAGAGTAAGTCACTTCTTTGCGATCCAGAATGATATCTTCGAACTTGTCGTCAGCTTTGTATGGAGTTTCAGTCAGGTAACCATTCAGCAGGTTTTTCAGCTTGGTTTTAACCACAGCCGTGTTACGACCAGAGCGGCTGATTTCTACTTTTTGGATTAACCAAGGTGAACCGTCGATGCTAATAACATGACCGGCACGCAATTCTTGTCCTGTTTTCATGATAAATCTCTTTGGAGGGTGATTAAATTCGCGCGACACTATACCTTTTTTGACCGGTTTCTACAGCAGTTTTTGGCAAAAATGCACGAGATTTGTCGCCAGATCGGGAGCCGCCCCCAGGTTGTCGCTCCAAATTTGATTATGTTCGCGCCAATCCAGATGATGCGCCATAAGTTTCTGCCATGGATCAGCAGTGTCTTCCCCCCTATTCCAAGCCTGCCACAGACGCCTGACCAATTCCGCCAACTCAGGAGGCATAAGCGCCGTGTATTTATCCAGAAAGGCATCCAGCTTGACCATATGCGCCTGGTCGTCCTGCGGGTAGATATGCCAGATAAAAGGTTTTGCCGCCCACTGGGCGCGAACAAAAGAATCCTCGCCGCGAACAAAGTTGATATCGCAGCTCCACAGCAGCAGGTCATAGTCGGACTGGGTTAAAAAAGGGATTGTCTGCAGGGTCAGCGATCCCAGCGTGCACCCCTTCCCCACCGCCAATGGCTCAGCCAGAAAACGATTGACAGATAACAGAGCTTTGCCCTCTGGCACCAGGCAAACCACAGCAACAGGCGATTGGCTCCAGGCCTGCAACAAGCTTTCGATCGCCGCATTTTCGTAGCTGAATAGCGAAATCAAAAGGCTATGTTCACTGCCTGGCGCCAACCCGAGGCGGCTTAGAAAGTGCTCGCGCCCATTGCCCTCGGCAAAGCTGTGGCGCCGCTCCAGCAAGCCGCACTCGCGCAATAGCCCGCCGGTTTTTGCATTGAAGCCGGGAAAATAGAAGGTTTTCTTCAAGCCATTCTGCGGATTGATGGAGCTGAGCTGATGACAGCCCTCCACCCAGGACTCAGCACTCAGGTATTCCAGGTTGATCCAGAGGGGTGCGGGCTTTACTTGCAGGATCGCCTTTTCGTAGGCTTCCGGCAGATGACAGGCAAAAGCCTCGATCACTACCTCGGCAACCCTGTCCACGCGGAAATCTTCTGCCCAGATACAAACCTTGACCCCCGCCAGCTCCTGGCTATCGACCCGCCTGGCCTCGGGCCAGATCTGTTGCAGCGCTGCGATTTCGTCCACCCACAGGCGCACATCCAGCCCATGCTCATCAACCAGCTGCCGCGCCAAACGCCAGCACACACCTATATCGCCGTAGTTATCTATGACACGGCAAAAAATATCCCAGGTTTTCATCTCTCGTAAACTGCTTCTTGCTGAGGGTAAAAGTAGAGCGCTATTATGCGTAACATTTTCGCAAACTGGTTAATCATTTATGGCTTCCCTCCAAGACCAACTCCTCAAAGCAGGCTTAATTGACAACAAAAAGGCCAAGCAGGCCAACAAAGAAAAACGCAAGGAAAGCAATGTGGCGAGGCGCGCGCCCGAGCCCGTTGTGGACGAACTGAAACAACAGGTCGAGTCGAGCCGCGCCGAAAAGGCAGAGCGCGACCGCGAACTCAATCGCCAGCGCGTTTCAGAGCTGGAGCAAAGGGCCATTGCCGCGCAGATCAAGCAATTAATTGAAAATCACCGCCAGGCAAAAGACGCCGGGGCAGATGCTGTGGAGTACAACTTCAGCCATGGCAAACTGATCAAAAAAATTCGCGTATCGCCGACAGTGCAGCAGCAAATTATTCGCGGTGTATTGGCCATTGTCGCCCTGGGCGAAAACTATGAACTGGTGCCGCGCATAGTTGCCGACAAGATTGCCCAGCGCGATCAAACAGCAGTTATCGTTATCAATACCAAGGTTTCAGCACAGCAAGAGGATGAAGATGATCCTTACAAGGATTATGTGATTCCGGATGATTTGATGTGGTAAATTTTTAATCCATAAAATAAAAATGGGCCGCATGGCCCATTTTTATTTTGCTAGCTGTCAGTCCATCTCGATGCGTTTTCTACCCATCCCACCAGCAACATGACAGGAATTGCAATTGCCACTGATCAACATAACATTCATGGTTAAATCGCGATTGCCGACAGACACCACAGGATGCAGGTCCATAATGGAAAGACTGCTCAGCGGCTCCAGGGAGTAAAAATTACCGTTAGCATCTGTTTTCATATTGCGAATTTCCATAGTGAGGCCGGGATTCATCAGCTTAACGGCTGCATTGGTCTGCGGAGTACCATCAGTTTTGAATACTGTACCGGCAAACACAAAGGGTTTTGATGCAGCTACTTTGCCTACAGCATGACAGCTCATGCAATCCTCACCTGCATGATGAGGCTCAACACTGGAGCTGCTGCTGGCAGCAGAAGAACTGCTCACCGCTGCACTGGAGCTGGATTTACTGCTACTGGAAGAGCTAAGGGCAAGGCTGCTTGAAGAACTGGAACTGCTTGAAACAACACTTGAAGAACTGCTTGTTGCACTGCTGGACACCGACACACCACAAGCACTAGCGCGTTTGACTGCTGAAACTGTTTTGGTCACTGAGTTGAAGCTAATGTCGTAACTCGCATTGAGTTCCACTACATAATCAGCACTTGGATAGGATTCAGCCCAATCAGCCGCTTTGTCATTGCTGATTTTAAAACGCGGGCCGCCGTTAGTGTTATCGTCGGTACTGGAAAACTTCTGGCAAAGAACAAACACACTGCCGGTCCATGTCATTGCTGTTTTAGTCCAGCCATTAGGCGTACCTCTGAATACCCAACGCTCAGTCGTTGGTGGAATACTGCTGGCGGATGAACTGGATATAGCGCTTGAACTTGAGAGTGAACTGCTTGAGAGAGAGCTTGAACTTTTCAGGCTACTTGAGCTTTGCGCAGCGAGGCTGGAGCTGATTGCACTGGATTTGCTGCTGGCTGCAATTGAGCTGCTGGATTTGCTACTGCTGACAGTATTTGCACTACTCAGTGCCAGGCTGGAAACCTGGATCACACTGCTTGCCGCAGCGCTGCTGAAAACCACAGCTTGGCTGCTGGATGCAATAGTCAGGCTGCTCGCCATCGCGCTGGAACTGTTATTGACGGGAATACTTGAGCTGCTGGCAACAACAGATGAACTACTGACCCCAGCGCTCGAATTGGGACTGCTGCTACGATTGTCACCACCGCTTGGCACGCTGCTGATATTGCTGACCACTGAACTCTTGACACTGCTGGCACCACCCACGCCGCCACTATTGCCATTATTGCTTCCACCGCCGCCACCACCACACGCAGTCAACAGGAATACACTAACAACAGCGAACACACTTATATTGTTATACATTGAGCTATACCCCGGAGTGATGTTTGAAGCGGGAAGCACTGTTATTTTCTAACGTCCATTTTCATGCTTTACCCGTTATCGCGAAGCCATATTACAACTTCAGACGACAACGAATAGAATCCTGCATCACACTTCCGACAAAAAAGCTCAAAAAAAAATCCAATTTTTCGCTTCTAACCAAGAGTTATTCCTATTAACTCGCAAAAGGCGAGAAATCCCCCTTGCCCTGGCGAACAAGCTCCGGCAGTTCACCGGTCAAATCAACCACAGTGGTTGACTCTATACCGCAAAAGCCACCATCGATAACCAGATCCAGGTGATGGGCAAGGGTATCGCGGATATCGTAGGGATCGGCCATAGGATAATCTTCCCCCGGCATCAACAGACTGCTGGTCATTATCGGCTCGCCCAGCTCTGCCAGCAGTGCCAGTGCTATGGGACTATCCGGCACCCGCAAACCTATGGTCTTGCGCTTGGGATGCATCAACCGGCGCGGAACTTCTGCGGTGGCCTCAAGGATAAAAGTATAGGGGCCCGGTGTCTGGTTTTTGATAAGGCGGTAAACGCGATTATCCACCCTGGCATAGGTGGCCAACTCCGATAAATCGCGACACATCAGGGTAAAGTTATGGTTTTTGTCGAGATCGCGCATGGCGCGAATGCGATCCAGGGCATCCTTATCGCCAATATGGCAACCGAGCGCATAAGCGCAGTCGGTCGGATAAGCCACTATCCCGCCCCTGCGGATAATATCGGCCGCCTGGACAATCAGGCGATTTTGCGGGTTTTCAGGGTGGATCTGGAAAAACTGAGCCATATCTTTTTACCTTAAGTCCAAGGGGCCACTAAGCGGCAAAGCCAAGCAATTGCCAGACGGGTCGGCAGTTTTCCGGCAAGCTGCTGAAATTGCCAAGCTCTTGCCAGGGGCTATTGGGAAAATGGAAGTCGCTGCCACAGGAGGCCGCCAGGTTATTGGCCTGGGCTATGCGGGCCAGGTCATTGGTCATGGCCGAGGCCTGCTGACCGCTGATGACCTCAAGTGCATCGCCACCTGCCTGGGCAAAATCGCTGATCAATGCGCACATTTTGCTGCGCGTGAGATCGTATTTGCAAGGGTGTGCAAGTACTGACACACCTCCAGCCGCGTGAATCCAGTCGATGACGGTCTTCATATCGGGCCATTGGTATTTCACATCCGCCGGCTTGCCAGCCCCCAGGTATTTCTTGAAGGCAGAATTGATATTATTGACCGCCCCTATATTCACCAGGTGCTGGGCAAAGTGGGGACGCCCCACCAAGGCTTCGCCAGCAATCAGTTGTGCCCCCGCCAAAGCCCCCGGAAATCCTGCTTTGGCAAGGCGTGCGGCTATCTGATCGGCACGATTTACCCTGGCATTCTGCTGGTGATCAATGGCTGATTTAAGTGCTGGTGAATCGAGGGTGACGCCCAATCCAACAATATGAACCCCACCCTTGCCCCACTGACTGGAAAACTCAATGCCAGTTACCAAAGTAATTCCACATTCATCTGCCGCTTGTTGTGCCAAAACCACGCCTGCTATGGTATCGTGGTCGGTCAGCGCCAGCACATTGACCTCGCGCTCTTTGGCTCTGGCCAACAGCATTTGCGGACTGAGTAAACCGTCCGAAAAATGGCTGTGGCAATGTAAATCAAATTTCACAGGGCTTACCTTTGCTGGCGTAAATAAGGTTGGTCTATCAGGTTGACACTTAAAAAAGCAATAGTTATTTATTGTTAAACATTGGCATTATACAAAGACTGTCATTGTGGCACAAAAAGCAGCGTAAAACCTGCCTGGACTACTGGGGGCCTGAGCCCATTATGAACGAGACTGACAATGATCGATAATCTTTCCGCTGAAAAAGACAGCCAACCGCTCACCCAGCAACCCGAAAACCTCCGAGACACTATGCCTAGCACCAACACTCAAGGCGCAAAACCCAAGCCCAAGAAAGAAAATATGCTGGTCAATATTCTGATGAATATTGTTATTCCCACCCTGATACTCACCAAGTTCAGCAGCGAGCAGCATCTGGGAGCCACCTGGGGATTGATTGTCGCCCTCGGTTTCCCGGTAGCCTATGGCCTTAAGGATTTTGCCACCCACAGAAAATTCAACTTTTTTTCTGCGCTGGGCATTGTCAGTGTACTGCTCACCGGCGGCATAAGTCTTTTGCACCTGCCCACCCAGTACTATGCCATCAAGGAAGCCGCCATTCCCGGCCTGATCGGCCTGGCCGTGCTCATCTCCACTAAAACCCGCTTCCCGCTGGTAAAAACATTCCTCTACAACGACAACATTCTAAAAGTGGACAAGGTTGCCGCAGCGCTGGCCGAACAGGGCAATACCGAAAACTTTGAAAAAACTTTGCGCAATGGCTCCTATTTTATCGCCACGTCTTTTTTTGTCTCTTCAGCACTGAACTATATACTGGCAAAAATTATTGTGGTCAGCCCTACAGGCACGCCGGAATTCAATGTTGAAATAGGCAAGATGCACGCCCTGGGATTCCCAGTGATAGCCGTGCCCTCCCTAATCATTATGGTTGCGACACTGATGTATATTTTTCGCAGCATTCGCAAACTTTCCAACCTCACCTTCGAAGAAGTCATGAACGACGGCAGCGACAACAGCTAGAGATTATTTATGCTATACGCCATTATCAGTGAAGATATCAGCAACAGCCTGGAACTGCGCAAACAGGCGCGTCCCGCGCATCTGGCGCGCTTGCAATTATTGCAGGATGCAGGCCGATTGCTGTTAGCGGGCCCGCATCCTGCGGTTGATAACGAAAACCCGGGCGATGCAGGTTTCACCGGCAGCCTGGTGGTCGCCGAGTTCGCATCGCTTGCCGCTGCCGAGACCTGGGCCGCTGCCGACCCCTATATCAGCGCCGGAGTCTACGCCAAAGTCACCGTCAAACCTTTTAAGAAAGTATTGCCTTAATTTTTACCAAGGATTTCCCTCCCTATGAAAAACATAAAAAATAAGCAAGCCAATATCCACATAAGAAAAATTTCCTTGGCAAGCCTTATCAGCGCCACAGTCCTGACCACAGGCTTGGCTGTACCCAGTTTTGCTGAGGACAGATACGTTTCCGATATTATTTATATCCCCTTGCGCAGCGACAAGGACAGCCAGGCCAGCGTTATCAAAAATGGCCTTGGCACAGGCACGAAGCTGACCTTTATCCGCGAGGAGGAAGATGCAAATAAAAACAAATGGTCGCTGGTCATCACGCCCGACCAAATGGAAGGATGGGTGCGCAGCCAGAACCTGATCAGCGAACCCACCGCCGCAATGAAACTCGCCGCCATCACCTCCGGCTCGTCGGATATTGTGGAATTGCAGAAACAAAATATTAATTTAAAAACGGAATTGGACAGTCTCAAGTCGACACACCAAAAACTCTTGAAAGAAACCGAAGAAATGCGCAACACCACTGCGTCTGATATCAATATGGAGCAGGAAAATCAAAATATGCACCGCGAGTTCCAGCTGTTACAGACCGAGCGCGATGTATTAAAAGCTGAAAATGATAAATTGAAAAATACCGACCGCTATGCCCAGCGGCTGAATGGCGGAGCCCTGCTGCTCGGTGGTGTCATACTATCGTTTCTACTGCAGCTGATCGGCAGACGCAAACGTCGCTCAGAGTGGAATTAAGCCATCGCCATGCCGGGGGGGACTTCTATCACCAGAGAAGTCCCCAGCCGTGTATTTTTACGCTGAGAAAACTGCGAGTCCGCCACCATGACCACCGCCCTGAGTGTCAACCTGAACAAAATCGCCCTTATCCGCAATTCGCGCCCGGGAAACTATCCCGATCTAGTGGCCCATGGAGAGACCTGTCTGCAGGCAGGTGCCGATGGACTCACTGTTCATCCGCGCCCGGACCAGCGCCATATCCGCCCACGCGATGTCTATGAGCTGGCGGAATTGCTGCAAGATAGAGAAGCTATCGAATTTAATATCGAGGGCAATCCCTTTGCCGAAAAAATTGGCGATTTTCCCGGTTTTATTCAGCTGGTATTAGATACCAAGCCCGAGCAGTGCACACTGGTGCCCGACAGCAATGACCAGCTGACCTCGGATCACGGTTTTGATCTGCGTCGCTCGGGCAACATGCTGCGCCCTATCATTGACCAATTAAAATCAGCTGGGGTCCGCGTCAGTTTATTTATGGACCCGGATATAGAGCAAATCGAATTGGCAAAGAGCATTGGCGCGGATCGCATAGAACTCTACACCGGCCCCTACGCCGAACGGTTTAAAAATCAGGACACGGAATTCACTGCGTTGTTCGAGCGTTATTATGCCGCTGCCAGGCATGCAGCTGAGATTGATATTGGCTTGAATGCCGGCCACGATTTAAACCTGCATAACCTCGCCCACTTCCGCAAGGTGCCGCAGCTTCTCGAAGTATCCATAGGCCATGCGCTCACTGTCGACGCCATAGCCATGGGCCTGGAAAATGCCGTGCGCGCCTACAAGGCCATTTGCACTGCAAACATGTAAGAAAAAATTATGAACAAAGAACGCAATGACAGTCAGGCCTATCTCGACAAAAAAAAATTATTTGCCGGAATGCTGACCGTCTATGGCCGCAAACCCGTGCTGGAAGCCCTGCAGGATAGCGCCACCAAAATCCATCGCCTGCATTTGGCAGACAGCAATAAATCGGCAGAAATTATTGAGGAAATCATTGCCCTGGCCAAGGCCAAGGGCGCCGAGATTGTCTACCACAATCGCCAGGCGCTCTCGCGCATTTCAAAAAATGCCAGCCAGGACCAGGGCGTGGCCGCCGATTTGATCTGCCGCGGATTTCAAACCCACGACAGTTTTTTACAAAAAAATGACGGGAAAAAATTTAATTTGCTGGCACTGGATGGCATCAGCAACCCGCAGAACCTGGGCATGATTATCCGCTCTGCCTGCGCCGGCAATATTGATGGCATTCTACTGCCGCAACACGGCAGCGCGCAGATTGATCCACTGGTCATTAAAGCCAGTGCCGGCACAGTGTTTCGCGCACCTATTCTGCGCTGTAATTCACTGGCCGCAGCACTGAAGGATTTTAAGGCCCAGGGCACACTGGTGTGCTCACTCTCCTCTCACGCCACCACCGAGCTAAAGCAATTCACTCCGCAGCAGTCCTGCATTTATGTTCTGGGCAATGAGACCGAGGGCGTATCCAGAGAAGTGGCACAGCTGTGCAACGAGCAGGTTCGCATAGCCATGAACAATGGGGTTGAATCCTTGAATGTTGCCGTCACTGCAGCGCTGATTGCTTTTCGCTGATATAGCGGCCATAAAAAAGAGGGGCATTAGCCCCTCTCTCCATCACACAAACTAGAGTTTGTAACCATCCTCTTCGTGCAAGCTGAGGTCCAGCCCGAGATTTTCTTCATCTTTGGTAACACGCAAGCCCTTGGTCAGCAAGCCAGTCAGTTTAAGCAGCAGATAGGTGACCACCACTGTGTAGATCAGCGTTGAGGCAATGCCAATCAACTGCACCTGCAACTGCTGCCCAATAGTTTCAATACCCGCTGCAAAGCCCTGGCCACTGAATGCTCCCAGTTGCGTAGAAGCGAAAATACCGGCGAGGAAAGTACCGAGAATCCCGCCCACGCCATGCACGGGAAACACATCGAGGGAGTCATCGATTTTCCATACGCGCTTGACCAGCTGCGTCATATAAAAACAGACCACGCCGGAAGCCAGACCAATAACAACTGCACCGCCTGGCCCCACATAGCCAGATGCCGGAGTGATAGTGCCCAGGCCGGCAACCATGCCGGTAACTATGCCCAACACACTGGGCTTTTTATATTTGACCCACTCCACCACCATCCAGGCGAGCGCACCCGATGCCGCCGACAGATGCGTGACCAGCATGGCCATGGCCGCATTGGCATTGGCTGCCAGCGCGCTGCCGCCATTGAAACCAAACCAACCTACCCAAAGAATGCCGGCACCCGTAACCACCATGGTCATATTGTGCGGCGGCATGGCGGTGGTGGGAAAACCGTGACGCTTGCCGATCACCAGTGCCGCCACCAGAGCACCCACACCTGCGGTGATATGCACCACAGTGCCGCCGGCAAAATCGAGCAGGCCCATTTTGTAGAGCCAGCCTGAGCTGCTCCATACCCAATGGCAAATAGGCGCGTAGCAGACCAGCAGCCACAGCGAAGAAAAAATCAGCATCGACGAAAATTTCATGCGCTCGGCAAAGGCGCCAACGATCAGCGCAGGGGTAATGATGGCAAAGGTCATTTGATACATGGCGAACAGGCTCTCTGGAATATCTCCCCAGAGTGAATCCCTGGTCAGTGAGGCGAGAAATACTTTGCTGAAATCGCCGATAAATTCATTGCCCTCGCCAAAGCTCAGGCTGTAGCCAACCAGTATCCATAAAATGGAAACCGTGGCAGCAATGGCAAAACACTGCATCAACACCGACAGCACATTTTTAACCCGCACCAAGCCGGCATAAAACAAGGCCAGGCCGGGCAGGCTCATAAACAGTACCAAAGCGCTGGCCATCAACATCCAGGCGGTATTGGCCTGGTTCAGCGTCGCCACAGGGGCGGTATCGGCAAGCGCACACTGGCTCAACAGCAGGCATGCCAGGGGCGTAAGGAATCGAACAGTCTTCTTCATTGGGCACCTTATATTTTTGATTACAGATGCATCGCCCTCGGCGATGAAACCGCCCCATTTTGTTACACAGAGCCATCAAAAAATGGATAGATAAGCTAAACAGGATTTATTTTGCTGGCTTTTTAAACACTTACATTCCAAAACAGGGCATGAAACGCTAAAAAAACACTTGGCAAAAATCGTAAGCACAAAATATGCCTATTATTTTTATCATTAAAAATCAATTAGTTATATTTTACAAAGTTATCATTAAATATAAAAACGCACCAATATGGGACTACATCAAAAACAGCGGCACACTTTTATGTCACTGCTTCGCTTCCAGAAGGCGCAAAGGGGTTTTATATCAGAAGAGGCGCGGCGGCCTTGGCAGACGTAGATAGCGGACGCTCTGTTTCAGCTCAGCGAGCACTTCATCCTGTTCCGCATAGGCCAAACGCTCAAATAGGTCGTTGATAGGGGTCAGAGGCAATGCCATTGCCGGCCAACGCGCAATCACGCGAGAGAGAAACTGACGCGGTGTCTCACTCGCCTCAGGCGCAAACCCGGCGCGCTTTAATTTCTTGCAAAGCTGGCGATAAATGGTGTGTGCGGCATGCTCACCCTGCGGCCGATATCGGCGGCGCTCGCGCAAAAATAACAGCATAAACGTCAGCGCAATTGACCCTGCGCCCACTCCCAGCACCAGCAGCGCAACCCGCCAGGGGCTGACATCATCCAACAGTTGACTGAGCAATCCGGATTGTAGCTGTGAGTCGTAATTCAAAACCCAGCGCACCCATTGAAAGTTAAGTGCATCCCACTGTTGGTGCAACGTTTTAAACAATTCAAAAGAGGAGCCGAAAGGTCTGGATAAGAGTTTCCGCTCTGTCGCACTGAGAGATTCAATGATACCGCTGCGAATCCGCTGTGGCGCCACGGCAGAGGTTGGATCAACACTCACCCAGCCACGCCCTTGCAGCCAGATTTCAGCCCAGGCGTGGGCATCGCGTTGGCGAATCGCCAGATAGTTTTCAGCGCGATTCAATTCTCCGCCCTGGTAGCCCACCAGCACCCGCGCAGGCACGCCCACGGAGCGCATGAAAAATACAAAACTGCTGGCAAAATGCTCGCAGAAACCCTGCCGGGTCTGCCACAGAAATTCATCGACGGAATTATTGCCCAGCAGCGGTGGCTGCAGCGTATAGGTGAAATCGCTGCGATAGTAGGCAAACAACTTTTCTATCAATGCGTCTACACTGCCAGTTTCGCGCAGCCAGTCTGCAGCAATCTGCCGGGTCTGCGGATTGCCCTGCACAGGCAATTGTAAAAACGGGGCAAATCTTTTTTCATTTTTTTCAGCAGTAACATCAAGGCCGTAGTCCAAGGTGGCAGTTACGTCATAACTGATACGCTTGTCCAAGGGTGCCCTGGCTTGCAAATGCAGGTCGCGCCCCAGCAGCAGCTCCTCACTCCAGACCTGCGCCGCGCCCAACACATAAAGCCAGCGCTGGGCGAAGGGTTCGGCCACTATGTTGTAGCGAATCGAATCGCCGCGATAATCAATCTGCTCGCGCCAACCTGCTATGGGCTGCAGCGACGATTGCAAGTCCTGCTCGCGCCACCTGTCCCGCGACCAGCGCCGTCCATCAAATACGGAGAGCACCAGGCTGCGCCAATACAACTGCTCATTGGCCGGAATTTTATCGACAAAGGTTGCGCGAAACACCAGCTCATCCGACAAGCTTAATTCACTGATATCACCCGGTGACATAGAATCGCTCAGACCGGTTTTTGCCGACTCTGGCACGGGCATACTCCAAAAGGCACCGAGCCGCGGCATAGCCACAAACAGCAATACCATTATCGGAATAGCCTGCACCAACATAAAACCTGATGTGCGTAACTGCAGCCAAAAAGGTTGTGCGTCGGCCTGTTGATAGAGTTGCAGCAGCGCGGCAAAAATCACCGTTAAACAGACTATGCCGTAAACAGCCGCAAGGAAATCATCAAAGAAAATAAACTGTGTCGCCAATACCAACAGGGAAATAAAAAGCAGCAGGACAAAATCCTTTCGCGTTTTGATTTCCAGCAATTTCAAAATGGAGCCCACCAGCAAGAGGCTGACCATCGCGATCAGGCTAAAGCCTTTGCCGAGGCTTAATACCAACCCCGCCGTGGCGAGCAAGACGATCAGGGTTTTCGCCAGCTTGCCCGGATAATTCCACGCACCCCGAAAAATTTTCCAACGCCAGAAACAGACACCCAGCCACAACAAGCCTATCCAGCCGGGAACCGAAAAATAATGCGGGGCCAGTACCAGGCTTTGCACGGCAAATAGCCACAGCAGGCTCTGGCGAGTCATAGGGGGAGACACGGCTTTTATTTTGCGAGAAGTCATATCAGCGATCACTCGCAGCAGTTGCGTTGCCGCCGGCCAACGCCAGTGCGGTAAGCGCGCGAATCCGGTGAATTTCACCCTGCCCCATTTCAATGGTTTGATCGGGCAACATCAGGGCAAAGTGATGATTGCCCTGGGCAAAGTGATTGACCCAATAACACAGATACGACCATCCCAATTCCGGATCGCGAACACGCAACTGCTGCCAGTCCAGCCTGTACTCTTGCGCCTGGGCTGCACGATAATCCTTTAAATGCATGCCTGCGCCACGGGCATACTGCTTCCAGGCAATATGCGAGAGCGGCGATCCCGGCTGATAGGTTTGAAAGCCCTGGAATTCATCGCCGGATTGCAATGAGTAACCCTGCCCTTCACCGCCCTGCCCCAAGGCCAGCGGTGGCGCGCTGGAGGCAATCGCCTGAGGGAATACCAGCGCGCGATGCTCCAGGTCGACATAGGCCCAGGCGCGAATCAACCCGAAGGGAAAATAACTTTTCACGGTAATGCGCGGCAATGGCAGCCAGCCGCGCTGCTGCGCCTTTATGCCCAGGGTGACTTGCACAGTTTGGCCCGGCTTTAGATCCACCTGTACAGGCTCAGCATCATCCAGCAGCAACTGAATTGCGCAGTGCTGGCTGCGATATTGCGAACTCAGCAAAATACTAAATACAGCCGTCTCGGCAAACGCCGCCGTATGTGTTGCCGCCGGCACAAAGGTAAGACCCAGCAAATTTTTAAATGCGTGAATGATCGAGAGCAGCAGTATGCTGACCAGGAAAAAAGCGAGGCCGAGAATTAAATTATTTTGATAATTGGTCCCCAGCAGCCAAAGCAGTCCGGCCAAGAGCAAAAAAGCCAGTCCCTGCCTGCCGGGCAGCACATAGATACCCCTGTGACGCAATATCACCTGCGCTGCCCGCGGTGAGCGCTTGGCGGCCCAAAACAGAAAGAGTTTTCTAAAGCTCGCTAAAGTGAATACTGACAAGAGGCGCAACCTCTGAGGGGTTATTCTTTAATGACCGGCACAGCCAGCAAAATCTTCCTGGCGAGATTCTCCTGCGCAAATACCTGCTGGCTGCCCTTGGGCAACAAGCGGTGAGCCACCACAGGTGTAAATAAATATTGCACATCCTCTGGCACCACATAAGCGCGCTCATGAATATAGGCCCAGGTCTTCGCTGCTTTGATAAGTGCCATGGCTCCACGCGGTGACAGGCCAACCACAACTTCCTCGGTAGTGCGGGTGTAACTGACCAGGCGCTGCACATAATCCGCCAGGCTGTCAGAGACTTTAATATTCTGAATAGCCTGTTTTATTTCCTTGATCCTCTCTGCTGACAGGCTCACCTGCAAATGCGCCAGTTGCTCGCGCGCATCGCCACCTTTATACAATAGTTTTTCGGTTTCGGGATCGGGATAACCAATACTGATACGCATCAAAAATCTATCCAGTTGCGACTCGGGCAGTGGATAAGTTCCCATTTGCGACATGGGGTTCTGTGTGGCAATCACAAAGAACGGCTGGGGCAACATATAGGTTTTACCCTCGCCGGTCACCTGCCGCTCTTCCATGGCTTCCAGCAGTGCGCTCTGGGTTTTCGGCGTAGTGCGGTTGATCTCATCCGCCAGCAGCACCTGGGTAAAGATCGGGCCCTGGTGAAAGCTGAATTGCTGTTGCTGCACATCGAAAATAGAGAGACCGAGAATATCGGCGGGCAGCATATCGCTGGTGAATTGCACGCGGTTGTAGCTCAGCCCCAACACTTTGGCAAGCGCATGGGAGAGAGTGGTTTTACCCATACCCGGCAGGTCTTCGATCAGCAGGTGGCCATCGGCCAGCAGACAGGTCAAGGCGAGTTTGATCTTATCTTCCTTGCCCAGCAGGACACGGCCAATTTCGTCTACCAGGATTTTGAAAAAATCTTTCACAGTCGCATCCTTTGATTCGGGGAGTCTATTCGAGCTGTTTAATTGTAGAAGTTAAATCGCGAAGCGGTGTGTTGCATGAAAAATAATTCGCATCTCTGACAAGAGAACCTTTAACTTCGTTCAGGTGCAAGCGATTAAATAGGATCATGGCGGGGCTGCAAATGATTACCCCGCTCAAGAGCGGGGTAATCCAAGCTGGAACATTTACTATTGCGGCAGAGTTACACTAGCGCCAGACCGCGTTCCAAATCAGCGATAAGATCCCTGATATCCTCCAGGCCGACCGAAATGCGAATCAGGTTCTCGGTGATACCGGCTTCAACTTTCTGCTCCGGCGACAAGCGGCCATGGGTGGTGGTAGCCGGATGAACTATGGTGGTCTTGGTATCACCCAGGTTTGCCGTCAACGACATGATGCGCGTTGCATCTATCACTTTCCAGGCGGCCTCGCGCTCGCCCTTCACGCGGAACGACAATACACCACCAAACGCAGTTTGCTGCCTGGCCGCCAGCTCATGGCCTGGGTGGCTGGGCAAGCCTGCATAAAATACCTTTTCCACTTTGGGATGTTGGTGCAGCCACTGTGCCAGTTGCAATGCATTGCGCGAATGGGCCTCCATGCGCAGGCGCAGGGTTTCCAGGCCTTTCAAAAAAACCCAGGCATTGAAGGGGCTGAGGCTAGGGCCGGCACTGCGAATAAAACCCAATACTTCATCGACCAATATTTTGGGGCCCGCCACTACACCGCCCAGACAGCGGCCCTGGCCGTCGATATATTTAGTGGCCGAGTGCACAATCAAATCGGCACCCAGGGCCAACGGGCGTTGCAGCGCGGGTGTACAGAAACAGTTATCCACCACCAGCAACGCGTTGCGGGCGTGCGTGATTTCCGCCAACCGCGCTATATCAATCACATCGCACAGGGGGTTTGACGGAGTTTCAACAAATACTAATTTTGAGGCAGGCGTAAATGCCGCTTCCCACGCAGAATAATCGGTGGGGGCAACAAAGGTCGTGGTGATGCCAAATTTTTGCAGGAACTTGGTGAACAGCACAGTCGTTGTGCCGAATACACTGCGCGAGCAGACAATATGATCACCGGATTTCAACAGCGCTATGCAAGTACTCAGAATAGCAGCCATACCGGATGAGGTTCCCACCGCAGACTCGGCACCTTCGAGCGCCGCTATGCGCTCTTCAAAGGTGCGCACCGTGGGATTGGTGTAGCGCGAGTAGACATTGCCCGGCTGGCTGCCGGCAAAGCGATCTGCCGCTTCTTGCGCGCTGGCAAATACATAGCTTGAAGTCAGGAACAAGGCTTCACTGTGCTCGCCCTCATGGCTGCGCACCTGGCCGGCGCGCACCGAGAGCGTATCCAATTCGTATTGCAATAATTCTTGTTCGTGGTTTTCCATTTCAACACTCATTTATAGAATCACGGAAATTAACCCATGGCACCATTGTGCAACCCCAGGGGCGCATCGCTGGGCGTACCGGTTTTTTTGCCCTTTTTCGCCAGATCATTGCGCGCACTGGCCAGCTCATCGAGATATTCTGGCGTGACGTCCCCAGCGATATACTGGCCGGTAAACACCGCGCAATCAAACTCGGTAACCTTCTGGTTACCCTCTTTGGAAGCGGCGATCAGGTCCTCAAGGTCTTGATAGATCAACCAGTCTGCGCCAATTTCCCTGCAGACCTCTTCATCGCTGCGACCGTGGGCAATCAGCTCGGAGGTGGTGGGCATATCTATACCGTAGACATTCGGATATTTCACCGCTGGCGATGCCGAGGCAAAATACACTTTGCGCGCACCGGCATCGCGGGCCATCTGGATAATCTGCTGGCAAGTGGTGCCGCGCACAATCGAGTCATCCACCAGCAATACATTTTTGCCTTTGAACTCCAGGCCAATCGGGTTGAGCTTCTGGCGCACAGATTTTTTGCGCTGCTGCTGTCCCGGCATAATAAAGGTGCGACCAATGTAGCGGTTTTTTACCAGGCCTTCACGGAATTTCACACCCAGCTTTTGCGCCAGCGCCTGACCGGCAACACGGCTTGAATCGGGAATCGGAATAACCACTTCAATATCGTGGTCGGGGCGCTCGCGAAGAATTTTATCGGCAAGCTTTTCACCCTGGCGCAAACGCGCCTTGTATACCGAAATTCCGTCCATAATCGAATCCGGGCGGGCAAAGTAAACATGCTCGAAAATACAGGGCACCAGGCGCGGGTTCTGCGCACACTGGCGGCGATGCAACTCACCCTCTTCGGTAATAAAAATAGCTTCTCCGGGCGCTACATCATCGACAAAGGTAAAGCCCAATACATCCAGGGCAACACTTTCCGAGGCCACCATATACTCGGTGCCCGCCGCAGACTCGCGAATACCATAGACCAATGGACGAATACCAAAGGGATCGCGGAACGCGACCAGGCCATAGTTGGCGATCAGCGACACAGTGGCATAACCGCCTTTGACACGGTTGTGAACACCGGCCACTGCGGCAAAAATATCATCGGCTGTCGGCTTTAATTTGCCCTGCAACTGCAACTCGTGAGCGAACACATTGAGCAGCACTTCCGAATCGGAATCGGTGTTGACATGGCGCAGATCGGTCTTGAACAAATCCTCATTCAGTTTGCTGGCATTGGTGAGGTTGCCGTTGTGAGCCAGGGCAATACCATAGGGCGAATTCACATAAAAAGGCTGCGCCAGCGCTGGCCCTGAACTGCCCGCCGTAGGGTAGCGCACATGGCCGATACCCATATTGCCGACCAGACGCTGCATATGGCGGGTGCGGAATACATCCTGCACCAGGCCATTGGCTTTTTGCTGGGACATACGCCCATCCTGGCAAGTCACTATACCGGCGGCATCCTGTCCACGATGCTGGAGAATGGTCAATGCATCATACAACTGTACATTGACATCGCGCTTACCGACAATACCTACAAGGCCACACATAGTTTGCTCACTTTTCCCCAGGGGAATGACTACTGAATTAAAAAAATTTACTTTGAACGGTTCAGGTTTTCACTTCGCGAGGCTTATCGCCCACAGCGTTGGAAATCCAGTGACTGAAATCGCTGACTATATTTTTCACACCACTTTCATAGGGCGCAAAATAGGGAATCAAGGCTGACTGCTGATACCAGGGATCATTCTTTATGGGCAGAAATGAGGGCACATAAGCCAGTGCGATCAGGATAATAAACAGTCCGCGCACCAACCCGAAAACCATTCCAAGCAGACGATCTGTACCCGACAGACCACTGGCTTTTACCAGCATGCCAATCAGATAATTGATCAGCGCGCCCAGCAGCAGAACGATAATAAAGATGGCGATAAAGGCGGTCAGGGCGCGCAATGATGGGGTGCTGATGGTATTGACTAGCAGCTGTTCCAGGCTATCGCTGAACAGGTTGGCCGCCAGCAGTGCGGCAACCCAGATGAAAAGAGAAAATGCTTCTTTGATAAAGCCGCGCGCAAGGCTGATGACACTCGAGAGAGTTAGTATCACTACTATAGCCCAGTCTGCCCAATTCATGCGTTAATTGCTCCGCTCTATCAAGGACGCGCATTTTAGCAGAGCTGCATCCTATCAAACAGCTCTAATTAAACCCGTAACGCAGAAATACTTAAGGCTGGAAATGCGTAACTATGGAGTTGACTTTCATAAGTTTATCCACTTGCCCCTTGATAGCCTGAGCCTGGGCCTTATCCAGCTTCGGGCCTATATAGACCCGGCTGATGCTGCCGCTGCCGCCGGGCACTGTGCGCACATAGGCCTTGAAGCCCCCCGCCTGCAAATCATCGCGCACCTTGTTGGCGGCCTCCTTGGTGGAGAAACTGCCCACCTGCACCACCCAGGCATCTGGCAACCCCTGGGCGTTCAAGGGCATGACTGCCACCGATGAGGTGGCAGCGACATCTTTACTGGCAACAGCAGGCTGCGGCCCGGTTTCGTCGGGGGCAAACATGGCTTCAGGCGCAGGCGCAGGCTCAGCACCCAATACTGGCTGGGGCGCATTAAACTCCACCGGCACTGTGCCGGGGCGCTGGGGAATCAGGGTTTTGGTACTCACAGGCGCAACCTGCTTTTCCTTGAAAAAACTGGGCAAAAATAACACAGCTATGGCAGCCAGTACCGCCGCGCCAATCAATCTATGTTTTAGTGTGTATCTCAATGAATGCCTCTTCGCCTATAAGTTAAACCGCGCGCGCCTGCAAATATTGCAACGCGGCGGCCACTGTGTAAAAAGAACCAAATACCAGTATGCGATCGCCTTCAGCAGTGCGCGTCAACAAGCCTCCCAATAATTCTGGAATGGCTCCTTTTGCCAGTACAGGGACATTGAATAGCGCCAAATGTTCAGTCAGCATTTCCGGCGTGGCAGCACGGGGAATATAGCTCAAATCTGCCGCATACCAGCTATCGACCAGCCCGGTCAGGTTGGCAAGGCTGGCTGCGCAGTCCTTATCAGCCATCATCGCAAATACACCGTGGGTCTTGCCCTGGCAGGGTTCATCGCGCAGGCGCTGGGCGAGAAAGGCAGTCGCAGCCGGATTGTGGGCAACATCCAAAACAAATTGGCGATTGTGATAGTCGATTTTCTGGAAGCGGCCCGCCAGGCTCAAGCCTGCCAGGACAGTTTCAATCTGCGTATCCGAAAGCCTGATATCCAGTATAAAAAGCGCCTGCAAGGCTGCCGCCATACTCGGCAATGGCAGGTGTGGCTGAACCATAGATGCCAGGGTCAAGCTGTCGCCCTGAGCACTCTTGCCAGACCACTGCCAGTGCTTGCCATTTGCTGTGTAGTGAAAATCCTTTCCCGTGAAATAAGCCCGCGCCTGTAAATTTGCCGCAATATCCAGCACGGATTGCGGCGGCTCAAGGTCGGCACAGACAAAGGGTTTTCCCGCGCGCAGGATGCCCGCCTTTTCCGCCCCGATCAATTCGCGGGTATCGCCCAGCCAATCCTGATGATCGAGGGCAATACTGGTGATAATGGCGAGATCGGGATCGATAATATTGACCGCATCCAGGCGGCCGCCCAGGCCTACTTCGAGCACCCAAAAATCCACCTGGCGCCGCTTAAAAATTTCCAGTGCGGCAAGTGTGCCGTATTCAAAATACGTGAGGCTGATGCTATCGGCTGCAGTGGCAATTTTTTCAAAGGCTTCACAGATTTCTGCATCAGTGACAGGCACACCATTGACCTGGATGCGCTCTGCATAGTGCAGCAAATGCGGGGAACTGTAGACACCAACAGAAAAACCCGCTGCGCGCAGCAGGCCCGCACAGGCGGTGACGCAGGAGCCCTTGCCGTTGGTGCCGGCAACCGTAATCACTTTGGCAGTGGGAGTGAGCAGCGCTAAGCGTTCAGCAACCTGACTGACGCGCGCGAGACCTAGGTCAATTTCGACCGGGTGGCTTTTTTCAAGCCACCCCAACCAATCGGAGAGGGACGAAAATCGCATGCCAATAAAAATTAATTAAGCGCGGGGCGACGGGTAAATTTTGCCAGCAGCGAGGCAAGCTTATCGCGCATATCGCGGCGATGGATAATCATATCAATAGCGCCGTGGTCCAGCAGAAACTCAGCGCGCTGGAAACCCTTTGGCAATTTCTGGCGAATAGTCTGCTCGATAATACCTGGGCCGGCAAAACCGGCGCGCGAGCCTGGCTCGGCCACATTGAGATCGCCCAGCAGCGCCAGGCTCGCGGAGACACCGCCATATACCGGATCGGTCATCACGGAAATATAGGGCGTACCCTGCATTTTCAAACGCTCGATCACCGCGCTGGTCTTGGCCATCTGCATCAGCGAAATCAAAGCTTCCTGCATGCGCGCACCGCCGGTTGCCGAGAAGCATACCAGCGGAATATTTTCCTCCAGTGCCAGCTTGGCCGCGCGCGCAAAACGCTCGCCAACTACGTAGCCCATGGAGCCGCCGTGAAACGCAAACTCGAAGGCAACAGCCACTATCGGCATACCTTTCAGTTCGCCGCGCATGGCCACCAGCGCATCTTTTTCACCGGTTTCTTTTTGCGCGGCGGTGAGGCGATCTTTGTATTTCTTTACATCTTTAAATTTCAGGCGATCAATGGGCAATACATCGGTAGCCAATTCGCGGCGATTTTGCGGGTCGAGAAAAATATCCAGGCGCTTGCGCGCGCCTATGCGGATGTGATGGTCGCACTTGGGGCAGACATCCAGCACTTTTTCCAATTCAGGCTTGTACATAACAGCATCGCATTTCACGCATTTTTCCCACAGCCCCTCAGGAATTTTGTTGCTGCGCTTACCTTCAGCGGAATCAAACTTTGGAATAATCTTTTCTAACCAACTCATGGCGAATTCTCTTTTTAAGGTGTTAACCAGATTAGGATAATTAACTTACCAGTCCATCGGTATGCAACGACTAAAGGCTGCAAAAATAGTGTTAAGAGGCAGATTAAAGGCTATCAACTGCCTGGCGAATATCGCCAATAATATTGCCCACCGCTGCAGCAATGGCTACCGGCGGCTGACCCGCCAGCGAGCCCATTTTGTCAACCAGCACACTGCCGATCACCACACCATTGGCCAATGAGGCTATGGCCTTCGCGGTGGCGGCGTCTTTGATACCAAAACCAATGCAGACCGGCAGATCGGTCAACTGGCCAAATTCCGCCAATTTTGTTTTAACGGCATCCACATCCAGATGACCCGCACCGGTCACACCTTTCAATGAGACATAATAGAGAAAGCCTGTGGCGTGCGCGGCAATCTTGCGCGCGCGCTCCACTGTGGTAGTGGGGGCCAGCAGGAAAATATTGTCCAGCCCCACCCTGTCCAACTCACCTTTCAACACAGAAACTTCTTCGGGCGGCAGGTCGACAGTCAAGAGGCCATCGACGCCTGCCGCTGCCGCAGCAGTGGCAAATTGGGCGTAGCCAAAGCGCTCCACCGGATTGGCATAACCCATCAGTATAATCGGCGTGCTGGTGTTGGTCGCGCGGAACTGCTTGACCACCTCCAGGGTGCCCGCCAGGCTGGTGTTGTGCGCAAGTGCGCGCTCGTGACCTTTCTGGATCACTGGCCCTTCGGCCATAGGATCGGAAAAAGGTATGCCCAACTCAATAATATCCACACCCTTGGCCACCATTTCATGCAGGGTTGGCAGAGTGGCTTCGGGATGCGGATCGCCGTTAACAATATAAGCCACCAAAAGTTTTTTGCCCGAAGCCTTGGCCTGGGTGAAGCACTGCGCAATACGACTCATCGCTTAAATTTCCTGAATACCGGGGAGCATCCCACTAGATAGTAATGCCATCAATGCCGGCGACTGTGTGAATATCTTTATCGCCGCGACCCGACAGATTGAGAATAATGATTTGATCCTTGGCCATGGTCGGCGCCAGCTTTTCCACATAAGCCACCGCATGGGCAGACTCGAGCGCAGGCATAATCCCCTCGGTGAGGGTGAGCTTGCGGAAAGCCGCCAGGGCTTCATCATCATTGATGGCCACATAGTTCACGCGACCTATATCTTTCAGCCAGGAGTGTTCTGGGCCCACACCGGGATAGTCCAGACCGGCAGACACTGAGTGGGTCTCAATGATCTGACCGTTTTCATCTTCCATCAAGTAGGTGCGATTGCCGTGCAACACACCGGGAATACCCTTGTTGAGCGGTGCTGCGTGTTTGCCGCTTTCGATACCCAGACCACCCGCTTCGACACCGTACATTTTTACCGAATCATCGCTTAGGAAGGGATGGAACAGACCAATGGCATTGGAGCCGCCGCCGACACAGGCAACCAGCGCATCCGGCAGCTTGCCGGTTTGCGCCAGGCACTGCTGGCGCGCTTCGCGACCTATGATCGCCTGGAAGTCGCGCACCAGTTGCGGATAGGGATGGGGGCCGGCCGCTGTGCCAATAATGTAAAAGGTATCATCGACATTGGTGGCCCAATCGCGCATCGCCTCGTTCATGGCATCCTTCAGGGTGCAGGAACCTGAGGTAACCGAAAAAACTTCGGCGCCCAAGAGCTTCATGCGATAGACATTCAGCGCCTGGCGCTTGATATCTTCAGAGCCCATATAGACGCGACATTTCAGCCCCAGGCGGGCTGCCACTGTGGCGGTGGCAACACCGTGCTGCCCTGCCCCTGTCTCGGCGATCACGCGGGATTTGCCAGTGAACTTTGCCAGCAGCGCCTGGCCGATAGTGTTGTTCACCTTGTGCGCGCCCGTATGGTTCAGGTCTTCGCGCTTCAGGAAAATTTGCGCCCCGCCCAATTCACGGCTCCAGCGCTCGGCAAAATACAGGGGCGAAGGACGGCCGATATAGTGGGCCATATCCTTGTCGAACTCAGCCTGGAAGCCGGGATCGTCTTTCAAGTTGGAATAGATCTCTTCCAGCTCGTCCAGGGCATGGATCAATGTCTCCGAGACAAAGCGACCGCCGTAGGGACCAAAATGGCCTTCGGCATTGGGAAAACTGCTGTAATCAACAGCGGAAAACGGTTTAGTGTCACTCACCTTTTTTATCACCTTTCATTTGTAGCCAATGACGCCGGATCATTGGCAAATCGCGATTAAACACTCAGGCACGTCGGGCATTATCAATAAAAGCCCTGATTTTTTCGCCATTTTTTTTGCCTGGCGAGGATTCTACACCACCACTGACATCAACCCCATAGACGCTGGTCGAGCTTACCGCCAGGGCAATATTCTCTGGCGTCAAACCGCCAGCCAACACCAGGGGAAGTGCCGAATTAGTTGGAATCCGCTGCCAATCGAAAGTTTCACCTGTGCCACCAGGCACACCGGGCCTATAGGCATCCAGTAAGATGGCTACCGCATTGGGATGCCCTGCAATCGCCTGTTGCAGATCTAATTCAGGACGCATGCGGATAGCTTTCATATAGGGCCGCTGGAACAATTCGCAGAACTGCTGCGACTCACTGCCGTGAAACTGCAGCAGATGCAGGGGGACACGCGCCAGCACCTGTTCAATAAAATCCTGCTCCGCATCGACAAACAGGCCCACCAGGGTCACAAAAGGGCCCACAGAATAGGCAATCTCACGCGCCTGCTCAATAGTCACCGCCCTCGGACTGGGTCCATAGAACACCAGGCCTATAGCGTCAGCCCCAGCCGTAGCGGCAAGCTGCGCATCGGCGACCGAGGTGATTCCACAAATCTTAATGCGGATTCTATGGGGGGGCTGAGCCGGCATGAATACACTGATTCCCAAATTAGGCAGGTTGCGAAAATAAGGCGGCGATAATACCAGAATTCAGCATTAAAAAACCTTAAATTGGCGATCCTCCCGCAAATTGACCGCAGCGGAAATTTGCGCGGGAATTGTCGGTGCGGGGTGGCGCGGCCTATTGCGCCGGGGCAAAGCCGCCAATTGCCTCCTGCAAGAACAGCGGGCCCGGCAGCTCACTGGGCAATGCAAAAGCCTCGGGAAAATCGACAGACACCAGATACAAACCATAAGGTTTGGCGGTTACCCCAGCGCAACTGCGATCCCTGGACTGCAATACCTCACTGACCCAGGCCGGCGGCTTATCGCCGGCACCCACCGCCAGCAGCACACCGACTATATTGCGCACCATATGGTGGAGAAAAGCATTGGCCTGAATTTCAAGGACAATCAAATCGCCGCGTCGCACCAGGTGCAGATACTCGATTGTCCGCACCGGGCTTTTGGCCTGGCACTGGGTGGCGCGGAAGGAGGTGAAGTCATGCCTCCCCACCAGATGGGCTGCACCCTCCCTCATAGCCGCAAGATCCAGCGGACGGGATGACCAGGTGATCTGGTCGTGAAGCAGTGCCGAAGAAGTTTTACCGTCCGACAACAGGTATCGGTAAGTGCGATTCAGGGCGCTGAAGCGCGCGTGGAATTGCGGCGGCACATCTTTGGCCCAGCGCACACTGACTGTATCGGGAAGATGCGGGCGGGTGCCCATCACCCAGGCTTTCGCCGGGCGGCGGGCCAGGGTATCAAAATGGATTATCTGATTGGTGGCGTGGACACCGGCATCGGTGCGCCCGGCGCAGACCAGGGTGATGGGTTCGTCAGCCACTTTGGAGAGCGCCTTCTCCAGCGCCTGCTGCACGGTTTTCACACCGCTGGGCTGTACCTGGAAGCCGTGATAATCCGAGCCGCGATATTCGATCGCCAGAGCCACGCGCTGCATGCCTTCGGGCCAGACAGTATCGCCGACAACTTCACCGTTGCGCGCATAGGGCTTGCTGGTCGGGATAAAATTTTCACTCATAATGCCAATAGCCAGATTAAATGTTGTAACAAAAAATTTCCGATCGCACTGAACAATTTGCCGGGCCCAGAAACAACAAAGCCTTGCACAATATAGCGTGCAAGGCTTTGCCAATAGCTGATCGTATTAAGCGTCGATCCGGCTCAACAGGCTGACCGCTTCCTCGCGCTGCTGCTGTGTGCCCTCTTGAGCAACTTCCGCCAGTATATCGCGCGCGCCCTCGTTATCGCCCATATCCAGATAGGCTCGAGCGAGATCAAGTTTGGTGGCGGCCTCGTCGGCATCCACCATAAAATCCAGTTCGCTATCGATATCCGATTCCGCCAGAGCTTCTGCTTCCGCCTCGGCATTCAAGCTCTCGGCAGAAAAGTCTGACAACGCCTCGGCAAATACATCATCCTCGAGGGCATTCTCATCGCCGACTTCCGCCAGCTGAGCATCAGCCAGGGATAGATTTTCAGCCTGGCCTGCACTCAAATCCTGCAGCTCCGCATCCAAATCTGCCAAAGATACATCGTCCTCCAGGGACAAATCGGCAATCTCTGTCGCCGGCTCTTCATCGTCCTCGGAGAAATCCAGTTGTTCCAGAATCGAATCTGCAGACTCATCGCCAGCATCATCATAATCGTCAGCCGCCAGGGTAATTTCCGGTTCGGCATCATCAACCTGCTCGGTCACAGCATTTTCTTGCCAGGGGAGTGCCTGCTCTGTCTCGGGCAAACTATCCTGAGCCGGGACCGTCTCAGCGACAGATTCCAAAGGCAATTCTTCATGCAGCTCTTCATTAACGGCAAAGGTAGGCGCGTTAAGTTCGCCCCCCCCCTCCTGCGGCAAACTCAAATCATCGTCCAGATCCAGAGTGAAGGTATCTGCTTCGGCAACTGGCTGATCTGCGGCAGTCTCGGCAACAGGGGCCTCAGCATCCCCGGCAAACAGCGCGTCGAAATCTTCCAGCTCTCGGCTGCTGAGTACGTCCTCATCGCCAATCTCCACCACTGAATTCACTTCAATGGCATCGAGGAAAGTGGGATCTGCATCAAGGCTCGCCATTTCGCGATCCAGTGCTGCCAGGTCCACATCATCGACATTCATTTCCAGATTGAAATCATCGGCATGATCCACATCAGGCAAGGCCATTTCTGCAGGATTCTTTTCATTGAAATCCATTTCGCCAAGATCGAGATCGCTGAAGTTGAAACTGATTTCCTCTTCAACCGCGCCATGAGCATCCTCTTCCAGCGTGGCTACCGCCGCAGGGGCAGGCCCGGTGCTATCCTCAAGACTGTCGAGTGCCAGGGAAATATCCGAGAGATCTTCAGCTTCGGGATGGCTTTTATTGTCCTCGGCGAATGCCAATACAAATTCATCATCGCTGACACTGGGGTTGTGAGAGGCAAGGCTAGCATTGCCAAAATCCAAATCATAGCGGCGCGCACTTACATCAATATTGTCATCTGCCGGCACAGCCTGATTAAAATTATTGCGAATCACCGTATCATCGTTGAAGTTGTTGCGAATCACCGTATCGTCATTGGCAACTGATGCCCCCTGGAATGAATCTGCACCGGCAATAGTCGAGCGCAATTCAGAGGCGCGATTGAGCTCAACGGGAGTGGCCATAGGCCAGAGCGCCGCATAATATTTGTCGAACTCATTGATGTTTTGCGTGTGCGAATAAACTTCCAGCAGCTTCAAGTAAATATCGCCGGAGGCCGTGCCTGTCTCCAGTGCATTGCGCAGCATATCCTCTGCCTGGTGGTACTGCCCCAGAGAAATATAGATACCTGCCTCACTGACAACATCATCGGTTTCGGCAATCACGGTCTTGTGATCATCCTCGCCGACAATCTCCTCCGCCTCCACTTGAGGGCCAGCCTCATACTGCGGCTGATTCAGATGTTCAAAGCTGGGATCGGGAATATAAAAAGGCGCGGCTTCGGAAAAATGTTTTCCGGCTTCCTCCTCTTCTTCCTTTTTACGCTTGTGGGCAAAGAACGCGGTAGCGCCAACCCCGGTCAGACCGGCAGCAGCCAGGAGAACCCAAAGCAGGTTGTCAGAGAAATGCTCTGCCAGCGATTTTTCTGCCTGCGGCTGTGGCTTGGGTGGTGAGTTTTTCTTGGCAACGGATGAGGCAGCCGCGGCACTGGCTGCGGGCGGAGGCACTGCAACAGCCTCCGCACTGCTGCTGGTCGCAACCTCAGCGACCGGCTCAGCTGCTGGCGCTGGCACAGATGCCTCAGGCACAGGAGCTGCAATACTTTCTGCCGGTTGGTTTGCGGCAGTTTTATTTTCCGCCTGCTTGACCGCGTTCAACTGCATTCCGCGCATTTTTTCATTGCTGGCATCCACCAGCCGCTGCATGGTTTTGATCTGCTCTTCCAGATCCTGAACGCGGGAGGTGAGTTCGGTATTTTCTGATTTGGCCTTATCCAATTCTTCCTGGGTGGCTGCCAACTCTGCGTCCAGCCCTTTGCCGCCACTTTTATCTGTGCCGCTACCCTGCCCGTTATTGGCATTTTCGCCAGTCGAGGGAGCTTCCAGTTTTACCCTGCCAGAGACGGTTTCCGTTTTCTTGCGTGGGCTGCCAGTGGAGCGGGAAGCATCCACCTGGGCTTCAAGCACGGTGTCGGGAGCCAGGGTGGGAGAGGACCAGCGATTATTTTGCGCAGCAACCTGGTTGATGGCCTCTGTCCTGGAGACGGCAGCGGCCTCTTCAACGCTGGGAACACGCAGCACTTGGCCCTTTTTAAGCAGGTTGATATTGCCGCGGATAAAGGCATCCGGGTTCAAACGCTGCAGCGCCAGCATGGTTTGATGGACGCTCACACTGGTATCTGGCCGCACTTCCTTGGCTATATCCCATAGGGTATCTTTGCCGCTGATAGGACCGTAATTGCCGTCGCTAACTCGGGACTTTTTTTTAGCCTTGTTCTCCTCGGAAACAGCAGCCTCTGTATCGGAGAAAGCGGGAGCCTCACTCACTGGTGCCACAGGGACATTTCTCGGCCTGGTGGTGCTGGAAACCTTGGGCTTGTCGGCGACAGGCGCCTGGACTGCCTGGGGAGCCGTAGTGTCAAAGGTGGGCAGATCCATTAACAAGGTGTATTCGCGCAACAGGCGCCCAGAGGTCCAGCGCGCTTCCAACAGGAAATTCAGATAGGGTTCGCGCACGGGGTTGCGCGTAGTCACGCGCACAATCGGGCCGCCCGCGCGCTTAAGGTCAACTTCGAATTGAAACTCAGTGTAAAAATGGGTCCGGTCGACGCCATTGCGTTCAAAGTCTGCTGCTGATGCCAGGTTTATGAGTATCTGTTCTGCCGACAGGTCGCGGGTGTCCAGCAGTTTTATCTCGGCATTCAATGGCTGGTTAAGCGTGGAATTCAGCTTAACATCACCCAGCCCCAGAGCACTGGCATAATTCGACAGTGCAAATGAAGCGAATCCACAGGCCAAAACTAATTTACGCAACTGCATAGGTTGATCCTTTATTATCCCCGGAGAGCCGGGATGGTTCTGAGGCGGTTCAGCAGGAAAGACAAGCTAACAAGTGAATCTGGTGCTCTTGCAAGAGGCAGACAAATCTCGAATATTTATTCAGTATCTTTCGTAAGTATTCATTATAAAAAGCCTTTTATCAACTCTCCGGCTTTGCCGGACAAGTCAAAGTCCTTACTTTTTGCACATTTTTTAGCGATAACGCACAAAAGCGCCCGGGATTCCCGGCACACCTGGGCAAATTCAGGCAAAAAGCCAACACCCAACAACAAAAAGCCCCCAATAATTTTGCAATTAAAGAGGGCTTTAAGGCAGCGCTTCAATCAAGCCTGAACCAGGTCGTCGACTCAGGCTTCCTTCAGGATACGCAACATGCGGCGCAGAGGCTCGGCAGCTCCCCAGAGCAACTGGTCGCCCACGGTAAAGGCGGACAGATACTGCGGGCCCATGTTCATCTTGCGCAGACGGCCCACGGGAATATTTAAGGTGCCGGTCACCTTGGTAGGCGTGAGGTCGCGCAGACTGCTTTCGCGATCATTGCTTACCACACTAGCCCAAGGGTTCGCATTGGCAATCAAGGTTTCGATATCAGCAACAGGAACATCTTTGTTCAGCTTGATGGTGAGCGCCTGACTGTGGCAGCGCATAGCGCCTATGCGCACGCAGAGACCGTCCACCGGGATGGGGTTGCCATCGCGACCAAGGATTTTGTTGGTTTCAGCCTGCCCCTTCCACTCTTCCTTGGATTGGCCTGTCTCCCATTGCTTGTCGATGTAGGGCAGAAGGCTGCCCGCCAATGGATGGCCAAAGTTGGCTTTTGGCAGGTCGTCGCCGCGCATGGTCTCGGCAATAATGCGGTCAATTTCCAAAATGGCGGATTTCGGGTCGGCCAGCTTATCGGCCACCGACGCGTGCAGAGAACCCATTTGCGCTATCAACTCGCGCATATTCTGCGCACCCGCACCAGATGCTGCCTGGTAGGTCATGGAGGAGACCCACTCCACCAGGCCGGCATTGAACAGGCCGCCCAGACCCATCAGCATCAGGCTCACGGTGCAGTTGCCGCCAATATAGTTCTTCACACCCTTGGCGATACCGCTTTTGATCACATCCAGATTGACCGGGTCCAGCACAATAATCGCATCTTTATCCATGCGCAGACTCGAAGCCGCATCTATCCAGTAACCCTTCCAGCCGCCAGCGCGCAGCTTTGGGAAAACTTCATTGGTGTAATCACCGCCCTGACAGGTCACAATCACATCCAGTTGCTTCAGGTCATCCACGGAGAACGCATCTTTCAGCGCGGGCAAACCGCTGGCAACGGCGGGGGCAGCGCCGCCGACATTGGAAGTGGTGAAAAATACCGGCTCGATATCGGCAAAGTCGTTTTCTGCCTGCATACGCTCCATCAATACGGAGCCCACCATACCGCGCCAACCTACAAAACCTACTTTCATTTCTCTTCTCTCTTTAAGAATCTTAAGGATTCAATCTGCAAAAAACTACGCTAAACACAAGAACATATAAAACTTACGCCAGCATTGCAACGACGGCATCGCCCATTTGTGATGTGGAAACTTTTTTGCTGCCCTCGGTGTAGATATCCGCTGTGCGATAGCCCTGATCCAGCACCTTGCTCACGGCCGCCTCAATAGCGTCCGCCACTTCTGGCAGCGCCAGGGAGTAGCGCATCATCATGGATACCGACAATATGGTGGCCAGCGGATTGGCTATGCCCTGACCGGCGATATCCGGGGCCGAGCCGTGGCAGGGCTCGTACATGCCGCGACCGTCTTTATCCAGGGAGGCAGACGGCAGCATACCAATCGACCCTGTAAGCATAGCAGCTGCGTCGGACAAAATATCGCCAAACATATTGCCGGTCACCAGCACATCGAACTGCTTGGGCGCGCGCACCAGCTGCATGGCCGCATTGTCCACATACATATGGGACAACTCAACATCCGGGTACTCTTTGTGCAGGTTATCCATGACCTCGCGCCACAGCATAGTAGCTTCAAGGACATTGGCCTTATCCACAGAGCAGACTTTCCTGCCGCGCTTGCGCGCCATCTCAAAGGCCGTGCGGCCAATGCGGATGATTTCGCTCTCCGAGTACTTATAGGTGTTGTAGCCCTCTCGCTCGCCATTTTCCAATGTGCGTATGCCGCGCGGCTCGCCAAAATAAATACCGCCCGCCAGCTCGCGCACAATCAAAATATCCAGGCCGGAAACCACTTCTGGCTTCAGGGAAGAAGCGCCGACCAACTGGGGATACAAAAGCGCCGGGCGCAGGTTTGCATACAAGCCCAGTTGCGAGCGAATTTTCAGCAGGCCTTTTTCCGGGCGAATTGCGCGGTCCAGCTTGTCCCATTTGGGGCCGCCCACGGCGCCAAGCAGAATGGCATCGGCCAGGCGCGCGCGCTCAAGCGTGGAATCCGCCAGGGGCACACCGTGAACATCAATCGCACAGCCGCCCATCAATTCATTTTCAAAGGTCAAACCCAGGCTGAATTTAGCATTGACCACGTCCAATACCTTGCGCGCTTCTTTGACAATCTCTGGACCTATGCCATCGCCTTCCAGAATTAAAATATGTTTACCCACAACAGCCTCCAATTAAAAACTTCAATTTAAATCTACCGCCCTAAGGCTTTTTAACATCTATTATTTGCTCGGCGCCCGCCACTTAATGACAGTATTGGTTAGCCAACCACAGCTTCATCAGCCAAGGCACCCTCACCAATCTTGCAGACAGCCCCTTTCATGGTGGCGAAAAACTGCTTGTCCAAGGCGATTTCAATAATACCGCCGGGCATATGTACACTTATTTGCGAATCGCATAAGCCAAGCGCACACGCCACGGCAGCGGCGGCAGTACTGCTGCTGCCCGATGCCAGGGTATAGCCGGCACCGCGCTCCCAGATCTCTATCTGGATATTGGCGCGGTCAATAATTTTTAAAAACTGCACATTGGTGCGATTTTTAAACTGACTATCTGACTCGATCAAGGGGCCATAGGTTTTCGCCAGGGCTGGCGACAATTCATCGACCAGAGTAACACAGTGGGGATTGCCAACATTGGCCAGATAAATTCCAAACTCTCTATCTGCAACTGCTAAAGTCCGACGTGCAATTTCAGGTTCAGCACCTGGCTCATGACTGAACCTCACCTGCCCCATCTCAACCGAAACCGATTTGCCTGCATGCTCAACCAAAGCCTTAACTACACCGCCTTTGGTTGCTATGGAAAAACCGGCATCGCTTACCCATTGCTTATCCCACAGATAGCGGGAAAATATGCGCAGCCCATTGCCACTTTTTTCAGCCTCACCCCCATCGGGGTTAAATATCCGCAGGGCAAAATCGCTGTTGCCGCCGGGTAGAGGCCCGAACAACACTCCATCGGAGCCAAAGCCATAGTGGCGGTCGCACAGCACTTTTATTTCGGCCGGAGTGATTTCGCGCTGCAGATCCTGGGGATCTACCACTATGTAGTCATTGCCCAGGGCATGATATTTAGTAAATTTCATCACTACTTGACTACATCAAACAACCAGGGCGCCGCCACACGCTTTTTCGCTTCATAGGCGCGAATCAGATCGGCGTGCTCAAGGGTCAAACCAATATCGTCCAATCCATTCAATAGACAGTGCTTGCGAAATTCATCTATGGCAAACGCAAAGCTCTCACCACCGGGAGTGGTGACTCGCTGCGCGGCCAGATCAATCGTCAACTGATAACCTTCGCTTGCATACATTTCTTTAAAAAGCTTATCGACAATGGCTACATCCAGCACAATTGGCAAGAGGCCGTTCTTAAAGCTGTTGTTATAGAAGATATCGGCAAAGCTCGGTGCAATGACACTGCGGAAGCCATAGTCATCCAGTGCCCAGGGGGCATGTTCGCGGCTGGAGCCACAGCCAAAATTCTCGCGCGACAATAAAATAGTCGCGCCCTGGTAGCGGGGGAAATTCAGCGGAAAATCCTTGTTCACAGGGCGACCGCTGCAATCCTGGTCGGGCTTGCCTTCATCCAGGTAGCGCAATTCATCAAACAGGTTTTTGCCAAAGCCTGTGCGCTTGATGGATTTCAAGAACTGCTTGGGGATAATCATATCGGTATCGACGTTAGCGCGATCCATAGGAGCGGCCAAGCCTTTAACCAAGGTAAAACTTTTCATGCTCTGCTCCTGTTAATTAAATGTGCGCACATCGACAAAGTGGCCGGCGATAGCGGCGGCGGCGGCCATTGCCGGGCTGACCAGATGGGTGCGGCCGCCATAGCCCTGGCGCCCTTCGAAATTGCGATTGGACGTTGATGCACAGTGCTCGCCATTGCCCAGCTTGTCGGCGTTCATTGCCAGACACATGGAGCAGCCAGGCTCGCGCCACTCAAGACCGGCGGCGATAAAAATCTTGTCCAACCCCTCAGCTTCAGCCTGCGCTTTTACGGCACCGGAACCGGGAACCACAATAGCCTCTTTCACTGAGGCGGCTTTGCTGCGACCTTTCACTACCGCAGCCGCTGCGCGCATATCTTCAATGCGCGAGTTGGTGCAGGAGCCGATAAAGACGCGATCGAGCTGTATCGAGGTAATCGGTTGATCCGCCGTTAAACCCATATATTGCAATGCGCGAATCATGCCCTCGCGCTTTACCGGATCAGTCTCTTGCGCGGGATTGGGAACCGTGTCTTCAATCGATACCACCATCTCCGGCGAGGTGCCCCAACTCACCTGGGGCTTGATATCCTCGCCATTAATTTCAACGATTGCATCAAAGTGTGCACCCTCATCGCTGACATAATTTTTCCAGTCGGCCACAGCCTTTTCCCAGAGATCGCCCTTGGGGGCGTAAGTCCTGCCTTTTACGTAATCGATGGTAGTTTGATCCACTGCGACCATACCGGCGCGAGCGCCCGCTTCAATGGCCATATTGCATACGGTCATACGGCCTTCCATGGTCATATCGCGGAATACCTGGCCGGCAAATTCCATGGCGTAGCCATTGCCGCCGGCGGTGCCGATCTTGGCAATTATCGCCAGCACTACGTCTTTAGGGGTTACGCCAAGGCCCAGCACGCCATCGACCTTGATGAGCATATTGTTCATTTTTTTGGCAACCAGGCACTGGGTTGCCATCACATGCTCGACCTCGCTGGTGCCTATGCCATGAGCCAGGGCGCCCAGGGCACCGTTGGTGGCAGTGTGCGAATCGCCGCAGACCACAGTCATCCCCGGCAGGCAGGCGCCTGTCTCAGGGCCTATCACATGGACTATACCCTGACGGGAATCATTGATCTTGAATTCCACAATGCCGAACTCATCGCAGTTGTCGTCGAGCGTCTGCACCTGAATCAGGGATACGGGATCTTCTATGCCCTTTACCCCATGAGCCCGCTCCTTTTGGGTAGTAGGCACATTGTGATCGGGCGTCGCCAGTATGGAGTCCACTCGCCAGGGCTTGCGCCCGGCCAGGCGCAGGCCATCAAACGCCTGGGGAGAGGTAACCTCATGAATGATATGGCGGTCGATATAGATCAATGCCGAACCATCGTCGCGTTGCTGCACAAGGTGGGCGTCCCAGAGCTTGTCGTAAAGGGTTCTAGGTTTTGTGGTCATGGAGCAACTCCAAAGCAATAGGTTATTTAGTCAGGGCTTTCAATGGGATCAGTGTATGTCGCCAACAAAGATAAAACAAATTTATCTTTTTTATAATTTACATTCCAAACAGGAATACTATAATAATCTCCATTTGGCACCTGGAACATTTATAGGGCGGCTCAGTCTTAAGTGGATACACAGCATTTACAAGCATTTGTCGCCATTGCAGAACAGGGTTCCTTTTCCGCAGCAGGCGAGCGCCTGCACCTGACCCAACCGGCAATCAGCAAGCGCATCGCCCTGCTGGAAGAGCATTTGAACACTAGCCTGTTTGACCGCATAGGGCGCCAGATAGCCTTGACCCAGGCCGGCAGTTTATTGCTGGAGAAAGCCAAGACTATTTTGCATGAAGTACAGGCGGCGCAGCGGGCAATTGCCGATTTAAAGGGAAATGTGACCGGAAAACTTAGCATAGCGACCAGTCATCATCTAGGCTTACATTATCTGCCGCCCTATTTGCGTGAATTTTCCGTGCGGTACCCTGAAGTAAAACTTGATTTGCACTTTCTGGACTCTGAACATGCGTACAACGAAATCCTCCAAGGGCGGTTCGACCTCGCCATCATCACACTTGCACTCGAGCAGGATGCGCGGATCAACAGCAACATCCTCTGGCACGACCAGCTCCAGTTCGTCGCGGCAACTACCCATCCACTTGCAGCGCAATCGCATCTTCACCTGGCCGATCTGAGCCCCCACCAGGCGATCATGCCTGATACCAATACCTATACCACGCGGCTGATCAAGGAGCTGTTCGATAAGCAGGGCCACCCCCTGGATATCACCATGGTCACCAATCACCTGGACACCATCAAAATGATGCTGGGTATTGGCCTCGGCTGGGGAGTTTTACCCAATCGCATTATCGACAGCCAGCTAAAAATCCTCGATGTCGACTGCCCCGCGATCAAGCGCCCCCTGGGGTTTATCTATCACAACCAGCGCAGCCTCAATAATGCTGCGCGTGTATTTATTGAACTATTGCAGGAAAAGAGCCTCATTTAAAATCAAGGCCAAACGTAAATAAATCATAAAAAAACCTGCAAAGCTGTTACTTAATCGCCTTAAAACGTTAAACTTGTCTCACTTCATTACAGTTAAATTTTAAAAACTATAAGGAACTCCGCCATGAAAAAACTTACGCTCGCTGCCACACTCGCATTGGCTGCCGCCCCCGCTGTGCAGGCCGACACCCTGCTGGGCCTCTACGCAGGCATCGGCTCCTGGCAGTCTGACTACTCTGGCAATGTGGGTAATCCCAGCATCGACTTGCAGGATCTGGGCTTTAAAGAACAGGACAACACCTATTTCTACATTGCCCTTGAGCACCCTATCCCACTGATTCCCAATATACGCCTGGACAAGGTGGATATCAGCAGCAGCCAGGCGGCCACCATCAGCAAAACCTTTGAAATCGATGGCACTACCTTTATCGCCAATGACAAGGTGAGCAGCGATTTCGATTTGAGCCATGTAGATGCAACCCTTTACTACGAGATTCTCGACAATTGGGTCAATCTGGATCTCGGCCTTACTGCCCGCAAATTTGATGGCTATGTTTACGCCAGCAGCGCACTCAGCGGCAACAAGAAAGTGGCTATAGATCAGACCTTGCCCCTGCTCTATGTCAAAGCCCAATTCGACTTGCCCTTTACCGGTTTATCCGCTGGCGGCGATGCTAAATACGTAAGCTTTGACGGCGATAAGATCAGCGATTACTCGCTAAAGCTGAGCTATATGTTCGACTCGGCACTCGATATAGGCGTTGAAGCTGGCTACCGCAAACTGTCGCTCACGGTCGACGACAGCGATCTGCAAGCCAAGGTAGACCTGGACGGACCCTACGCCGCGTTTATCGCGCACTTCTAAAAGCTGCTGTCAGGCTCAGGGACGAGCCCACCGGATTTCATACCAGCCGCGTTTTTTTCACCGGCCCCCTGCGTTATACTGCGCGGCTGTTTTCGTGACTGCCTCCTATTTGCTACTGATCTGAGCAACACCATGACCCCTATTGATTTACTGATCAACGCCCGCTGGATTATTCCCGTTGAACCCGCCAATCGCATTTTCAACGATTGCGCCATAGCCATTGATCAAGGTCGCATTATTGCCCTGCTGCCGCAGGAAGAGGCAGGCAAACGCTACAGCGCCGCACGCGTGGAAAATCTCACTGAACATATTCTGCTGCCCGGCCTGATTAATGCCCACGGCCATGCCGCCATGAGCCTGCTGCGCGGATTCGCCGATGACACGCCGCTGGAGGACTGGCTTAACAACCATATCTGGCCACTGGAAAAACAGTGGGTCGATGAAGAGTTTGTGCGCGACGGTGCCGAGCTGGCGATTGCGGAAATGATCAAGAGCGGTACCAGTTGCTTTTCGGATATGTATTTTTTCCCGGAGCAGACTGCCCAGGCTGCACTCAGTGCGCAGATCCGCTGCCAGATCACCTTTCCGATTTTCGATTTCCCCAGCGCCTGGGGCACAGGGCCGGATGATTATTTTGCCAAGGGCCTGGAACTGCACGATAGCTTTCAGGGGAATCCGCTCATTCGTATTGGTTTCGGCCCTCACGCCCCTTACACTGTGGGCGATGAGACACTGAAAAAAGTCGCTGTGCTCGCTCAGGAAATGGATGTGCCCATCCATATCCACCTGCACGAAACGGCGGGAGAAGTTGCCGAATCCCTGGAGAAATATGCGACTCGTCCCAGCCAGCGGTTGATGGACCTGGGACTGTTATCGCCGCAGACCCAATGTGTGCATATGACCCAGATCAACGAAATCGATATTGCCATACTGCAGCAGAGCGGTGCCCATGTCATTCACTGCCCCGAGTCCAACCTGAAACTCGCCAGCGGTTTCTGCCCGGTAGATAAATTGCAGAAGGCAGGCATCAATGTAGCACTGGGCACGGATGGCGCTGCCAGCAATAATGACCTGGACCTGTTCAGCGAATTGAAAACAGCGGCACTGCTGGCGAAAGCGGTGGGCAATAATGCCGCCGCCCTGGACGCCCACAGCGCCCTGCGCATGGCCACCTTGAACGGCGCCAAAGCGCTTGGCATAGAGGATCAGGTCGGCAGCCTCGAAGTTGGCAAATGCGCCGATATAGTGGCAATAGATATGGGTGATATAGAGTTGCAACCGCTTTACAATATTGCCTCGCAGCTGGTTTACACCCAGATCGGCCACAGGGTCAGCCACCTCTGGGTCAACGGCAAATGCCTGTTGGCCAAGCGTGAACTGCAAACCATTAATGAGGTCGAACTGAAACAAAAAGTTCGCCACTGGCAAGAAAAAATCCAACTCTGAGAAATTGATTATGGCTAATGTCGACTCTGCGGAAATTGCAAAATTTGAAGCGCTCGCCAGTCGCTGGTGGGACAAGAACAGCGAATTCAAACCGCTGCACGACCTCAATCCGCTGCGCGCCAATTATATTGATCAACGCTCTCCGGTAGCCGAGCGCAAAGTCATAGACGTAGGTTGCGGCGGAGGTATACTCGCCGAATCCCTATCCCAGCGCGGCGGTCATGTAACCGGCATAGATATGGGCGAAGCCCCGCTCAGTGTCGCGCGCCTGCATGCGTTGGAGACAGGCGTAAATATGGACTATGAAAAAATCACCGCTGAAGATAAAGCTGAACAGTGTCCGGGTGAATTCGATATAGTGACCTGCATGGAAATGCTGGAGCATGTCCCCGACCCTGCGTCGGTAGTCAAAGCCTGTGCCGACCTGGTAAAACCCGATGGCGATGTCTACTTCTCCACCATCAACCGCAATCCGAAATCCTACGCGTTTGCCATCCTCGGTGCGGAGTATCTGCTCAAGCTGCTGCCCAAGGGCACTCATGAATACAGTAAATTTATTCGCCCTTCCGAACTCGCGCACTGGCTGCGCCAGGCTGGATTGGAATTGCAGGATATCAGCGGCATGACCTACAACCCCATCAGCAAACGCTACAAGCTGGACCCCAGCGATGTCAGCGTCAACTATCTGCTTCACGCCAAAAAGCGAGCGCAATAATTTATGGTCAATACAAAAAAAATTCGTGCCGTCATGTTTGACCTGGACGGAACGCTGCTCGATACGGCGCCCGATTTTGTTGCCATAGTCAACTTATTACTGGAAGAAAATAATCGCCCCCCGTTGCCCGCCGAAAAAATTCGCGCCTGCGTTTCCAACGGTGCCCGCGCGCTGGTGGCTATGGCTTTTGATATAGATGAAACCTATCCAAACTTTCAGGCACTGCGCCTGCGCTTGCTCGAACTCTATATCGATCATCTCGCGGTATTTACCAAACCCTTTCCCGGCATCGAAAGTTTGCTGAAAAAAATAGACCAGTACAATCTCGCCTGGGGCATAGCCACCAATAAACCGGCTATTTACACCTCAGCGATATTAACCAAACTCAATCTGCAACCTGTGGCAGCGAGCGTGATTTGCCCTGAACATGTCAAGCAGAGCAAGCCCGATCCTGAATCGCTGTTTCTGGCTGCGGAACAAATTGGCTGCAGCCCCGAGGAAATTATCTATATCGGCGATCACCAGCGCGATATAGAGTGCGGCAGGCGCGCAGGCAGTATTACCATAGCTGCTGCCTATGGCTATATCGACAAAGAAACCAATATAGCCGACTGGAAAGCCGATTATCGCGTAGAGCACGCCAGTGAAATCTGGCCTATAGTCGAAAAACACCTGTACCTAGACTAAACGCAAGCCCCACCATCTGGATGAATTGCAAAACAAACAATTTCACCATGGATTTATTCTGCTTGCGGAAACACTGATTGAAAATATTATGAAAATTCCTGAAGATTTTTTTCCACCGGCCAATTATCTGGCCAATAAAATTATCCTGGTCACTGGTGCGGGCGACGGTATAGGCCGGGTAGCGGCAAAAACCTTTGCCGCCCAGGGCGCCACCGTGATTCTGGTGGGGCGCACCCTGGCAAAACTGGAACGGGTCTACGATGAGATAGAAGCAGCGGGTCATCCCCAGGCCGCCATCTTCCCCATCAATTTCGAATCTGCCAAGGAATTGCAATTCACTGAAATGTGCGATGCCATCTTCCAGGAGTTCGATCACCTGCACGGCATTTTGCACAATGCCGCCGAGCTGGGTCAGAGCACACCACTGGCCAACTACGCGGCGGATGTCTGGTCTCGCTGTCTGCAGGTCAATGTCACTGCCCCCTTTTTACTGACCAAGGCACTGCTGCCGTTAATGGCAAAAGCCGACCATGCTTCAATTTTATTTACCGGCTCCAGCGTCGGCTACAAGGGTCGCGCCTATTGGGGGGCCTATGCCGCCTCCAAGGCAGCACAGGAAAACCTGATGCAAACCTTTGCCGATGAACTGGAGGGGACAACCCAGATACGCGCAAACAGTATCAACCCCGGAGCAACGCGCACCAAAATGCGCGCGGCCGCCTACCCCGGCGAGGATCCCGAAACGGTAAAAACAGCGGATGATTTGATGCGCGATTATTTATATCTGCTGGGGGATGCCTCCATAGGTATCAGCGGCCAACAGTTTGAAAGTTCGTTTAAGAAAATCTGATCAGTGTTGGGGTGGCCACTCGGCCACCCCGGCCACCCCGGCCACCCCGGCCACCCCGGCCACTAGAAACCATTTAATACATAGCCGACTGCCACTACTTGTGGCAATGTGATTAGCGGTAGGAACAAGGCTATTTTCCAAGAGCGGGTAGTATCTTTCAATACCATTACTTCGGTGTAATCGGTCGCCACTCCGGCCATCATAAAGGTAAAGGCATTTCCCGGCGCCTGGGCGCGAGTCAACAGGTCGGCAGCTATAGGGGTTGAGCCTTCGGAGCAAACTTCAATCACCGCTGCTGCTACCAGGGTAAACACCAGACCTATCAGGCTTGGGCCAAACCACTGCTGAAAAAATTCCAGGCTGACAAATGTGCGCACCAGCGCGGCCAGCAGCACCCCAAACAGCAGCCAGCGCAATACCATCCGCGAGCCGCTAACTCCCTCCTGTGCAACCGACTTCAGCGTGGTGAAAGACCAGGAAATAGATCGCCATTGCCTCTTGGCTTCCGGCCAGAAACGAAATCCCTCTTCCAACTCAAACTGATTCGGATTCGCCGGCAATATCTGCCGCTCGACGCAGCGGTCGAACAACCAGCCGCTGACTATGGCAATCAGCATCGACAACACTATAAACAGCAGCGTCCATTTAATGCCGATCAGGGCAAACATAATCAATGTCAGTGAAAATGAATTCCAGGGGCTGGCGATCAAAAATGCCATCACCTGGCCAAGGCTTGCTCCTTTTTGATAGAGCTTCATACCCACCATCAAAATACCGTGACTGCACAAATCCAACAGCACACCCGCCAGGGTCGCGCGCAAAATCCCCTGGGTACTGCCGCCTTTTCCCAATACCGACATCACCAGGTTTTGCGGAACCTTGGCCAATATCCCGACAAAAACCAAGCCCAGCAATACGCCCCACCACATGGTATTGAGCATTTCAAATACGCTGTGCCCCAGGTGATGCAACCAGGCGGGTATGACATCGGGAAGGAGCAGTGGCTCAACCAGATGAAAAACATAAAACACCGCACATAAAAGCAATGAACCCCAGAGCAGATAATCAAATTGGCTGCCGTGACTGTGCCCGTGGCCATGCTGGTCGCCGCAACAATCGCTTGCCCTTGGTTCAGGCGGCTGGCAGCAGGAGGCCACGAGGGGCTTGGCAGTATCCGGTTTAGCGGGGGGCTGAGGTGAGCAGCAGTTACTCATGAGGATGACTCCACCAGTGTGAAAGGCATAAACGCGGGCTTGGCCAGCGTCTCTATGATGGTGCAATCACTGGAGTTATCTCCAGGACAACTCTCAGCCATAGCGGTCAGAGTAAACTTCAGCTCGCTGAGTTGGTGCAGTTGCTGTTCAATCTGCTGGATCTTGTCCAGCACCAAGGTTTTGACCTGGGAGCAGCGCCGCTCAGGATTGCGGTACAGCTCCAGCAGCTCGCGGCAGACCTCTAGGCTAAAACCCACAGCGCGGGCGCGCTGCAAGAAACGCAAATGCTCGACATCGACAGCAGAATAATCGCGATAGTCGTTATTGGCACAGCGGGCCGGTTTGACCAGGCCAATCTCTTCGTAATAACGCACTGTCTTGGTTGCCAGACCACTGTTGGTGGCCGCCTGCCCTATATTCATAGTTTCCTCATTGGCTCGATTTATAACCCTCTGAGTACACTATAGACCTTCCAGTAAGGGGAGGGTCAAGGAATTAAGCAAAATAATTGCCCCCTGTAGCCAAGGCTCCAGCGTCGGGCGATGCGCAGCACTGCCAGAGTGTTATCTAACTCTCAGTTTTCACTTGCATGCTGGCAAACAGCAACCAAACTAAAGGAAATATGCTAATGTGCATGCCATTCGCATAGAGATGGGATTCTGACGAATTCACTGACAACAATTACAATAATTGACACTATGAATCACTTTATTAAATTCCTGGGTATCGGCGGCCTGTCGACACTCCTGCAGTTTGCCCTACTCGCTCTGCTGGTTGAATTCAATCTGGCACCTGAGGTTATTGCCTCTGCCCTGTCTTATTTTCTATCGTCCATCTTTAACTATCTGGCCAATTACTACCTTACCTTCTCGAGCAATTCCAGCCATAGTAAAACACTGCCGAAATTTGCAGTTACCGTCGGCCTCGGCTTAACTGTCAGTACATTACTCTTTGCTGTATTTTTCAAGCTGCTGGGAAATTATCTGCTGGCTCAGGTTTTAGCCACAGGCATTACCCTATGTTTAAATTTCCTGGCACACAAGCTATGGATCTATAAGGGCCATTGATATGAATACTATTGCCGTTGCCACACCCTCGCTCGCCATAGTCGTTCCCTGCTATAACGAAGAGGAGATGCTGCCGAAAACCCTGGCGACCCTGCTCGCGCTACTGGATTCATTGATAGCAAAACAAAAAATCACCCAGGCCTCCAAAATTTATCTGGTGGATGATGGCAGCAAAGACGCAACCTGGCGGATGCTCGCCGAAGCCGCCGACAAGAATCCAGCCATTGTCGCCATCAAATTATCGCGCAATAAAGGCCACCAGAACGCGCTCTATGCCGGCCTGTGCAGCACCACTGAAGATATCACTGTCAGCATTGACGCCGACCTGCAAGATGATCCCAGCAATATAGAAGCCATGGTCGATGAATATCTGAAAGGCAGTGAAGTGGTCTACGGTGTGCGTTCAGCGCGCACCACCGATACTTTCTTCAAGCGTTTCACCGCCGAAGGTTACTATCACCTGATGAAAAAAATGGGCGTGGACCTGGTTTTCAACCACGCCGATTTCAGATTGCTCTCGCGCCGTGCGCTAAAGGCATTGCAGGAATATGACGAGTCCAACCTGTTCTTGCGCGGTATAGTTCGCGAAGTCGGTTTTAAATCCTCGGTGGTAGAATACGAGCGCCAGGCCAGGGAAGCGGGTGAAAGCAAATATCCCCTCAAGAAAATGCTGTCGTTTGCCTGGAAAGGCATCACCGCTTTCTCGACGACTCCACTGCGTATGATTACCGTTCTGGGTCTGGCCTCAGGTTTCTCCTCGTTTGCACTGATTTTATGGGTGCTGGCTATACGCCTGTTTACCGAAAATGCCATCCCTGGTTGGGCGTCGGTACTCTTGCCTCTGCTATTTATCGGCAGCGTGCAACTGATATGCCTGGGAATTATTGGCGAATACATGGCCAAAATTTACGAAGAAGTTAAGAGACGTCCTAAATACCATATTAGTGATCTAGTAAAAAAAACTGAAGAATAATCTGCAGACAGAGAGATGAGACGCTGGCAATGACCGATATACTTGGACAACAACCGCTACCCGACCGGCAACCGCCAGCGGCGGGCAATGAATCCGCAATCACCCCCGACGCAGTCACAGCAGAGCCACAGCAGGCAGCAGAGGCAAGCCACGCGGAAGCTGTGTCAGAGTCAGCCCTGGATGGAGAGTCGGGGCACCAGGCCTCCACAGACACAGCTATTGAAAGCGCGCTGGAATCCACACAGGCCAAGCCTGCGGATGCTGATGATCTCTCGCCCTACACTCCTGCTGCGATATCCGCCGCGCCCGAGCGCCGTTGGAGCAAAGACCTGCTGCGTATGCTCAACGCCTACCTGGTGGCGGTCATACTATTGAATTTGAGCCTGTTGTTTATCAAGGGACACGGCAGTGATCTAGGCTTCTGGCAAGACTGGATCAAGCAATTGTCGACCTCGGGCTACGACGGTTTTAACGGCAACTATCCACCGGTCTATATCCACTGGCTCTACCTCACCGGCAAGCTCTACACCGCCATGGGCATCCCCCTGGATCTGGATATTTTTTTAAAATTCCTCACCCAGGTTCCGGTGGCCCTCAGCCACTGCGCATTGACAATATTGGTGTTTGCTCTGCTGGTGCGCTATAAAGCCGAGCGCAATTTCCTCCACAGCCTGATGCTGTTGACCGTATTCAACCCTGCCATATTGGTGGACGGCCCCATGTGGGGCCAGGTGGATCTGATTCCCGCCACCATTCTGGCATTTGCCATACTCCTGGGGTTTCACGCGCGCTTTTGCTACCTGGCCATTCCCATGTTTACCCTGTCGCTGCTGACAAAATTCCAAATGATTGCCTTTGCCCCCGTATTTGGCTTTTTGTTTTTCCGCGCACCGCTGAAAAATATCCTCGGCATAGTGCTTTCCGTAGCCCTGGCAGCCCTGGTGTTTATGCCCTCCATACTGGCGGGACATTTTGTCCAGGCATTCCGCCTGGCCTATATAGACACCCTGGGCCAATACCCTATGACCACGTTCAACGCGGCGAACCTGTGGATTCTGCTCACCAACAATACTGCCGCCGATAGCCAAATACTGTTCAACGTCCAGGGCGGTACGCTGCTGACCAAAGTGTTTACCGCAAAATATTTTGGCATGCTGCTGTTTGTGCTTATCGCCCTGCTGGTTTTTGTCCAGGGTATGTACAGGCTTATCAACAGGCCAGCCGATAACAGCAATCGCGAATCCCTCGCCCAGGCGTTGTTTGCCGCTATGATCTGCGCAGTGGGGTTTTTCACTTGCCTGCCCGCCATGCACGAAAGGTATCTGTTCCCCGCCGTAGTGGTTGCCCTGCTCTATTCTGCTGTCGCGCAGAAAAAACTTATCTACCCGATTGCCATCAGCTTTTTATCGGGTATCAATATGCTGATTGTTTTAGGGGTCAACGGCTCGGATATCTGGACCGGACTCTCCTGGATCATGGTGGCGGTGCTGGCGCTCTGCCTGCTGGAAGCTGTTTGCGGCGAGTGGTTGTTTGAAAGGTTGAAGGAGGCCTGTCAACTGCTTTACAAAATTCCAGCGCTGTCATTTTTTGTTGGTGTACTGGCCTTCTCCGTAATGTTTAACTATTTCTACCAGCGCAGTCATTTGCTTGATGCGAGCCTGGCGGACAACCAGGTTTTCCTGACCAGCCTGCCGCGCACCTATGCCAATCAGGATCACGGCAGCGTAAAAATCAATCGCAGCCACGACAACAACACACTGTCCATCGCCAATACCCGCTATGCCAAAGGCATAGGCACCCACGCCAATTCCGATATCCAGTTCCAGTTGCCGCAGGACGCGGAGGAGCTTAGCTTTATGGTGGGATTGGATGATGAATCCCAGTCGGCGGATGTACAATTTTCGGTGTGGGGAGACAACCGATTGCTGTGGCAGTCGCCCGTTATCACCGGCAGTGAAACCAGTGCCCCCCTTATCAAGGTTGATGTCCGCGGCATCAGCGCGCTAAATTTGAAAGTCAATGCACTGGACAGCGATAAATCCGATCACGCCGACTGGATCAACACTATAATTACCACCAGTAAAAAACCCTAGGGAATCTCGGAGAAATTATTCCCGTTGCCAACATTTTTCAGAGGCTCCCTGGGCAGCGGGCGAACGCTCAAACGCCTGTGGGGCTGCAACAAGGCCCCATCCACTCTGCGCTGAGCGACTTGCAGCCCCCGCAGAAACATCGCAACCCTTTTTGCCTGGCAAATTTTTCGCCGAACAGCTTATAAAGGCGGGTGAAGACTGGCAGGTGCAGCGGACAAATGCCCATAGCGACGAGAGCACGAGCTGAAGCATGGATAAAATCACCCTTGCAGCGGCTGCATCGAGGCAGTGGCCATACAGCCACTATTTCGCCCGCACAGACATACATGCTGCAACTAAATTAGTTTAAGATACGGCGCGCTACGCAAGCACAAGAATAAAGGTATCGCCCACAGGCGATCAGGCAATCCAGCAACAATAACCACGGAATACACAAGATGAAATCATTATTTTTGACTTTGGTTAAGTCGATATCTACTTACTTGATCATTGCCGCCATAGCATTTATCGCGGTCAAGCTCAATTCAATGCAGATTGTCTATTCGGATTTCACTGTGACCACCCCCGGCGGCACCACCAGCGCCACTGCCTTTCCTTTTTTTGCTAGCTCCAACGAAAGGGGTACCTACAGCCTTCATGGCACGGCGACCCTCACTGAAAGCTCCAGCCGTCAGGTGCAGATTATTCCCGATGACGAAATCATTGGTCTTGCGATCAATGGTGTCGCTGTGAACCTGGAGATTATTCCCATTCAGCAGCGCCGTGATTACAACAAGGGATTTAGCTATGACCTGACCCCCTTCCTGCAGACAGGCACTAACCAGATCGACATCTACTACACCGATGGCGGCGGGTTGATGGGTATTATTATGGCTCCGGTGCAGGAAGATTTTTACACGCGACTGCTCTACATTTTACTGACCCTCGCGCTCTTGTTTGTGATCCACCTGGCCATCAAAAACACCTCGCTGAGCAAATCCCTGCAAGTGTTGTTTCTCGGCGCCCTGCTGGTCCGCGTGCTCTATTTTATTGTGACACCGGCAGATGTCAGAGGCCACGACCTGGGCGACCATATGGATTATATTAAATACCTATCGGTGCATTGGACACCACCGCCCCTTGAACAGGCCACAGGTGGAGCCTTCTTTCACCCGCCGCTCTACTACTACACAGGCGCTGTGGTTCACAAAATCACCCAGTGGTTTGACCCCATCAATTTGCATGCTTATGAGCGCGCGCAACAATTGCTGAGCCTGGTCTTTTCCATGGGGTTTGTGTTCTTTGGCCTGCTGATTTTAAGTCGCCTGCTGGACAGCTATAAAACCCACCACAACAGCCAACGCTTTACATGGTTCTCGGCAAGTTACTGGTGTTCGGCCTACCGCGAAAATGGTTTGTTCTGGATTGTGGGAGCCCTGTTTGCCTTCTGGCCGGTCAGCGTTATTCACTCACCGCGAGTGGGCAACGATGCCATTCTCTACTGCTTTTTGACGGCGGGTCTCTATTATCTATTTCGCTGGTACCAGCAAGATAATAAGCGCGATCTGATGATCGCCAGTATCTGTGCCGCACTGGCCACCACCAGCAAAGCCAATGGCGAAATTTTAATTGCCGCTATAGTTCTGGTGGGCCTCTACAAAATGATTCGCTCCAGGCAGTGGGCGACCTATTTCAAAATGGCCATAGCACCCGGCCTGGTACTGTTTATCGGCTTTGCCATCACGGTGCTGCCGGGACTGCTGCTCAACCTGCAAGGCAAGCGCGAGTTCCTGTATTTTGAAGATGCGTCGGGAGTCTCTTCCGCCAATCTCGTGGGCAATACTGCGGCAAACCTATTGTGGTTTGATGCAAAAATATTTATTACTGAACCTTTTGCCGATCCCTACGACGATCGCATGGGCCGCCAGTACTTCTGGAATTACCTGGGCAAGACCGGCATAGTCGGCGAGTTCAAATACGACGGCAAGCTCGCCACCAACACCACGATTATCTGCAGTTTTCTCGCGGTATGGATGATGCTTTATATCATTGTCGGCTTCTACCATATGCGCAGGGAGGACATCAAACGCCAGGCGCCGCTGATACTGACCGGCTTCCTGCTCTGGGCGGGGGTTACCTATATGCGGGTCAACGTTCCCGTCAATATTGATTTCCGCTACATAGTGCCAGCGCTGGTCAGCTTCTGCGCACTCTACGCGGTAAGCATAGTAACCTTCCGCGAGCGCGGCGCAACTCGCCTGGCCAATACCGGCCTGGCTATGGCCGCCGCATTTACCCTGTCGAGTATTGCCTTTGTCTTTGGCCTGCTCTAACCAGGACCAGGCCCTGTGCAGCCGCCGCTGCACAGTTTAGCTGGACACAGTCTATGATGTTTTTTTTGCAGACCCGGTTTAACCTAATTGCGCTCAGCTTACTCTTGAGCTGCTGCAGCAGCACCAAGCCGATCAATTTGCAGGATTGGGATGCGGGATTGACGACTGAATGGGTGAGCGTCCAGCAGCATCAACTATTAACCCTGGGAAAACCGGCAGACGTCGACCCGCCACAGGCTATACACTTTTATATCGAAGGTGATGGCACTCCCTGGGTCAAGCGTTTTTTGATTGCCAAAAATCCTACTCCACGCTATCCCCTGGCGCTGGCGCTGATGAAGCGCGATCCCGGCATAAGTTTTTATCTGGGACGTCCCTGCTATTATCAGTCAGCGGATTTCTATCTCGCGCTAAGCCAGGGCGACAGCGGTAGCCCCTGCGATTTCCACTATTGGACCGATGGCCGCTACTCTGCCGAAGTGGTAGAACTGATGAAAGCGGCCATGGTGAAAACCCTGCAGCAATTGCCCGCCGATAAAAAGAACTTGCCGGTGGTGCTGATCGGGCACAGCGGCGGCGGCACCCTGGCGATGCTGCTGGCACAGCGTCTGGAAGAGGTGAGCGGAGTCATTACCATAGCCGCCAATATGGATACTGAGGCCTGGACCAAAAGACAGGGCTATTCCCCGCTGAAAAAATCACTCAACCTGATCAGCGAAACCCACCTGCGCAATATCCCCCAGGTACACTTTGCCGGCAGTATTGACGACGTAGTGCCGCCGGACATTAACCAGCCGCTGATGCAAAAGCTGCAGCGCGAACTCACCATCATTGAAGGCTTTGATCACAGTTGCTGCTGGCTGGATGACTGGCCCGCGCTATTGCAGCGCGCAGAGCGGCAATTGCAGCAACAAGCCCTTAAGTAGCCTCGCGCAATACCACCATAGGTGGCGTAGTCACTACCTTGCGGCAGCAGGCAGCGCCGAGCAGAGCCACAAACAGGCAGCCAATCAAGGGCGACCACAACCAGTATTCGCCATGCAGGCGAACAGGATTCTTAAAGACAAAGAATTGCAGATTCGCCAGCACTAATTCTGCACCCAGTATGGCGATAATGCCCGAGAGCAGCCCCAGGATCGCAAACTCTATCAGCACACTTCCCAGGATCAATTGCCGCGAACTTCCCAGGGCGCGCAGCAGGCCCGCCTCCTGCTTGCGGCTGGCAATGCTGTTCATCACCGCCGCCAGCAATACCAGGCAGCCTCCCGCCAGCGTCAACCAGAGCACCAGCAGCACGGCATCACTGACCTGGCTGACAAGGGTGCTGATATTGTCGAGGATGCGATCCAGCTCCACCACCAGAATGGTGGGATATTGACGCAACAATTTATTGATCAAAGGCTTTTGCTCTTTTGGCAAATAAATACTGGTCATGTAAGTGGGAGAAAAAACCTGCGGCAATTCCGGCTCAAAGATAAAAAAGAAATTGGGCTTCATGGAACGCCAGTTGACACTGCGCAGGCTGGCCACCTCGGCATCCAGTTGCAGTCCGCCAATGGAAAAATGCAATTTGTCTCCAAGTTTCAACCCCAACTTCCTGGCAGTTTCCTCTTCAACGGAAACACCTGGCAAATCATGTTCGCTCTTTTTCCACTCGTCCCACCAGACGCCCTCGACCAGCTTATTGTCCTCCGCCAGCTGGGCCGACCAGGTCAGATTCAGCTCACGCCTCAGGGAGTTGTTGTCGCGGCGCAGCTCTTCGCTGGGAGCAAGCGCATTGATTTCGGTCAGGCGGCCGCGCACCATAGGATAGATAGGGGCTTTGGCCACCTGCTCCACCTCCAGCAGCTGCCTGATGTCGTCGACATTTTCCGCAGCAATATTGCTGAGAAAATGATTCGCTGCCTTATCCGGAATTTGCATCTTCCAGTCTTCAATCAAGGACGTGCGGATAATGGTGAGAGTCAAAAGCAGCATAAGCGCAATGGCAAAAACAATAATCTGGATAAGGCTGTGCCCTCGCCTTCTCTGGATATTGGAAAATGCCAAACGCCATACACCGCCCAGGTTGAGCGCCAATTTCCTGCTGGCCATTAATAACGCCCAGGCAGCCAGCAATGAGAGCGCCAGCACGCCGGCCAATCCCAGCAGAATACTCAACGCCATTTTCAGATCGCGAGTGAACAGCGCCATCAACACGACTATCGCCAGCAGTATAAAACCGGCCTGGGTCAAAACCTGGGTACTGCTGACGGCAAGCTCGCGACGCAATATTTTCAAGGGCGGTATCTGCGGTAAAAACCAGAGTGCCGGCAAGGCAAAAAAAGTGACGCAGACAAGGCCACTGAGCAAGCTGAACATATAGGGATATAAGCTCGAATCCGCCAGCACAATCTGATAGAGGCGCTGCAGGCTTAAGGCAACAAATTCCTGTATGCCATAGCCGAACAACAGCCCCACTAGCGAGGCCATAGCTCCCAATAGCAATAATTGCCCGAAATAAATACTGCGAATCCTGCGGCCGCTCACTCCCAGGCTTTTCATCAGTGCAACCTGGTTGGTATGTCTGTCGGCGAACTGGCGCGCAGCTATGGCAATGGCAAGGCTCGCCAGGAGCACAGCAATCACAGCACTCAGCATCAGGAAACTGCGCGCCGTGCCCAGGGTTTTCGCCAGGCGCTCCTGCGCAGAGTTGATATCGACAATGCGCTGCGAGGGTGTGAGCCTGGGCTTCAGGGCCGCGATAAAGGCATCCAGCTTTTTATGGTCGGCGGCGGCCAGCAGCCATTGATAATCAATATTGCTGCCGGCCACATTGATTTGGGTTTTGGCCAGATCCTTGATATTCATAATCAGCCGTGTGCCCACGACACTGAATTGATTGACTCCATCAGGCTCATGGATCAGCAAATGCTTGACCACCAATTCATATTCACCCACCGCAACCTTATCGCCCAACTGGATTTTCAATGCGGAGAGCAGGCGCGAGTCAACCCACACCTCGCCCTCTGCCGGTATACCTTTGGCAACCCTGATATCTTCAGGTTTGATCGCATAGGGAAGCTCGCTGATTTCAAATTCGCCGCGCAGTGGGTAGCCCTCATCGACCGCCTTGATCGACGAGAGCAGCATTTCATCGCCAGCATAGACCACCGACATAAAAACATTGGCGCGCGTGTAGCTGATGCCTTGCGCCTGCGCCTCCTGCTCCCAGGTGGGATCATAGGGCTGCGAACTTCTGAGCACTGCGTCTGCACCTATGACGCTATTGCTCTGCCGCAACAGGCTGGATTCAAGCCTATCGGTAAAAATCGCAATACCGCTCAATACGGAAACCGCCAGTACCAGCGACAGACTTAATAATTTCAGCTCGCCGCCGCGCCAATGCCGCAGCAATAATTTCAAAGCCAGCATATGCGATTCCTGTTATTGATGAGCGAAGGCGTTGTCGAGCAGCTTTCCATCTGCCAGTTGAATAGACTTTTGACAGAGTGCAGCCAGGCGCTCCTCGTGGGTAATCAATACCAGAGTGACCCCCTGGGCGCGGTTCAATTCAAACAGCAGTTCTATAATGCGCGCACCTGTCTTGCTGTCGAGATTGCCGGTGGGCTCATCGGCAAAGAGAATTTTCGGCTGGCTGGCAAATGCGCGGGCAATGGCTACACGCTGCTGCTCGCCGCCCGACAACTGCGGCGGATAGTGGCTCAGGCGATTTCCCAGGCCCACATGATTTAAAAACTCAATCGCCCGTTGTTTTGCCTGTTTATCGCCGCGCAGTTCCAACGGCAAGAGCACATTCTCCAAGGCGGTGAGGCCCGGCAGCAACTGAAAGGACTGGAAAATAAAACCAACATTTTCCGCGCGGATTTTTGCCCGCCCCTCTTCATCTTCGCCAGTGAGTTCGCAGCCATTGAGATAGACCTGTCCCGCCGAAGGCACATCCAATCCCGCCAGTATACCCAGCAGGGTTGATTTGCCAGAGCCGGAGGCCCCGGTAATCGCCACAGATTCTCCCGCGCCTATACTTAAGGAAATCTGATCCAGGATAAGCAGCTCACCCTCCTGGGTAGTGACTCTTTTTTTAATGGATTTTGCTTCAACCATAGCAACGGCGGACATAATTGATTAACCTGTCGTTAAATAACCCTGTGCCTTATTGTATTGATATAGGAATTCTATCGCCATGCGTCTCGCCAGTATTTGCTTTACTTTCCTGCTGACATTTGTCATTAATCTGGCCTCGGCCGCGCAAAATCCGAAAAATATTCTGGTGATGGGGGACAGCTTGAGCGCAGGCTACGGCATAGACCCGCAACTGGGCTGGGTCAACCTTGCGCAAAAAAAACTGGCAACCGAGGGCCTGAACTGGACCCTGGTCAATGGCAGTGTCAGCGGTGAAACCAGCAGTGGTGGCTTAAGCCGTCTAAGCGGCCTGCTGAAGCAGCACAAGCCAGCCATTGTGATTATTGAACTGGGAGGCAATGATGGCCTGCGCGGCCAGCCCACTCAATTGCTGTTGCAAAACCTGCAGCAGATGATCGATGCCAGCAAGGCCAGCGGGGCGAAAGTATTGCTCCTGGGAATGCAGATCCCCAGCAATTATGGCCCGCGCTATACGCGTGAATTTAAAGAAGTCTATTCCACACTCGCGGAAAAAAATAATATAGGGCTAGTGCCATTTATGCTGGAAGGTGTAGCGGCAAATCCGCAGTTTGCGCAGGAGGATGGCCTTCACCCCAATATAGCAGCGCAGCCGATTATTCTGGAAAATATCTGGCCGAGCCTGAAAAAAATGTTGCAATAGCTGTAGCGACTCGCGAAAAAATCCGCAGAGCCGCAAGCCCATACAGAGACCGGCTAGCTGGCCAGGGCCTCTATATAATCCACCAGCAACTGCAGCGTTTTATTGCCGCGAAACTCATTGACATCCAATTTGTAAGCTAGCCTGACTTTTTTCGCATGACGGTTAGGCCAGAGTTTGGCATCCACATTAAAGGCTATCGCATCCACTAACTGCTGCCCCTGCGCATCCAGCGCGAGCGTCATTTTCAAATGCTTTTCGCCCAGCAATTTCTGCTGCAGCAGATAAAATTCGCCATCAAACACCGGCTCGGGAAAATGCTGGCCCCAGGGGCCAGACTCGCGCAACTGCTGGGCAAAAGGCAGATTGAAATCCTGGCCCTGCAACTCGCCATCGCTCAGCACCAGTGCAGACAGGTCGTGGCTGCTTAATTGGCGGCGCACCTCAGCATCAAATGCCTCGGCAAAAGCTACAAAACTTTCCCGCATTAAACTCATGCCCGCCGCCATCGCATGGCCGCCAAACTTCTGCAGCAAATCGGGGTGGCGAGCAGCTATTGCATCGAGTGCATCGCGAATATGGAATCCGGGAATCGAGCGCGCCGAGCCTTTTATCTGCCCGTCTCCCGCATCGGCAAACACTATGGTGGGGCGATGGTATTTATCTTTGATACGCGAAGCCAGTATACCAATCACTCCCTGGTGCCAGGTTTCATCAAATAGACAGACTCCCCAGGGAAGTGCACTTTCATCGGCATTGAGCACTTTTTGCAGCATGCTCATAGCCTCCTGCTGCATGCCGGCCTCAATGGCTTTCCTATCGCGATTCAACTCATCCATTTGCAGGGCCATCTCGCGCGCGAGGGATTCGCTTTCGCAGAGCAGGCACTGGATGCCGAGCGACATATCATCCAGCCGCCCCGCCGCATTCAGGCGCGGGCCCAGGGCAAAACCAAAATCACTGGCGACAATCTTGTGGGCCTGCTTGCCCGCTATCTCCAACAGCGCTTTAATGCCGATCCGCGCAACACCTGCGCGAATACGCTGCAACCCCTGGGCTACCAGAATGCGGTTGTTGTGATCCAGCGGCACCACATCGGCCACCGTGCCGAGAGCCACCAGATCCAAAAAGCTCGCCATATTGGGCTCGGCGATTCCACTCTCAGCAAACCAGCCCATCTGCCGCAGTTCAGCGCGCAGCGCGTTCATCACATAAAAAATAACGCCCACGCCGGCGAGATTCTTGCTGGGAAATTCACAGCCTGGCTGATTAGGATTGACTATGGCATCCGCCTCGGGTAATTCACTGCCGGGCAAATGGTGATCCGTCACTATCACTGCAATACCCAGCTCTCGCGCTGCGCGTACCCCCTCGACACTGGAGATACCATTGTCGACCGTAATAATCACGTCTGGCTGCTGTGCCGCTGCCACAGCAACTATCTCGGGCGTTAAACCATAGCCGTACTCAAAGCGATTGGGCACAAGGAAGTCCACGCTCTGCAAACCCATTGCGTGCAGGGCCAGCACCGCCAGCGCGCTGCTGGTGGCACCATCGGCATCGAAGTCGCCGACAATAATGATTTTTGCCTGGGCCACCACGGCATCCGCCAGGATACTGACAGCCTCCGGCAAACCTTTGAAATTCGGTTTCAGCAGCTGGGCGAGCTGGTACTGCAACTCCTGCTCATGTTTTACGCCGCGCGCAGTGTAAATACGCTGCAGCATGGGATGCAGAGGTTGATTAAATTGCGTGCTGGTTTCAACCAAGCGACGCTGAATAGTCTTTTGCATAATATTTTTTGACTTCGATCGGAAAGATTCACATTTCTTGAATACGCAGGAACATGATAAAACAATAAACAAGCCGGAGGAGCAACAGGTATCAGATTGATTTCACATGGAGGGCAAGATTATACTGACAAAAAAATGCGAGCCTAGCTGCATTTTTACCCAGGCTGACAACTAAAGGACTGTTTATGATGAAAGCGAGCATCTATGCCTCTGTGGGCGAGAATACAAAAACCAGGGATACTGGTGTCCGCCTTATTCAGAACGCCTTGAGCCATATTATACTGCAAAATATTTTAATTCCCCTCGTCCCATTTAAAACGGATGGCATAGTTGCTAAGAATAGCAGACTCGCTATAGGTCACTTTATAATCACTCGCCTTCTTATCACGCTCACCTTTGTCTTTTTTGCCTTGGGCTGCAATGCGCAAACCAACAGCAGCACAGCACCTGCAAATGCCAATACCTCAGCAGTGGAAAATGCCATGGGCATTTTTTCAACAGCAGTCAGCAACAAAGACGCCAAGCAATTCGTCAGCCTGACCAACCCCAGTGGAATTTACCTGGTGCGACTCTTTACCTCGGGCAATCTTGGCAGTCGCGGTCCTGAGCTAAGCGAGTCAGTGAAGCCTGCGACCATTAACGAAAAATTGCAATTCCCCATCAAAGACCAAACCCCTTTCACGCTAAAGATCCACTTTCCGGAGCTGCCTATCAAATCCTTTAAGGCCCTGCCACAGCGCACCTTGCCCGCAGAGATTGACATTGCTCACTACGACCAATGGCCGCCTATTTTGAAAAAGGCACTGGCAAATACTCCGGAAGCGACCACTCGATCCCCTATCATTCTATCCTCGAATTCAGGTAGGTACTGGCTATATACCGAAGCACAGATTATTGACGATGCGCTGGTTGGCGCCTTTGCCGTTTTCTCGCCAGAGGGCGATAAATTAAAGTTGGTGGCCGTTATTGAGCTGTTGTGATATCCAGGGAACCGCTGGAAAATATTGGCGGTGCGGCCAGCAGGATTCCAGCGGAGCGTTAAAACCAGTTTAAATGCAGTACACCCTTCTCGCTGGCGAAATCGCGCACAAGGCTCAGACTTTAAAGGCCGCACCTCATAGCAGTAACGGCCCTAGAAAACTGCCGAAGAGCGAATTCGCCAGACAAGTTTTTGAAGGTGCAAAAAAGAGGTCGAGCCTGGCATCCCCGTAACCATCGCAAGGGCTCAAGTCATAGGCAAACCGGCTATGGCATTTTATTAATTTCAATGATGAACTCCTGGAAACTTATATGCTTACACGCTTGCTCATTATTGGTACATTGATTTTTTCCAGCATCAGTTGCCTCGCAGAAAATAAAAACCCAGTGTCAATACAACAAACCACTGGAACTACGGACCCCGCTCTAGAAACTGCTTTTCTTTCTTTCTCAACAGCAGTTGCCAATAAAAATGTAAATGAATTCCTTAAGATCGCAGCCCCAGAAGGTATTTATCTGGTGCGCCTATTTACATCTGGAACCCTTGGCGGTAGAGGCTCAGAACTGAGGAAACGATTTGACCCCAAAACAATCAATCAAGAGTTTGAATTTCCCATAGCCAAGCAAACACCTTATAACATTGATACTTTTTTTCAAAACCTACCAATCAAATCATTTAAAAAATTACCTCGCCGTACTTTATCGCCGGAGGTTGACACCACCAACATTACAGAATGGGCACCCTTGTTAAAGAAAAGCCTAAAAGGTGCGCCAGAAACCGAAGAGGGGAATCCTGTAGTCTTGTTTTCCAATTCATCCAAATATTGGGCATATGCAGAAACCCAAATAATTGATGATATTTTGGTGGGTGGTGTCGCGGTATTTGCAAGAGAGAATGACAAAGTAAAACTTGTTGCATTGATTGAGCTTTTGTAAAACCGACTAGTATCTACATTGAAATTAATAAAAAATGCCGCACTCAGCTCAGAGTGCGGCATTTTTTTACAACAGCGAAAGCTTAGGGCCTGTTCATACTATTTCGCCCCTCACTGCTGGAGGTCATTTTTGTGCTCCGCAAGGAGGAAGGAGCGCTGTGTAGCCAGCTACATAAGCGACTGACAACGCAGCGGGGGACAAAAATGCCCCCCGCTGTGGGTTGTGCTTGCTGGGGCGAAACAGTGTTAACAGGCCCTAATTACTTGCGCACATTCTCCGCAACAAACTGCTGAACCTTCAACAAATCCTGCGGCAGCACCCTATAGCGCTCTTCGCGTTCAAACAGATCCTGCATATGATGCGGCAGCGCTGGATCTTGATCCTGCCCCGCTTTACGCACCGCCTCAGGGAATTTGGCTGGATGCGCTGTCGCCAGGCAGACCACAGGAATATCCTGGCGGCGACGGGTTTTGCGCGCAGCTTCAACACCAATAGCGGTGTGTGGATCGAGCAGGTATTCGGTGTTTTCAAACACCTCGCGAATCACATCTATAGTGACCTGGTCGTTGACACCATAGCTGCTGAACAACTCGCGCGCGCGCGACAAGGCTGACTCTTTCAGGGTCATGCTGCCCGATTTGAAATCTTCCATCAGCTGGCGAATGGCATTGCCGTCGCGATCATAGAGATCGAACAGCATGCGCTCGAAATTGCTCGACACCATGATATCCATACTGGGCGACAGGGTATGTTGCAATTGATTTTTGCTGTGATCATTGCTGCTGATACAGCGGTGAAGAATATCATTGCTGTTAGTGGCAATAATCAACTGGTCGACCGGCAAGCCCATTTTCTTGGCCAGATAGCCAGCAAAAATATCGCCAAAGTTTCCGGTAGGCACAGAGAAAGCCACAGGGCGATGAGGAGCGCCCAGCGCCAGGCCCGCGTAAAAATAATAAACGATCTGCGCCATGATGCGCGCCCAGTTGATCGAGTTGACCGCGACCAGCTGACGACCCTCGGGCAGGAAAGACTGATCGCCAAAACTGGCCTTCACCATATTCTGACAATCGTCGAAGTTACCTTCGAGGGCGATATTGAATACATTGGGAGCCAGCACTGTAGTCATCTGACGGCGCTGTACATCGGACACGCGCTTGTGCGGATGCATGATAAAAATATCGATATTGTCGCAGCGACGGCAACCCTCAATGGCCGCCGAACCTGTATCGCCAGAGGTCGCCCCCATCACTACCACTTTCTGGTTGCGTTTTTTCAACAGGTGATCAAGCAGGTGCCCAAGGAATTGCAGAGCGAAATCCTTGAAGGCAAGGGTCGGCCCCTGGAACAACTCCAGAATCCACTCGTTGTGACCGGTTTGCACCAAAGGCGCAATAGCGTCGTGACGGAAGGTCGCATAGGCATCGGCGATAATTTTTTTGAATTCTTCATCGCTGAGCGCGCCAGCGACAAAAGGTTTCATCACATTGAAGGCCAGATCCTGGTATGACAGCCCAGCCCAGGAGGCGATTTCCTCTCTGCTAAATGTCGGCAGGGTTTCCGGCACATACAAACCGCCATCGGGCGCGAGACCGGTGAGCACAACTTCTTCAAAACTAAGTGCGGGAGCTAGGCCGCGAGTACTAATGTATTTCACAGTGATAACCTGCAATAAAAAGTGGAATTATTTCAAACTTTCAACACGTATGCGCTGCACTGAGCCGCTGATGGACTCCAGCGCTTCAATTTTATTGATAGCCGCTGCCAATTTCTTTTCCTGCACCACATTGGTCAACAGAATCAGAGGTACGGTAGACTCGCCCTCTTTGGCTTCCTTCTGGATCATGGCTTCGATACTGATACCGGAATCGCTGAGGATGGTGGCAATTTTAGACAATACGCCGGGCTTGTCCTCGGCGGCCATGCGCAAATAGTTGGCAGTCTCCACCTCATCAATCGGCAAATGGCTCTGCTCCACCACAAACTGATCCTGGAAGCCGAGATAGGGAACGCGGTGCTCGGGCGATGCCAGCAGCGTACGCGCCACATCGACTATATCGCCAACAATGGAAGAGCCTGTAGGCTCGCCGCCGGCACCTGCCCCGTAATACAACGTCGGACCCACGGCATCGCCTTTGATCAGCACAGCATTCATCACACCATCGACATTGGCAATCAAACGCTTCTCTGGAATCAGGGTGGGATGAACACGCATTTCAACACCCTGGGCGGTCTGACGGGCTATACCCAGGTGCTTGATACGGTAGCCAAGCTCTTCGGCGTAATTGACGTCTTCGGTAGAAATTTTGGTGATGCCTTCGGTAAAGACTTTCTTCACATCCAGCGGAATACCAAAGGCCAGAGAAGCGAGTATCACTAGCTTGTGGGAAGCATCTATCCCCTCCACATCAAAGGTGGGGTCAGCTTCGGCATAGCCGAGGGCCTGGGCCTCTTTCAGCACATCATCAAAAGCGCGGCCCTTATCGCGCATTTCGGTGAGGATAAAGTTGGTAGTGCCGTTGATGATTCCGGCCAGCCATTGGATGTTATTGGCTGCAAGACCTTCGCGAATGGACTTGATAATCGGGATTCCACCGGCTACGGCCGCTTCAAAGGCAACGGTTACACCCTTGGCCTTAGCCGCTGCAAAAATCTCATCGCCATGATGGGCGATCAGCGCCTTGTTGGCGGTGACAATATGCTTGCCATTGGCTATGGCCGTCAGCACCAATTCTTTCGCCACAGTAGTGCCGCCGATCAATTCCACCAGAATATCCACCTCTGGGTTATTGGCCACGGCAAATATATCTCGGGTAACAGAAAGGGCCGAGGTATCGCACTTGGGGTTATCGCGACGCGCACCCACCTGAATAATCGAAATATCGCACCCAGAGCGAGCGTCAATATGGCTCTTATTGCGGTTGAGGATATTGATTGTGCCGCTGGCAACTGTGCCAAGACCACAAATACCAATGCGCACTGGACGGACATGATTAACTGAATTCAAGAGGTTTCCCCTAGGAGCAAAACAACAGGTTAAATGGAAGCTGTGACGGCCTTAGGCCAATGGACACAATTTAAACAGAGAATTCATTTAGAAAAGCGCCATTTTAAAAAAGATGGCCACCATACTCAGGGAAAACAGGGCTGTCAATCGACAACCCTGAAACAACAGCGCAGATAGGAAAAGAAACGGAAATTAGAGGATTCCCAGCTCCTTGGCCAGCGCATCAGGAGGCAGATAGCCCGGCTTTAACTCGCCATTGGGCAACCAGATGGCCGGGGTGCCATTGACCCCTATCTGCCCACCCAATTCAAATTGAGCCGCCACAGGGTTGGCACAGGTAGCACTGGGCACACTCTGATCCTCTTTAAGCAGGGTCAGAGCCTTTTGTTGATCCTTTGAGCACCAGGCCGTGATCAGCTTGTCAGCCGATGGGCTGGGAATACCTGCGCGCGGATAGGCCAGGTAGCGAACTTCAATCCCCAGATCGGTATAGCCGGGCTTTTTCTGGCCTTGCTCGTCATAGGTATTCATCTGCGCGTTCAGACGGCGGCAGTAGCCGCAATCCACGTCGGTAAATACATAGACCACAGCCTTGGTTTTACCCTTGGCTTTAAAGGTAATAGCATCTTTAGGATTGATGGATGCCAGCAGCTTTTTGCGCTCTTCTACCAGCGCCGGATCTTCCAGCTTGGCAAAGCCGCTATCGCCCACCGAGAAGATTTCCCCGGCAATAAATTTATCCCCTTCGGGGGTGACATACAGCAGAGGGCCACCGACAACCTGGACCTGATAGAGGCCAGCAATCGGCGACGGGCGCACAGAGCTGAACTTGATATCCGGGCGGGCTTTCTGCAGACGAGTCACAATCGCTTCTTCAGCCGGCTTGCGCTTTAACAGCTCGGGGGTGCCCGCTGGATGCGGATGGGGCTTGCCATCTTCGTGGGCTGTGGCCGCGCCCGCGCAGCACAGTGCCACCAGAGCGATCAAAGGTAAAAATGTCTGCTTTATCATAATGACTCCAGTCAAGGTTAATTATCCACGCGGATGGTGAGTAGCGTGCAGCTCCTTCATTCTCGTGCGTGCTATATGGGTGTAAATCTGTGTGGTCGATAAATCGCTATGCCCCAACAACAACTGTACCACACGCAAATCAGCCCCATGGTTCAGAAGATGCGTAGCAAAGGCATGCCTTAGCGTGTGGGGGGACAAAGGCTTGTCAATACCTGCTACTTTAGCCCAATGCTTGATGCGATGCCAAAAAGTTTGCCGGGTCATGGGCTGTGAGCGCACGCTTGGGAAAACAATTTCATGGGGCAAACCATTCAGCAATTCGGGCCTGGCTTCGCGAAAATAGCGCTCAAGCCAGACAGCAGCCTCTGCTCCCATGGGGATCAAACGCTCCTTGCTGCCTTTACCCATCACGCGAATAACACTTTGCCGCAGATTGATCTGCGACATGGTCAAACCCACCAATTCACTGACCCGCAGACCACAAGCATACAACACCTCCAGCATGGTGCGATCGCGCAGCCCTACAGGATCATCCAGCTCGGGGGCAAGTAGCAGGTCATCGACATCCTGCTCCGTTAAAAGTTTCGGCAGGGATCGCGGCAACTTCGGACTCTTGACCACCGCCAGAGGATTTTCCTGTATAACCCCCTCGCGCAACTGATAGCGATAAAATCCGCGCGCGCAGGACAAAAAGCGCGCACTGGAACGACTGGACAATTGCCGCTCATGGCGCACAGCCAAATAGCTCAGCAACAGCGCCGAATCCACCTGCAAGAGCGCCGCGCCGCGCTCGGCCAGCCATTCGGCAAACAGGGTTAAGTCCGTGCGATAGGAATCGAGAGAATTTTTGCTCAGGCCCTTTTCCACCCAGACCGCATCCAAATACTGGGCAATAATACTTTCTTCTTGTGCGGAGATCTGAATATCCATCGCAACCGCCCACCCATTTATCGAATCAATATTGAGCGCTCACCAAAAAATGTTCACGCCATAAAAACAGATTGAGCCCCAGACTATTGGCAAGCCAACCCAGGCCATCAATCGCCCCATAAACAAAAAAGCCAGAGCGGGAACCGCTCTGGCTTTTTGCTAAAACAGATAGGCTAATATTATTAGCCTCGATCTTATTTAGACAACTTTTCTTTAATACGAGCAGCCTTACCAGTAAGGTCACGCAGGTAGTACAGCTTGGCTTGACGCACATCGCCGCGACGCTTCAAGGTAATGCTCTCGATCTGACGGCTGTGAGTTTGGAAAGTACGCTCAACACCTACACCGTGAGAAATTTTACGCACAGTGAATGCAGAGTTCAGGCCGCGCGCGCGAATAGCGATCACTATGCCTTCGAAAGCCTGTGAACGCACACGCTCACCTTCTTTTACGATCACTTGAACTACAACAGTGTCACCTGGTGAAAATTCTGGAATGTTGGTTTTCAGTTGTTCGCTTTCCAGCGCCTGAATAATTGGATTTGTCATTGATATGCTCCTGGGAGTCTATAGCTTCACAGCTAGAGTTTGTCGTTATCAAGGTCCCGACGATAATCCGTCAACAGCGCCTGCTGTTCCTCGGTTAAGTTTATTGCTTGCAATAAATCTGGCCTTTTCAGCCAAGTTCGCCCCAGCGCCTGTTTAAGGCGCCAGCGCCGAATATGTTCATGGTTGCCGGACATAAGCACTTCCGGAACCCTCATGCCCTCAAATTCTTCGGGCCGAGTATAATGCGGGCAATCCAACAGGCCCGCCGTAAAAGAATCCTGCTCCGCCGATAGCGAGTGCCCCAAGGCTCCCGGAATCAAGCGTGTTACAGCATCAATCAACACCATCGCCGGCAATTCGCCGCCGCTTAGTACATAGTCACCGATGGACCACTCCTCATCGATCACTGTATCCAGCAAACGCTCATCTATGCCTTCATAGCGTCCCGCGATCAGCACCATATTGCTGTAGCCCGAGAGCTGTACAACACCCGCCTGATCCAGCGGCCTGCCCTGTGGCGATAGGTAAATCACTTTGGCCTCAGCGCCGGTCCAGCCCTTGGCGGCGGCAATCGCATCACGCAGCGGCTGCACCATCATCACCATTCCCGGACCACCGCCGAAAGGGCGATCATCCACCGTTGAATGGCGGTCGTGGGCAAAATCCCGCGGCGTCCAGCTTTTCAGCTCCACCAGGCCCTGCTTAAGGGCGCGACTGGTGATACCGAAGTTCGCAATCGCATTAAACATATCGGGAAAAATGGAGATAACCGCAATCTTTAACGGTGACCCTGTGTGCTGTGGCTGTTCGCTCACCGCCCTTCCTCATACTTTAAAGCTGAATATTAAAACTCAGGATCCCAATCAACCAATATCTCGCCTGCCTCCAGATCAACCGTAACCACAAATTGCTCTGGGACATAGGGAATCAAACGCTCGCGCTGGTCGATGCTCGCTGCATCGGCAGCCACTACCAGCACATCGTTTGCGCCCGTTTCAAGTATCTTGCTAACCACCCCAAAACGCTGCTTAATCCCGGAAAACTGCGTGAATACCGCCAAACCTTGCAGCTGGCTCCAGTAATACTCACCTTCGTCAAGTTCCGGCAAGAGGTCGCGCTCAACGGCTATATCAACCGCCGTATACAGCAGCGCATCATCGCGATCATCTATACCCACAATATGGGCAACAAAGGCATCGCCGTGGGGCCTGGCCTCATCAATCTCGACCTTTTTCACACCATGCGCGGTCTTAAGGAACCAGGGCTGGTATTCGAAGAGATTTTCCTGAGGCTCAGTGTAAGAATGGACTTTCACCCACCCTTTTATACCAAAGACTGCGGTTATACGCCCAACATCGACCAAATTGGATGACTTAGACATCGGACGTCAACAAACGCTTAGGCAGCAGCCTGGCCGCTAACCAGAGAAGCAACGCGCTCACTCAGTTGCGCACCTTGAGAGATCCAGTGTTGCAGACGCACGGTATCAACACGCAATTTTTCTTCCTGGCCGCGGGCTACAGGGTTGAAAAAACCAACGCGCTCAATAAAACGACCATTACGGGCGCTGCGGCTGTCGGTTACAGTGAGGTGATAGAATGGACGCTTTTTAGAGCCGCCACGTGCTAAACGAATAGTTACCATTGAGGGTATCTTCCTATATTTACTGAGGGAGAACCCACGTAAGGTTCCCGGTTAAAATTCTTATCCACACACAAGCTGTGCGAAAGGCGCAGCATTCTAAGTGAAAAGGAAGGGTTTGTATAGGCCATAGCTTGGTAAATCTATAGACCGGGTCAAATAGATTTACCATATATCGCACCCAACTCTGCCCTAGCCGCCCAGCTCCGCCTCCTTGCTCCCTTAAAAATCCAACCCAGCCTGCTATAGACGCCCGCAAGGCATAACGTCAACAGTAGGCTGCCCTGAACCACCTTTGAGGCGGGAGGTTAATGATATCTTAACCCCAGATTCACCAAGTGATAGTTGACATATGGCGCTGTTCGACGACAATAGCAAGCGCTATCTCCATGCGCTCTTCACATAATTTCAGCGGGGACCCTTGTCATTATTCACTTAGGAAGGATCTATGCATTTCACCAGCAAGTCGCTCTTCACCTTCGCAGCATTTATCATGCTGAGTTTATCGATCCAGGCATCTGCCAGTTATGTAACCAGCAAGGTTGATGGTGGCGTTGTCTATTCACTTTTTTCCGCCCCCAATAAAATCCTTCGCTACGACATGGCTAACGAAGCAAACCTGGAAAGCATCAATTTAACAAAGATTCCAACTGCATTTACAGTAGTCAACGGCATAGCTTATGTGGCATTTCATCGCGAGTTACGGGCTATTAATTTATCCTCCGGCAGCAATAACTTTATTAGAAACGCCAGCACCGATATTGTCGATATCAACCTGCTCGGGGATACCATCTTCGTCGCAGAAAATAATGGCACCCTCACTTCCATTCGCGCAGCGGATTTCAAGCTTGTCGAGAGCAAAAACCTATTTTACCCCGGAAACACCTACACAGCATCCGAAACCCAGTCTGCACTATATTATCGCAGCAAAGGCATATCGCCATCCGACATCAATAAATTGCCAATAACCGGCGATGGCGCCATGGGAAGCAGTTTCGACAGTCCCTATCACGGGAGCTACCCAAGTGCAGACAAGCTGTTTATCAATACATCACAAAATAAAATATATGACGATGCTGGAATAATTTATTTTGCCAGCACCTTGAAATATGCCGGAAGCCTGGGCGGTGCACTCGATAGCATTGCATTTATTGATGACAACCCCATTGTCTTAAGAGGCAATAAATTAAAATTATTTACCGCAGAGTCTATTGAACAAGGTGAGCTGACACTGTCGATAACACCTATATTTATTGCCGGTTACGCGCAGAAGATATTTAGCTTTTCATTTTCCGGCAATGGTGATGTATCCACGCTAATCAGCGACCTGTCCAGCTTCAAATTGCCAGCACTGAGGCAACCTGTTAACCCCATAGGCCTCAACTACACACCTGAGTTTTACGAGCACGACGATGTCGGCAATATTTATGCAATCGATCGTGAAACCCTTAGCGTATTTCGCTGGTCAACCGCGCAAAACGCCTACCTCGACACCTGGCCACTGAGCAATCCACCCAGTTGGACAAGCTATTCCGTCGCCCACAAACGCCTTTACCTGGGCTATGACAACGGCAAAATAACTTACTTTTCACCCGATGAAGCATCTCCCAAAGAACATCACTTTTTAACCCTGGCAACGGGCGTGCAAGGACTGCTGGCTACTGGCAATTATTTATTTGCCGCCGACTCATCAGGAGCCTGGTCCAGCCAGTACATTATCAATGATGCGGGCGCGATCATTAGCTCTGCCGATTGGAAAAATACTAGCGCACAATACGTGTGGAGCCCAGTTACAAACCGTGTATACCACATGCGCGATGGCACATCACCAAACGACATCGAATGGACTGAAATCAACCCAACCACAGGAACACTTGATGGCGAAGGCGATTCCCCCTATCACGGTGACACACTCATTATCAGCTATCCACTTATTGTCAGCGACGATGGACAATACATTGCTAATGGTGCAGGCCAATTACTGGATGCGCTAAGCCTGAACGTTGTCAATAGCCTATCCAACTCCATCAGTGATGGAATTTGGGTAAATGGCAAGCTGACAACTATCAGCAAGTCACCTATTGCGATTCAGTTCTGGAGCAAAAATCTTGAGAAATTATCCTCTTTGAATTTAAACAATGCTTCCAGCGCTCGCCTTTTGAATATCAACGGCAAATTAGTGTTAATACAACAACTCAACTCGGGCCCCACTTTCAGCTTCCTTGACCCAGAGAAGCTGCCAGACGCCGACGGTGATGCCGTTAATGACTTCCTCGACAATTGCATTAATACAGCCAACCTCGACCAGGCTGATTTTGACAAGGATCAGCAAGGCAATGCTTGCGACAACGATGATGACAATGACGGTATTCCAGATACATTTGAAACAAACAACGGTTTAAATCCATTGAATGCAGCAGATGCAACAGACGATTTGGATAAGGATGGCTTCAGCAATACCTTGGAATACTCACTGAATACAGCGATAAATGATCCAAATTCCGTACCTGCTGCAATATCTAGCTATGCACAGGGCTTCGAAAATGGCTGGCCGGCGGGCTTTTACAATTCGCAAAACTCATCACCCTGGTCGATTCAGTCCGGCGGCGCCAGCGGAAGTTACAGCCTAAAATCCTCTTACAGCGATACCAATCCTAGCAGCGAGGTGAATTTTATTGGTTTTTTCCATCCAGGCGTCTTTAGCTTTAGCTATCGCACTAACTCAGAGAATTTTTACAATTATTCTTACTCTCTTTCAAT
>DATMSP010000014.1:0-52676 GCA_035565295.1 Cellvibrio sp. | reverse complement strand
TAGTAGAAGCCAACCCCAAATCAAAGACATTCTTTTCTCGATACATCTCAGAAGTAAAGCAATGATTGGAAACTGAATAACCGGCAGCCATAATCTCAGATATCTTTTCTTCCATAAGTTTCCTGAGGTCATCATCACTTTTTGATTTGTTGCTTTCATACAGATTGAGAACCTTATCCCCCCAACTGCTGTACATTTTATATTGTGCAGCAAGTCCCTTCTTTGCATTCTCTAACATAATTCTGGCTTGATCTTTGGGGGTACGCAAAGTCGAGGTAATTACAGCGTGGCTCATATTACATTCTTTGAGGGCAATTTTTATTACCTCCATTGCGTAATCCGACACCAGTCGCCTATCGCTGGCAATTGAACTATGATAACTGACCGTAATATTGCTTACACCGGCAACCGCAGCGGCTTTTTCAGCAACCGGCGTGAATGATTTTATACGTGTAGTATTTGGCTCTTTAGCCAAATACATCGTTAGATAGCGCAGTGTTTTTCCATTGGGGTCAACCCTGCCATCAGGATTACGCATAGCAACATAATCTTTTTGAAAAATTTTTATTGCCTCAATCGTTTTTGATTGACATAAACCATCTACTTTTAAAGGAACGATAGATGACTTATAAAATTTTGCGTGGCCATTTAAACAGGATTGAATGAATGTGACATCATTCCGCTCATTGGCACCATTATTTCCAACTGACTTGGTAATTCCATGTGTCATGGACTGCTCCTGAAGTAGATAAATACCTATAGTGTTTTCTGTTATCATCACAACAATCAAACGGCACCAACCAAAAAAGTCAATGCAAATTAGTCGCTGCCGAGAAAATTATAACCACTTCTCGCCACAAAATCGATCAAAATGCTCTACCTCTCACACATCTTTGCCCGAAATATTCACCAGGGTCGCAATACCATCTGCGCGCAACTTCTCCATCAAGAGTGCAAGCTTTTCCACCTCATCCGCATCGAGCAATTCTTTGCCAATAAAGCGCAAACGCTTTTTAGCCACGAACTCATGAATGGTTTTAGGGCGAACCTTGAGGCGCTCTGCCGCCTGCTGAAGACTAAGTGTTTTGCTCATGAAATAAACCGGGCTCAAATTAACGGTTGTTGGGCTGCACTGCTGGCAATTAAAAGCCACTATGCCATAATTCGCTTTTGCTGTTTATCTTCTTTATGCAAGGGCGCACTCTCATGGCAAGCTTTGGTACCCTCTATACCGTTTCCGCTCCCTCAGGAGCAGGCAAGACCAGCCTGGTGTCTGCCCTGGTGAAATCCAACCCTGAGGTCTGCGTCTCCATTTCCCATACTACGCGGACCAAACGCCCCGGCGAGGTCGATGGGGTCAATTACCACTTTGTCGATCATGCTACCTTTGAAAATATGTTGGAGCAGGGGGCCTTTTTGGAATCGGCTCGTGTATTCAATAACCTTTACGGCACCTCCCAGCAGTGGGTGGAGGATACGCTCAAGCAAGGCATAGATGTGATCCTGGAGATCGACTGGCAGGGCGCACAGCAGGTGCGCAAGCTGCTGCCGGAGACCATCAGCCTGTTTATCCTGCCTCCATCTCTGGCCTGCCTGCGCCAGCGCCTGACTGGTCGCGGCCAGGACGACCAGGGGGTAATCGACCTGCGAATGAGCGAGGCCATCAGCGAAATCTCGCACTATGTCGAAGCGGACTATCTGATTATCAACGATGACTTCACCACCGCCCTGGCCCAGTTCCAGGCGCTGATCACTAGCCAGCACCTACGTTTGGCCCGTCAGGTGGAGCGTCACAGCCCTCTCCTGCAGGAATTGCTGGCTTAATGTGGTTATTTCCTGGCCTACAGGTTGGCAGCCTCGCTGCCGTAGCGCATAATAGGCACCTTTTACGATTACCGAACACCCTGTTTGAGCAACCCCTTTTTGTTGAGTAGCTAAGTTATGGCCCGTATTACTGTTGAAGATTGTTTGTCTAAGGTGGATAACCGTTTTGAGCTGGTTATGGTGAGCAGCAAGCGCGCCCGCCAATTGGCCATAGGCGGCAAAGAACCCCATGTTGCCCCAGAGAACGACAAACCCACCGTTATCGCCCTGCGCGAAATCGAAGAGGGCTTTGTTGATTCCAGTATACTGCTGGAAAAAGATACCCTGCCGCAGCCAAAACCTGAGCGCGTGTACGACAACGAGATCTGATTTCAAGGTTTCAACGTGCAAATAACCCGATAAGGCCATCACTCGATGGCCTTATTTTTCTCTGCGTAATTTATATTGCTGATCTTTCTGGCTTAAATCGCTTGAAAAACTTGTATTTGCGACTTACTGTTTCTTTAATAGCCGTTCTCCGGCAGAGCCATGCGATTGTTATTTGGGGAGTGAAGTAGTGCAAACCATTGAAGCCTTAAGCCACAGGCTTTCGTCTTATCTGGAAACACCGCAGATCAATTTGGTGCGGCGCGCCTACTTCTATGCCGAACAGGCCCACGACGGGCAGAAACGCCGCAGCGGCGAACCCTATATCACCCACCCCCTGGCAGTAGCCGACATACTCGCCACTATGCATATGGACCACCAGAGCCTGATGGCGGCCATGCTGCACGATGTGATTGAAGATACCGGCATCAGCAAAAAAGCCATCGCCAAGCAGTTTGGCGATGCGGTGGCCGACCTGGTGGATGGGGTCAGCAAGCTGACCCAGATTGAATTTGAATCCCACGCTGAAAAGCAGGCCGAAAACTTCCAGAAAATGGCTTTGGCCATGGCCAAGGATCTGCGTGTTATCCTGGTGAAGCTCGCCGACCGCCTGCACAATATGCGCACCCTGGGCGCCATGCCTCCCGATAAAAAGCGCCGCATCGCCAAAGAGACCCTGGAAATCTACGCTCCCATCGCCCACCGCCTGGGCATGAACGATGTGCGCCTGGAGCTGGAGGATCGCGGCTTCTATTCAATGCATCCGCTGCGCGCCACTCGACTGCAAGCCGCACTGAAAAGCGCGCGCGGCAACCGCAAGGAATTGGTGGAGCAGATCCAGGCCGCGCTGGAAAAGCGCCTGGCCAGTGAAAACCTGACCGCGATTGTGATTGGCCGTGAAAAACACTTGTTCAGCATTTACGAAAAAATGCGCACCAAGAAAAAGTTTTTCAAGGAGATTATGGATGTCTACGCCTTCCGCATTATCGTCGACAGCGTGGACACCTGTTATCGCGCACTGGGCGTCATGCACAATCTTTACAAACCTGTGGCCGGCGAATTCAAGGATTATATCGCCATCCCCAAAGCCAATGGCTACCAATCCCTGCACACAGTACTGGTAGGTATGCACGGCGTACCCATCGAAGTGCAGATACGCACCAAGGAAATGGATGAGATGGCCAACAGCGGCATTGCCGCGCACTTTCTTTACAAATCCAGCTCTGAAGATACAGTCAACGCCAGCCACAATCGCGCAAGGCTCTGGGTACAGGGCTTACTGGAAATGCAGCAGCATGCGGGCGACTCGCTCGAATTTATTGAAAACGTAAAAATCGATTTGTTTCCCGACGAAGTTTACGTATTTACTCCAAAAGGCAAAATTGTTGAACTGCCCACAGGTGCCACTGCAGTAGATTTCGCCTATGCCGTGCATACCGATATTGGCAACGCCTGTGTGGCCTGCCGCATCAATGGCCGCCTGGCACCACTCTCGCAGCCGCTATTGAGCGGGCAGAAAGTCACCATCATGACCGCTCAGGGTGCGCAGCCCAATCCCAACTGGCTCAACTTTACCGTATCCGGCAAGGCGCGCAGTGCGATTCGTCACTTCCTCAAAAGCCAACGTCATAGCCAGTCCATCTCTCTGGGACGACGCCTGCTGGCCAAAGCCTTTAGTGATGTGCAAATGGAGTTTGAACAGCTCGGTGATGAACAGCGTGAAAAATTATTGCTGGAAACCAAAGCGGAATCCATGGATGCCCTGCTGGAAGAAATCGGCCTGGGCAATCGCGTTGCCCTCTCGGTGGCCAAATTATTGAAGCCAGAGGCCGATCCCAAATCGCGCAGCGCCAATGCCAACCTGCCCATCACCATAGACTCCGCCGAAGGCCTGATGATCAGCTTCGCGCGCTGCTGCCGCCCGATTCCCGGCGACCCTATTATCGGCCATATCAGCTCAGGCAAAGGCCTGGTGATTCACCAGGACACCTGCCGCAATATGACCGAGGTGCGCAACAGCCCCGACAAGGTCAGCCAGGTCAATTGGGCCGCTAGTGTGACCGGAGAGTTTTTGGTCGATGTGCGAGTAGAAGTGGAAAGCGAGCGAGGAGTCATAGCCACACTGGCAACGCGCATTACCGAGCAAGGTGCCAATATTGAACATATCAATGTGCAAGAGCGTGATGCCCACAATAGTGTCATCAGCCTGTGCATAGGTGTGCGCAATCGCGTGCATCTCGCCAATATCATGCGCCGAGTGCGGCTGTTGAATTTTGTCATACGCATCCACCGCAATAAAAATTAAGCGGTAAACCTGCAATACATTCAGCGGCCTGTGCGAAAACACAGGCCGTTTTGCTTTTTAATAGCAAAAATTATTTATTCTTCCCACCATGCGGATAATTTCAGGATATCAATTGCCAAATACCCTCTATCCACAAGGACAGCTTATACTAACTGTTTGACAGTCATAGCGACTGGCGCCTTTTTACACATCAAAGCCTTTGCTCTGGTAGATATCACTTTACTGATAATGATTGCCAATAATTCCTTAGTCACAGAGGTGCTCAAAATGTTTCAATCCACCTATCAACCCAATGCATCACTGGATCTTATTCTCGAAAGAATTGTAGACATAACTCCCGAGCGCATATGGCAGGCATGGACTCAGCCCGAACTGCTAAAAAAATGGTTTACTCCCGCACCCTGGCAAACCCTTGAATGCGAAATCGATCTCTGCACGGGCGGAGTGTTCCGCACCCTTATCTGCTCGCCGGAGGGACAAAAATTTCCCGGCACAGGTTGTTATCTAGAGGTTATTGAACATAAAAAACTGGTATGGACCAACACACTGCTGCCAGGATTTCGTCCCGCCACTATTGGGCCGGATGATTTTTACTTTACCGCAATTATTGCCCTAGAAGCCCACCCACAAGGCACAAAATATACGGCGACCGTTATTCATGGCGATGAAGCCAGCTGTAAAAAGCACAATGAAATGGGCTTTCATGAAGGCTGGGGGGCAGCCTTGGATCAGCTGCTAACACTTCTTAAAAAATCTTGATGACGCGATATTTTTTGCACTGTTTTTTCACAAAAATTCTATGCAAAAAATTTATTTTATCCAGATGTGATGCATTTATTTTTTGTTTATCTCCATATGCTAGAGTGCAACCGCCGGAATTATTGGTGTCTTTAGACAGCATCACTGGCAAGCTCACTAACAATTAAAATCAGCATGTCATTTCATGTCAATATGGAGATGCAACTATGAAGATTAAACAAACGATTGCAATATTATGTATGCTGGGGGCCGCCGCACAGGTCCACGCCATGGCAACCAAAGAAGATAGCCAGCGCTGCATTCAAGCCCCGCTGCAGATGCAGCCAGAAGAAGATGGCTGCACCGGCAACGCCTGCTCGCGGGCAGCTTTGGTTTGCGTGCCGCGCGCCTGGTGGACTGCGAACGGCAGAGATATTCCCGCTGGTGCCCACGCGCCGCTAGTGCTGGTTTTTCATGGCAGGGGCAATGAAGATATCTCCTTTATACAAGATGCAGACATCAAAGCAAAAATTGCCAACACCCCAGAAGCTGGAATATTCGCCTATACAAGAAATATTCACGGCGCAATGCCCAATGCTATTGTTGTCTACTTCCAGGGGCTGCCCACCAAAGCTGACTGGACTCCCGAGCTACAAAACCCCAACGCGCCTCGCGGCTGGCAAGTCAATACCAATGCCACTGGCAGCCTGAACAGCCGTCGCGATCTGGCCTATGTCTATAAGCTCATCAATACCCATCTGATCAACTATGTCGATACGCAAAATATTTTTGCCACCGGCTTTTCCAATGGTTCGCGCTTTGTTGGCGTACTATGGAATGACAGCAGCACCAACGGCCTCTATCCACACAGCCCTTTAAAAGCTGTTGCCTTTAACGCTGCACAAGCAGGTAATTTTGTCAAAAATATTCAGGGCACCGATGTTGCGGGTGACAATCTGTTTAGCAATGCAACGCCCCGCTCTATCCTTATGTGCATGGGAAAACAAGATCAGGTGGTTGAGTACAATACTCAGAAACTGTCGCTGCCAATAGCAAAATCCTTGCTGAGTATAACTCAGAGCACAGATGACACTGTAAGCCAGGATATAACCTTCAATAATTTGCGCTACAAAACCATTATCCATAACGGCGCCCACGACTGGCCACTGGATCTGGAATATGCCATAGCCGAATTCTTCAATTCGCAAATGCAGTAACATGAACCGCCCTCATAGCAATCTATGAGGGCGTTTCTCATGCATGAATACATAGTGCAACCCAGGATTCGAACTATATCGTTTTCGCAAAAATAAGCCCGCCCCAGACCACACTGCGATCACCACTGCCTTGTTTGATTTCTGAAGTCTGCGCACGCAACACATAACTCACCCTATAACCCTGCCTGAAGGCATAGGTATAACCCGCCCACCCCTCGACAATGATCGGCCTCAGATCATCATAGTCATACGATAATTTGCTATCGCGCACTTGCCCCTGCAAAAAAGCATTGTAAAAACGCGCTTTCACACTGGCTCCCGCCCAAAAATAATGTTCATTGCTGGATTGCACACTATTGCTGTAGGTCGATTTTTCTCCATAGCTGATTAAATCAGGATTAAAACTGGCCCAGGGACTGGTAATTTTTCCATTGCGAAAACTCAAGCTCCAGCTGGTTTCGGTTAAATATCCCAGCGATGCCTGCAGCGTACTTTTTAATTCCAGTGAGTCGGCAAAACGTCCCAGATACTGCTGCCTTGCAATAACGTAGCGACCAGTTAATTCTCCGCCCTCGCTGATTTGTGTATTCCAACCTCTGGCTTCCTTGCCCGAAATTTGTTGATGAGCACTATTCTGCAAATCGCCCACAATACCCAAACCAAGAGCACCCAAGGTCAAGGTTGTTTTCCAGGCAGTGTTATTTTCAGCATCGACCTGCTCGTGCGAACTGGATAAATAGACCAGGCTGGCGTAGGGCCTGTCGCTCCTGTCGAGCTGCTGCAGCTCTATATCTTGCGGAGTAAAACCATACAGCCCGGCTTCAACACTGTAATTGTTCTGAGAGGTCGCGGGTAGATTTTCAATTCGCAGTACTCGATCGATAAAAGCGAGCGGAGCCTTTAAGGAAATAGCGGCATTGGTTGCATCGGCACCGGCATAGGTCAGGCTCATACCATAGGTGTAGTCGCGATCGCGATGGCCAGGTGCGAGCAAATCATTATCAAAGGCAAAAGCCCAACTGCTTTTAATTTTTCTATTTTCAGAAATCAGCGTCGGACGCTTTTCATCTTCAACAAAACTCGCTAGCGGCAACGCTGCTTCGGACGATAACTGCTGTCGCAATGGCAGATCCTCGGCGCCGAGGAAATACTGACCAGCCTGAGCAAAATTAGCGCAGCCGATCAGCAGACTCAACGCAAAAATTTGCAGCAAAATAGGCTGCAACCACTGCACAGATGCAGGGCTTTCAACCCTCTGTAGCATCGCAACAGCGGTAGTTGGCCGTAAAGTCACTTTCACTGACGGCGACTCCGTCTCTTCCAGGCCTCTTGCAAGCAAGGCCCCCTGAGGCAAAGTCACATCTTGAATTGAGTCTATTGATATGTTCATAACCAACACCAATAAATGACCAGTCGTCTTTGTTTTGAAGCAAAAATAAGGCGGTAACTCGCCGCCTCATCAATTACGCTGAAGAAATACACCAGGCGCTGTAGCGCCCTGTCAGGACCTGGACCCGTTAACCTAGCTAGTCAGCAATACAGGCAGCACCAGTAAAAAAGCATTTAAAGGATCGCGCGACTTGGCTGCTTTCATTCTCATCAAAGTGCCCTCCCAGGCATTGAACAGAAACTCAGCCAATAAGCCAGCAGGGAGGGTGTTTTTCAGGCTGCCATCCAGGCGCGCCTCCTCCAGGATATCCTCTATCATCTGGGTCTTATTGCGCATCATCTGTCGCACTTTCAAGCGAATAGCCTCGCTGGAATCCGACATTTCCTGGCACATATTGCCAATAAAGCAACCGCCATTGAGATTGGATTCACAACCGGAAACACCCTGCTCAAAAAACTTGACCAACCTCTGTATAGGGGCCACCGCGCGATCGTTGAGCACACGCTTACTGGCCTGAATTCGCTCTTCTGCCACCATTTCCAGCGCGGCTATGGCGAAATCCTCCTTACTTTTGAAATAGGTATAAAAGGAACCCTTGGGAACATCCGCTGCATCGACAATATCCTGGATACTGGTGCCGTTATAGCCGCGGGTAGCCATCACTTTAATACCTGCTTCAAGCAGGAAATCTTTTTTAAGTTCGCGTTTGCTCATGATTACAATATATGACCAGTCGTCTGATAAATCAAGGGGAGGTTTAGATTTTAGAGTTATTATCCAGTGGCTTTGCGCTACCAAGACGCCATTGTACCCGCATAGCTCTCTTTTGGGAGGGGGAGGCTTGGCTAAAAATGGATAGGGGGCATCCCCAGCCCCTCTGATGTGAATAAATTCTCTGGCTCCAGCGGCCCGCTAGTAGACATCCCTTACATAGCGTTTATCCATATTGAGCTTGCGCATATAGTTGGCAGTTTCCGCCTCGTCGAATTTGCCGTATTGCTGGACAATATCGCGCAGGGCATTGTCGACATCTTTCGCCATGCGGCTGGCATCGCCACAGACATAGAAATAACCGCCTTCATGTTCCAGCCACTGCCAAATTTTTTCGCCGGCCTCGCGCATACGATCCTGAACATAAATCTTTTGCGCTTGATCGCGCGAGAAGGCAAGACTGAGTTCGCTCAGCAGGCCCTGTTTTTGGAAGGTGAAAATTTCATCCTGATAATAGAAATCCGTTGCCGCGTGCTGCTCGCCAAAGAACAGCCAGTTTTTGCCGCTGTCGCCGCGCGCGCGACGCTCCTGCAAAAATCCGCGGAAAGGGGCAACACCTGTGCCCGGCCCCACCATGATAATCGGGCGCGAGCCATCGCTGGGAACGCGAAAATGCTTGCTGGGTTGAATAAAAATCGGGATATCTACATTCTCAGCGCGGTCGGCGAGGAAAGTAGAGCTGACGCCCTTGCGAATTTTTTTGCTATTGAAAAAGCGCTCGTAACGCACGGCAGCTACAGTGAGATGCACCTGCTTTTCAAATTCTTTTGAACTCGATGCTATGGAATACAAACGCGGTTGCATACGCTTTAACACTGACAGAAATTCTTCAGTTGAACAGCGGATGGGGAATTCATGGATGATGTCCACCAACTGGCGACCATAGAGCCAATCCTGCAACTCGGCTTTTTTCTCTGGATCAAGCAGCGCTTTCAACTCTGCGCTGCCGGAGCGCTCGGCAATCAGCTGCAACGCCTCCGCGCTCGGGCGACAAATTTCATAATTCTGCTGCAGCGCCAAACGTAGAGGACGCTCGCTGGCATCGACCACTACGGGCGCATCCTGGTTGAGATTGAGTGCAGTCTCCAGTTCAATCACCAGCTCAGGGCAATTTTGTGGCCAGACCCCCAGCGCATCGCCCGCCTCATAGGTGATACCGGAATCGCCGAGATCAAAACCAAATTGACGAGTGTCCTTGCTTGTGCTGCCAGTATTGAGGCGCTTGTTGATGACCAAACGCGACGGATAAGGATTGGTTTTGCTAAAGCCTCCCGCCGTCTTTGCCGCTGCTGATGCTCCCGAATGCGCTTGTCCGGAAGCTGTTTCAGCAGGCAAATGGATTTTAAGTTGCTCATTGAGCTTGGCAAACCATTCGCTTGCCGGCGCATCGAAATCCGTATCGCAATCGACGCGATCAATCAATGCCTGCGCCCCCAGAGTTTGCAAGCGGGCAAACAATTTTTTACCGTGACCACAGAATTGATCGTAATTGGAGTCACCGAGAGCGAGCAGGGCAAATTGCAGGTTTTCCAGGCGCGGCGCCGAATCGCTGTCGAGCTGCCCCCAGAAGTCGCCGCCGCTATCGGGCGCATCGCCATCGCCAAAGGTGCTGGTGATAAAGATAACCTGCTTATCCTGCGCGAGCTTCTCCACTGAGTAATCGTTCATTGCCTGCAGATTGACAGCCCAACCGGCCTGACCGAGCTGTGCCGCAAACTTTTCAGCCAGGGATTCGGCATTGCCAGTCTGCGAGGCCCATAAAATATTGAGTGCAGGCTTGTTGCTTATTTCATTGCCAGCAGCCACACCCAGGGGCAGGGTGCGACTGAACATTCCCGCCAGCAGGCCGTTGATCCAAGCCAAATTGGCAGGGCTGACAGGGCAGTCAGCCGGTAGCGTGGGCACTGCATTGATATGTTTTGCCGTGGCTTGCAGCCCGCTGATATAGCCACTCAGATAAGTGCGCTCATCAATGCTCAACTCAGGGGCACTTACCCCCTTCAAACCCAGAGTGGAAGCAAAGCTGTCGATCAGGGTCATACTGGTTTCCTCACTCAACGCGGCAAAAGCCCGCGGGCCGGATGCCGTGCCGACAGCCTCTGCCGGGCTCGCACTGTCATCGGCAAATACTTCAACGCGCTTCAAGGTAACGGCGCATACTTTTAATTCGGGCTGCTGTGAAATTGCATCCACAGCATCGCTGGTGACAGCGTTGACAGTGAGATTTTCACCGTAGATATCGTTCCAGTGAAAGGGCGCAAAGCAACTGCCCGGCAGTACACGGTCGGTCACCACCGCCGGTAGAATGGCATAGCCACGGCGCGAGCGCACTTCCACTTTGTCTTTATTTTTAATGCCCAGCTCCACGGCATCTTCCGGATGAACTTCAACGAAAGGACCTGGATTCAATTTATTGAGCGTGGCAATTTTTCCAGTTTTGGTCAGCGTGTGCCACTGATGTTGCAAACGGCCGGTATTGAGAATAAAAGGATATTCACCGCTGGGCATCTCCACGGCATCAACATGAGGCCGCGCAAAAAAATTCGCCCTACCCGAATCAGTGGCGAACAAAAGCGCAGGCTGACCGCCATCGGCATGGATTTTTAATGGCTGGCTGATACCATTATTGAGATAGCGAATGGGATTGCGATCACCGCTCTCTGTATCGGCACAAGGCCACTGTAAAGAGCTTGCGCGCAGGCGATCATAACTGACACCGCGCAGGTCGTAACCGGTTTTGGGATTGTAGGTCTGCTTGATTTCCGCAAAGACTTCTTCTGCAGAGTTAAAACTGAAACCCTCGCTAAAACCCATTTCACAGGCGACGCGGGCGACGATTTGCCAATCCGGCATGGCTGCGCCCGGCGGGCTTATAGCCTCCTGCATCAGGGTGAGATTGCGCTCGGAGTTAATCATTACGCCTTCTGCCTCAGCCCAAAGGGCACCGGGCAAAAGAATATCGGCGTAGCGATTGGTTTCGGTATCCAGGAAAGCATCCTGAGCTATCACCAGCTCGGCGCGCTGCAGCCCATCGATCACTATTTTGCGATTGGGCACAGAGGCCACAGGATTGGTACAAATCACCCAGCAAGCCTTGATTTCACCAGCAGCCATGCGCTCAAACATGTCCACGGTTCCCTTGCCCAGTTTGGTGCTGATGCTGCCGGACTCAATGCCCCACAGATTTTCAATAAACGCGCGATCGGCCTCGGCCAGCAAACTGCGCTGCCCTGGCAGCCCCGGTCCCATATAGCCCATCTCGCGCCCGCCCATAGCATTGGGCTGACCCGTCAGCGAAAAAGGACCGCTGCCGGTGCGGCATATCTTGCCGGTGGCCAAATGCAAGTTGCAGATGGCGTTGGTGTTCCAGGTACCATGAGTACTTTGGTTCAGACCCATGGTCCAGCAGGTCATAAATTCTTTGGCTGAGCCTATCAGCTGTGCTGCCTTGCGAATATCCTCTTCGGCAATACCGGTGAGGGCGGCCACTTTCGCGGGAGTGTAATCGGCCAGAAACTCCGGCATGGTTTCCCAGCCCTGGGTAAACTGCGCGATAAATTCAGGATCGGTATGGCCGTTTTCCAGCAATAAATACAGCAGGCCATTGAGCAGAGCCAGGTCAGTGCCGGATTTGATCTGCATAAACAGATCTGACTTTTCCGCCGTCAGAGTGCGCCTTGGATCCACCACAATCAGCTTGGCCCCGGCCTTTACCCTATCCATCATTCGCAGATATAGAATCGGATGGCAGTCAGCCATATTGGCGCCTATCACAAAAAACAGGTCTGTGTGGTCGAAATCCTGGTAGGAGCCTGGCGGCGCATCCGAGCCGAGGGAGAGCTTATAGCCAGCTCCGGCACTGGCCATGCACAAGCGCGAATTGGATTCGATGTTGTTAGTGCGGACAAAGCCCTTGGCGAGCTTGTTTACCAGGTATTGCGACTCTATGGACATCTGCCCGGAAACATAGAAGGACAGCGCATCCGGTCCGTGCTGATCGAGTATCGCCCTTAAGCGTTTAGCGGTTGTCCTGATGGCTTCATCCATGGGAGCCTGCACCGACTGGGCGCTGCGCGCGGCACGCACAAAGGCAGCCTCCATACGCCCGGAATCGCGCAGTGCCACCGCACTGCTGGAGCCCTTGGTGCACAGACGGCCAAAGTTGGTAGGGTGATTTTTATCACCACTCACCTTCACAACCTTGTTGCCATCAGATTCAATCAGCATGCCACAACCCACCCCGCAGTAGGGGCAGACGGTGGCGACGGTTTTAGTGGGGGTAGAAGACATAGCGCAATAAAACTCCAGATTGGCTCTGATTCTGCAAGTGCTATGCCAGACTAGGTGCCGGCGCTGCGTCTGCAGGTAAAACCCGCTAAAACAAGGGTATAGCGATTACTTAGCATTCGAAAGACGGGCAAGGCGATCAAAGATCAATTCTACGCCGCACTAAAATGCACCCAACTGGCGCATAAATTTTATATTGGTGCACAAAAAAGAAATCAAATGGAGCACCTATTGATTCTTGCCCCGGCCAAGTAAGAAGCTGATAGGAAACTCATATGCGTTAAATTAGAGCAAGCCAATGCCTTGCCTTAGCCACCTTCAACCACTAAGCTGGCACACTCCACTGGTTTATCAGCGACCCTAGCCCTATGTTAAAAGTCAAAATTTTTGCACTGCTGTTTGCCCTGGCAATGACACTGCTAACCATTTATCTGATCCCGATTATCTACAGCGCCTATATGCATTGGACCGACTCGCTCAATCCACAGCAACAGCAGTGGTTTAATTACAGTCAGGCGATATTGGGAATCCTGGTGGCACTGCTCGCGCTCTGGCATTGGAAAAAAAGCAAACGGCCATCCAAATAACGCCTGTGTGCCTCATATAAAAAAAGGGCAGCCAAACGGCTGCCCATAAAACGACTCATGAAGCAGTCGAAGAAGAACGGGTTTACTGCATAAACAGACTGAAACAAAACTACACTTGAACCTGGATCAAACCATCTTCAACTCGCACGGGATAGACAGCTATGTTGTATTCCGGCTTCTCCAGACACTCACCGGTACGCAAGTTGAAATGCTGTTTGTAGAGCGGGGATGCCACTACAATTTCATCGCCAATTGAACCGAGGATGCCGCGCGAAAGAACATTGGCCTCGCCAATCGGATCGTAATTGGATACCGCAAACACTTCATTCAGGCGGCGCGAATTAAACAGGGCAACCTGCTGCTTATCAACCAGGGCACAGAGACCCGTGTCGGGCAACAGGTCCTGGTATTCACACACACTGATCCATTTTTTCTCGCTCATAATCTTTTCTCACAGCTATTTGATTTTCTGCCCGCAGCGACCACTCCGCCAGACTGCGAGCACTTGAAAAATTAATCGACCAGCTCAACCAATTCGATATGGTTAGCGCGCTCATCTTTATTGGCCGGACGAATCTGGCCGCGCTCCAGTACATAAGCCAAATTATCATCGCGTTCTTCCGAGTTGATAAAGTGCTTGAAGCGTTTCAGGCGCTCTGGGCTCTCGACCGTGGTTTTCCATTCGCACTGGTATTGATCGATATTGGCCTGGATTTGTGTCTCCAGCTCTTCTGCTATACCCAGCTTATCGTCAATGATCACTTTCTTCAGGTAAGCCAAACCGCCTTCGAGATTTTCCAGCCACACCGACGTACGCTGCAGGCGATCACCTGTGCGAATATAGAACATCATTACACGGTCGATATATTTAATCAGGGTGGCATCGTCCAAGCCGGTGGCAAACAAATCTGCATGACGCGGACGCATGCCGCCGTTGCCGCAGACATATAAATTCCAACCGCTCTCAGTGGCAATCACACCGAAATCTTTCGATTGTGCTTCAGCACATTCGCGAGTACAGCCCGACACACCAAATTTAATTTTGTGCGGAGCGCGTATGCCTTTGTAACGGTTTTCCAACACAACCGCCATGCCCACACTGTCGAGTACACCATAGCGGCACCAGGTGCTGCCCACGCAGGACTTCACAGTGCGCAATGATTTGCCGTAGGCGTGGCCGGTTTCAAAGCCAGCCTCAACCAGCACTTTCCAGATAGCGGGCAGCTGATGCAATTGCGCACCGAACAAATCGATACGCTGACCACCGGTAATCTTGGTGTAAAGTTTGTAATCTTTAGCAACCTGACCCAGCACAATTAATTTTTCCGGTGTAATCTCGCCACCGGCAACGCGCGGCACGATTGAATATGTGCCGTCTTTTTGCATATTGCCCAGGAAGATATCGTTGGTGTCCTGCAGACCTATATGCTTTTCATCCAGCACATATTCATTCCAGAAAGAAGCCAGTATCGAGCCCACTGCTGGCTTGCAGATATCGCAGCCCAAGCCGTGACCGTGGCCATCCAGCAACTCGTCAAAGGATTTGATTTTCTTGATGCGAACAATATCGGCAAGCTCCTGACGCGAGTGCGGGAAGTGCTCACAGATATGATTGCTGACTTCGACACCCAGTTTGATCAACTCGGCATCCATGATTTGCTTGACCAGCGCAGAGCAGCCACCGCAGGAAGTAGACGCTTTGGTTACGTCCTTAATGGCACTCATAGTATTAGCGCCATTCTGAACCGCACAGCAGATTGCGCCTTTGCTCACGTCCATACAGGAACAGATTTGTGCAGTTTCCGGCAGCGCATCCACACCCATCGCCGAGCTGGCGCCATCGACAGAAGGCAGAATCAGGCAGTTGGGATCTTCGGGCAAATCCATACCATTCACACACATTTGTTGCAGTGTGCCATAGGCCTCAACATCGCCCACCAATACGGCGCCCAGCAATTTAGTGTTATCGGCAGAGACGATAATGCGCTTATAGACTTCTTCTACATCATTGCTGTAGGTATAGCTCAATGAGCCTGGAGTATTGCCGTGGGCATCGCCAACGGAAGCCACATCCACACCCAGCAGTTTCAATTTGGTGCTCATATCGGCACCGGCAAACTCTTCGCTGCCGCCAGTGATATGCGATACAACAACTTTCGCCATATGATAGCCGGGAGCAACCAGGCCGTAGATACGATTTTGCCACAGCGCCGACTCGCCGATGGAGTAGACATCGGGCACAGAAGTCTGGCAATTATTGTTAACGACAATACCGCCGCGATCACCAACCTGAATACCGCACTTGCGAGCCAGCTCATCCTGCGGGCGAATACCGGCAGAGAACAGGATCATATCGGTTTCCAAATGGCTGCCGTCAGCAAAATTCATGCGGTAGCGCGCTTCAGTACCGGCAACAATCTCGGTAGTCGCCTTTTGCGTGTGAACCTTTACTCCAATAGCTTCAATCTTGCGGCGCAGCAACTTGCCACCGCCTTCATCCAGCTGCACAGCCATCAGGCGCGGAGCAAATTCCACCACGTGAGTCTCAAGACCGGCCGCCTTCAATGCAGCTGCTGCTTCCAAGCCCAGCAGACCGCCGCCAACAACGACACCCACCTTGCTCTTGGTGGCAGAATAGGTAATCGCCTCCAAATCTTCGATGGTGCGATATACCAGGCAGTGCTCGCCATTGTTGCCAGGAATAGGCGGCACAAAGGGAAATGAACCTGTGGCCAATACTAATTTATCGTAAGCTTCGCGGCGACCAGAAGCAGTAATCACCTCTTTATTTTCCAAATCCAGATCGACCACTTTATCCTTCAGGATAAATTCAACCGATTTTTCGTTGTAGTAATCTGCTGTTGTCAAAGCAAGATCTTCTGCCGTGGAGCCAGAGAAGTATTTTGACAACTGCACACGGTCGTAGGCCAGACGCGGCTCTTCGGAAAAGGTAACAACCTGATAATTTGCCGCATCCGCGTGATTCACCAAGTTGTCGATAAACTTGTGACCCACCATGCCGTTGCCGACTACAACAATACGCTTCTTCATAATTGCCTCACGCTTTTAACGCTTTTTGATTTAAATAAAATTTCTTTGCCAGACGAATCAGGCAGACAAAGACTGGACTTCGCCAATCATTTGCTGGTGCCACGCATCCACTTGCAATTGCTCTCTCAAACTCACCACTCGACCGACAACAATCAACGCCGGCGATTTAACCTGTTCGCGCACAATCATCTCGGGAAAGCTGCGCAAGTTCGCCACCAGATTGCGCTGGTCTTTGCGGCAACCATTTTCAATAATGGCCACCGGTGTATCCTCAGCCAAACCGCCAGCCAATAAATTTTCAGAAATGTCAGCAGCGCGGGTCAAACCCATATAAAACACCAGGGTGTGATCCAATTGCGCAAGGGCATTCCAGTTTACGTCCAGGGTTTTTTCCGCGTGACCAGTAACAAACGTGCACCCTTGGGACAGACCGCGATGCGTCAGGGGAATATCAGCATAAGTGCTGCAGCCAGAGGCAGAGGTAATGCCTGGAATAACTTCTGCTTCAACACCGGCATTGCGCAGCTCTAACAGCTCTTCGCCGCCGCGACCAAACACAAAAGGATCACCACCCTTGATACGGCATACATTCAAGCCCGACTGCGCCTGGGTCACCAGCAATTGGTTCAATTCTTCCTGGGGAATGCTGTGATGATTTTTTACCTTGCCAACGTACAGCGCTGGCGTATTCTTGGGAAACAGCGCGCAGATTTCTTCGCTGACCAATTGATCGTAAAAAATAATATCGGCAGAATTGATTGCGCGAATTGCCTTAACCGTCAGCAGGTCGGCATCGCCTGGACCTGCCCCCACCAGCCATACCTTGCCGGTGCGCGAAGCGCGAGCCCGGTGTTGATCCTTGACTCGTGCATGGATCGGTGTGGCGGTTTTGGTATTGGGCTCTGCGTGTTTCATAATCGCACCTTGCAATTTCGCATTGTGAACATCTGTTGATATGACTTGAGCAAGGACAATGCCAACTTCAAAAATACCCGAAAGCGAAAGCATAAAACCTTTTGTTTCATAGGGTTAAAGGGGGCATACGAGAAAAAGGCGAGCGCCGTGCGCACTGGTGGAGAGGGGCGACAGCGATTGCTGTGTCGCTATTTGGTGCAAAAGCGCCCCACAACAAAGCAAATCACTAAAAACACAAAAGGTAATTTTGAATCAATACAGTGCAAACAGAGGGTGCACAATGATTCACAATGGATCATTGTTGTTTTTTTGGTTTTATAAACAGCAGAGAACTTACTTTTTTAAGCGGGTAAAATAAAAAACCAGATCAACTTCGTGGACAGACAACAGTAAAAAAATGAAAAGTCCCACTTTTGGAGCAGCTGTTTTTATCGAGAGACGAGAGAAATGTTTAAAGGTGGCCCGAATACTGCGATACAAATTATCAAAAACCTAGCCTTAGACAGGCTCCTATAGCTCTATAATAGCAAACACCTATCAGTACATGACTACCGCCATGCCGCAGACCGCCGCCATACCGCTGCCACCCCCAGCACCCCAGCTTATCGATCGCTTTGGCCGGGCCATTACCTATGTGCGCCTTTCGGTCACTGATCGCTGCGATCTGCGCTGCGTTTATTGCATGGCTGAAGATATGACCTTTCTACCACGCAATGAAGTCCTCTCCCTGGAAGAGCTTGCGTTGCTGGGACAAACCTTTTGTGAGCTTGGCATAACCAAACTGCGCATCACCGGTGGCGAGCCCTTGATCCGCAAAGGCATAGTCCAACTGATCGAGCATCTTGGGCAACTGCCGCAAAACCCAGAATTGTGCCTGACCACCAATGGCACTCGCCTTGCGAACTATGCCCAGGGACTGAAAGATGCAGGCCTGGACCGCATCAACATCAGCCTGGACAGCTTAAATCCCGAACGCTTCAGACAGCTTACGCGCATTGGCGATATCCAGCAGGTATTCGCGGGAATCAAAGCCGCCCGCCGCGCAGGCTTTACCTCGATCAAGCTCAACTGCGTCGCACTGAAACATTTTAATGCCGATGAAGCCCCGGAGCTGGTGCGATTTGCCCTGGGCGAAGGACTGGATCTCAGCTTTATCGAAGAAATGCCGCTGGGGCGCATTTCCGACCATGGCCGCGCCGCCGAATTTATCAGCAGCGCCGAGTTGCGAGAAAAAATTGGCCGGCACTTCTCATTGTCAGCCATAGATCATAATAGCGGTGGCCCGGCGCGCTATTGGCAAGCAGAGGGCTACAGCTCGCGCATTGGTTTCATATCGCCCCATTCTGAAAATTTTTGCAGTAGCTGCAACCGTGTGCGCGTGACAGCAACAGGAAAATTGATTTTGTGCCTGGGACAGGAGAACAGTGCCGACCTGCGCGCAACCCTGCGCAATGGCCACACAGATCCGGCCACCCAATTAAAGCAAGCGCTATTGTCAGCCATAACCCGCAAACCGGAAAAGCATGATTTTAACCTTGCCGATGAGCCACAGATCTTGCGCTTTATGAATCTCACTGGCGGCTAGCTGATAACTATTTCTACATATCCTTTTCAGGCAAAAAATTATGTCTTCACAAAAACAATTTGAACCCTTAAATATTTGTGTGCTGACGGTTTCTGACACCCGCACCACTGTCACTGACACCTCAGGGCAAAAACTGCAGGATTTACTGCTGGAAGCTGGACATAAACTCTATGCGCGAGACCTGGTGACGGATGATATCTACCAGATTCGCGCGGTAATTTCGCAATGGATTGTCGATCGCCAGGCCCAGGTTGTATTAATTACTGGAGGGACGGGGTTTGCCGGACGCGACAGCACTATTGAAGCTGTCACGCCCTTGTTTGATAAAACCGTGGTGGGATTTGGGGAGTTATTTCGCCAGGTTTCCTATACAGAGATAGGAACATCCACCCTGCAATCTCGCGCTACCGCAGGCCTGGCCAATCGCACCTTAATTTTCTGCCTGCCCGGTTCTACCGGTGCCTGCGCCACAGCCTGGGAGAAAATTATTGTGGAGCAACTGGATAGCAGACACAAACCCTGTAATTTTGTAGGGCAAGTGCGTATAGCATAGAGCCTGGATTAGAGTGTAACTGGCAACTGCTTTAACATGTCCTTGCGCGCAGCTATAAGCTCCTTATAAGTTTGGATCATGGTGAAATTGACATGGGTACCATTGCTCTTGAGTTCCGATTGCTGCCGCTCGTATTCGGCAATTTCATCCAGCAACTTAGTGCGCAATTGATCTGTCCGACCCAGATTGACACCAACACCTACAGCTGCCTGTTTTTTCATCGCGAGCTCCTCTGTATTAAGTGAGTTAACTGTAATATTTGGGGGTACTCTTGAAGCTTAGACCAGAGATTAAAAAACAAACACTTTTGGCTAGATTTTTTTATTCAGTTTTTACGCCTAAAACCTCCGTCCTGAAGGATTTCGAAATAACCAAGGCCTTTGCCTTCTCAATATCCCTACACTTTTCTCCATGCAAAAAAAATCCCCGGTGTTTTGCACCGGGGATTTTTTTGCATGGAGAAGACTACAGCTTGTCAAAAGCATCAGTAAGAATGCAGTCATAGCGGCGCGCATCATATTCCAGCAGGCGGTTGACATCCTGAGGCTGGATGATATTTTTCGCCACAGCGTCCTGCAGTTTTTCTGCCATGGTAGCCCCACTTAATTTGTTTTGAGCCTTTAGGTAAACACTCCACAAAGGTCCAAGAGCCAACAGCATTTGGTAGGTGCTCTCGACGCGACCGGCCGCATCTTCCGGCTCATGGTTCACATAGACATACTGCGCAAGCTGCTGCCGCACAGGATTGTCTTCCATAATCAAATCGCCCAACTGACGCACCAGCTCATCACTGGGCTTCCAGACAATTTCACCCCAGATAAGGGTAATGCATTTAATCAACCGGCTAAGCCAGCGCACAGGGAAGTTTTTAGAGAATTCAACCAGAGCCTCCTGCGCTTTGTACAAGGCAGTATTAACGGCGTATTCTGCGTGTATATCTTCAGCGCGGGTGCGCGGATGAGCGGAGTGATACTTTAAAATGGCACAGGCAATAAATAACTGACTGTGGATATCCCCCAGACGCGCCGATAAAAGTTCACGCCGTTTCAGATTTCCCCCCAACACAGCCAGGGCTACATCGGACAAGGTGGCGAAGGATGCACTGAGCAAATTAATCCTCTGATACCAGCGCGCACTGAAATCGTCAGCATTGGCCGGCACGCTGCTGAAGTGACCGCGAGTCAAACCCAGTATTTGCGTGCGGATAAAATTGCTGAACACATGGCCGAGGTGAGCGGTAAACAGCTTATCAAAAGCCTTTACCGCACGCCCTTGGTCAGCATCTTCCATCGCCAGCATTTCCTGGAATAGATAGGGATGGCAGCGCATGGCCCCCTGACCAAAGATCATCAGCGAACGAGTGAGAATATTTGCACCCTCCACCGTAATAGCCACTGGCACACTGTGATAATTGTGAACCAGGAAGTTTCGCGGGCCCTGCTGCACAGCCCTACCGCCAACAATATCCATCGAATGCTCAACCGACTTGCGCATGATTTCAGTTGCATGATACTTGGCCATAGCGGTCATGACCGCAGGCGCTCCCGTCTCCAGGCCTTTAGTCACCAACTGGCGCATGGCCTCAAGGGTATAGGCGCTCCCGGCAATGGAAGCCGTTGCCTCTTGCACACCTTCAAACTTGCCCACTTCAGTATTGAACTGACGGCGAATACGCGCATAGGCCCCCACCAAACGATAATTCACTTCACCAGAAGCAGTCGATAAAGCGGGCAGGGAGACACCGCGACCAGCCCCCAGGCATTCAATCAACATCCGCCAGCCTTTGCCGGCCATGCTGGCACCGCCAATAATCCAATCGATGGGGATAAAGACATCGGTGCCCATTACCGGGCCATTCATAAACGGAGAGCCGGGGTTGTGGCGCTTGCCAATTTCCATTCCCGGATGATTTGCAGGGATCAACGCACAGGTAATACCGTATTCTTTCTTATTGGGATTGCCAAGCAAACCTTCGGGATCGTGCAATTTAAAAGCAAGGCCGACAACGGTAGCGACCGGAGCCAGGGTAATCCAGCGCTTATTAAAAGTAAGGCGCAAACCTACAACTTCCTCACCTTCGTGCATGCCTTTACAGACAATGCCGGTATCGGGAATAGAGCCAGCATCCGAGCCTGCCTCCGGACCAGTCAAACCAAAGCAGGGAATCTCTGTACCATTGGCCAAACCCGGAAGCCAGAATTTTTTCTGCTCTTCGGTGCCGTATTTCATCAGCAGCTCGCCCGGGCCGAGGGAGTTGGGCACCATGGCAGTCACGGCTGCCGTGCCGGAACGACTGGCAATTTTGCTCATAACACGACTTTGCGCATAGGGGCTAAAATCGCGACCACCAAACTCCTTGGGAATAATTAAACCAAAAAAACCTTTGTCTTTAATGAATTGCCAGGCCTCAGGGGAAAGATCCTTACGATTGTGCTGAATATCCCACTCATCCAACAGTGCACAGAGTTCGTTGACTTCATTATCGATGAAGGACTGCTCCTCGCTGCTGAGTTGTGGCAGGCTGATCTGCGCAAATTCGTTCCAATTGGGTTTGCCGCTGAACAACTCTTTTTCCCACCAGGTAGTGCCCGACTCCAGGGCCTCACGCTCTGTAGTACTCATGCTGGGCATGGTCTTCTTCAGCAGCTTGAACACCGGTTTGGTCAAAAGTGCGCGACGCAGAGGCCCCAGATTCAATACCAGGACAATGGCAAGAAATGGAATTAATACCCACCAGGAGAGAAGGGTGCGCTCCATTGACCCCAAGACCAACCAGGCTATAACCACTAACGCCGAACCTGCCGACAAAGCAATTTGTCGATAGGTGAGCAGGGCAATCAGCGCCCAGATAGCAATCAAGGATATTAACAACATACACGAACCTCTCTCTTTTTATACAATAACACTGCCTGGGGCAGCATTTTTAGCAAAACCTACCCCTAACGATAGACTATTACGCGTGATCCTGTGGGATTTCTCTCGCGGAAGGGCACTAACACGAACGGGCAGTGACGCTTATTGCGGACAATAATTCTTTTTCTATAGCGTCTGCGGCAATAGCTTTATCATCAATGATTTCCAAACGGCTGTCGAGTATTTCATCAGAGGATGTCAGACTCAATTCGTTCACACTCAGCACACCATTCTCGGCATTAAAGATAAAGACTCCTTCATCTGTGTGCATTACCGCCTTTGCGCGCAGCGCGCCGACCCCCGACAACCAGCCAAACAGCTGATTAAAGCCAAATTGAATCTGCGGCTGGAACAACCAGCCACAACTGTAAAAACCATTCGCCTGATTTTCACGGCGAATAAACTCCTTATCTGCCGGCAGGCTGACTGCCGCATTATAAAGCTCGCGCTGGGGGCTCAGGCGGTTATTAACGGCCCGGTGCAATTGCGGATTAACCAGAGAATGCCGGCTGCGCGGCAAATCCAGCCAGGCAAGATCCAGCGCGCCCTGTTCCACCCAGGCACTCGCCTGTTTTGCCGGCGAGAAACTGGCCAGCAAACTGGCAAAAGCCTCCCGCTCTGGTTCACCGCACAGATCCGCCTTATTGGCCACCAGCACATCGGCAACCGCGAGCTGATCCTGGAAAGTAGCATTTTCGCTATAGCGACTGTCACTGAGCTTGCGCGCATCCAGCAGAGTGATGGTTGCGCGTAAATCCAGCACGCCATCGTAATACTCGCCCGTCAAAGTCTTGATAATATCCTCTGGATGCCCAAGCCCTGTGGGCTCGATAATAATGCGATCCGGCTTGGTAGTGGCGATCATCATATTGAGGGCAACTTTCATTGGCAGCCCCGCCACACAGCAAATACACCCCCCCGGCACCTCTCTGACATGAGCATTGAGGGGTTTGAGCATGGCGCCATCTATACCTATCTCGCCAAACTCATTGACCAATACCGACCAGACCTCCCCCTCCGGCTTGTTCTGCAATAAGCCGCTGATCGCTGTCGTCTTACCGACACCGAGGAATCCGGTAATGATATTGGTGGGGATAAGTCGCTGCATAACAATTTCGCTGAAGGCCAGGGGCAGCAGTGTACTCAAGACTTCTCAGACAAAAAAGCGATTCTGCCCGCCGTCCAGCCAACAACATTGGGCATTTCTGGAGGATATAGCCCGAACGACGCTTAAATGTGTATTTTAGATGCGCATCACGATTATAAAATAAGCTATATGTCGCCTATTGCATCATTTTTTGCTGGGTGCTACTCTTTCCAGAATATATCTAATTGCTGTAAAGAAATCCTTCCTTAAACGGCAAAAGATTATAAAAAGTAATTAAAAAAGATTTTTCCCCTTAATGCTGGCTTGAACATCAGCGCAGGGAAGAGGCAAAACACCTAAGCTCAATAACCGAGGCGTTACAATGAAAAACACGTTATTCGCATTAAGCTTGCTAGCGCTGACATCAACCACCCAGGCTTTTACCGTGAGTGATCTATTTGATGCAAGCAGCAATGGCAGCGGTTGGAGTGGTGAAACAGCGGACTCGCAAATTATCAGAACCAACTCCAATGAGTGGTTCTCGCGCTACACCGTCAATAATGGCGATGCAACTTTCAATATTACCTCCAGCATACTCGCCGAATTCAAGAATGCCCCCTTGCAGGGTCAGAATGGCGCCGGGTTGATAGCGGCCTCTTCCACCGTCAGGGCTACTTTCCTGGGCACAGGTGCCGCGCGCGACTCATTTCTCTTTTTAGCGCAAGCTGGCTCGCCCACCCTGGATAGCAACAGTTTTTGGAATCCCATTTACAACAGTGGCGGCACCAACAAACTGAGCACCTACAACCCCGTGAACAGTGGCAATAGCCTGTTCGAAACCCGCGGTGGCTGCACTTACGCCGAAGCCAAAGCCGGCAATACCTGCACCCCCACCAACCTCGGCCAGTCCCGTGAAATCTCTGGACTGACACCAGGGGACAGCCTGATTTTTGGCTTGCAGGCCCTGGTGCTGAACTACGCCGCAGACAATATTAATTACAGCAATACCAACTACTTTTTTAGCGGCCAGGCTGCCAACAACACAGATGCAAGAAACTGGAACGATGGCAAGGTACACACCAAGATTATCAACCTCGGCAATAATAAGTATCTGGTTGGCTTTGAAGATATCTGGGGCGGTGGCGATGGTGACTTCAACGATAACGTGTTCCTGTTTGAAGGCGTAACATCCACCATCGACTTGCCACCTGTGACAGTACCTGAGCCCAACCTGTTGAGCCTGCTGTTGCTCGGCCTGGCATTTTTAGCTCTGGTACGTTTTCGCCTGGCTAAATAATCCCAGACCATTTGCAAACCTGAAAGCCAGAGCGATTGCCCGCTCTGGCTTTTTTGTTTAAGGGGAAAAGTGCTGGCTATTCAAGCCAGCAGATATCTTGCCAAACGAATAGCCAGGCTAATGCCCACAGCTCCTATCAAGATAAAAACAGGTACAAGCATTACCAACCCACCCTCGCCATTGTAGCCATTGCATTCATACATCAGCAGGCTCCAGAAAAAAACCAGCACCCAGGGGGCAAGGAAACACAACCCGTACCACCAATAATGTTCCTGACTGAGTGCTAGAAATGGATAAACGGCAGCGCTGATGCAAATGATAAATAAACCCAGCGAAAAGGATGCATATATATCAATCTTGAAATATTGCGGCAGACTGTAAACAAAATACAACAGAGAGGCCACCCACAAAATAAAAAGAGATTGCGTATCTTGTACAAATTCCTTGAGAAATACCAAAGTCTCCACAGCAACTCCTCTTTAAAGCGGCCATCAGTCCAACACATTTTTTATTGGCTCAGCGTTGCAAGCAACATTGAAAATAACCCATAGAGCAAAACTGACCGCTTATGTTCATACTATAGGATAGCTTTGCGAATTGCGATTGTTTGGCGAGAGTCCAGAGCTAATGGACTATAGAGTATTTAAAGAGTTGATGCCTTCCAACATGGCTTTTTGCAGCAGCTCATCAGCACGAGCAAATGCAGATTCCATAGTGTCGCCATCTTTAAAATCTGTAGCGGCAATCGACAAGCTGGTGGAGATAGCTTGCTGCTGATAATTAAATGAAGCCCTGGCAATAGCAGTCCGCAATTTTTCCAGCAGGAACAAGGAATTTTTCAGAGTTGTTTCCGGCATCAGCAGCACAAATTTATCGCCGTCAATACTGCCCAAAAAATCGACTTCGCGCAGGCGGTTGGCGACAGAGCCAGCAATCACCTTTAAAATTTTATCGCCCGCCTGCTGGCCATAATGGCTGTTGATATACTGAATATGATCTATGGTGAACACCGCCAGAGTGATGGGTCTGCCATAGCGCCGCCAGCGATGGAACTCGTGGGCCAGACGCTCGAGATAGGCCTCGCGATTGGGCAGCCCCGTCAAGGGGTCCTGCAGGTTTTTCGGCTGGGGCACAGCGGGGTTATGCTGTTTTTTTTCAGCGTTATCCTGTTGGTTTACATGGGGTGAATCATTATTCAGGAGGTGCTGGATATTGCCGATCAGAAAATGAACCTTAGCCTGCAACTGCTCAAAATTTGTTGCCTGTGCCAGGCTCTGTTGCAGATCATTGACACAGCGGAGCAAATTGTCATGGATCGCTGGCGATGCTGATTTTTGCCCATGCCCCATTAATTTTTTCCAAAGGCCGCCAGGATGTTTAATTTCATAAAGGGCCTGCTTTTGAATATCTGCCAACTGTTGCAATAAATCGGGATAGGAATAGACCTTTTTACTGGATTGCGGCAACTGCGATAAGAATCGGTAAATGGCATCGTTGAGGCCAGGAGACAAATCAAACTGCTGCAGCTGTTGGATAGTTTCAATCAGCGCCTGCCTTACCGCCTGCAGATTATCTTCAAGGTTCTGTTTAATATTGTGTTCGGCTTCATGAAAGCGATCTATGACCGCATTGATATCGCCACTGATGGGGTTTTGCAATGACTCACGCAGCTGCCGCAACAAAAAATCCAAAGTGTCATCCTGGCCTTCCACAGAGATACTGACTCGCATCAAGGCACGCTCCAATAGCTCCTGCTGCACAGCAACAGATCGCTCCGGCGACACCACTATCTCCTGCGCCGCAACCTCCTCCGGTGGCACGTCGCTCTTTTCCTCGATCTCTTTAGTCATACCCAAATATGCCAATAGTGTTTGCTCTGGAGTTCAGTATAGCCAGACTTGGCCACTATGACGGGAAAACCCGGAGCAGAAACAAAAACGCCCAGGCTGTACACAGCCTGGGCGCCAGGGAAAATGCTGGAGATTGAGACCTAGGGTTTGGCGCGCTCTGCGCGGATTTTGTCAACCAGGTACTGCGCCACAACAAGCATTCCCTCCTGCTTATTGTTGGTCATACTGGAACTGATGCGGTATTTGCCATCAACCACCAATTCCGGTGTGCCGGCAGTCCTGTAAGCGCGCACGCGGGCATCAGCCTGCTTAATTTGGCTGGTGACGCCAAAAGAATCATAAGTACTTACAACTTTATTCTTATCTACGCCAAAAGGTGCCAGAAAATCCGCCCAGGCCTGGGCATCTGACAAGTCTTTACGCTGGCCATGCACTGCATCAAAGACGGCTGTCTGCACTTTATCCTTCAGGTTTAACGTCAGCAGGGTATAGAAGCCGCGCTGATAGGGCTCCATCTGGGATGACCATTTGGTATGGAGCTGAACCACTTTAACATCGGCCTGTTGCTTCTTGCCCCAGGCGGAAATCAAAGGCTCGAAATGCATACAGTGCGGACAGGTATAGGCAAATACTTCCACCACTTCAATTTTAGTGGGGTCCAGGGGCCTCACAGGATCTGCCAGCAATTCATAATCTTTGCCCTGCACAAAAGTGGTTTTGGCTTCTGTTGCAGGCGCTGTATCGGCTGCAAATACACTGAGAGAAAAAAGGATACTGCTGAGGGCCACAAGGATACGCATCAATTACTCCGACTAGGGTTAGGTTATGGATTGCCAAGGGAACCCCTGAAAAATTACCTGCGTTGCCATCGCCAACATTTTTCAGAGCTTCCCAAGAATGATTTTTGGATTAGAGAAAGATATTTTGGTTCCAAGACTTCGTCAATAGCCTTCTGCGACGACAAAAAAGGCGACCCAAGCCGCCTTTCAAATACGCGGTGCTTAGACCTCCACTGGATTTCGACGGACGCCTATTCTCTTAGCGATTAGCCCTTTCAGCGCGTATCTTCTCAACCAGGAACTGGGCCACCTCAAGCATAGCTTCATGGCCCCCCGCCAGATTCGCACTGATACGGTATTTGCCATCGATTACCAGCGCGGGGGTACTGGCAACTCTGTAGCCGCGGATGCGTGCATCTGCCTGCTTGATTTGGCTGCTTACACCAAAGGAATTATAGGTAGCCAAGACCTGCTTCCTATCTACCCCAAAGGTAGCCAAAAAATCTGCCCAGGCTTCAGCAGTGGCCAGCTCTTTGTGCTGCGCGTGCACAGCATCAAATACAGCCAATTGCACCTTGTCTTTCACATTCAGAGTCACCGCCGTATAAAAGCCGCGCTGATAGGGCTCCATTTGCGGCGACCACATGGTGTGGATTTGCACTAACTTAACATCGGGCTGTTGCTTCTTGGCCCAATTCTCAATTAAGGGCTCAAAATGCCTGCAGTGTGGGCAAGTATAAAAAAACACCTCAGACACTTCGATTTTGCTGGGGTCCAGCGGTCTGACAGGCTCCGCAATCACCTCATAGTCCCTGCCTTCCACAAAAGTGGGGGTTGCAGGCACACTGTCTGCGGCAAATGCACTTAGAGAAAAAAGCAGACTGGAAAGGGCCACAAGAATACGCATTAATTAGCTCCGTCTATTGTTAGGTTTATAGGATACAAAAAAGTGCTTTTTTGATGATGGAAAAATATTTTGGTTCCACGACTTCGCCAAGGGAATTGATCGGCCAAAAAAAAGGCGACCTAGGTCGCCTTTTCGCTATGCAAATACTTAATTCAGACCGGCAATATAATTGGCCAATGCCTTGATTTCCGCATCGCTGAGTTTTTCAGCCACAGAGCGCATGGTCATGGTATCGCCATCATTGACGCGATTGCCTGCGCGGAAGTTGGTCAACTGCTTTTCAATATAATCACTATGCTGGCCACTCAAGCGCGGAAAGCCCGCCGCAACATTGCCTTTGCCATCGGGAGCATGGCAACCGGTGCAGGCGGGAATGCCATTGGCCAGGTTACCTGTGCGATAAACCCTGGCCCCCAGCTCCATGGCATCGACCTTAATACCCGAATTCACTTGCACTTCCATTTTCTTGGAGCCGCTCAATTGGGTGTTCTGGCCGGCAAAATAGGCCGCTATATCCGCGAGATCCTGGTCGCTCAAGTTGGCCAGGATACCAGTCATTTCCAATACAGGGCGGCCCGTCGAGGCTTTTTTCGCTGCATTAGTCTCACTATCCCAGGCTTTAATATCATGCATTTGCTTCAATAAATACTTTGCACCCTGGCCGGCCAACTTGGGGAAGGTAGCCGCCGGACTGTTGCCGTCAGCGCCATGACAGGCACCGCATACAGCTGCCTTGGCCGCGCCGGCCTTGGCATCGCCGACCAAAGTCACTGCCGCCTGGGCGCTAGTTACCTGTAAACCCGCTACCAGACTGAGTGAAAAAAGAGCATGTTTTACGATATGTTTCATTGGCCAACCTGTTATTTCAAATAGTTTATCTGCAACCATTTCATTCGCTTAGGGGCAGGCATAAGGTACAATTGCCTGCCATATTCCTAAACGCACTATTTAGGCGCGCATTAATCCTCAAAGGGCGTGCTGCATTATATACCATCAATTAATAACACACCATTTTGAAGGGTTTTATGACCACCGAAATTAACTTCAACAAGGCCGTTTTTAGCCAAAGCGCCCCCAGTATTCGCGAATGCCCTCCGGAAGAGGGGGTTGAGGTCGCCTTTGCCGGTCGTTCGAACGCCGGCAAATCCAGCGCTATCAATGCCTTGACCAATAATGGCAAGCTGGCGCGCACCAGTAAAACACCCGGGCGCACACAGTTGATCAACTTCTTCAACCTCAGCAGCAACCAGCGCCTGGTGGATTTGCCGGGCTATGGCTACGCCAAGGTATCGCGTGACATGAAGGAGCAATGGCAACTCTATCTGTCAGAATACCTGCGCAGCCGCAAGTGTCTCAAGGGACTGGTACTGTTGATGGATATACGCCACCCGCTGCAGGAATTTGATACCACCATGCTCAATTGGGCAGCCGAAGCCAATATGCCCATACATATTCTCCTGACCAAGGCAGATAAATTAAGCCGCGGTAATGCAGGTTCGGTTTTATTGGAGGTCAAAAAGGAGATGAAAAATGCCGGCCTGGCAGGGCTGGTCAGTGCACAGACCTTTTCTGCCCTGAAAAATACGGGCATTGATACCCTGAAGCTAAAGCTGCAGGAGTGGTTGGCACCTGGCAGGGAGGATGCCATGTCGAGTATCGAGGATGGCCAGGCATAAAAAAAACCGGTGATAAATATCACCGGAAAGATTTGACACCCTTGGGGTGGTATCAAAAGGAGTTAGCTTTCTCATGGATCAGGATTGCCGCCTCAACCACAGAAAGCTGAAGTTAAGACTGCGCTTATCCTAAAAGTTCATTGCTCCCTCCAAATCAGTATGTGCCCAATAAATTCAAGGCAAAAAAAACCCCAACCTGAGTCGGGGTAGCCTTGCACTGATCTTTACTGCTTAGCTGGCAAACTTGCCTTCAGAGAGGAGTAACACATGAAAGTAAAACACACATAGCTACGACTGGCCCCCCATCCAATAAGTTCACCTCTCCGCTAAAAAATTCTTTAAGGCTTGGGGTTTTTCTCATCGCGCCACATCCAGCGCAATATATCCGGCAGCAGTGCACCCCCATGTTGGTCGGAGTGGTCACCCTCACCCCAAACATAATTGATGTCATAGCGCGCACCACTTATTGCCAGGCGGTCAGCATTGGCATTGGCCCATTGCAGGGCTGACAACATTTGCTGATTGGCGAGAAACCAGTTGCCGTGTTCGTTGTCGAGATCGCTGCGGCCATCCTGCAAAAAAATACGCAGTGGGCGAATTGAACTTTTGCGGATAAGGGTGGGGTAGATATCGCCACCTGGTTGCAGGGTGTTATTTGCGGTGGCCGGCTGATAGCCGATAGCTGTATAGCTGCCGATCAAACTGATAACCTTGCGGAAGGCCTCGGGCCGCAACCAGGCTACTGTGAATGCTGCCAGGGCACCGCTGCTACTGCCACCAATAATCCGCCTGTCGGGATCATTGCTAAAAGGATAGCGGCGAGCAACACTGGGCAGCAATTCATCAACCAGCATGCGCGCATACTTATCGCCCAGGCTGTCATATTCCGCCATACGGTTATTGGGATTCTGCAGCCCCAAATCATCGGGATACTGCTCGCTGAGATTGCCCGGTGTGACAAATATTGCCAGGGTCGATGGTATGTCCCCCCGCGCAATTAAATTATCCAATACATTGGGAATATGCAGCGAGCCCTGCGCACTGATCGCCCGCTGTCCATCGTGGAATACCAATAACGCGGGTGGCTGCCTGCGATTGTAGTGGGCGGGAACATAAATCCAATACCGCCTTACCGTATTTGCAAGTATAGCGCTGCGAAATTCGAAAGGCCCTTCCAGGCTGCCGCGCTTAACACCAGCCTGCGGCAGTGAATCCCGAGTCAGCGGATAATCCCCCGTGCGCGCAGGCGGGGCTTGTTCGGCCAGCACATCTCCAGCCAGCAGCCACAACAGCAACGCACAATGCGCGAATATTTTTATCAATGCGCCTCATCCCAATTATCGCCAACACCGGCCTCGACCAGCAGAGGCACTTTTAAATTTGCCGCAGCCGACATACGCGCAATCAATCCTTCACAGATTTTTTCGACCTGATTCTCAGCCACTTCCAGCACCAATTCGTCGTGCACCTGCATAATAATTTTTGCATCCAGCCCACTGTCCGCGAGCCAATCTTCCACTTGAATCATCGCTTTTTTTATGATGTCTGCCGCTGTGCCTTGCATAGGGGCATTGATCGCAGTGCGCTCAGCGGCCATTTGCAGATTTTTATTCTTAGCATTGATATCCGGCAAATAGAGGCGGCGGCCAAACAGTGTTTCCACATAACCCTGCTCGTGTGCCTGCGCACGGATTTCATTCATATAGCGCTGCACACCCGGATAGCGCTCGAAGTAACGATCAATATATTGCTGGGCCTCATTGCGGCCGAGATGCAATTGCTTGGCGAGACCGAATGCCGACATGCCGTAAATCAAACCAAAGTTAATGGCCTTGGCACTGCGGCGCATTTCTGCAGTAACCGACTCCAGCGGCACCGCAAAAACTTCCGCCGCTGTAGCGCGATGCACATCCAATCCCTGTGCGAAGGCATTGAGCAAACCTTCATCTCCCGAGAGATGCGCCATAATGCGCAATTCGATCTGCGAGTAGTCCGCAGCAACCAACTTGTAACCTTTCGCAGCAACAAATGCCTGGCGAATGCGTCGCCCCTCCGCAGTCTTGATAGGAATATTCTGCAAATTCGGATCCTGTGAAGACAATCGCCCAGTCGCCGCCACCGCCTGATGATAGCTGGTGTGAATGCGATTGGTTTTTGGATTGATCATCTGTGGCAGCTTATCTGTATAGGTAGATTTAAGCTTTGCCAGACCGCGATATTCCATCAGCACCTTGGGCAGCGGATAATCCAGGGCCAATTCTTGCAACACCTCTTCTGCGGTAGAGGGTACACCTGTGGGTGTTTTTTTTATGACGGGCAGTTTTTGCTGTTCAAATAATATCGCAGCCAATTGCTTGGGCGAACTCAAGTTAAATTCCTGCCCGGCAATTTCGTAAGCCTTGCGTTCAAGCTGAGTCATGCGCTCGCCCAACTCAATACTTTGCCGCCCCAATAATGTGGCATCGACCAGGGCACCATTGCGCTCAATAGTGGAGAGCACCGCAAGCAAAGGCATTTCTATTTCGCGGAATACTCGACTGAGACTTGGGATTTGAGCCAGCTTGGGCCAGATAACTTGATGCAGACGCAGTGTGATATCTGCATCTTCAGCGGCATAATGACCAGCCTCATCTATAGGCAACTGGTTAAAGGTAAGTTGCTTGGCTCCCTTACCGGCCAGATCGGTAAAGGTCACAGCGGTATAGTCCAGATATTTGAGCGCGAGATCATCCATATTGTGGCGGCTGCCAATGGAGTTGAGCACATAAGATTCCAGCATGGTATCGAAAGCAATACCGCGCAGCTCTACACCATAATTCAGCAAGACACTGCGATCGTATTTCAGATTCTGGCCCACTTTGCGCTTGTCCGCATTCTCCAGCAGCGGCTTGAGTTGCGCCAACACACTTTCAATACTTAACTGCTCTGGAGCCCCCATATAATCATGCCCGCAGGGAACATAGGCGGCAATGCCCGCCTCAACAGCAAAACTCACCCCGACTATGCGCGCGTCCATAATATTGAGACTGGTGGTTTCCGTATCAAAGGAGAACAGCTCGGCTTTTGTCAATTTTTCCAGCCATTGATCCAACTCCGCCTGAGCGAGAATAATGGTGTATAACTTCTCCACTTTCGCAGGAGCGGCGGGAATAGCAAGATCCTGTTCTGCAGTAGCTACTAATTCAACATGAGATGCGCTGCTCACAACTGCAGGCTGGTTTAACTCGGCAACCCACCCTTTAAATTCCAAGACCTCAAATAATTCTCGCAGGCGCGAATTGTCAGGCGCAGCTATTTTGATAGTGGCGGGGCATAGCTCTAACTCCACATCGGTTTTAATGGTGGCCAAACGATAAGAGAGATAGGCCATCTCGCGATGCTCAAGCAACTTTTCCGGCATCTTTTTGGCACCGCGAAAATCCAGTTCGCGCACCTTTTCCAAATTGGCATAAATAGCATCCAATCCACCAATGCCCTGAATCAAGCCCAAAGCTGTTTTTTCACCCACCCCCGGCACCCCGGGAATGTTGTCCACCTTGTCGCCCATCAGTGCCAGATAGTCAATCATCAGCTCCGGGCCAAAACCGTACTTGGCCGTCATGGCGGGAATATCCAAAAAGCTATCGGCCATGGTGTTGACCAGACTGACATGCTGATTGATCAGCTGTGCCATATCCTTATCCCCAGTGGAGATAATCACATCCTGCGACAATTCGCTTGCCTGGTGCGCAAGCGTGCCTATTACATCATCGGCCTCAACATTATCAACGACCAATAACGGCAACCCCATGGCTTCCACTATGTCGAAAATGGGCTGTACCTGCGGGCGCAGATCATCGGGCATGGGAGGGCGATTGGCTTTGTATTCAGCAAATATCTCATCGCGAAAGGTTTTACCTTTAGCATCGAACACCACCACTATCTGGCTCTGAGGATAATCCTTAAGTAAACGCCGCAGCATACTTATCACGCCTTTCACCGCACCGGTAGGCATGCCCTTGGAATTAGTTAAGGGTGGCAGGGCATGGTAAGCACGATAGAGATAAGAAGAGCCATCAACCAAAACCAGAGGGCCGGCAGAAGAGGTAAACGCTGTTGTAGCCATGATGTAATTTCTTTCAGCAGTGGAATGGCCGGCAGAATACACCAAGGAGGGGTATCAAACAGCCTCCCTTTCAGGCAAAAAGCACTAACGCACCATTAACAGGCAATGGTTACAAATAGAGTGTTACCGACACTTTGGCGCGTGATACCTTTATTCGCACTTTTTAATCTACTGATTTATATAGATATAACGATTTTGTTTGAAAAAAATCCACGAAATATTAGACAAAGCGAAACAATGTGTTACTATGTGTAACAAGAGGTAACACATTATCTCAGTAACAAACGTAACCCAAGTGGAGTATAGGAAATGAAAAAGTCACCTTTAGTTCTCGTAGCTTTACTGTTGGCCTCACCTGTTTTTGCCGATGAAGTTAAATCTGAACAACTATTGACCCTGGCAGTTGCCGACACCAAAGCAACTGCGCCTGTTGTAGCGCAAGCCGTGAAACAAGATGAATTTGCTGCTGAGACAGAGCAAGAAGCCAAGTTTTATGGTCGCTTGTTGAGCGCCAAGTTCGAAGCCGAACTTCCCGAGCAAATTGCCAAAGAAGCTGCCTCAAATATCAAGTTCTAATCCAGCCGCAATTTGCGGCGGATATTAAGCAGTGAATGGCAACTTGCCATGGGAAATTGAGTCACGTGAGAATTCTTGCAGAGACAGCGATCTAAGGCTTTGAATATTCAGGAACTATTCAGCTGAGCTTTGCAACAATGCGCTCCGTACTCCCGGCCCTTACCAGGCTCAAGGCGTATTACGCAAACCCTGTGAATTTTAGCAGTTGGCCAGGCAACACCTGGCGAGCTGAAGCGTAATCCCTTCGTTTTTACGCTATTTTGTTTTTGTTTGACCCCTGTGTTTCACCCTGTGTTGGCCCCGTGATTTTGCTCATAACGCTAGTTGTGACAGCTCGGGGCATTTTTTTATGCCCCCCATCAAACTCCTTTGTCTCCCAGGCAACTCACAAACGCTTCTGCCATGCGCCCCAATAATTGCGAATAGTCCGCAATATTATTTTGACTGCCCAAGGCATCCAGCACTGCTGTTCGCAAATTCAACTCATGCGCCAAATTAAGCACAGATGGCTGCTCATAATAGGGCTCCAGAAACAGACAAACCCCCTCTTTAGCCAAAATCTCTCTCAACTCTTTTAAGTGTTTTGCTCCGGGACGCTGCTCCGGCGTAAAAGTGACATAATCCAACTGGCGAAGCCCATAATGAGAGACAAAATGACCATAACCCTCATGGTAGACTGCGAATCCACGAGCCTGCAGCGGTTTAAGCTTTAGCCGCAACATTTCATCCAGTTGCGTGGTTTTATCAACAAACCTCTTTATATTCTGCACATATAGAGCCTTGTTGCCGGGGTCGAGACGCATTAATTGCTCACCCAGTGCGCGGGCGAGAACTATCGCATTTTGAGGGTTGAGCCAGAGATGTGGATCGCGCTCATGAACATGCTTTTCACTGTGCCCATGACTCTCCAGGGGCCAGCTCAGCCCCGCGAGCGCATAAGCAGTGACAACTTTCTCGCGCGGCAGGTTAGCAACAGGCTTTTGCAGGAAGCTCTCCAGCTCCGGTCCCACCCACAACACAATATCGGCAGCTTGCAGCCGCGAATAATCGGACACTTTTAACGGATAATCGTGCGGCGAAGCAGACGCTGGCAGCAGTGTATCCGCAATCGCGCTATCGCCACCAATTTCCTGAGCTATCAAGGTCAACGGCTTGATACTGGAGAGCACCCTCAGCTTTGCCTGCGCATTGGCCGCCACCATCAGCATTACACAGCCCAACAGCCCCAGGATTCTTGTCATTGCTATATATACCTATCTAAATGATGCTTTTTATCGAAAAGTTATAGTGTAACATAGCAGGTCTGTTTCCCTGCAGAGTCAATCCATGAGCCTTATCGCAGCCCCTATAGCCTGTAGCAAGCATAATCATACGCACTGTATTAGCCACGCCATGACTGCCGCACGACAGCTATGCAGCGATCGGGGCGTGCGCCTGACTGCGTTGCGCGAACAGGTCTTAAGCTTAATCTGGCAGAGCCACAAGCCCCTTGGGGCCTACACACTGATGGAAATGCTGGCTCTCGCGTCTACTCGCCGTGTCGCACCACCTACTGTCTATAGAGCCCTGGAGTTTCTGCTGGAAGAAGGATTGATTCATCGAATCAATAGTCTGAATGCCTTTATCGGCTGCCCATCGCCGACGCAAAAACATCAAAGCCACTTTTTAATTTGCCAGAACTGCAGTGTAGCCGTTGAATTGGACAGCCCTTCGCTTAACCAAAAACTGGTCGATTGTGCGACCGAAGCCGGCTTTAGCCTTACAAGTCACTCCGTAGAAATTAACGGTCTTTGCGCTTTGTGCCAGGCCACTCAAAAAAACGGGCCATTAGATGACCAACCCTGACAACCAAGCTCTCATTCGCGCCAGCGCCATCGGTGTGGTGCGCAATGGCAGGCACTTACTGAAAAATGCTGATTTGATCCTGGAAGAGGGTAAAATTGTTACCTTGATTGGACCTAACGGAGCCGGGAAAACCACTCTGGTACGCAGCGTCCTCGGATTGATCCGCATCAGCGAAGGCAAAATTGAGCGCCGCCCCGACCTGCGCATTGGCTATATGCCACAAAAACTCCATCTGGAATCCAGCCTGCCGCTGTCGGTAGAGCGATTCCTTACTCTGGGTGGCAAACCCCAGGTAGATATGCAGGAAATACTGCAATTGACCGGCATCGAAAAACTGGTCAAAGCCCCCATGCAACTGCTCTCTGGCGGAGAGACCCAGCGCGTGTTACTGGCACGCGCGCTTTTGCGCAATCCGCAACTACTGGTACTGGACGAGCCAGTGCAAGGCGTTGATATCAGCGGACAAGCGGCACTTTATGCCCTTATCAACGATATTCGCAGGGTGCGTAACTGCGGGGTCCTGCTCGTCTCCCACGATTTGCACCTGGTAATGGCAACAACGGATACAGTGATTTGCCTCAACCAACATGTGTGCTGCCACGGCCATCCCGAACAGGTCAGCAACGATCCGGCCTATCTGGCTTTATTTGGCGAGCAAGGCAAACAGTCGCAAATCGCTCTTTACACTCACCACCACGATCACCAACATAACGCCCACGGCGATGTTATCAGTGGTGGCCTGGGCTGTTCCGACTCCTGCGAGCACCATCACCATGCCTGATTTTCTCCTCTATGCCCTTCTGGCAGGAATAGCGGTTGCCCTGGTTGCGGGCCCTCTGGGCGCCTTTGCCGTTTGGCGGCGAATGGCTTATTTCGGCGACACCTTGGCACACTCAGCGCTGCTGGGTGTCACTTTCGGATTATTGCTGGGCATCAACCTGAATCTCGCGGTGGCTCTGGGCTGCCTTTTGCTGGCCCTGGTATTGGTTGCCCTGCAGCAAAATCGCTTTTTGGCCACCGATACACTACTTGGCATTTTGTCGCATTCCACACTCGCCTTAGGCCTGGTCTGCGTCAGCTTATTTAGCGAAACACGAATTGATCTTCTCGCCTATCTGTTTGGCGACATACTCTCTGTGAGCCCACTGGATGTGGCAAGCATCTGGATTATTTCAGCCAGTGTCATAATCGTTATTGCCTGGCTATGGCGACCCCTGCTTGCCATCACTGTGCACGAGGAGCTGGCCGAGGTAGAAGGGGTGCCTGTAGCCAGAGTACGAACCCTATTGATGCTGTTAATGGCGCTGGTCATAGCCATTGCCATGAAGGTAGTTGGCGTACTTTTGATCACCGCTCTGTTGATTATCCCGGCTGCTGCCAGCCGTCGCCTGTCCTCCACACCGGAATCCATGGCAATTATCGCCAGTTTATTAGGCTGCTTGGCGGTAAGCCTGGGCTTAATGGCATCCTACTATTGGGACAGCCCTGCCGGCCCCTCGATTGTCCTGGCGGCGACAGGACTATTCATCCTTACTCTGAGCAAAAAGCAATCCCTGTAAGACATATCTTACAAGGATTGAGGTCAGTATCGTCTGTATATTGTCGACAAAGGTAAGGATAATGGAAAGGAAACCTTATTAAGGGATGAGTAGGATCATTGCTATGACCAAATTAAATATTGGTGATGCGGAATTTAACAGCGAAGATGTCGCCATTACCGTAGAGAACGATATTGCCTTTTTAACTGAACGGCTGCGTATCCTGGAAAAACAAAAAGCGCCCAATGCCGTGATGCTGCAAACTTATCGCGATATGCTCGATAGCCGTCTCGCGGTGTTAAATTGGCTGCGCCAGGGCAACACAAAACCTTGCTCCCAGAAAGATAGCAATGCAAATTAATCCCCTGTGAACCTCCCCCCGCATACAGACACCGAAGTCCGATATTTCAGCGAGCAAATTTTTCCCTTAAGGCATATTCGACAGGTTGAGCCACAAATTTGCCTATATCGCCACCTAAAATAGCAATTTCCCGCACAATTGAAGAAGAAATATAAGAGAGATGCTCTGCCGGCGTCAAAAATAAACTCTCCATATCTGGCGCCAATGCACGATTCATATTGGCCAATTGAAACTCATATTCAAAATCCGATACGGCGCGCAACCCGCGCAATACCGCCTGAGCATTCTGCTGGCGCACAAAATCTACTAACAATATATCAAACCCGCAAACCTCCACATTGGGCAAATGCAACAATGTTTCACGTGCCAAGGCGACACGCTCATCCAGGGTAAACAGAGGATTTTTACGGTTGCTGGCTGCCACCGCCACCACCACGCGATCAAATAACCGACAGGCGCGCTCAACCAGATCGATATGGCCATTGGTAATGGGGTCAAAAGTGCCGGGATAAACCACTTTGCGCATAGGAGCTATCTCATGGGTTTGGTTGGAGTGGGCGGCATGGTAAACAATTTATGCTCCAAGTACAAAACCTCCTGTCCATATACATTTAAATTCAATAAATAGCACCCCCTAATACTTTATCAATCTTTGCTTTGATCATTATCTATTCCATCACTGAAAATGAACATAAAAAGCAAATTACTATTTCAAAATACTGTATCCATACCCCCCTATTTTTAACCTCACTTTTCAATTTATCTCCTAGGCTTAGAGAAGCTGTTTTCTTACAGACTAAATATGTTTCGCTAAAAAAATGCGGCTTTTTTTAGCTTTTTATCGCGGTTAATACTGAGGAATCCAATAATGGCCACGCAAACGACAAATCGCCTAGGGGATATTTTAATCAGTAAAGGATTGATCACCCCTGAGCAACTCACCATTGCTATTAATGAGCAGAAAAAAAGGCGCCAACAGCTAGCGCCGCTTGATGCCGCTCAAGCTGCTCCTTTGGGTGAAATTTTAATTGAATTAGGTTTTATCAACCGCATGCAACTGAAACGCGGCCTAGGCTGGCAATCTGTAGTGCGAAAAGTCACTCTTGCCATGTCTCTCTGTGCTCCGCTGCTGACAATCAGCTACGAGGCGGCTGCAGCACCCGTAGCCGTAGTCAGCTCATCCAGCTCAAGTAAAAGTGGCAGCGGCAATGCCATCCCCTTAACTATTCAAGCTGAAAATTATGACTCGATGGTGAGCGTTAAAAAAGAAACTACCACTGATATCGGTGGCGGCTTGAATGTCGGCAGTATAGATACAAACGACTCTATGAGCTTTGTTAACAGCAGTGTTGTCATTCCCGCCACGGGCACTTATAAAATTGTTTATCGTGTTGCGGCAGAATCAGCGGGTAGCATCTTTACTTTGTCGGAAGGCACAAGCGTATATGACACAGTGACAGTACCCGGTACGGGTGGCTGGCAAAACTGGGTTGATGTAGAGCGCACCGTAACTTTGACGAAAGGCACTCACAGCTTCAATATTAAAGCGGTTAAAGGTGGCTTTAATCTCAACTGGTTTAGAATTGACAACGCTGGGGCCAATTTGCCACAAACAATAGACGCTGAAAATTATGCGACTATGAGTGGCGTTAAAGTCGAAGCCACAACCGATATTGGTGGCGGCATGAATGTTGGCAGTATTGATACCCAAGATTCAATGTCCTACACCAGCAATATCATCAACATCCCTACTACCGGCACTTATCAAATATCTTATCGGGTTGCCAGCGAAAGCCTGGGTGGACAATTCAACCTAATTGAAGCAGATACAGCCACCGTCTATGATACAGTGACAGTGCCTGTCACCAAAGGCTGGCAAACCTGGACAACGATTACTCGCACGGTAAGCCTGCCAGCAGGTCAACATAAATTCGCCTTGGTGGCTACAAAAGGTGGATTTAATGTCAATTGGTTTAAGATTGAAAATCCAAGTGCGTCATCATCCAGCCAGACAAGTACGGCGACCACTTCCAAGGCCTCCAGTGTCGCCTCATCAACAACCGTGACCACCAGCTCCGTAAAAGCTTCTTCCAACTCATCAACAGCGCCTACGGCATCCTCAGTCGCATCCTCTAAACCGGTCGTCGCCAGCTCAGCGGCTACCGTAACCTCAAGCTCAGCAGCAAGTAGTGCAGCCTCAGCTCAAGCTCTGCCGCTGACAATTAAGGCAGAAAATTATTCAACCATGAGTGGCATTAAAACCGAAGCAACCACAGATACGGGTGGAGGCAATAATATTGGGGCAATAGATTCCAGTGACTGGCTCAACTTTGCCAAGACACCCGTTAATATTCCCAAAACTGGCACCTATAAGATCAGTTATCGTGTCGCCAGTGAATACGGAGGCGGAGCATTTATTTTAAATGAAGCAGGCAGCAGTGCTCCCTTCGATACGGTGTCAGTCCCCTCTACGGGCAGTTGGCAAGCATGGACCACTATAGAGCGCACAGTCACTCTTACTGCAGGCGTTCATAATTTTGGTATCACGGCTACCTCCGGCGGCTTTAACCTCAATTGGATTAAAATTGAAGAAATAAACACTCCGCTGAACCAGACAATCAAAGCGGAAAGTTATTCAACAATGAGCGGCATAACAACAGAGGCCACCAGCGATACAGGCGGCGGCAATAATGTTGGCGCTATAGATACTGGCGACTGGCTTAATTTTGCAAAAACACCTGTGACCATTCCCAAAACCGGCACCTATAAAGTCAGCTATCGCGTTGCCAGCGAATATGGCCTGGGGTCATTCATTTTAAATGAAGCAGGCAGCAAAGATGCCTATGACACAGTTTCTGTTCCCAATACTGGAGGCTGGCAAAACTGGACAACCGTAGAGCACACAGTGAACCTCACAGCCGGCACCCATAATTTTGGTATTACTGCCACTACCAGTGGTTTCAATTTGAATTGGATCAAATTTGAAGAAGTGTCTGCACCATTAAATAAAACCATTGAAGCTGAAAACTATTCAACTATGGGCGGCGTGAAAACCGAAACGACTACCGATACCGGTGGAGGATTAAATGTTGGCGCCATCGATAGCGGTGATTGGATGTCTTACAGCGGCACCAGTGTCGAAGTCTCTGCTGCGGGCAGCTATAAAATAACCTATCGTGTTGCAAGTGAATCTGGTGGAGGCAAATTTTCCCTGGTGGAATCCTCAACCGGTGCGGTTTACGATACCGTTTCTGTAGCCAGCACTGGCGGTTGGCAAAACTGGGTTCTGATAGAGCGCGTTATTACCTTGAGCAAAGGCACCCACAGCTTTGATATAAAAGCAGCTACCGGTGGCTTTAACATGAATTGGTTCAAAATTAGCAGCCTCGATAGCTCGACATCTGTCAGTTCTTCTTCGTCTTCAGCAGCTAACTCTTCTACGGCTACGGCAATATCGAAATCTTCTGTCAGCTCGTCTTCTGTACCTGCAACTGTAAGCTCCTCTTCCAAGGCCAGCTTATCCAGTTCATCGGCATCGACCACAACCAATAACAATGGGGTAATAACCACAAAAGTGGCCGGTCCTGTAGGCATGAGCTGGATTGCCCCCAATATGCGGCAAAATGGCAGTGTGCTGGATATTACTGAAATTGCAGGATATGAAATTCGCTATAAACTGGCCTCAGCCAATACATTCACTTACATTTCAGTTAATGATGCCTGGACTAATACCTATAACTTCCCCTGGCTGGAAGGTAATTATGTATTCCAGATAGCTGCTTTTGATAAAGATGGTTTGTACAGCGACTTCGTGGATGTTGTAAGCAAATAATCCATCTGAAAAGCTGCACTTTATAAAGGCGCTATGGCCATCCATAGCGCCTTTTATTTTTCGCGGTAAAAAAGGCGATAACATACCTGGCCAGCATGCTTTTCGCGATGCAACTGCCAGTTTATAGGTGGGTGATACTCAGAGTCACGGCCTGATTCAACATAGATAGTAGCATCATCCGCAAGCCAATTTCCCGCCTCCAATGCATCTATGACGGTTTGCCAGAGATTCAAACTGAAGGGGGGATCTATAAAAACAATATGATAGGGCAGCTCGCTGTTGCCCTGCTGCAACAGGCGCACAGCATCTCCATGAACTACTCGGCCATTCTCAGCACTCAGCGTATTCAGGTGAACGCGCAGTTGTGCCGAAGCCTTAATATTGGACTCTATTAGCACTCCCATACCCGCACCGCGCGATAATGCCTCGAGCCCCAAGGCACCCGACCCGGCAAATATATCCAGGCAGCGAGCCCCTTGTATTTCAGGTGCCAGCCAGTTAAACAGGGTCTCCCTGACCCTGTCTCCTGTAGGACGCAATCCCTCTACATCGGGAAAGCTGAGTTTGCGGCCGCGCCAGCTACCACCAATAAGGCGCAATTGACCGGAACCCATCGGCGATTGGCGCGGGGAGTTTTGCGATGATAAACGCGAAGCTTTCAAGGATTATGCTCAATATCTGCTAAGAAGTGATAGCATAGCGGCTTTCATAGGATTCAGGAAATAGCCATATTCCGATTCTGCAGTGCGTATCTCCCTTACTTATCTATTGCGAACCTGATTATTTATGTTTTCCAAGTTTTTTAAGAAGTCTGAGCCCAAGGCAGCCCCTAAGCCTGAAGCCGCCGCAGCCGATACACCCCCGGCGTCAGAACCCGCGGCTGCCAGCATCTCCGAAACACCCGCCCAAGCACCTGAACAACCCGCCAAGCTCGGCTTTTTTGCCCGAATCAAACAGGGCTTAAGCCGCACCAGTAGTAACTTTGCTGAAGGGCTCGGCAACCTATTACTGGGCCGCAAAACCATTGATGACGAGTTGTTTGAAGAGCTGGAATCGCAGTTATTGGTCGCAGACGTAGGCCTGGAGGCAACCAGCGAGATTATCGACAACCTGACCAAGGCGGTTGCGCGCAAGCAGCTCGCCGACTCTGATGCGCTCTATGCCGCTCTGCGCGAGCAGCTCGCCGCGCTGCTGCGCCCGGTGGAAAAGCCACTGGTCATTGATGGAAGCAAAAAGCCCTATGTCATCCTGGTCGTTGGCGTAAACGGCGTAGGCAAAACAACCACTATAGGTAAATTGGCAAAACGCCTGCAAAATGAAGGCAAAAAGGTCATGCTGGCGGCTGGGGATACTTTTCGCGCGGCGGCGGTCGAACAGCTGCAAATCTGGGGCGAGCGCAACAATGTTCCGGTTATTGCCCAGCATACGGGTGCCGATTCAGCCTCCGTTATCTTTGATGCCCTGCAGGCTGCACAATCGCGCGGCCTTGATGTAGTTATCGCCGATACCGCAGGCCGCCTGCACAATAAAAACCATTTGATGGATGAGCTCGCTAAAGTAAAACGCGTAATGAGCAAACTGGATGCCTCGGCGCCGGATGAAGTTTTACTGGTACTGGATGCGGGCACCGGCCAGAACGCGGTCAATCAAGCCCAACAGTTTATTGAAGCGGCGGGGGTTACAGGGCTGGCACTGACCAAACTCGACGGCACTGCCAAAGGCGGAGTCATTTTTGCCCTGAGTAAAAAATTCGGATTACCAGTGCGCTTTATTGGTGTCGGCGAGGGTATAGACGATTTGCAGCCTTTTGCCGCAGAGCCTTTTATTGCAGCCCTATTTAATACTGAGGAATAAATAGTCGTGATACGTTTTGACAACGTCAGTAAACGCTACCACAGCGGTTTTGACGCTCTCTCCCGCGTCAGTTTTGATGTAGAACCAGGGGAAATGCTGTTTTTAACCGGCCACTCGGGCGCCGGCAAAAGCACCCTGATGAAACTGATCATGCTAATGGAAAGGCCCAGCAACGGCTTGATTATTGTCGATGGCCAGGATCTCGGCCATATGTCGTCAGGGCAAATCCCTCACTATCGCCGCAATATTGGCGTGGTATTCCAAAACCACCAATTGCTGTTCGACCGCACCGTTTTTGATAACGTGGCTCTGCCCCTGCAAATAGCCGGATTGCCTCATCAAGAGATTGGCCGTCGCGTGCGCGCGGCGCTGGATAAGGTAAGCTTACTCGAAAAAGAACGCTTGAATCCGATTGTCCTGTCTGGCGGCGAGCAACAGCGCGTGGGCATAGCCCGCGCTGTGGTGAACAAGCCCAGCATGCTGCTGGCAGATGAGCCCACAGGGAATCTCGACCCAGAGCTGTCTGAAGAAATTATGACCTTATTTCGCCAATTCAACGATGTGGGCGTGACAATTATGATCGCCAGCCACGATGTCGAACTGTTAAAACGCATGAATAAACGCATCCTTGGCCTGGTTGAAGGCAAGCTTGTACACGATGGAGTCCTCTGGTGAAATCACAACGTCCCTCAGTCACTGGTGCCCCGCGTACACGCCCCGCAGTCAGCAGTCGGGGAGCAAGCGCCACGCCTCGTCCGGCAGCTCGCGCCCCTGAGCCGGAGCAACCCGCTCGCCCGCAGGGCGCAGTGCAAAGCAAAGTGCGTTTAAGCCATAAATTCGATGCCTATATTGCTCACCACAGCACTTCCGCCATCGACAGCCTGGTGCGCCTGCTCGATGCGCCTTTCCAAAGCCTGATGACTTGGCTGGTGATTGCCATAGCGATTGCCCTGCCGGCAACACTTTATATCGGCTTCGCCAACCTGCAGCAATTAGGTGAAAACTGGGAGGGCTCCAGCCAAATATCTGTTTTTTTACGCCCTGACGTAAGCGACCTGAAAGCCGAAGCACTGCGCAGTCGCATAGCAGCGCGCTCCGATATCGCCAAGGTAGTCTACGTATCCCCAGAACAAGGGTTAACAGAGTTCAAATCCCATTCAGGCTTGGGTGACGTGGTGGATAGTCTCGACAAAAATCCGTTGCCCGGCGCCTTACTGGTAACACCACGCCTGCAAAATGCTTCCGATAGTGCCATCACATCGCTGGAACAATTCCTGGTCGCCGACCCTTCAGTCGCCGATGTTCGCCTGGATATGCAATGGGTAAAACGTCTGCAACAGCTGATGGCACTGGGCAAAAAGCTGGTGTTTGGGCTGGGGGGGATACTCGCCCTGGGTGTATTGCTGGTTATTGGCAATACCATCCGCCTGGCGATTGAAAACCGTCGCGACGAGATACTGGTCATAAAGCTGGTGGGTGGCACTGATGCCTATGTTGCGAGACCCTTTTTATATACCGGCCTCTGGTACGGCATAGGCGGGGGCTTGTTTGCCCTGTTGATACTGGGCCTGGGCTTTTTATGGGTATCCAGCACAACCGCGCAACTGGCCAATCTCTATCAAAGCAATTTTCGCCTGCAGGGCCTGGGCTTTTTTGGCAGCATCCAACTGGTATTGCTCGCCGGTGTCACAGGCTTGGCTGGGGCCTGGATAGCAGTCGTCAGGCATTTGTATCACATCCAACCTCGCTAACCTATTGCATCCGTCCGCTACAAAACAGGGTTTTTATGAATTGTAGCGGAGAGTCTCCACCCTACAGTTAGGCAACCGCCATGACTGCCTAGGTTGCCCCGCAGCAAAAGACTTGCCTGCGCTGCTTCTCTGCAGCCGAGTAGACCAGATTATTGATGGAAGACAGAGAAAATACGGCAAACTTGCCGGGTAATTTAGGTTTTAATCAACCAAGAACAAAAGATACTGTCCCTTTTTGCGCCTACATGTCTTGAATTCTCTATTTTGACCGCGATAAGCCCTTAAAATAGTGACAAGCATCACTTGCGGAACTTTTGTCCCCGTAGCACTCTAAAATCACAAATGCTACACTCAAAAGACGATCTTAATGGAGTTATATCAATGAACGTAAACACCAGCCTGCAGCCAATCGGCGTTTTAGCGCCCGGTGCAAATCTGAATGCCTATGTTCAAGCGGTGAGCAGCTTCTCCATTCTCAGCGTGGAAGAAGAGCAACAGTTGGCAAACGACCTTTATTTCAATGGCAACCTCGATGCCGCACGCAAGCTGGTTATGGCTCATTTGCGCTTCGTGGTGCATATCGCCCGCTCTTATAATGGCTATGGCCTGCCACTCGGCGACCTGGTCCAGGAGGGTAATGTCGGCCTGATGAAAGCGGTTAAACGCTTTAATCCTGAGAAGGGGGTGCGCCTGGTCTCCTTCGCGGTACATTGGATCAAAGCCGAAATCCACGAATTTATCCTGCGCAACTGGCGCATAGTCAAGATTGCCACCACCAAGGCTCAACGCAAGCTCTTCTTTAATCTTCGCACTGCGAAAAAGCGCCTGGCCTGGCTGAGCAATGATGAAGCCGCCGCTGTAGCTCAGGATTTAGGCGTTGATATCAAGCAGGTTCGCGAAATGGAGGGCCGCTTGGCCTCTTATGACGCGGGCTTTGACGCAGGCGAGGACGATGAGGACGATACTTATGTCGCTCCGGCTCACTACCTGGAGGACAACCGCTATGATCCTGCGGTTCGCCTGGAAGAATCCAATTGGGAAGAATCCAATGTCAGCGGCCTGGAAGTAGCCATGCTGAAACTGGACGAGCGCAGTCGCGCTATTTTACAGCGCCGTTGGTTGAATGATGATAAAGCGACTCTGCATGATTTGGCTGCCGAATATGGCATCTCTGCCGAGCGCATCCGTCAGTTGGAAAAAAATGCCATGAACAAGGTTAAATCCATGATGATGGAAGCCTGATCGACTCTTTTTGACCCTCAAAGCCGCGCAATGCGCGGCTTTTTTATTTTGTACTTTACCATGCAACGATTTTTTTTAAGTTTCGCCGCATTAAGCGGCCTCAGCTCAGTCGCCTTAGGCGCTTTCGCAGCTCACGGCCTCAAGCACAGCCTCACTGCCGAATCACTGGTCATTTTTCATACCGGCGCCGAGTATCAGATGTACCACTCGTTGGCGCTGCTGCTAACCGCCCTATTGGTTGAGCGCAACCCCCGATCCAGGGCACTAAGGCTTGCCGGCGGGGCATTTTTGGCGGGTATCCTGCTGTTTTCTGGTAGTTTGTACGCCTTAGCCCTAGGTGCAGCGAAACAATGGGGTATAATAACGCCTTTTGGCGGCCTGAGCTTTTTGCTGGGCTGGACAGCCCTTGTGGCATATGGCATCCGCCGCTAAGCTGCTGGCGCTTTCGGGCGGCATTTTTGAAATCACGGTATTTATGTCCAACTCACTTGAATTTATCTCCTCCCCAGACGCGGGTGAGGAAGGGTTTCTTATTAAGCCCGAATTTAAACCCAAATCCATCCGCAGCTTTGTAATACGCGCCGGGCGAATCACTCTGGGGCAAAAAAGCGCTTTCGAGACCTGGTGGTCAACCTATGGTTTAAGCCTGTATCAGGGCCCTATAGACCCAGTAGCCATATTTGGACGCAAGGCTCCGCTGGTATTGGAAATTGGCTTTGGCATGGGCGATTCGCTACTGGAAATGGCACGCAATGAACCGGAGAAGGATTTTATTGGTATTGAAGTGCATCCGCCGGGCGTAGGCAAATTGATTAATAATGCTGGCAAAGAGGGCATTAAAAACCTGCGGGTCTATATGGCTGACGCCATGGATGTGCTGGAAGATTGTATTCCAGATGCCACGATTGACCGTTTGCAATTATATTTTCCCGATCCCTGGCATAAGAAAAAACACAACAAGCGCCGCCTTTTACAACCAGTATTTGTTCAAAATATTCACCCAAAACTCAAAAACGGGGGAATATTTCATATGGCTACCGATTGGCAAGCCTATGCAGAACATATGCTAGAGGTTATGAGTGGCGCCAAAAATTTTATCAACACCCTAGATCAAGGTGAGTATTCTGAACGCCCAAGTTATCGCCCCTTGACCAAATTCGAAAAGCGTGGAGAGAAGCTCGGACACGGGGTGTGGGATTTATTGTTTCAAGCGCGTTAATAATTTGTTAAGGTATCGCCCCCGATAATAAAAAAACAGGAAGTCAATGTTTGCAGAAGCATGCAAATTCCGGCATGAAGCCAACCCGCTTTGCTACATACGATTGTTGTAAGGATCGCCGGATTATTACTGACGGATGATCGACTATCAACGAGTCATATTATTTTACTTACGGATTCTACTCATGAAGAAGCATACCAAAATTTTATCCGCTGTGATTGCCACTCTGGTCTCTACTAGCGCAATGGCACACAACCACAAATTTGAAGTTCAAGTTGGCGCAGGCCGTGAGTTTTTTGAAGAAGAAAGAGACGACGCAACTGCTGTTAACCTGGGCCTGGGTTATGTTATTAATGACAACTGGACACTGGAAGCTGTAGGCACTGCTTTCGAAACTCAATTAAACAACAGCAACATAGACATCGACGGCACACAATACCGTCTCGATGCACTTTACAATATCGACACCACCAGCCTGTGGCGCCCATTTGTGGCCTTTGGTGTTGGCGATCAAAAACTGAAAACTGACTTCGGCTCAGCTCGCGACACTTTGGTTAACCTCGGTGCCGGCGTAAAACGCAGCCTGGGCGGCAACTGGGAGTTCCGTACCGATGTACGCGCGCTCAACAGCCTTGACGAAGAATATACCGATCTGGCCGTTAACGCCGGTATCAGCTACCTGTTCGGCCACACTCCTGTTAAAGCCGCTCCAGTTGTAGCAGCACCAGCGCCTGCTGTAGTGGAAGTCGATAGCGATGGCGATGGCGTACTGGACTCAAAGGACAAGTGCCCTGACACCCCAAAACAATACAAAGTTGACAGCGTTGGCTGCCCACTGGAATTGACCGAAACTGTTTCCATCAAACTGGCTGTTAAGTTTGACAATGCAAAAGCTGTTGTGAAAGATCAATACGTGGATGATATTGGCAACCTTGCCAAATTCATGGACCAATACGCTAACACGGTTGTGACTGTTGAAGGTCACACTGACAGCGTAGGCTCCGACGCTTACAACAAAACCTTGTCACAAAAACGTGCCGATGCGGTTAAGCAAGTATTGATCAGCAAGTTCAATATTGCCGCTGATCGTATCACTGCCACTGGATTCGGTGAAGCCAAGCCCGTTGCCGACAACACCACTGCTACTGGTCGCGAAGAAAACCGTCGCGTAGTAGGTGCTGTATCAACTAAAGTAACCAGCAAACAAACTCGTTAATTCATTTTTGCGTTGCTGTAAAAAACCCAGCCTTGCGCTGGGTTTTTTTATGGCCGCATTTCCACAAATAATTTTTACAGAGCCTTGCGGAAGGTTAAATTTATTCTCTGCTCGCCAAGCAGGGAATGCACTCCAGCTTTAACAGGTTGCACACCGTGAAAGCGCAGACGAGCCGGCCCACCCCAAACTACAACATCGCCATGAACCAGGGGAATGCGAAGGGCTTTATCGCCTCTCTGCATGCCACCCCAGAGAAAAGTGGCCGGCAAACCCAGTGAAACTGAAACAATGGGCTGGGTAAAATCCTTTTCATTCCTATCCTGATGCAGGGACATTTTTGCTGCAATGCCATAGCAATTAATCAAGCAGGAATCAGGCAGGAAATGTTCGTACCCTGCCTTCGCAGCGGCGGCTTGAGCCAGCTCAAGAAAGCTCAATGGCAGCGCTGGCCATTGGGCCTGTGAACGTGCATCGCGCGGAGAATATCTATAGCCATAAACGTCGCTCACCCAGCCGACAGTACCGCAACTGGTGGTTGCAACAGACATGGGCAGACCACCTGGCGTCACCATTTTTCGCCATGGAGCCGCCGCGACAATTCTGGCAATTTCTGCGAGCAAAAGACTATCCCGGTCTAAAGCAAATCCGCGCAGTACAACTGCGCCTTCACAAATTTGCTCGCACCATTGGGTTGATTCCCGAGAAAATAAATCTGGAGTCATTGCTAGAGCCGCATAGGTTATAAGAAAAATAAATTGAAAAACTCAAGGTAACCTCTGAAAAAATCACCTAGGCGGTTATAGCTGTGTTAAAGACAGGTAACCTGCCTAAACTCCGCTTTTGTGCTGCCCCGCTTTGATAAGCTACCTGTTTTTGCCTTGCGCCAACTGCTTCATCGACATTTTTCAGAGATTCTCAAGATTCCCGCTGCGCCAATTGAGCCTGTTGTAACTCGGTTTCCAAGAGAGCGCGTTTACGCTCTATACCCCAGCGATAACCCGACAAACCGCCATCATTGCGCACAACGCGATGACAGGGGATCGCTACCGCAAGCGGATTGGCCCCGCATGCCAAGGCCACAGCGCGAAAAGACTTGGGAGCACCAATGCGATTGGCAATCTCACTATAGGTGGCTCGCGTACCTGGGGGAATTTCACAGAGCGCCTGCCACACTCGCTGCTGGAAAACGGTGCCGCGAATATCCAACGGCAAATCCAACCCGAGCCCAGGCGCTTCGACAAAACCCACCACCTGCGCCACCACTTGTTCAAAAGTGCTGTCGCCACCCATCAGCAGGGCATTGCGAAAGCGCCGTTGCAAATCCTCCACCAATACAGCTGGCTCATCACCCATCAGGATCGCACAGATTCCCTGCTCACTTTGCGCAACCAAAATAGCACCGAGGGAACATTCACCTACAGCAAAGCGAATTTTGGCATTGCTGCCACCTTTGCGATAAGAACTCGCTGTCATACCCAGCACCTCCTTAGCTTCCGTATAAAAACGGCTGCTAGCATTATAGCCAGCAGCAAAAATAGCATCACTCACTGAGCTGCCTTCTGCCAGTTGCTCGCGCAACCGCTGTGCACGCCGAGCCTGGGCATAGGCCTTGGGCGTTAGGCCAACAATACGTTTGAATACACGCTGAAAGTAATCTTTACTCAACCCTGAATGCGCGGCCAATTCCGCCAATCCCGGCGCATTCTCACCAGCATCAAGCAGACGGCAAGCCTGAATAATTTTATCCGCATGAATATGATCCTGCATTAATCGTTCAGGTTTGCAACGTTGGCAAGGGCGGAATCCAGCGACCTCCGCCTCCGCCGCAGTAATAAAAAACTGTACATTCTCTGCGCGAGGCAAACGCGATGGGCATGATGGCCGACAATAAATGCCAGTGCTGCTGACTCCATAAAAAAACTGCCCATCTGCGTCGGGATCGCGCGCCGTCACCAAGGCCCAGCGGAGATCATTACAGACATTGGACTTGGCAAGAGATGTTACTGATATTATAGGTTTCATAGCGATCATCACAAGATTGGCTTAGCGTCTACTATATTGCCATAGAGCACGGCATTGCACTCCGAATCTTGCGCTGCAATTAACAAAATTGGCTATACCCAGATACAACAGGATGCAAACCAGTAACTAACTTGTTAGCCTCTTGCGATTACCGAGACACTCACAGGATTCTATGCACAAAGTGCAGCGAGATCAGGCCATGACGAAAAATAATAAGAACAACAATACCGGAAATCACAAGGATCGCTACCGCTTGGCCAGCGAGCATCTAGCCAAGATAGACGCTGACTGGGCACAGCTAATCATCACCCTGGGCATGTGCACGCATCTCCCCAAACCCGAACGCGATCCCTATGAAGCCCTGGTAAGAGCCGTGGCCTACCAGCAACTTCACGCACGCGCCGCAGACGCTATACTCGGCCGCCTGCTCGCCCTGTACCAACAACGCTTTCCCACGGCCGAAGAATTGCAATCAGCAGAAGAGGAGCTACTGCGCAGCTGCGGCTTCTCACGGAGAAAAATTGTCACGCTCAAAGCCATAGCAGAAGCCGCACTCAGCGGCTTGATACCCTGCAGGTCTCTTGCCGACAAGATGACCGACGAAGAGCTGATACTACGCCTGACCTCTCTCCCCGGTATTGGCCGCTGGACGGTAGAGATGCTGCTTATCTATACCTTGGAGCGGCTTGATATTTTTCCACTGGACGATTTTGGGGTACGCAATGGCTACCGCAAACTAAAATCCCTCAAGGATTTACCCAGCCGCAAAATGCTGCAGCAGGTCGGGTTGGCCTGCAGCCCTTATGGCACTATAGCCGCTTGGTATCTGTGGCGGGCAAGCGCATTGACAGATGATAAAAAAACGCTAGAAAACCTCTGAAAAAATTATTTTCGCTGCTAAAAAATGGATCCGGTTTTGATAAAAAATAACAGGAGGAAAATCAATTCACATCGTCAAAGGCAAATAATTCCTTGACTGCAATGTTTAATGCCTCTGCAATTTTTTCCAGAGTATCA